>DASUSN010000170.1:0-43805 GCA_036375075.1 Thermoanaerobaculia bacterium | reverse complement strand
AGGCATGAGCTTCGTGCCCCGCCCACCCAGGTCCCTCGCTCGACGCTCGGGATGACAGCCGGCGCACACCGTACTGCGGAGGCAGCGATGTCTGCTCGCGTGAGAAATACGGGCTGGAACGCCGGACTGGAGCCCTAAGTTAGTGCGTATGGGGCTTTGCCCGGGGTTGCGAGATCGTGCTTCGCATTCCTCTTCCGATCCACGTTCCTCGGGCAGAGCCCGGGGCTAGATTGGACGGCGCGCGGGACCAGGTCACTCGCCAGATCTTGCCGCCACCGTCGTCTCCGACGAGCAGGGACCCATCGCGGAGGACGCTCACGTTTACCGGACGGCCCCACACGTCCGCGTTGTCCTCGCCGAGCATGAAGCCGGTGAGAAAGTCCTCGTACTCGCCGGTGGCCTTGCCGTCGCGGAACCGCACGCGGATCACCTTGTACCCGGTGCGCCGGGCGCGATTCCACGAGCCGTGCAGGGCCACGAAGGCATCGCCGCGGTACTCCTTCGGAAACATCGTTCCGTCGTAGAAGGCCAAGCCCAGAGCGGCCGAATGGGCCTCGATGAGGACGTCGGGCGTGATCGTGGTCGCGACGAGATCCGGCCGCTTGCTGCCGTGGACCGGATCGGGATGCGGTCCGATGTAGGCGTACGGCCAGCCGTAGAAGCCGCCGTCGCGGACCGCGGTCACGAAGTCGGGAGGCAGGTCGTCGCCGAGCTCGTCCCGTTCGTTGCAGGTCGTCCAGAGCTGTTTCGTTCCCGGCTGGAACGCCAGGCCCGTCGCGTTGCGCAGACCACTCGCATAGATCCGCGAGGCATTCGTGGCCAGATCGATCTCCAGAATCGTGCCGCGGCGCGGGTCGGACTCGACGTCGTTGTTCGTCTGCGACCCGACCCCGACGTACAGCTTCTTCTGATCGGGCGACAGGGCGAGATAGCGGGTCCAGTGCGCGCGATAGCCGAACGGCGGGACGTCGCCGAGCTTCTCGCCCGCCGCAGCGACGCTGGTCTGCCCGGCCCGGTAGGCATACCGCGTAATGCGCCCGGTCTGGCCCACGTACAGGTGGGTCCGCGACAGCGCCAGACCCGACGGCCGCTGGAGATTCTCCAGCAGGACGTAGCGCTCGTTGTTGCCGATCCGGCCGTCCCGGTTTGCATCGCGCAGCAGGACGACGCGCCCTTTCCACGACTCCGCGACGAGCAAGTCGCCGTTGGAAGCCTCGACGATGGCCCTCGGTCCGCGCAGCCCGCCGGCGAACATCGCCACGGCGAAGCCGGGCGGCACCCGCAACACCGCATCCTCGGGCTGCCACACGATGTTCGGGAAGTTGAAGGTGTCGGCGCCGGCGGCGGCATTCGGCGGAGGCAGGGCCGATGCCTTGATGTGAGTCCTCGCCGGCGATTCGACGTGCGTCACCTTCAACGGCGGATTCCAGAGCGAGAGCAGCAGGACCGCGGCGGCCAGCGCTCTCATTTCGCCGCTCCGTATTTCGGCGCCGCGAAGGCGTAGTCGTACACGTCCGAGTTGTGCGTGACGCGCTCGACGCGCACCAGGAGGGGATACGGCGAGAACTGGCGCGTCACGGACGGCAGCTTCACGCCGTCGAAGTCCGCGTACTCCTCATACACGACGTCGCGCTGAAAACGGGAGCCGTCCGGCTGTTGAACCTCGTATTGGCGCCGCAGCAGCAGCCCCGTTGCGGCGTCGAAGAACATCTGCTCCCGGTCGCCCTGCGGCGTGGTGGCCTCGATCTGCCACGCGGCCTTGCCGAACACCTTCGCCGGGCCGGCGACGCGCATCTGTGGATAGAGCTCCCGCAGCTTCAGGTGCCAGTGCAGCACCGAGTCGCGCGCGACCGCGGGGACCTTGTCGCCGGGAACGACCACCAGGCCACGGGGAGAGTCCGACCAGGCCGACTTGCCATCCGTCCCGAGGCGCATCGTGGCCCCCTCGGGGCGCACCATCACCCGCAGGTATTTCCCCGGCGCGAGAAAGTACTCATACACGTCCGCCTCGCCACCGGTGAGCTCTTCGGATTTGCTGACCACCACCCGGGTCTCGTACGCCCGCGCAATCGCGGGATCGCCGACGGCTGCCTCGTACCGGGCGAGAATGTCCTCCACCGTCGGCGCCTGCATCATGAAGAGCATCGCGAGAGTCAGGATCACCGGAGCCTCCTCTCGCGAAGGTTAGCAAGAATGCGCTCGTGGACGAACATCTGCCACTCGCCCCTCCGTCCCACTCTGTGCCTCTGTGTCTCTGTGGTGAATGCAAACGCGATCCAAGGCACACAGGTACAGACTTACGGGGCATGTGCATTCACCACAGAGACACAGAGGCACAGAGTGGGACGGAGGCTCTCCCGCTACCATGTGCGTCGCATCGCTACAGTGAACGCCAGGCGGAACATCCATGAAAACGAAAGAAGCGAAGCGGATCGCAGCGCAATGGGTCGATGAGTACGTCGCCCACTTACCCGGCTTCCACGGAGCGTACTTGGCGGGCGGCATTCACCGCGTTGCGGACGACGACCCGCTTCCGCCGCACATCGACGTGGACGTCCACGTGATCCTCGAGCGCCCCCACGAGAGCGGGCAGCGTCAGGAGGCCTACCTCTATCACGGCGTCCTGATCGAGTCGTATTACGTCGATCGCGCCGCATACCAGACGTGGGAGCAGGTCGTGTCGGACCCCCTTGAATCGGAGAGCTTCCGCTCGCCGTCCGTCCTGGCCGATCCCACCGGCACCCTCATACCCATCCAGCAAGCGGTCGCCGAGAACTTCACGAAGCACGAATGGCTGGAGGCGCGCTGCGGCGCGCTCAAACAAATGATCGCCGGCATCCTCGCCAATGAGGCCCTGTCTGCCTCCATGCCGCACATGGTCCGGCTGCTCGCGCTCATTCCCTACCTCATCGCCAACGTCCGTCTGAAGGGCCCCACCAACCGCCGCGCGTACTGCCAGCTCCGCGACATCCTGCACGCGGACGGCCGGCAGGACCTCTTCGAATCCATCATGGCCCTCAACGACCTCCGCCCCATCAGCCGCGAGGAGGTCGAGCTCCGGCTGCAGGAATCCCTCCGCGCCTTCGATCGCGCCGTCGAGGTCTTCAAGACGCCCTTCTTCTCCCAGCACCGCATCCATTCCTACACCCGCCCCTACGTCGAGGCCGGAGCGCGGGACATGATCGACCAGGGCTACCACCGCGAGGCCATGTCCTGGATCATCTGGCACCACGTCATCGCCAACGTGGTCATCCAGACCGATGCGCCCGAGGAGGGGAAGCGGGAGTTTCAGGAGACGTACGACCGGCTCTACGGCGACTCGCCCGCCTGGTACGGCAGGCGGAAGCAATGGCCGGACAGGAACGACACGCTCGTCATCGCACGCGTCGCCGGCAACGTCCTGAGCTACGTCGACGGCGTGCTCGCCTCGACGAGCTAATGCTCTCGTTCTAGCAGTTGCTATACACCGTACGCAACTGTTAGTATCTGTACGTGCCGCGCTGGCTCATCCTCGTCCACCGCATTCCTCCCCGGCCGCTCTATCTGCGCGCGAAGATGCGCCAGCGGCTCGCCGACGTCGGCGCGGTGGCGGTGAAGAACGCCGTCTATCTCCTGCCGCACGGCGCCGACGCGCTGGAGGACCTGCAGTGGATCGCGCAGGAGATCACCACCGGCGGCGGCGACGCGCATCTCTTCGAGGGCGACTTCGTCGACGGCGTCGCCAGCGATGCCGCGGTCGCGCAGTTCCGGGACGCCCGGAACGCGGACTACGACGCGCTCGCCGCCGACGCCCACGCCGCCATGAAGGCCGCGCGCAGCGCCGCGGCCGTGGCGGAGCTGGCCGCGAGCCACGCACGCCTGCTGCGCCGGCTCGAGGAGATCCGCCGCATCGACTTTTTCGACGCGGACCGGCGCGCGGCCGCGGAGGAAGCGCTGGCCGCGATCGAAACGCGGCTGCAGAAGGACCGGAAGGAGGAGACTCGCATGCTGAAAGCCAACCCCGAGCTGCGGGGCCGGACGTGGGTCACACGGCCCGGCGTGAAGATCGACCGGATGGCGTCGGCGTGGTTCATCCGCCGCTTCGTCGATCCGAAAGCGCGCTTCCGCTTCGCCGATCCGGCCGCGCCGAAGAAAGACGGCGAGATCCGCTTCGACATGGTCGGCGGCGACTTCACGCACGAAGAAGACCGCTGCACCTTCGAGACGCTCATCGGACGCGTCGGCCTGCCCGACAAAGCCGTGCGCGCCATCGCGGAGATCGTGCACGACCTCGACCTCAAGGACGGCAAGTTCGATCGGGCCGAGGCGGCCGGCGTGCGCATGATGCTGGACGGCCTGATGGCGCGCACCGAAAGCGACGACGAGCGCATCGACCGCGCCCTGGTCATCTTCGACGACCTGCACGAGGCCCTCGGCAGCACCGCGAAGCGGAAGCGCAAATGACCAGGATCCTCACGCGCGCCGAGCTGGCGGCCCTCCTGACGCCGGAGGATTGCCTGTCGCGCGTCGAAGCGGCGTTTCGCGACTACGGCGAAGGCCGCGCCTCGGCGCCGAAGAGCGTGGGCCTGCAGGCCGCGAGCGGAACGTTTCACATCAAGGCGGCGACGGCGGACGTCTTCGCCGCGAAGATCAACGCGAACTTTCCGGGCAACCCGCGGCAACACCGGCTTCCGACGATCCAGGGCGTGATCGCCGTCTTCGACATGGAGCGCGGCACGCCGCTGGCCATCCTCGACTCCGCGCTGATCACGACGCTCCGCACCGCCGCGGCAACGGCGGTCGCCGCGAATCATCTCGCGCGCCGCGACGCGGAGACGATCACCATCGTCGGCTGCGGAGCGCAGGGCCGCGCGAGCCTCGAAGCGCTGCGCCTCGTGCGCCCGATCCGCAAGGCCTTCGCCTGCGATCTGGACGCGGCAACCGCCGATCGTTTCGCACGCGAGATGACCGCGCGCCTCGGCATCGACGTGCGCTCCTCCATCGCGCTCGACGAAGCGGTTGCGGGGTCCGACGTGGTCGTCACCTGCACCACCGCCCGCGCCGCGTTCCTCGACGCACACCATCTCCACCCCGGCCTGTTCATCGCCGCGGTCGGAGCCGACAATCCCGAGAAACAGGAGCTCACGCCGGCCCTGCTCCGCGAGAGCAACGTCGTGGCCGACATCGTCGAGCAGGCGGCGGCCATGGGCGACCTCCACCACGCGCTGGAGGCCGGCGTGCTCACGCGCGACGACGTTCGCGGCGAGCTCGCCGACGTGCTCTGCGGACGCGCTCCCGGCCGCCGGAGCGACGACGAGGTGTTCGTCTTCGACTCCACCGGCACGGCGCTGCAGGACGTTGCCGTCGCCTCGCTGGCTTACACGCGCGCGGTCGAGCGCGGCGTGGGTGCCGACGTGGCGTTCGCCTGAGCGGGACTCAGGGCTGATCCGCCGGCACGTACTTCCGGTACCACGCCAGCCACTCCCCGAGCATGTGCGCGGTGTGCGCGGGATTCTGGAAGCCGTGCGGCTCGTCCGGGTAGGTGAGGAACCGCACCGGCGTGCCCACGTCCTTCAGCGCGCGGTAGAGCACCATCGCGTTCGGCAGCGGGACGCGCTCGTCGGCCTCGCCGTGGATGATCAGCGTCGGCGTGCGGATCTTCGCCAGCGACAGCAAAGGATTCGAGCGCGCGTAGTTCTCCGGGTGCAGCCAGGGGTTGCCGTTGAACTCCCACTCCGCCGCGTGGCCGTGGTTGATGTCCGACGTCGCGTACTGCAGCACCGTGTCCGTGACGCCCGCGCCGACGACCGCGGCGCGGTAGCGGTTCGTGTGGCCGATCGTCCACGTCGTCAGATACCCGCCCCACGACCAGCCGCCGTAGACGAGCCGCTTCGGATCGGCCTTGCCCGCGCGGATGAGCGCGTCCACGCCGCTCTCGATGTCCATCATCTCGATCGCGCCGAGGCGGCCGCGATTGGCCGCGTAGAGCTCGCGGCCGTATCCCAGCCCGCCGCGGTAGTTCGGGCGGAACACGGAGAAGCCGTTCGCCGCGAAGTACAGCGCCCACTGCGCGAAGTCGTTGCTCGTCACCGAGTCCGGCCCGCCGTGCGGCATCACCATCAGCGGCGGCGCCACGCCCGGCTTCGCCGCGGGCGTCACGGTCAGCACGCCCTCCAGCTCCGCCCCCTCCGGCGACTTCCAGCGCACGATCTCGGCGGCGCCGAGGGACCACTGGGAGACCTGCGGGTTGAGATCGGTGACGGCCTGGATTGCTCCGCTCGCGAGGTCCAGCGTCACGATGTTCGTGGGCACGGTGGGCGTGACCGCGTTGAAAGCGAGGAGCCGCCGCGCGCGATCGTGCGAGAAGCCGGAGCGAACGATGCGGCCGTCGAAGGGCAACGGCGTGGCCGTCGATCCGTCGACGGCGAGCCGGTAGAAGCGGCTGGCGGTCTTCTCGAAGACGTGCGAGTAGAGGCTCCGCGAGTCGTCCGCCCAGACGAAGCCGGCCAGCGTCGGGTCGAGCTTCGCGGACGCGCTCCACGTCCTGCCGCTCTCGAGATCGTGCACGGCCAGGACGTTGAGGAGGCTCATCGTCCGGTCGCTCTTCTCCCACGCCACGAGCCTGCCGTCCGGCGACCAGTGGATCGAGCCGAGCGCGCGCGGCTGCGTGTCCAACTGACGGATCACCGCGCCGTCGGCCGCGGAGATGACCCTCGGTGTCTGCAGGGTGTACGCGAGGTACGGATCGGCCGACTCCGCGGTGAAGACCGCGAAGCGCGTCCCGTCCGGCGACCACTCGAAGGCGGTGACGTGGTCGCTCCCGGTGGTGACGCGGCGCGGCTCCCCGCCGTCGGCCGGAACGACGTACAACTGCGCGCTGCGCCACTCCCCCTCGAACACCTTCGCCCCGCCGCTGCGCCACCGCTCCTTCTTCTCCTCGGCCGTCAGCGGAACCGTGGCGGTGAACGCGATCGACTTCCCGTCCGGCGAGAAGGCGAACGCCTGCGGCTCGAACGCGCCGGTATCGAGCGTGCGCGCCTCGCCGCCGTCCATGCGCATCAGGTGGATCTTCGCCCCGCGCTGAAAGGCGATCGTGCTGCCGTCCGGCGACCACGCCGGAGCGCCCGGACCCTCCTTCGCGAACGTGAGCTGCCGCGCCTCCCCGCCGCCGGCGGGCACGACGTACAACTGGCGCTCGGTCTTCCACCCGCCCGTGCGATCGTCGTCCGCCGGCGTGGCCGCGGCGTCGAGCTTGCGCGACGTCAACACATAAGCGATCCACTTCCCGTCCGGCGACATTGCCGGCCCGCCCGGCCCACGAAGCGACAGGAGATCCTCCACCGTCGGCCGGACCTGGGCGAACAGCGAAGCGGAAAGGAAGACGAGGAGAAGGGCGAAGGAGGCTTTGCCGCGGCGCATGCGATGAGTTTAGACGAGGCAGTGGCGGTTCCTCGGTTCCTCGGGTTCCTCGGAGTTCCTCGGAGGGAGAGCGAGAAGCTGCCGCGGGACTCCGATCCCCCCGAGGAACTCCGAGGAACTCCGAGGAACCCGAGGAACCCGAGAACCTCACTCCCCGCCCAGCCAGCTCGCCGCGAGGGCGGCGGCGCGGCGGTCGTGGCCGGTGATGCGCTCGAGCGAGCGCCAGGTGGAGAGGTCGAGGGCGTGGCGGATCGTGTGCGCGCGGCGCGCGCTGCGTTTCGGCCACCGGCCGTCGAGCTCCGCGGCCACTTGGCCGAGATGATCGTCGAACGGCGCGATGAGCGCTGCGACCACCGGCATCTGCCGCGCATCGGTGGTGATCTGGAGGAGCATGGCCGCGTTGGCCCGGTACCACTCGTAGAAGCGGAGGATCGTGCGGCGGACGTCCGCGAGCGGGTTCCCCGTCGCGGGACAGATCTCCGGCGGCGGGTGCAGCGCGTTCCAGTGCGCCGAGCAGGCGCGGAGCATCGACGGCTCGTCCGGGAAGTGGCGATAGACCGTCAGCCGCTCCACCCCGGCGCGCTCGGCGATGGCGCTGACGGTGGTCCGGGCCGGGCCGAGCTCCTCGTGCAGGGCCACCATCGCGGACACGATCCGCTCCCTCGTCGCCTCCTCGGCCGCGGCGCGGCGTACTTTGGTGTACGTCCTCTGGGCCTTCATGACGCGAACATCATACCGCAGTTCGATGAACAGCGCTGTTCACAGAAATGTGCTTGACACCCGGAGGACCCGGACCTACATTCGCTGAACATTGCTGTTCATCGAATGGAGGACGTCATGATCACGAACGCACAGACCGGGACGAACGTCGAGGAGATCGCCGACGGCATCTACCGGATCAACACGCCGGTGGAGATCCCGGGCGGCGCTTTCTCGTTCAACCAGTATCTCGTCGACGACGACGAGCCGCTGCTCTTCCACACCGGGCCGCGCCGCATGTTCCCGCTCGTGCGGGAGGCGGTCGGACACGTGCTGCCGCCGGAGCGCCTGCGCTGGATCGCGTTCTCGCACTTCGAGGCCGACGAATGCGGCTCGCTCAACGAATGGCTGGCCATCGCCCCCGCGGCACAGCCCCTGTGCAGCGCCACCGCCGCCATGGTCTCCGTGGCCGACGTCGCCGACCGCGAGCCCCGCGCCCTCGCGGACGGCGAGACGCTCCGCACCGGCCGCCGCACGCTCCGCTGGTTCGACACACCGCACCTGCCGCACGGCTGGGAGACCGGCTACCTCGGGGACGAATCGACGCGGACGCTCTTCAGCGGAGACCTCCTGACCCAGCCCGGCCGCGGCGAGACCGCCCTCACCACCGCCGACATCCTCGGCCCCAGCGAGGCCTTCCGCCAGGCGATGGACTACTACGCGCACTCGAAAAACGCCGGCCCGCTCTTCGAGAAACTGGCCGCCTTCGAGCCCCAGACCCTCGCCTGCATGCACGGCAGCGCCTGGCGCGGCGACGGGGCGTCCCTGCTCCGCGAGCTGGCCCGCACGGTCGGGGCGTGAGGGTTGCTCTTCGGTTTGGATGCGGAGGCGATTGCCTCCGCATCCAGATCAGATCGCCTCGGCCAGCGTGTCCCGCAGCCGGTCGAACACGAAGAACCCCATCGTCAGCGACGCGAACGCATAGGTCACGATCAGCACCGCGTCCGACAGGTTCGGCAGCCGGCCGAAGAAGAAGATGTCCTGGTACGCCACCACGAACGGCGTCATCGGGTTCACCCGCAGGATCGCCCGCAAGGCCCGCGACTGGATGTTGTCGATCAGATAGATGATCGGCGTGACGAAGAACCCGAGCTGCAGCAGATTCGCCACGATGTCCCGCAGATCGCGGAACAGCACCGACGCCGACGACACCGTCATCGCGATCCCCGCCACGAACATCGTCTGCAACAGCATCAGCACGGGCACGAGCAGGATGGTCAGGTTGAACTCGAACTGCCCCATCAGCGCGTACGCCCCGATCGCCGCGAGCAGGATCGGGATGGCCAGCACGAAGTGCACGAGATGCGACAGCACCACCACCAGCGGCAGCGCCTCCGCCGGGAACATCACCTTCTTGATCAGCCCCGCGTTGGCCGAGATCGACGTGGTCGACTCCAGGATCGCCGCCGCGAAGAACGTCCACGGCAGGATCCCCGAGAACAGGAACAGCGGGTACGGCTGCACCACCTGCTGCGGGAAGAACTTCGTGAACACCAGCGTGTACACCGCCAGCAGCAGCAGCGGATTGGCCAGCGACCAGAAATAGCCGAGCAGCGAGCCGCGGTAGCGCGCCTTCAGATCGCGCGCCGTCAGCGCGGCGATCAGTTGTCTATGGCGATAGAGCGTGGCGAGCTCGTTCAATGAATCCTAAGTCCTGAGTGCTAAGTCCTGAGTCCTGGGCTGGGTGGGACTCAGCACTCAGCACTGTCTTTAATGGTCTTCCGTGACGATCAGCATCAGCGTCGTCGTGCCGACCTGAAACTCGCTCTTGTCCGACAGCTCCACCTGCCCGTCGATCTTCTCCCCGCTCACCAGCGTGCCGTTCGTCGAGCCGAGGTCGGTGAGGGTGTAGACGGTCTCGCGGATCTCCACCGCCGCGTGCTGCCGCGACGCCTCGGAGTCATTGAGCGTCAGGTCCGCGTTCGCGCGGCCGATGGTGACGCGCGGCTTGTCGATGCGGTAGACGCTCCCCGCGTCCGGCCCCTCCAGGATCGCCAGCGACAGGCGCTTGCCCGCGGGCAACTGCGGCGCCTCGGTCTTCCCGGTGCCGCGCTCCGGCAGCGTCGACTGCTCGGTGGGCTCGGGAATCCGCGCCTTCGACTCCGTTCGCGCCGTGTACGTCCGGTCGCCCGGCTCCACGGCCTCGGGCTGGCGCGCTTCGAACGCGGGATTCCGGATCTCGAAGATCTGCTGGCAGCGCGCGCATTTGATCTTCTTCGACGGCTTACGCTCGAAGCGCTCCTCGTCGTACTGGTACTTCGAATGACAGCTCGGACACTCGATGATCACGGACGAACCTCGACTGATCGCGACGATACCACGCTCATTTTACGGCGGGGCCGAAGAGAGCGACCAGAATCACGACCGCGGATTTCATGACGTGCCCTCCGTCGAAGCGCGATCATTGCATAGAATCCCAACTGCCATGAAGAAGGTCTTTCTCGCGTTGGCCGCCATGCTTCCGCTCGCCTGTCAGACGAACATGCAGACCCAGACCGCTCTCGCCGCCACTCCCGCCGGCGCTCTCGAAGTCCTTCCGGGCGTCGAAGACCGCCTCGAGCAACTGCCCAAGACCGTCATCGACTACGACCGCTCGCTCCTCAGCGACAACGAGAAGCAGGTCGTGGCGAAGCTCATCGAGGCGTCGAAGTACATCGACGAGATCTACTGGCGCCAGGTGTCCGAGGAGAACCCGGGGTACCGCACGCGGCTCGAGGCGCAGGCCGGCCGTTCCGCGCGCGACCGCGCCGGCTACGACTACTTCATCGCCAACAGGGGACGCTGGGATCGTCTCGCCGAGGACGAGCCCTTCATCGCGCCGTTCGGCGCAGCGGGCCACAAGCCCGCGGGAGCGGCGTTCTATCCCGCCGGCCTGACCAAGGAAGAGATGGAGCGCTACATCGCCGCCCATCCCGAGCAGAAAGACGCGCTGCAGGGACTCTTCACCGTCGTGCGCCGCCAGGGCGACCGGCTGGTGACGATCCCGTACTCCGTCCACTACCGCGAGTTTCTCGAGCCCGCCGCCGCGCGCCTCCGCGAAGCCGCGGCCCTGACGGACAACGCCTCGCTGCGCGATTACCTCACCAAGCTCGCCGACGCCTTCTTCAAGGACAACTACCGCGAAAGCGACATCGCCTGGATGGACCTCAACGGCCCGCTCGAAGTGGTGATCGGCCCCTACGAGGTCTACGAGGACGCCCTCTTCAACTGGAAGGCCGCGTTCGAGTCGTTCATCAACGTCGTCGACCGCCCCGAGACCGACAAGCTCGCGGTCTACGCGCAGCACCTGCCGGGCATGGAGCGCAACCTCCCCATCCCCGACGAGCACAAGAACCCCAACCGCGGCACGGAGTCGCCCATCCGCGTGGTGCAGGAGATCTACACCGCCGGCGACGCCCGCCGCGGCGTGCAGACCGCCGCGTTCAACCTGCCCAACGACGAGGTCGTGCGCGAGCAGAAGGGCTCCAAGAAAGTCCTGCTCAAGAACGTGATGGACGCGAAGTACCGCATGAGCGGCTATCCGATCGCCATGCGCGTGCTCGACCCCGATCAGCGACAGCTCCTCAACTTCGACGCCTACTTCAACTTCGTCCTCTTCCACGAGCTCTCCCACGGTCTCGGGCCCGGCCTCATCACCCAGCCGAACGGCGAGCGCGTGGACGTGCGCTTCCTCCTCAAAGACACCTACTCCGCCATCGAGGAATGCAAGGCCGACGTCCTCGGCGTCTGGAACATCCTCTACGCCATCGACAACAACCTGCACATGACGTTCACCCCCGCGCAGCTCTTCGCCACCTACGCGGGACTGCACTTCCGCTCCATGCGCTTCGGCATCGACGAGGCCCACGGCCGCGGCACCGCCGTGCAGTGGAACTGGCTCCGCGAGCAGGGCGCGATCGTGCCGAAAGGCGACGGCACGTTCACCGTCGACATGACGAAGATGTATCCCGCGATCAAGTCGCTCGCCACCGAGCTGCTCATGCTCCAGGCCACCGGCGACTACGCCCGGGCCCAGCGCTTGCTCACGAAGTACGGCGTGTCGACGCCCGAGATCGAGTCGGTGACGAAGCGATTGACGGACATCCCCGTCGACATCACGCCGGTCTTCCCGGCGGCGGGAGAGACGGAGTGAAGCCATGGAAGGACGCGTCCTTCTCCGATGCGGCGAATGTGACCTGACCCGCGAGATCGTCGGCGAGATCCCGGACGAATACACGCGCTGTTTCGACGAAGCGGTACACCGCGACGGCTGGGTCCCCCGCCCGGGCGCGAACACCGCCTCCCTGATCTGCCGCGACTGCCTGATCCAGGCGTACGCCGGCCACGAGACGGTCGACGACGAGGAGAAGCTGCAGGGCCGGAAGAACCCGATGGAGCCCTGATGTGGAGTGCGGCAACGAAGCGAAGCGTAGTTGCCGCTGTCCTTTGCGGCAGCGTCGAGCTGCCGCGGGCGGGGGCTTCGGGATCGAAAGGCGGCAACTAGCCGTTGCCGCACTCCACAAGCCGCTATCTATTCGGCGAAGATGAAATTCACGTCCAGCGCGAATCCGGGCAGCAGCGGTGACGTGATCGCGCCCCCTGATTCCGTGTTCAGCTCGACCGCGGGCTCGAAGCCTGTCCCCATGCGGCGGTACAGCTTCACCACGTCGATCGCGGGATCGACGATCCAGTATTCGTCCACCCCGTGCTGCTCGTAGAGCCGCCGCTTGGTCACTTCGTCTCTCCGCCGCGAGCCTTCGGACAGAATCTCGATCGTGATGTTCGGGGCTCCGTGAGCGCGCTTCTCGCGCACGATCGACGCCCGCTCCGACATCACGACGAGGAGATCCGGCTCGACGATCGTTTCATCGGAGAGCACGACGTCGTAGGGAGTACAGAACACCTCGCCGCCGCCGCGCTCCTCGAAGTATCGGTCCAGTCGAGTGAGCAGCTTTCTCAGAACGCGCTGATGCTTCGTGACCGGCGCAGGATTTAAGACCAGCTCCCCCTCGATGAGCTCGTAGCGCTTGCCGTCTTCCGGCAGCGCGATGAACTCCTCGTACGTCATCGGCGTTGTGGCCTGGGGTGCCATCCGTTGATTCTACGCTCGTCCCGCCACGAAAAAGGGCAGGGGGCACTTCTGCCCTCTGCCCTCTGCGCGCTGCCCTCTGAATCCGATCAGGCCAGTTGCCGGATCGCCTCTTCCACCTGCTCGGCGGTCGGCACCACCGGCTGCACGAGATGGCCTTCCAGCCACTCGTACTCGCCCTTCATCATCTTCTGCACGACCTTGTACGCGAGCTCGTCGTGGTTGTCGAAGAGCATCCGGAAGTTCTGGTCGATGCGCGTGCGCGCCTCGCGGCAGAACAGGTCCGCCAGCTCCAGCGCGTTCTTGTTGCCCTGCTTGGCCAGCATCGTCGCGTAGCTGATCGTGGCCGACATCGCGAACAGGTCCGTGCCGATGTCCACGATCCGGAACAGCACCATCTGCTTCCGCTCCAGCTTCGCCTGGAAGCGCATCATCGCGTGGAAGATCGACCGCGCCACGTGCCGCGACTGCCGCTCGATGTAGCCCACGTGCGTCGCCAGCCGGCCGAAGTCCCCATGTTTCGGGAAGCGGCTCCAGCCCATGTACTTCGTCGGATACCAGGTCGCGTAGAACGCGCCCGCCTTCGCCGCGGCCGACACCTTCTCCGCCGTCGGCGTCTCGGGCAGCAGGATCTTGTAGCCGCGCTTCATGTGCGGATCGACGGCCTCACGGGCGATGAACAGATGCTGGATCTCGCTCGTGCCCTCGAAGATGCGGTTGATGCGCATGTCGCGCATGATCCGCTCCACCGGGTAGCCCTTCTCGCCGCGCGCCTCCAGCGACGGGCCGGTCTCGAACCCGCGTCCGCCGCGGATCTGCACCAGCTCGTCGACGCACTTCCACGACATCTCCGTGTTGAACAGCTTGGCCATCGCCGCTTCGATGCGCAGGTCGACGTCGCCGCGGTCCGCGAGGCTCGACGTCAGCCACACGATCGCTTCCATGGCCAGCGTATGGGAAGCCATCCACGCCAGCTTCGCCGCCACGGCCTCGTGCTTGCCGATCGGCAGGCCCCACTGCACGCGCTCGTTGACCCAGTCGCGCGCGATCTCCAGCATCCGCCGCGAGCCCGCCGCGCAGCCCGCGGGAATGGTCAGGCGCCCCGTGTTCAGCGTGATCAGCGCGAGCTTCAGGCCCAGGCCCTCGCCCCACAGGAGGTTCTCCTTCGGGACGAAGACGTCCTTGAAGCGAATGAGCACGTTGCCGATGCCGCGCAGGCCCATGAACTGGCAGCGGTGCGCGATCTCCACGCCCGGCGTGTCCATCTCCAGGATGAACGCGGAGATCTGCTTCTTCTCCTTGCCGCCCACCACCTTCGGCGGCGTCTGCGCCATCACCACGATGACCTCGGCCTTCAGGCCGTTCGTGCACCACAGCTTCTCGCCGTTGAGGAGCCAGCCCTTGCCGTCCGCGGTGGGCGTGGCGGTCGTCTGCATCTTCGCCGGGTCCGAGCCGACGCCCGGCTCCGTGAGCGCGAACGCCGAGACCGCGCCCGCCGCCAGGCGGGGCAGGTACTTCTTCTTCTGTTCCTCGGTCCCGAAGAGCTTCAGCGGCTGCGGCACGCCGATGGACTGATGGGCCGAGAGCCAGGCCACGCTGTTCGCGCACCACGTCGCCACCAGGCCGATGGCGCGGTTGTAGTTCGTCGAGCTGAACCCCAGCCCGCCGTACTCCTTCGGGATCTTCATCCCCCAGGCGCCCATGTCGGCGAAGCCCTTGAAGAGGTCGTAGTCGTACTCGCCCTTGCGGTCGATCTCATCCGCGTCGACGTTCTCCGCCAGGAAGCGCTCCAGCTTCGCCAGGAACTCGTCGGCTTCCGCCTTGTCGGCGGCCGGCTGCTCCGGGAACGGGTGGATCAGATCGAAATTGACCTTGCCGAGGAAGAGATCGCCGGCAAACGAAGGCTTTTCCCATTCCGTCTCGCGCGACGCCTCGGCGACCTCCATCGCCTCGACCGCGCCCTGAGTCTTGACTTCCGCCATGATGTGCTCCTTACAGCCGGGTTTTACAGGTTTCGGGCCAGTATGAATGAATGGCCATTCATTCGTCAATCGCCCGAAATTGCAAGGAGCATGATGAACCGGAAAGACCCCTACGGGGCCCTCTTCACCCTCGCCATCGCCAGCCTCGTGGCCGTCTGGCTCTCCTTCGCCTGGACCGCCGTGACCGGCCTGACACTCGCCACCCGCTCCTCCCGCGGCCGCTTCGCGACCGAGGAAGACCGCGCCCGCAGCCGCCACATCGCGGTGTTGACGACGGTGATCGCCGTACCGGTGGCGCTATGGGCCGGGATGATGCGGCGGCGGTGATTTGGAGTGCGAGCGGCGGTCGTCATCGTCGACCGCGAGAAACGTTCAGCTCGCGGTTAGAGTTCAACGCCGCATCGAAAGCTGCAAGAAAGGCCTCGATGGGACTCAGAAGGGGATCTGGCGCTCGGTCGCGGTTCATTCCGCCTGTGACGCCCTGGAGCGGCTCCTTCGCTTGCCGTCGGTACGGAGTTCGGCAAAGTTGCCGCCGCAGGGCATCGTGTAGCTCGGCGTTGGGTCCTCTCGCCGAGGCAGGGAAACTGCACGTCAGCGGCTCTCTGATGGTGCATGGTCGATTACACCAGGTTCCGCATCATCCTCGACACGCCCACGGATAACCCGGGGCTGGGCTTTGCCGCATACGGTGCGTCGCTCCGTGAAGTCATCACGACGAACGATCCGCGCTTTGCCGTGGGAGTGTTCGGGTCGTGGGGCGCGGGAAAGACGACGCTGATGAGAACCGTCGCCAGCTCGCTGGAGAGCGACGCGGTGATCGTCGTCGACTTCAGCGCCTGGCGCTTCGAGCGTGAGCCGCACCTCATCGTGCCGCTCCTCGACTGCATCCGGGAGGCGCTGCTGCGATGGGCGGAGACCCGCAGGACGCTGAAAGACCGCGCGTTCGACACCGCGCGCACGATCGGACAGGCCACCGTCGCGCTGTTGAGCGGCTTCAGCCTGGAAGTCGGGCTTCCGGAAGTCGTCAAGGCGTCGTTCGATGCGAACAAGGCCCTCGAAGCCGGCGCCCGCATGAGCGAAAAGGAAAAGCAGGCGCGCGTCCCCCGCTCGTTCTACCAGGCGAGCTTCAAGGCCCTGGAAGAAGCGTTTCAGGAGATCACCAATCACGGCAGGGACCGGCGCTTCGTCGTCTTCATCGACGATCTCGATCGCTGCCTGCCCGAGGGGGCGCTGGAGGTGCTGGAGTCGATGAAGCTCTTCTTCGACATGCCCGGCTTCGTCTTCGTGGTCGGCCTCGACCAGCAGGTCGTGGAGCGCTGCATCGACGCCAAGTATGCGAAAGAGCTCGCCGCCGGAACGCAGACCCATAAAGAGCTGCAGATCCGCGGCTCGGATTACATCAAGAAGATCTTCCAGGTGCCGTTCAACCTTCCGCGCGTCTCGGTGCAGCAGATCCACGATTACGTCGAGCTGCTCTGCAACCACGGCAACCTCCACCCTGCACAGCAGGACGACCTCCGCATCCGTACGCGGCCGCACCTGGAGTATCTCGCCACGGAGCAGGGCATCAACCCGCGCGAGGTGAAGCGCTACATCAACGCGTACACACTGGTCATGAAAGTCACGCCGGACCTCGATCCCGACGCGGTGCTCGCGTTACAGACCCTGCGCTTCCGTTCCGACTGGACCGTGGCGCTGCAGTTGCTCACCGCCGACGGCGAGGCTTTCACGCAGGCGCTCGCCGACCCGGACCCTGCTGCCGCGCTCGCAAACTACGACGACGAGCTCACGGGACTGCCGCAGGCGTTCTTCGAGTACTTCGGCGCCGGCGGTCCGGGCAACGTCATCTGCGCGCTCGGCGGGGACCTGCAGCGATACCTCTCCAAAGGCGAGCTGGCGCGCTCCACCGGCACGGACGTGCTGGAGATCGTCAAGCAGGCCATGCAAACGAAGGGGATCATCCGGACCGGCGGTGACTTCGGCCAGATCTCCAACGCCAAGGCGAACCTCTCCGTCATTCAGTCCATGCTCACGTCGTCGTCCGCAGGTGCCGGCGGTCAGATGATCATGACCACCGTAGACGCGATGATCACCCGGCTCGGGACGGCGCCGGGCCACCCGGCGGACCTCGAGCAGTGGCGAAACGATCTGCTCGCGCTCGCGTCGAAACTCGTACGCCAGGCCCGCGAGCTGTATCAGAACGCCGCGTGATCCCGCCGGGGCGGCATCGCGGTGCGCGGCTCGCTCCTCCCAGTGAGAGAATCCGCCCCGCATGCCGCACTTTCTCCCCCAGGTCGTGGCCATGGTGGTCGCCAGCGCGCTCATCGCGTATGTCTGTCAGAAGCTGCGCATCCTGCCGATCGTCGGGTTCCTCCTCGCCGGCGTCGTCATCGGCCCCAACGCCCTCGGGCTGGTCGAGGATCCGGAGCTCATCGACTCGATCGCGGAGATCGGGATCGTCCTGCTGCTGTTCACGCTCGGTATCGAGCTCAGTCTGGAGCGGCTCGGGCGGCTGAAGCGCGCGATCTTCGCCGGCGGCGGGCTGCAGATGCTCCTCACCATCGGCGCGGCCATGGGGCTGCTGGCGCTGTTCGGCGTCGACTGGCGGACGGGGTTCTTCACCGGATCGCTCGTGGCCCTGTCCAGCACGGCCATCGTCCTCAAAGTCCTCGCCGAGCGCAACGAAGTGGCGTCGCCGAAGGGGCAGTTCTCGATCGGCGTTCTCATCTTCCAGGACCTCGCCATCGTCGGACTCGTGCTCGTGCTGCCGCTGCTCGCGGGCCGGGGAGGGTCGGGCGCGGACATGGCCCTGGGACTGGGGAAGGCGGCGCTGCTCGTGACGGCCGTGGCGGTGGTCGCGCGCCGGGTCATGCCGGTGATCCTCGAGCGCGTCGCGCGCACCTGCTCGCCGGAGATCTTCCTGCTGGCGATCATCGCCATCTGTCTCGGCACGGCATGGCTGACCAGCCTCGCCGGCGTGAGCCTCTCCCTCGGCGCGTTCCTGGCGGGCCTGGTCGTCAGCGAGAGCCGCTTCAGTCATCACGCGTTCGCCGAGATCCTTCCGCTGCAGATCCTGTTCAGCGCGGTGTTCTTCGTCTCCGTGGGCTTGCTGCTCGACCTCGCCTTCGTCGCGCGGCATCCGCTGGAGATCCTCGGCGTCGTCGCCGCGATCGTCCTGGTGAAGGCGCTCGTCACGGGAGCGGTCGCGCGCCTGCTGGGCTACGGTGCCGCGGTCGCGGGCGGCACGGCGTTTCTCCTCGCGCAGATCGGCGAGTTCTCCTTCGTGCTCGAGCGCGTCGGGCGCGCCGCGGGGCTGCACCCGGGCGGCAACCCGGCGCTGGGCGGGCAGACGTTCATCGCCGCGGCGGTCCTGCTGATGACGGCCACGCCGCTGCTCGATCGCTTCGGGCGGTGGCTGGAGTCCCGCGCGACGCGCGCCGCCGAAACAGTGGCGGCCGATGCCGGCGGGCACGCCGAGGCCGTGACGCTCGAGAACCACGTGATCGTCGCCGGCTACGGTCCGGCCGCACGCTACCTGACCCGCGTGCTCCGCGACTCCGGCGTGCCGTTCATCATCCTGACGCTCAGCCCCACCGGCGCCGCGGAGGCGGACCGGGAAGGCCTGCACTCCATCGTCGGCGATTACACCCGCCGCGTGGTCCTCGAGCTGGGCAACATCGGCGCCGCAAAGATGCTCGTCGTGCCCGACGACACTCCGGACATGGTCCGTCGCGTCGCGGCCGTCGCGCGCGGCCTCAATCCGACGCTGCAGATCGTCGTGCGCACGCAATCCCCTTCGGACGTCGATGTGCTCCTCGGCGAAGGCGCGGACCAGGTCCTGGTGGACCAGATCGAGATCGGGGTCCAGCTCTTCACCCGCGTGCTGTCCGCGTATCAGATCGACCTCGACGAGATCGACGACCACGTCACCACCGTCCGCGACGGCGGCTACGCCGCGCTGCGCACGGCCATCGCCGAGACGCCGATCGTCGTCTGCGAAGACCTCGACGACGCCTGCTTCGACACGCGCACCTTCACCGTGCGCCGCGATTCACTTCCGGCCGGTGAGCTCGGCGTGCGCGTGCTCTCCGTCGCCCGGCAGGCCCAGACCATCGAAGCGCCGGCCGCGGACTTTCTGCTCCGCGCCGGCGACCGCGTCACCGCGCGCGGCAGCGCGCAGGCCTTCGCCGCGGCCGCGCGCCTGCTGCGCACGCCGATCGGCAGCGAGGAGGCCGGACCGCCCGTCCGCACGATCGTGCTCTCCGAAGAGCAGCGCGCCGCCTGCGCGCACGGCGCCACCGCCCGCGCCGACATCGGCTCGACCGCGGCCGGATGCGAAGACTGCCTCAAGCTCGGCGAATCCGACTGGGTCCACCTGCGCATGTGCATGACCTGCGGCGGCGTGCGCTGCTGCGACTCCTCCAGGCACCGCCACGCCACCCGCCACCACGAAGCGACCACCCATCCGATCATCCGCTCCTACGAGCCCGGCGAGCTCTGGGCCTGGTGCTATCCGGACGAGCGGGTGCTCTGAGCGCCGCCGGCGCTCCCTCACAAGCACGCGCGGACGCGCCCGCTTTCCCCGGCAGGCAGGCATCGTTCGCGCAGTGCACCGAATAAGTTCGCCAACCTGGCGACTGAACAAATGATGGACAAGGAGAGCTCATCCATGAAACACACTGTAAAGGTCATGGCGATCAGCGCGATTGCGCTGCTGCTGTCGCTTCCGGCGATGGCCCAGACCCCCGAGGTTTCGACGCTTCCCATTACCGAGCCCACCGAGGTGGGAGGGACGATCCTGCAGCCCGGCACGTACCTGATCCGCGTCGTCTCGCCGCAGGCGGACCGCAACAAGGTCCAGATCACCAGCGTCGACCGGTCGACCATTTACGCCACCCTGCTGACGGTTCCCCACCAGCTCGAGCCGAATGAAAAGCTGCCGAACACGATGTTCGTGTACTTCCCGGCCGGCGAAGGCCGTCCGCGCGCGCTGCGCACCTGGTTCGCGGCCGATCCCGCCAGCGGCGGCGGCCACGACATCGTCTATGAAGAGTCGCGCGCCCGTCAGCTCGCACGCCTGGCCAAAGAGCCGGTCGTCTCCTATCACGACGAACAGATGGCGGACTTGAACGTCATCACGCCCGAGGAGACCAGCACGCCGTACGTGTACGAGGCGCCCGTGGTGACGCCCGCGCCCGTGCAGGCCGAGGTCTCGACCGTGACGACCGTGACCACGCCCAACATCGCGCCGGAACCGGCCGAGACGTTCACCCCGGCCCCGGCGCCGGTCGAGCCCGAGCCGATGGTCTCGTCCGCACCCGAGATGCCCGCGACCGCGAGCCGGATTCCAATGGTCGCGTTGCTGGGTCTGATCTCGCTTGCCGGCGCGGTCGTGCTTCGCATCGCCCGCGCGTAATCGATGACCCGGATGCCCAGAAGCAGAGGTCTGCGCTGGTTGGAGCTCACGCTGTGGGCTCTCGGCATCCTCCTGGTCGGCGTGGCGCTCGTCGCCACGTCGGCCCGCTGGAGCTATCAGGCGCAACAGGAGCGGGCCGTCTTCAGCGAAGCCCGTCCGGACCCAGGCGCCGCGGGGGAGACCCCGCGGCGCGATCCTGTTCCCGTGCCCGTCGACTGGGTCTCCGACCGCCCGGTCCCCGCGCCCAGAATCGAGACCGCGGCGAAAGAAGAGAAACCGCCTTCCGAAGAACCGGTACCGCCGTCCAAACCGAAGCGGACTTCCCGAGAAGCAGAGCCGAAACCGAAACCGCGTAGAGTCGCAATCGACCCCTCCGCGGTAGGCCGCATCGAGATCCCCCGCATCGGCGTGCGGGCCATCATCCGCAAAGGCGCGGACGAAGACACCCTCGAGCGCGCCGTCGGCCTCGTGCCCGGCACCGCGAATCCCGGCGAAACCGGCAACGTCGTCCTCGCCGCCCACCGCGACACCTTCTTCCGCCCCCTGCGCCACATCCGCGTGGCGGACCGCATTCGCGTCGTCGTGCCGCCCAACGAGTACGTCTACGAAGTCGACTCCACCCGAGTGGTGTCCCCCGAGGAGACAAGCGTCCTCCGCTCCCGCGGCACCGAGGAGCTCACCCTCGTCACCTGCTACCCCTTCGGCTTCCTCGGCCCCGCCCCCGACCGCTTCATCGTCAGCGCCAAGCGCGTGCAGTGACGAATGTAGGGCGCGGCTTCAGCCCGCCCGCTCCTCGTGGGCGGGGGGACACGCGCCACTGTCTACCCACGAGAGAGGCGGACTGAAGCCGCATCGCCTCCGCAACAACTTCTTCGAAAACGTGTCACTGAATCACGCACGGGTGCATAGCCCCATTGCCTGAAGAAGTGCCGCCTTTCAGCCCTCCATTACATATTTGCCCGATTGACGGCCGTGTGGCATTAGACCAATGTAGTGACGGGTCCAAATCATTATGAACATCGGGAAGCTTTACGCTCTCGCCGGAGCCGTTTTTGTGTCGCTGGGAGCGGCGCACGTTCATGCTCAGGTCGTGGTACCCAAGGTCCAGTCGATTCCCAGCCTGAGCGAGGACGGCGAACAGCTCGCCGTCCAGCAGATTTCGCGTCATACGGGACACGTCACGTTCGCAAGCAGTCCGGGGCGGGGCATCCTGCTTTCGCTCGATCCAACCGCTCCGGCCGAGCTGCGCGCTCTGAAATTTCTGAGCACCTACGGTGCGGCCTTCGGCCTGCGGGAAACGTCGGAAATGCGGCTCCTGCGCGATCCTCACACCGACGCGCTCGGACTCGAGCACGTGCGTTTGCAGCAAACGTACGGCGGCGTCCCGATCCGCGCCGCCGAATTCATCGTGCATCTCGATGGCTCACGCGTGATGGTGGCGAACGGGCACCTCATCGACGACTTTCCGGCGACGGTGATGCCCAGCCTGCCGCCGGCGGCGGCGGAACAGGCGGCGCGGCGTCTGATCGAGAAACATCTTTCCGATCGTGCCCAGACCGCGCTGTACAGCGAGCCTCGGCTCGAGATCCTCAACCGAAGCCTCTTGTCGGATCGGGTTGGTCATCACTCGCGCCTGGCGTGGTTCGTCGAGGCGACCGGCCCGTCGCTGCGGCAGTTCATCTGGGTCGACGCAGAGTTGGGTGTCATCCTGCTCACCTTCAGTCAGCTCGCGGAGGGGAAGTCTCGGCAGGTTTACAACGGCAATCACATGTCCGCGTTGCCTGGCACGCTGGTTCGCAGCGAGGGCGGCGCTGCCACCGGCGATGCCGATCAGGACAACGCCTATACATATGCCGGCCTGGCTTACGACTACTTCTTCTCGACCCATGGGCGCGACAGCTTCGACGGCGCAGGTGCGGTGATCAAGTCCACGGCACACCATTGTCCCGAGGGCCAGCCGCAGGGAACGACCTGTCCCTCCTATGAGAACGCGCAGTGGACCGGGTCCCAGATGATCTACGCCGACGGTTGGGCGTCGGCCGACGATGTGGTCGCCCACGAGCTCGCACACGCCGTCACGCAATACAGCGCCGACCTTCTGTACTACATGCAGTCCGGAGCGCTGAATGAGTCTTTCTCGGACATCTTCGGAGAAACGATCGATCTTCTGAACGGGACGGGGAATGACGCGGCGAACGTTCGCTGGAAGGTCGGAGAGGAGCTCCCCGGCGGCGCGGTGCGCGACATGATGAACCCTACCGCGACGCCCTACTTCAATCCGGGGAAGATGAGCGATTCTTCGTATTTCATCTGCGACGATACCGGCTGGACCAATCCTGTCGGCGACCACGGCGGAGTTCATACGAACAGCGGGGTTCCCAATCACGCGTACGCTCTCATGGTCGACGGAGGCACCTACAACGACACGACGATCGCCCCAATTGGCCTCACGAAAGCGGCGAAGGTTCAATACCGCGCTCTGACGGTGTATCTGACATCGGGATCCGGCTTCTCGGACAATTACAACGCCTTGAACCAGTCCTGCACCGATCTCCTCGGAACGTCGGGCATCACCGCCTCCGATTGCACGCAGGTCGCGCTTGCGCTCCTGGCGGTGGAGATGAATCACGCCTGGCCCTGCGCCGGTGCAGCGAAGGCGCCGCCTCTCTGTTCGAGTGGAATGTCCATCAACGCCTTCTTCGACAATTTCGAGGCGGTCACGAGCAACTGGACGGCGATGAACGGTGACGGCACGTGGTACACAAACACCTCCGGGTTCGCCAAGGGCGGAACCAACTCCGCGTGGGGGACGGACACAGAGAACACGTCGGACCACCGGCTCGCCATGACCTCCTCGGTGGCCGTTCCGGCAGGTGCCCGGTTGTACTTCGACCACGCGTTCGAGTTCGAGTCCGGCTTCTTCGATTACGACGGCGGCGTGCTGGAGTACAGCACGAACAACGGCTCGACGTGGAACGACGCCGGTAGCCTCGTGGACGCGGGGCAGGGTTACAACGGCGCCATCCTGTCGGGACTGGGCAATCCGCTGGGCGGACGCGCGGGGTTCGTCCGGTCCAGTTACGGGTATACGGGCACACGCCTGAACCTCGGGCTCCTCGCCGGCCAGAGCGTTCGCTTCCGGTTCCGCATCGGCACCGACTTTTCGTCCGGCTCGCTCGGATGGCTTGTCGACAACGTCACGCTCTATACCTGCGGGTTCGCGGCGTCCGGCTCGTCGACGGTCGTGGACGACAGTGGAAACACCGGCACCGTCCACCTCTCCAGCGAAAGCTCGAGCATTCTCGGGAACGGGGGAGTCGTGCTCACGGACGTGGCGCGGACTGCGAACGGCGCGCTGTGGGGGATCGACTTCAGCAACCTGTACTCGATCAATTCCACAACTGCCGATCTGACGTTCATCGGCCCCCTCGGCGTCGGCGGCATGAACGCGCTCGTGGCCAACGGCAATGGTCTACTGGCGGCCAGCAATCTCACGACATCGCTCTACTCAGTGAATCCGGCGACCGGGCTCGCCACAGCGTTGACCGGAAGTCTAGGTTACGTGTCGATGGGCGACCTCGCGTTTGTCGGCAGCACTTTGTACGGCGCGGTGCAGAACGGTACGTTCAGTGATCTCGTGCAGATCACCCTCTCCGGAAACTCCTTCACCGCGACGAACCGTGGACACGTGACGAATGACAACGCGTTGTTCGGGCTCGCCACCGGCGCGGATCAGAATCTCTACGGGTTCAGCGGCAGGAGCGTATTGCGTATCAATACCGCAAATCCGCCAGCGTCGGCGGTCGTCGTCGCTGACTATGGTTTCGACGGCGGGCTCTCGGCGGCGAATGGGGCGTCGTCGTCCGTCTACGCAGCCTTTACCGACGATCCGCTGGTGGCCCGGGTCACGCCCATCAAGCCGGTGCACATCACGCAGTTGCGCACGCGCATCAATGCCATTCGTGTCGCCAGAGGCCTCGGCAGTTTCTCTTTCACGGATCCGACGCTGACCTCGAGATCCACCAGAATCAAAGCGGTCCACGTGACGGAGCTCCGCACCGCCCTTGCACAAGCCTATGCGGCGGCTAGCCTCACGGCGCCCACCTACACGGATAGCTCGCTTGCCGCGAAGAGGATCAAAACGGTCCACATCATGGAGCTGCGAGCGGCCGTCAAGGTAATGGAATGAAGGCTCAGGGAGCCCTGATGAGCTTGTCGGAGCCATATCGCGACGGCGCGGTTTCCCGTGCCCATACGATCGCCGGGATATCCGCGAAGATGGCGATCTGATTGGTGATCCGGAAGCGGCCATGGGGGTCTTCAGCGTCGGTTCGGCCGAAGTGCAGGCGGTGCTGCCTTCCCCGGCAAAGCGGACTTCCAAAGAAACGGAGTCCCCGAGACCGAAACCGCGTAAGGCCGCCATCGACCCCTCCGCGGTCGGCCGCATCGAGATTCCCCGCATCGGCGTGCGCGCCATCATCCGCAAACGCGCGGACGAAGACACCCTCGAGCGCGCCTTCGGCCTCGTGCCCGGCACCGCGAATCCCGGCGAAACCGGCAACGTCGTCCTCGCCGCGAATACAAAAGCCGGAGGTGATTGCCTCCGCACTCCAAATCGCGCTAAAGAAGCGTCTGCGACTCGCGATTCAGGGGTGGAGATATCCTCGGCTGCCACCGCCCTCCAGAGTTTCCTCTGGATCGGCTTCGCCGCGATCGCTACTCCGGAGGAAGCGAGCGGAAAAATACATCGTGAAGAACGAACTGCCTCAAGCGAGGCAGACCGTTCCCGCGCTCCATTCGCAGGTACGACCCCCTGAGCCGGTGAACGTTCCCGCTCGGGTCGACCTCCTCATGCACCGTATAAGTGAGCGGGATCGCGACCACCCCATACGCCGCGATCGGGCCGCTCTCGGGCCCTACGCAGACGCCGTCATGGTCCGCATCGACCCACAACCGCAGCCGGTTCCAGACCCGGTCCGCCGCCGAGATCCAGCCGTCGCCATTGCCGCCCGACGACGTCCGGTCGTACCGGGCCAGGGCCTCGAAGCCATCGCTTGCGAGCCGGCCGTCCTCGAGCACGGTTCCGTGGCCGAACAGCTCGCTCCCGTCGTCGACTCGGCCGTTCGGATGAAGATCCAGCCAGAGAAACGCCTCATCCGTTTCCGGATCGGTCCAGCCCAGATGTTCCGGCACACCGTCACCCGTGAGGTCGAACGAGACCGGCTGCTCCACGCTGGTCGTGTGAATACCGTCGCCGTTCAGGTCCAGGACGAGCGGGCTGCACTGCGAAAAGGAGCACTGATAGCCACCACCGGTGTCGATCGTCGTGTCACACACCGGCGGGGAGCCCGTACAGGGATACGGACAATTTGCCTCGCATGCCTGCTGTTGCTGCTCCGCTTCCGTCGTCCAGTTTCCTGCAACCCAGAGGCATTCATCAGACTGCACGGCCGATGAGCCGCCCATGACGCGATTGGTGCAGGAGGACTCGTCAAGGCCGAGAACGTGGCCAATCTCGTGAGCCAGCGTGCGCGCGCGAGCCGTTGCCGTATTGCTGCAGGGGAATCCGAAGCCATCGTGCGTATAAAGAAAGACGCTGCCGCCTGTGACGATCCACGAAGAACCATTCCAGTCGACATCGGGACTGAAAGAGCCGCACCCGCTACCCACGGACCGGCCAGTGATCATCGCCACCGTGAACGTGTAATCCCCTGACACGCCGCAGGACAACACCGGAAACCCACCTTCCGGACAGACCTCCCAATACCCGATGGCGCTCTCGATCCAGTCCTCGCTGACGCCCGGACCCGCCTCGAAACCGAGGGTGTCGGCGTTATTGGGACCATAGAGCCTGACCACACACGCACCTGCCTCGCCGGACATCACGAGCAGCGCAGCGACGGCGATCGCCGCCACCGCTGCGGTCCGTGTCACTCTTCCCTCCGGACCGGTGTCGTACGAAGTCCGTCGCTCTCCTGAATCGCGTTCAGTACATCCGCGAGATTGCGTACCTTTGTCGTTTTCGCTTCCGTGCGCCCGATCAAGGCGCCTCGCCGCTCCAGGATCAGATGCGACTGTCCGTTGACGAGAATGAACTGCCGTTCCTCGTCCTGTGCGGGCATTGGCGCGAAAGCGACGACGCGATCGCCGATCTCGGGGAGCGGAGTGCCGGGCAACGGCGTCGAACAGACGCGCCCTCGGGCTGTCGGGATGTCGGCAGTTGCAACGAAGATGTACACGACGTCCGCGGTCGCGGCGTGCCCCAGCATCTTCGGTCGCCCGGACACCTTCAGCGCGTAAGCAGTTCCGGGCGTACCGCGAAAGAATCCTTGTTCCGCACCCGTAATACTGCCGGTGACGACGGAATACGACACTCCGACGCGATCTTCGATCGGCGCCCCTTCCGGAACATGCAGCGGGCCGAGGCTGATGTAAGCCGTACAGCGATCTGCGTTTTTCGCTTCGTTTCGTTCGAGCTGTGCGAGGAAGGCGGGCTCGAAGAAATCGGGTTGAATCCTGCCGTCGGCAATCGCGAGCGACGCCGAGACCCACAGGGGAAACCCATCACCCCCTGCCGACTGCGCAAACCTCGGAATCTTCGTGTCCTGCAGCGTCCCGGCAGCGGATGCAGCGGTTACGCTCAACAGCACCAGCAACAGGTGTGGCAGGCGGCTCATGGCATCTCCTGGACGAGGCCTACTATCCGGGATGAGGTACCTGCAGGCAAGCAAGGCCAGCGGCAGCGAGGGAAGGGCCTCCGCACTCCTCCAATCGCAAGCGGGATGGGATGGTCATGACCGATAGCGAGGGGCCGGCCGGGCGGGCCCCTCTTCTCCTCACACGTCCTTGCCCGCCTTGAAGCCCTTCATCGTGCAGTGATTGCCTCCGCACTCCCAAAGAGTCCAACCTCACACCTCGAGGATCAGCCCGCACCCTCGAACGAACAAAACACAGCCTCCCGGAGGCAAAGCTTTGCCTCGAAAGGACACGACTTTGCCTCGCGGAGGCACGACTTTGCTCGAAGGGACACGTCTTTGCCTCGCGGGGACAAGACTTTGCCTCGCGGGGACACGACTTTGCCTCGAAGGGACACGACTTTGCCTCGCGGGACACGACTTTGCCCCGCGGGACACGACTTTGCCTCGCGGGGACAAGACTTTGCCTCGAAGGGACAAGACTTTGCCTCGCGGGGACAAGACTTTGCCTCGCGGGGACACGACTTTGCCTCGCGGAGACACGACTTTGCCTCGAAGGGATCAATCCTGGAAGGTGAACACGCGACATCGAGCTCGCGTGACCCTTCGATTCCGTCCGCACTCCAAGGATCACGGTTAGAGGGGCTCGGCTTCCACCCGATCGCGGCCGCCGGATTTGGCGCGGTAGAGGGCGGCGTCGGCGGCGGCGACGAGGGCGGGGGGTGTGGGGTTCATGCCCGCGGCGACGCCGAAGCTGGCGGTGACGATGTTGCTGGCGCGGATCTTCAGGCGCGCGGCCTCGGCCGCGGAGCGTGCGGCGTCGAGGGGGATGCCGGGGAGGAGCCAGGCGAATTCTTCGCCGCCGAAGCGGGCCACGAGGCCGCCGCCGGACTCGGTGCATTCGGCGAGGAGCGAGGCCACGCCGCGCAGGGCTTCGTCGCCGTACTGGTGGCCGCGGGTGTCGTTGAGCTGTTTGAAGTGATCGAGGTCGATGAGGACGAGGGAGACGGGCTCGCGCTCGCTGACGGCGGTGGCGCAGGCTTCTTCGAGGGCTTCGTCGAAGCGGCGGCGGTTGGCGACGCCGGTGAGGCCGTCGAGGTAGGAGAGGCTGCGCAGGCGGACGTTGGCGACGGCGAGCTCGCGGGTGCGCTCGGTGACGACGGCCTCGAGCTCGGCCTGGCGGCGGTGGAGCGCGGCCAGGCGGAGGCGCACGCCGGCCCAGATGGCGGCGGCGACGAGCAGCAGCGCGCCGAGGCGGGCCCACCAGGTCTCGAACCAGCGCGGGTCGACGGCCACGGGGAGGCGCGCTTCGCCGGTGCTGGGCACGCCGTCCTCGTTGGCGGCGGCGACGCGGAAGGTGTAGCTGCCCGGCACGAGCTTGGTGTAGTGCGCCACGCGGCTCGTGCCAGCGTCGACCCAGCCGGCGTCGTAGCCCTCGAGCATGTAGCGGAAGGTGACGCGCTCCGGGGCGCGGAAGCCGAGGGCGGTGTAGCGGATCTCGAGGCGCTGGGAGCGGGGCGGGACGCGCAGCGGCGCCGCGGGCGCGGGCACGCCGTCGATGAGCACTTCCTCGACGTGCACCGGCGGCGGCACGGCGTTGCGGCTCTGCGCGTGCGGATCGACGACGGCCACACCGCGGGCGGTGGCGATCCAGAGACGGCCGTCGCGCGCGCGGATGGCGGCGGGGGACGCGGCGTTGCATTCGGCGGTGGGCATGCCGTCGGCGGTGCCGTAGACCGTCCCGGAGAGGTCGGCCTTCGCGCCGTTCATGGCGGCGAGGATGTGCTCTCTCGCGACGCGATAGAGGCCGCGGTTGCTGGTCAACCAGAGGTCGGGGCCGCGGTCGACGATCTGGAACACGACGTCGTCGAACAGGCCGTGGCGCCGCTGGAGGGAGCGCACGGCGTTGGTGCGGAGATCGAGGCGGGCCAGGCCGCCGCCGGAGGTGCCGATCCGGACGGCGCCGCCGTTCGCGTCCATGGCCAGGCTGAAGATGCGGTCGCTCTCCAGGCCCTGGCCCGCGCGGGCGACGACGGCGGCGTGCGACCCGTCGGCGCTCACGCGCCAGAGGCCCGCGCCGTCGGTGCCGGCGAGCAGGCTGCGATCGGGGAGCAGCAGGAGCGGGCGAAGCTGGCGGTCGTTCAGCTCGCGGACGAGCGAGGCGCGGCCGTCGCGCACGAGGGCCAGGCCCGAGGTGGTGTTGACCCACAGCGCGCCCTCCGCGGTCTCGACGAGCGCGCGGATGCGATCGCTCGGCAGGCCGCGCGGCTTCTCGGTGACCTTGCCGTCGAGGAACCGCACCACGCCGCCGCCGTCGGTGCCGACCCAGAGGCTGCCGTCGGAGGCGGGGGCGAGGGCGTAGACGGTGTCGTGCGGCAGGCCGTCGGCGCGGGTGAAGCAGCGCAGCGGGGCGGACGCGCACAGGCCGCCGCCTTCGGTGCCGATCCACACGCGGCCGGCGCGGTCTTCGACGATGGCGCGGACGCCGTCGACGGGGAGTCCCTCCTCGCGCGTGTACGAGAGGAAGCGGGTGTCGCGCAGCCGCACCAGGCCTCCCGTGGTGCCGACCCAGAGGTTGCTCTCGCGGTCCTCGACCACCGCCCGGACGATCGGATTGGGCAGCCCCTCGGCCGTAGTGAGCGCCTCGGCGCGCGTGCCGCGCCAGCGGGCCAGGCCGCCGTCGGTGCCGATCCAGAGGCTGCCGGAGCGGTCGCGCCGGAGGGTGCGAATGAGATCGCTGGGGAGGCCGTCGCGGGTGGTGAGGTGATGGACGATCGCGCCGTTACGCCACGCGACCACGCCGCCGCCGTCGGTGCCGATCCAGAGCGTGCCGTCGGGATCGCGGAGCAGCGTGCGGGCGAATTCGTTGGGGAGGCCGGCAATGTGCTCCTGGACGCGCGAGTCGCGCCAGCGCACCACGCCGCCGCCGTGCGTGGCGATCCAGAGGCCGCCCGCGCCGTCGTCTTCGATCTCCCAGATGCGGTCGGTGGGCAGTCCGTTACGGGTGGTGAAGCGCGTGACGCGGTCTCCGTCGATGCGCAGCAGGCCGCCGCCGGCGGTGGCGATGAAGAGCGCGCCGCGGGGATCGGCGTGCATCTCGCGGATGCGGTCCGTGCCGAGGAGCTCGGGGTGGAAGGATTCGATTTTGCCGTTGCGGAGACGGGCCAGGCCGCCGCCGTAGGTGCCGATCCACAGCGTGCCGTCGGGGGTCTCGTAGAGCGAGGAGATGAAGGCGCTGCGGAGGGCGGGCGCGGTCTGGCGGTCGCTGACGACGAAGCGCACGCCGTCGAAGCGCACCAGCCCCTCCTCGGTGCCCATCCAGAGGTAGCCGTCGTGGGTCTGGACGATGGCGTCGACGGTGCTCTGCGGCAGGCCGGACTCCGGCGTCCAGACGGTGAGCCGCGCCTGCGTCAGCGCCCGCCCCGGATCGAGCGCGAAGGCGCCGGTGGCGAGGAGAAGCGTGGCAAGGAGGACACGGACGCGCACGGTGTGCGGGCATTCTATCGAGCAGTTCCTCGGGTTCCTCGGGGTTCCTCGGAGTTCCTCGGGGGGGGGCTCACCGAGGAACCCGAGGAACTCCGAGGAACTCCGAGGAACCGCCTCTAGCCCTTTTCGGGTTTGGTGATGAAGGACACGTAGCCAGCGAGCGTCAGCAGAACGAAGAATCCCAGCGCCAGTGCGTGCAGCTCCGTGTGGGCGGCGAAGGCCGCGCCTTTCGGTGTGTCCTTGATGTAGTTGATCGTCGTGTACGCGTACGGCCACCAGATCGCGAACCGCGAGGACACCGCGGCCAGCGCGCCGACCCACGCCAGGAATCCGGCGCCGATGGGGACCAGGACGTTGTTCGCGCGCAGGCCCATCGCGTACTGCGCGGCGACGATGGGGAGGCAGTCGACGAAGTACAGCGCGCTGTCGCGCAGGAGGGGGAGGTCGAAGAACGAGCCCTTCGGCGCGGGCACGCCGGGGACGAGCAGGGACGGCGTCATCCCGGAGACGTAGATGCCGGCGCAGAAGAGCACCAGGAACTGCACCATCATCACCAGGATCACCGCGAGCTTCGCGAGGAACAGCAGGGCGCTGCTCATCGGCAGCGCGTGTACCTGCTTCCAGGCGTTGCCGCGGTACTCGATCTGCGTGACGAGGCTCGTCGCGAGGATGGCGGTCATGGGGAGGAAGAAGACGGCCATCGACTCCCACGACGCGCTCCAGAGGTTCTTCCAGAACGCGTCGCCGGCGTAGATGGCCGGCAGGGTGCGGTAGTTCAGCAGCCGCACGGTGGCGACGATGGCCGGCGTGAACAGGCTGCCGCCGAGGAGCATCAGGGAGGCGGAGCTGCGCTTGCGTTTGAGCCACTCGCTGCGGAAGGCGTAGACGAACGTTGCCATGGCGCGGGGTCACTCCTTCATGAGGTTCAGGAAGATCGTCTCGAGGTCGTTGCGCACCGGACGGATCTCGAAGACGTCGAGGTTCCGCGTCAGCAGTTGGCGGTTGAGCGCCGCGATCTGCGGGCCGGGCAGCGGCGGGAGGACGAGCTCTCCCTCGTCGATGTGTGCGGGGATGCCCGCGGCGGTGGCCGTCCGGAGCGCGTCTTCGTTGTCGCTGGTGGCAAGGCGGACGGACTGCACTTCCTGCCGCTGCCGGCGCAGCTCTTCGATGGTGCCCTGGAACAGCAGCCTGCCTTTCCCGAGAATGCCGACGTGCGTCGCCACTTTGTCGATCTCGGGGAGGAGATGGCTGGACACGAGGACCGTGCAGCCTTCGCGGCGATTGAGGTCGATCAGCAGGTTGCGCATCTCGATGATGCCGTTCGGGTCGAGGCCGTTGGTGGGCTCGTCGAGGATGAGCAGCGGCGGGCGGTGCAGCAGGGCCGCGGCGATGCCCAGACGCTGGCGCATGCCGAGGGAGAACTGCTTCGCGCGCTTGTTTCCCGTGCCGCCGAGCCCCACGAGCTCCAGCACCTCGGCGATCCGGCTCGGCGGACAGCCGTGGATCCACTGCAGCGTGCGCAGGTTCTCCGCGGCGGTCAGGTGATCGTAGAGAGAGGGTCCCTCGATCATCGAGCCGACCTGGCGGAGGATGGCGATGCGGTCGCGCTCCAGCGGCTTGCCGAAGATCGAGACCGTGCCGCGCTGCTTCTTCAGCAGGCCCAGGATCAGCCGGAGCGTGGTCGTCTTGCCGGCGCCGTTCGGGCCGAGGAAGCCGTAGATGCTCCCGGCGGGAACCTGCAGGCCGATGCCGTGCAGGACGTCCTGGACGCCGAAGCGATGGTGGAGGTCCGCGGTCTCGATGATGGTCATGGAAATTTAACTAAGACTTAAACTAGCATTGCGGTCGAGAGGTCGTCAACGTGAGCGAAAGCACGGCGGAGATTCAGAGGCGCAGCGGGCAATTGCGCCGGTTCGTGACGGTTCTGTGGGCCGGGAGCGCGGCGCTGGTCGTGCTGGAGCGCTTCAGCTCCGCGACGATCGCCGCGGTGCGGAGCGGGTTCGCTGACGCGGACGTGCGGTGGCTGGCCTGTCAGGCGGCGAGCTTCGTCCCCGAGGCGCTGTTCCTGGTGGGGCTTTGGTGGGTGCGGGGGGCGCTGGCGGCGTTCGCGCGCGGGGAGTGGTTCGCCTCGCCGATCGCGCGGATGCTGGAGCGGGTGGGGGTGGTGGTGGCGTGCGGCGCGTTCGCGCGGATCTTCGTGGTGCCGGGGGTGTGCCGGCTGCTGGGGCTTGACTCGGGGTACTGGATCGCGTTCGATGCTTCGGCGCTGGTGCTCGGCGCGATCGGGTTGTCGTTCACGGCGATCGCGAGCGTGCTGCGGCGCGCCTCGGCGGTCCAGGCCGAGCTCGACGAGATCTTCTGATGCCGATCGTGATCACCCTCGACGGAGTGCTGGCCTCGCGCAAACGGAAGGCGAAGGAGCTGGCGGCGGAGATCGGCGTCAGCGAGACCCATCTGTCGCTGTTCCGCGCGGGGAAGGTGCGGGGGGTGCGGTTCTCGACGCTGGCGAAGCTGTGCGCCGCGCTCGACTGCCAGCCGGGGGACCTCCTCGAATACCGCCCGGGCGAGGAAGACTGATGGGAGTTCCTCGGAGTTCCTCGGTTCCTCGGAGTTCCTCGGGGGACCGGAAGCCTTTCCCCCGAGGAGCTCCGAGGAGCTCCGAGGAACCCGAGGAACTCCCCTTCCGAGGACTCCGCGAACGACCTGTACTAAGCTCTCAGCGATGAACGAACCCACCGATCTCGCCATCGCCAATGCGGAGCTGGACGCGCTGATGGACGATCGCGGGCTGCTCACCAGTCCGCGCCCCTCGGTCGATCGCGAGAAGCTGCAGCATCATCTGCGGGAGGCGCTGCGGCTGCTGCACGTGGACCTGGACGACGAGAACGTCCGCGACACGCCGCGGCGCTGGGCGGAGTCGCTGGTGACGATGACCAGCGGCTACGACTTCACGGACGTCAAGAAGCTGACGACGCTGTTCCGCAAGGCGTGCTCGCGGGCGGACGAGAACTGCCAGAACCTGGTGGTGATCGGCGGGACGTACAAGACCCTCTGCGCGCACCACATCCTGCCGTTCTTCGGGCACTTCATCGTGGGCTACATCCCGGAGCGGATGATCATCGGGGCGTCGAAGATCCCGCGCATCGTGGAGGTGCACATGCGGCGGCTGCAGTCGCAGGAGCATCTGGCGCACGACGTGGCGGACACGATCCAGAAGATCCTCGAGCCGCGGGGCATCGCGGTGTGGATGGGCGGCGTGCACCTGTGCATGGTGATGCGGGGCGTCGAGCAGGAGTCGTCGTTCATGGAGACCAACGTGCTGCGCGGGGAGTTCCTGAACGACGAGAAGACCCGGCAGGAGTTCATGTCCATCGTGAACCGCCGCGGGTCGCGGAGCTAGATGAGGGGCAGGGGGCAGGGCGCAGGGCACAGGAGACCGGGGCGAAGGACCTCACCGTCGTTCTCCTGTCCCCTGCGCCCCCTGCCCCCTAAACCGTACGCTCGGCCCCACGTACACTCTTAGCGCGCCCATGTCGCCGCGTTCCCGCTTTCTCGCCCTCCTGGTCCTGACGCTGTTCGTCCTGGGGGCGGCGCTCGGCTACATGATCGGCCGCGCCCGCTACTGGCACGAGCGGGGCTGGACGGGCGTGATGTACATGACCAAGACCACGCCGCCGCAGGAGAAGCTGGGGTTCGCGGGGTACCAGGTCATGACCACGGTGGCGGGCAGCCCGGCGGACGGCAAGCTGCGCTTCCACGACGAGATCCTTGCGCTGAACGGGATCGCGCGCGACGACGTGAAGGGGCTGACCGCCCTGCAGCAGAGCGTGCGGCGGGGATCGCTGGTCACGTATCGGATCCGGCGGGGCCGGGCCGTGGTGGACGTGCCGCTGCGGATGGAGTCGCCGCTGCGCAGCCCGTTCGTGCTGGTGCGGCACGCCGCGTCGCTGCTGGTGGCGGTGTTCTTCCTCGCCATCGCGCTGCTGATCCTGGCCCGGGCGCCGAGCGACGCGCGGGCGACGGTGTTCTATGCCCTGGCCCTGGTGACCGCGGTGGCGATCCTGCTGTCCGCCGCCACGGTGTACGAGCAGTCCGGCGGGAACGGGATCATCATCTCGCCGGTGCCGACGTTCACGACGATCTACCTCGTGATGGCGTGCGCCTTCGCGTATCCGCCGCTGATCCTCCACCTGTGCCTGATCTTTCCGAAGCGGCGCCCGCTGCTGGAGAAGCATCCGAAGCTGTTGCACTGGATCTATGCGGTGGCGCTGGTGGGCGTGCTGATGCTGGCGTTCCTGACGGCGATGCTGTCGCTCCTCGACTGGAACGACATCGAGAACAGCAGCCGGCGGATGGCGCCGTATCTGCGGCCGATCTTCCAGGCGCTGAGCGTGTTCCCGGTGCTGATCGGCTTGAACATCCTGTGGGCGGCGCGGCGGGAAGGGGTGATGCGCGCGGTCAGCGCGCGGCCGTACCGCGTGACCATGGCCCTGGGCACGCTGCCGATCGCGCTGGCGCGCGGGGTGGGGATGCTCTTCTCCGGGACGGTCGCGGGGCTGCTCACGGTCGCCGCCATGGCGGTGCCGGCGCTGGCGCTGGGCACGTTTCCGCTCTTCGCGGTGGCCGCGCTGATCCAGAGCTATCGCGAGGCGAACGCGGAGGAGAAGCGGCAGGTGGCGTGGCCGTTGTGGGGGCTGCTGCTGACGATCGGCATCAAGGTCCTGGCGGTCGTGCTGACGCTGGTGCTGTCGGTGTGGCTGACGCTCACGCGGCGGGACATGATCGCCTGGCGCGACACGCTGCAGACGCTGAACATCGTCCCGCTGCTCTTCACGCTGGCGATCCCGATCTCGTTCGCGGTGGCGGTGCTGAAGTACCGGCTGATGAACATCGACGTGATCATCCGCAAGACGGTGGTCTACGCGTTCCTCAGCGGCGCGATCGTCATGGTCTACCTCGGGCTGGTCGGCGGGCTGGGATCGTTCCTGGTGTACGCGTTCGGGATGGAGAACCAGACCACGATGATCATCGGCTCGACGCTGGTGGTCGCGCTGCTGTTCGTGCCGCTGCGCAACCGGCTGCAGCTCCTGGTGGACCGCAATCTGTTCCGCCACAAGTACGAGTATCCGGAAGCGCTGCGGGCGATCGCGGAGGAGAGCCGCACGAGCGACGACGCGATCGAGTTCCTGGCCTCGGCCGCCGAGAAGCTGCAGCAGGCGCTGCAGAACCGGGCGGTGGTGATGTTCGCGGAGCGGCAGGACGAGTACGTGGCGGCGGCGAAGGTGGGCGTCGCGGACTCGCTGGTCGGACGGCTGCGCGTGCGCCAGACGTTCGCGGGGCTGCTGGACCGTCCGTTCGATCCGCGGCGGCGGGCGCTGCCGGAGGACGCGGCGGCGGCTCTGGCGAAGATCGAGGCGGTGCTGGTGGTGCCGATGGGCTCGCGCGGGTTCATCGCCGCGGCGCCGAAGCTGTCGGGCGGCGAATACGACGTCGAGGACATCGACTTCTTCCGCCAGGTGGCCGAGCAGCTCGCGCAGGGGCTGGGGCGCATCCGCATGGTGGTCGAGGAGGCGGACTTCGATCACGCGCGCACGATCCAGCAGGCGCTGCTGCCGCGGCAGATGCCGAGCGTGGCGCGGATCGACGTGAACGGCCTCTGGCAGCCGGCGCGCACGATGGGCGGCGACTATTACGACCTGCTGCCGCTGAGCGAGACGGAGCTGGCGGTCTGCATCGGCGACGTGGCGGGCAAGGGGATGCCGGCGGCGCTGCTGATGTCGGGACTGCAGGCCGCGGTGCGCTCGTCCGCGAGCAGCTCGCCGCGCGATCTGTGCGAGCGGGTGCGGCGGGTGGTGGTGTCGACGCTGTCCGGCGGACGGTTCGTGACGTTCTTCTACGCGACGGTGGACACGGCGGCGATGCGCCTGCGCTGGTGCAACGCCGGACACAACGCCCCCATCCTCGGGCGCGCGGATGGGACGATCGTGCGGCTCGCGGAAGGGGGGCCGGCCTTCAACCGCCTGTTCCGCGGCGCGTACGAGGAGCGCGAGATCGCGCTGCTGCCGGGCGACCGGATCGTGCTGTTCACGGACGGGGTCAGCGAGGCCAGGGACACGTCCGGGGAGATGTTCGGCGAGGCGCGGATCGAGGAGCTGGTGACGGACTGCCGCGATCTGACGGCTACGGAACTGCAACAAACGATCGCCGAGGCCGCCAGCGCCTATGGCAGCGGCGAGCTCGAGGATGACGTCACGCTGGTCGTCGTGCGCATCACGGAGTAGGATAAGACCATGCGGAAATCCCTTCTCCCGGTGTCTCTCGCGTTCGTCCTCGCCATGCCCGTGCATGCCACGAAGGACGAGTCCAAGCCGCAGATGATGAACGGAGATGCCATCGTGAGGACCATCGGCGACAGCAGCATCGCCGTCCTGCTGGACACCAATGGCGACAAGGCCATCGACCAGGGCTTCCTGCTGTCGTCCGACCTGCCGGTGTCGTCGACGAGCGCGCGCTGCCCCCATGCGAACGTGGAGTTCACGACGGGCTACGTGCGCCTGACCTACGACTCGAAGGTGTACGACCTGTACGTCGCCGGCTATCCCGAGCCGCCCGCGCTGAAGGACCCGAAGAGCACGACCCGCTTCGTCGGGTACGCGCTCCAGCACAGCAGCGGCGGGAGCGGCTGCAGCGTGGAGCGCGCGATGAGCGACGCGGGCGCGTGTTACGGCTACGGCAAGCAGTAGTCAGTTCACCTTCGCCGTCACCACCACGACCAGGGCCTTGTCGTTCATGGTCGTCGTCCCGATGACCACCCTCTCTCCCTGGGCGACCGCGACCGGCGTCTTGAAGCCGACGTTCTGGTACTGGACGTTTCCCTCCCCCAGTTGCAGCGGCACGCGCATGGAGAACTCGAAGTTGTCGACGTCGAGCTTCTCCGCGCTCACCGACACTCCGCGGAGCTGGTACGTGTAGAAGATCGGGCGCGTGTCGGAGGTCTTGATGCCGAGGAGCGCGGACTCGGCGACGCCGGAGCCTTCGACGCCGATGCCGGTCTTGGAGCGGTGCACGGTGGTGGTGAGCAGGCCGTAGTGCGCGTAGCTGAGGGTCGACTGGAGCTGCTTGACCACGGGCGCGAGCTCCTCGGGCACGGCGGCGGTGGCGGCGAGGGGTGACTTGGACCCGATGAGGACGGAGATCTTCAGCTCCATGTCCGGGGCCGCGGGCACGGGCTTGTCGAGCCGGGCGATCGCTTCTTCGATGGTGGCGATGTTCTCGGGGAAGTCGCGCACGGTGATGGTGCGCAGCTCGGTGCTGACGGTCATGTCCGCGCCTTTGGTGCCGCTGCCGAGGAGGTGGAGGGCGTTGAGGACGGAGCGGGGGTCGCGGTGCTGGATGGTGAAGACCTTGTTGCGGAAGGCCTTGTTGCCGTTGAAGGCTGGCTCTTCCTGGGCGAGGGCGGCGCTGGTGACCATGGCGAAGACGAGGATGAGGCGTTTCATGAGTTGTTCTCCTTCGGCGTGAGCCAGATGATGCGGATGGTGGGATCCTCGGTGAGGATCTCGATGCGGGTGAGTTGGGTGGGGGCGGGCGTAGGACGAATAGGACGAATAGGACGAATAGGACGAATAGGACGAATAGGAGGTCCTATGGGTCCTATGGGTCCTATTTGTCCTATCGGCTCTCGGGAGGACACTGCAACCTGCACCGGCACCTCGGGAACGCGCTCCCGCGTGAACGGCACAACCCCCACGACCAGCCCTGCCGCGAACGCGAACCGCAGCAGCAACACAACCCACCCCCGCTCCTCCCGCTGCGCGATCTCCGCCTTCACGCGCGCGCGGATCGCGGCGAAGTCGGCGTCGTGCAGCGGGTGGGGAGTGCGGAGCTGGTCGAGGTTCATGAGTGCTTCTCCATCCACGCCCGCAGCTTCGCGCGGGCGCGGCTGATCTGGACGCGCACGGTCGTGACGGTGCTGCCGAGGGCGGTGGCCACTTCGTCCGTCGGCAGTCCTTCGACCTCGCGCAGGATCACGGCCAGGCGCTCCTTCGGCGGCAGTGCGTCCACCGCCCGGCGCAGGAGCGCCAGATCGTTGCGATGAATCAGGTCCTCGTCCGCCCGGGGCTCCGGGCTTTCGAGATCGGCGAGCGGCTCGAACACGCGCTTGCGCCGCCGCAGCGCGTCGCGGCAGACGTTCACGGTGATCCGCGCGAGCCACCCGGAGAAATCGCGCTTTGCGTCGTAGCGGCCGAGGAAGCGATAGAGACGGAGGAAGGTCTCCTGCACGGCGTCCTTCACGTCCTCCCGGTCGCCGAGGATGGCCCAGGCGATCTGCGCGACCCGTTGCTGCGTCAGGACCATGAGCTCCTCGAATGCGGCGGCGTCTCCGGCCTGCGCCGCGCGGATGGTGAGGTGGAGCGAGTCGTCGTGGCGGGTGCTTTCATCGATCACTACGGCTTCGGCAGTCATGCGATTCGTTGCCGTCTCGCTCCCAACTACTGAGGAGGTGCGGAAAGCGTTTATCCGAACGTGTGACGGACGGACGCGGGGGTCGTTACATCACGGCCCCTTGCCGAATATTGCGATCGGCAATATATTGCTAAATGCAATGAAGCTCGGCGAGAAGCTGGCCCAGCTCCGGACGCTCGAAGGTTTCGCCCGCGGCCTCGGACGCGAAATGACGCAGGGAGAGGTCGCCAGGGCGGTGCGGGAGGAGCTGGAAGGGACCATCAGCCAGTCCTACCTCTCCCAGCTCGAGAGCGGCGCCCGGACGCACATGACCGGAACGACGCGCCTCCTGCTCGCGCGCTTCTTCAAAGTCCATCCCGGACATCTCGTGGACGATCTGGACGACCTGCCGGTTTCGCAGGCCCGGCCCCGGCGCGAGATCGACGACAAGCTGGACGTCTGGCTCATCGAGGGCTCGGAGGAGTTCGCGGATGCGCCGGACCTGAGCGAGGCACTTCTGAAAATCGCAAAGCACCCCCATTCCCGCGTCTGTCTCCGCGTTCTCGCGTCGATCGTCGAGAACCAGGAGCTGATCGACCGCCTGGCCGAGGCGTTCGCGCCGGCGCCTTCCCCGAAGCGGAAGAAGAGACGCGCTTAAAGGCACACCATGACCACACTCTTCGTCGTCTGCTTCATCGCAGGCCTGGGGCTCAGCGTCGTCTCATTTGTTTCGGGCATGCACCACGGGCATCACCTGCACCTGCCGCGGTTCATCCGGCACGCGGGCGTGAAGCGCGGCCCGTCGATGATCAACGCGGCCGCCGGTACGGCGTTCTTCACCTGGTTCGGCGGCGGCGGATTGCTGCTGGAGCGGCTCACGCCGTTCTCGCTGCCGCTGATCTGCGCGGGTGCCGCGGTGATCGGCATGAGCGGCGGAGCGCTGATCAACAAGACGATCCACGCGCTGGCGCGGAAGGAGTGGACCGCGGAGCCGCTGTCGATGATCGGCGTGATCGGCAGGACGGTCGTGCCGGTCCGCGCCGGCGACGGCACGGGAGAGATCGTCTTCACGCACGCCGGCACGAGGCGCGTCGCCGGCGCGCGCAGCGAGGCCGGACGCGCCATCGCCAAAGGGACTGAAGTCATCGTCACCCGGTACGAGCGCGGAATCGCGTACGTGAGCACGTGGGACGAGTTGAAGGAGGAAACGTCATGCTCGAGTTAACGACCTGGCTTGTCGCAGGCGGCATCATCGTGGGCACGGTGATGCTGCTCGGATTCATCGCCCAGATGTACCGGAAAGTCGGTCCGAATGAAGCGTTCATCGTCTACGGCGTCGGCGGCACGCGCGTCATCAAGGGCGGCGGCACGCTGATCTTTCCGATGATCCACAGCTGGAAGGCGCTGTCGCTGGAGCTGATGTCGTTCGACGTCGCCCCGCGGCAGGACCTCTACACCCGTCAGGGCGTGGCCGTGACGGTGGAGGCGGTCGCGCAGATCAAGGTGAAGAGCGACCACGAGTCGATCCTCACGGGCGCGGAGCAGTTCCTGTCGAAGTCTCCCCAGCAGCGCGAGGGGCTGATCCGCCTGGTCATGGAGGGCCACCTGCGCGGCATCATCGGCCAGCTCACGGTCGAGGAGATCGTCAAGCAGCCGGAGATGGTCGCGGACCGCATGCGGGCCACGTGCGCGGACGACATGGACAAGATGGGCCTCGACGTCGTCTCGTTCACCATCAAGGAGGTGAAGGACGGCAACGACTACATCACCAACATGGGCCGGCCCGACATCGCGCGCATCAAGATGCTCGCGGACATCGCCGCCGCCGAGGCGGATCGCGACACCGCGATCAAGCGCGCCGAGGCGCTGCGCGAGGCCGCCATCAAGAAAGCGGAAGCCGATCAGCAGCGGGTGCTCGCCGAGACGCTCTCGCTCGCCGAGCAGGCCAAGGCCCAGAACGAGCTCGACGTGAAGCGCGCCCAGCTCATGGCCACGACCAAGCGCGAGGAGGCGCAGGCCGACAAGGCCTATGAGATCCAGTCCAAGATGATGGAGCAGCAGGTCGTCGCCGAGTCCGTGCGCGTCCAGCAGGTCGAAAAGCAGGAGCAGATCAAGGTCCAGGAGGCGGAGATCCTCCGCCGCGAGAAGGAGCTGGTCGCCACCGTGCTCAAGGTCGCCGAAGTCGAGCGCCAGCGCATCGAGACGCTCGCGGCCGCCGAGAGCCAGCGCCTGATGATCGAGGCCGAGGGCCGCGCCGCGTCCGTCCGGGCGGAAGGGGAGGCCGAGGCCGAGATCATCTTCCGGAAGGGGGAGGCCGAGGCGAAAGCCATGAACGTGAAGGCCGAGGCGTACCAGGAGTGGAACCAGGCCGCCGTCGTCGACAAGCTCATGACCCAGATGCCGGAAGTGGTGCGGGCCCTCGCGGCGCCGCTGGCGAACGTCGATAAGATCACGATCGTCTCGACCGGCGACGGCGAGGCCGCCGGGGCCCACCGCATCACGGGCGACCTGGCCGCCATCGCCGCCCAGGTCCCGGCGCTCTTCGAGTCCCTCTCGGGGATGCAGATGAGCGAGCTGCTCGGGAAGGTAAAGGCGATCGGAACGGGAACCGCGGCGGGCTGAAGCCGCGCCCTACATTTGCCCCGGGACTAGATCTTCGTTGCGAAACGTTCTCCGGCCTGCGCGCGTAGAGTAGAAATAGCCATGGCCATCGATAAGAAGAAGGTTCTTCGAGAGATCCGCATCTTCGTGCTCATGATCCTGATCGTGAGCTCATTGCGGTCGGCGCTGGCCGACTGGAACGACGTCCCGACCGGTTCGATGAAGCCGACCATCCAGGAAGGGGACCGTGTCGTCGTCAACAAGCTCGCCTACGACCTGAAGGTGCCGTTCACCACGATCGCCCTCATGAAGTGGGACGATCCGGAGCGGGGGGACATCGTGGTCCTCTTCTCCCCGGTCGACGGCACCCGCTTGGTGAAACGGGTCGTGGCCATCCCGGGCGACAAGGTGGAGATGCGCGACAACCAGCTCTTCGTGAACGGCCGGATCGCCAAGCAGTCGACCATCGCGATCGGCTCCGCGGAAGACGTCGGCTCCGTGTACGTCCTCGACGAGGACCTGTACGGACACAACCATAAGGTCATGCTGACGCCGGAGATCCCGGCGGTGCGGTCGTTCGGTCCGGTGACGGTGCCCGAGGGGAACTACTTCGTCCTCGGCGACAACCGCGACAACAGCAACGACAGCCGGTTCATCGGCTTCATCGAGCGGAGGCGGATCGTGGGCAAGGCGGTGGCGGTGGCGTTCTCGCTCGACCGCTCGCGCTACTTCGTCCCCCGCATGGACCGCTTTTTCGAAGGTCTCAATTAATCTCGCTCCAGGAGAACGTTCATGAGGAAATCCGCTGTCCTTGCCGTGCTGTGTGTGCTGGGCCTGTCGGCCGCCGCGCAGATGAAAGTCCCGGCCACCCCGTCCGCCGCGCCCAAGCGCGGAACGCTGCAGGCCTCGGGCGCCCGGACGAACGTCCCCGGCCAGTTCCCGCGCATCAGCATCGCCGACGCCCAGAAGCTCTACGCCAGCGGTCAGGCGGTCTTCATCGACGTCCGCTCGAACGAGCAGTTCACCCTCGGACACATCAAGGGCGCGAAGGGAATCCCGGGCAGCCAGCTGATCCGCCGTTTCAATGAGGTGACGCCGGGCAAGACGGTGATCACGTATTGCGCGTGCAGCGCCGAGCAGTCGAGCGGCCGCGCCGCCGCGGACCTGATCGCGCACGGCGTGAAGAACGTGTTCGCGCTCAAGGGCGGCTGGCACGAGTGGAAGAGCGCCGGCCATCCGGTCGCGGCCGGACCGAAGTAGCGCCTGTCATCCTGAGCCGGCGGAGCGCGGCGAAGGACCCCCTGATTCAGGCGCGGGTGTCGCCAATCGCAGGGGATCCTTCGCCGTCTACGCGGCTTCAGGATGACAGTACAATCCGCCGCGCTATGTTCAAGATCGCTGAAATCTTCGCGCGCGAGATCCTCGACTCGCGCGGCAATCCCACCATCGAAGTCGACTGTCTGCTCGCCTCCGGCGCCCTCGGCCGCGCCGCCGTGCCGTCGGGCGCCTCCACCGGCTCCCGCGAGGCCCTCGAGCTGCGCGACGGCGACAAGTCCCGCTTCCTCGGCAAGGGCGTCCGCAACGCCATCGACAACATCGACATCATCGCCAAGGAGATCGAGGGCATGGACGCCCGCGAGCAGGCGATGATCGATCTGGTCATGAAGCAGATCGACGGCACCGAGAACAAAGGCAACCTCGGCGCGAACGCGATTCTCGGCGTGTCCCTCGCCGTCGCGCGCGCTGCCGCGGAGGCCGCGGGCCTGCCGCTCTTCCTCTACCTCGGCGGCGCGGGCGCGAGGACGCTTCCCGTGCCGATGCTCAACGTCATCAACGGCGGCGCGCACGCGAACAACAACCTCGACGTGCAGGAGTTCATGATCATCCCCGCCGGCTTCCCGCGCTTCCAGGACTCGCTGCGCGCCGGCGTCGAGGTCTTCCACACGCTCAAGAAG
>DASUSN010000169.1:0-23749 GCA_036375075.1 Thermoanaerobaculia bacterium | reverse complement strand
CGCAGAAGGCGTCTGGCGCCCCTTCGGGGCGCGCAATCTTCGCGATCCTACCCGGTGGCTGCGCCGCTTCGCGGCTTGCCACCGGCTACCTTCTTCTGTCCCTCCGGGACATGTGTCATTAGAAGCGTCGAGCGAGGGACCTGGGTGGGTGGGGCGCGAAACACCTGCCTCCCGCCCCGCCCGCCCAGGTCCCTCGCTACGCTCGGGATGACATCGTTACGGCGAGGGCCGGCCGGCGGCGCCGATGGCGACGAAGGGGGCCCAGTGGAACGGGTGGCGGTACTCCGGTTTGCGGCGCAAGGCTCGTTGGGCGGCGCGCAGGGCCGCCGCCGGGGAGTCGCCTGCCAGGAGGCGTTTGTGGAGCTCGATCATGAGCGTGGCCGTCGGCTTCGACTCCGCTTTCCACTGGCTCACCACGGTCGTCGGGCAGCCGGCCGCGAAGAAGGCCCAGGCCAGGCCGATCACGCCCTCCCCCTCCCCCACCCGCCCGCGCGCCGTGTCGCACGCGGACAGCACCGCCAAGTCGGCCTGCAGCGGCAGGTCCACCACCTCGCGGGCCTCGAGCAGGCCGTCCTGGTCGCGCTCGTTCCTGCCCGCCGCCAGGACGATGGACGAGTACATCGGCGCGCGGTCGTCGACGATGGCGTGGGCCGCGATGTGGATGACGCGGAATTCGGGCGCCTCGCGCTTGAAGATCGCCTCGCGCGCGCCGTCGCGGGTATAGACGCGGCTCCGCTCCGGCCGGTACATCGTCGCCAGCGAGCGCACCTCGTCCTCGGCGTCCTGCAGCGAGCCGAGGGTGACGTCGCGGAAGGCGGAGGCGACGACGCCGCGGGTGATCTCCCCGATGACCGGATTGCCGAACGCGAGCAGCGCCTCGCGCCGCTTCGCGGACGGAGCCACGGCGGACCGCGCCAGGGACAGCGAGTGCGCGTAGAACAGCGTCAGGCGGTCGGCCACGTAGGCGCCGCGCGAGTCGATGAGCGCGTGGAAGGGCACGGTCCAGAGCTCGACGTCCGGGATGATGCACACCGTCGTGCCGGCGAGCTCTTTTTCCAGCGGCGCGAGGAGCATCCGGTGCAGCTTGCGCGCGGGGGTGCGGAAGGTGAGCGAGCGGCCGGCCACCTCGGTGGCAAAGCGCGCGGCTTCGCGCCGCACGTCTTCGCGCGGCAGCGGCAGGCGGAACGCGCGGACGCCGCCGCGCGCGATCACGAAGGCGATGGTCTGGGTCTCCGCGACCACGTACTCGACGGCGGTGACGCCGTCCGGCACCTCGATGGAACCGTCGTCCTGCACGCGGCGGCGGTCGACGGCCGGGTGGGCGACGCGCAGCCGGTCGCGGTACGCGTCGAGCTCGCGGCGCGCCACGGCGAGCTTCTCGCGGACTTCGCCGTCCGGCGTGCCCCCGGTCAGCGCTTTGGCCAGCTCGCGGTTGAGGTCCACCACGCGCTGGTCGAGCTCCGCCTCCCGCGCGCGCTCCCCCTCGGACATCGACGCCGAGAGGTCCACGCGGCCGCGCGCGATCACGTCGCGCAGCGCCGCGGCCCGCATCCGCTCCGCCACGCGCAGCGCCTCGGCGTCATCCCCGCGCTCGACGAGCAGCTCCACGAGCGAGACGTACGCGCCGCGCACCTGGTTCATCAGCTCGACCTGCGCCCGCGGACTGTCCAGCACTTCCGTGCGCCCCTCGTCGAACAGGACCAGGGCCTGCCGCAGGCGCTCGATGGCCTCGTCGTTGCGCCCCAGGCCGCGCAGGGCGCGGGCGAGGAGGTGGAGGATCCGGACGTGGCCCAGTGCCGTATCCGCGCCTCCGGTCCAGAAGTGGAGCTCGGGCAGCGCGCGCTGGATCGTTTCCAGCGCCTCCCGCGGTTTGCCGTCCCGCAGCAGGAGCTCGGCGCGCCAGGGCGTGATCATGTCGATGCTGACGCGCCGGCCGACCGGCACCGCCAGCGCCTTTTCGCCGCGCCGCAGGTACTCTTCCGCGTCGTCGAAGCGGCCCTTGCGCGCGGCGGCGCTGATGAGCAGGTCGTACATCACCGGCGCATGCTCCGGACGCGCTTCCGCGATCACGCTCTTCACCAGCTCCTCGGCGCGCTCCACGTTCCCCAGCGACATCTCCAGGTCGGCGATGTTGAACGTGACGATCGGGAGGAACTCGCGCCGGCCCAGACTGCGGGACAACCGGAGGGCGTGGAGGTACAGGTCGCGCGCGTAAAGCCGGTTGCGCAGGCCTTTCTGGAACCCGCCGGCGTTGAGGATGCCCAGCACTTCCCCCTCTTCCCACCCGTACTGGTGCGCCAGCTCGCCCAGCCGTTCGGCCGCGTGCATGCCGGTGGTGATCCGCCCCGTCCACGATGCCACCCAGGACTTCATGTGCAGCGCCTTGAGCGTGAGGACCGGCTCCTCGACTTCGTGCATGAGGTCCGCGGCCGCCCCGTATGCGGCGATCGCTTCGCCGGGCTGGTTGAGGAAGAACCGCCCCAGCCCGATGGAGAAGAACGCCTCGGCGCGTACGTCGGGACGCTCGTCTCCTGCCAGTTGCTCCAGGCGGGCCAGCTCCGCCATCACGCGATCGCGGTCCTGGCGTACGTGGGCGATCTTCATGGCCATGCGGTGGGCGAAGACCTCGAGCTGCCGGTCGCCGCTCGCCTCCGCGAGCGCCAACCCGTGCTCCATGCGCTCGAGGTTCCGGGAAGCGTCGTGCAACTCCCCGTAGACGTGGACGACTTCGAGGGGATCGGCGCCGGCCGCCGCGAGAAAGATGGCCTGGGCCTCCCCGGCCGTCGCCGCCGCGGCCATCGCTTCCGCGATGCGGCGCTCCTCGGTCTTCGCCCTGGTGAGCGTCCACCGGCCGTCGCTGCGCCGCGCCGCCACGTGCCACGTCCGGAAGAGCGGCACGACCGGGCGCGCGCGGCCTTTCCGCGTGACCGTGCCGTCGACGTCGATCGTCAGCTCGACGGAGTCCGCCGTCTCGCTCACGGCCCGCCACGCGGAGCGCGAGACGGCGATGCAGTCGTTGACGTCGATCAGCTCGACCAGGTCGGAGAGGAGGGTGGGATCGCCCTGTTGGGAGACCTGCGAGGCGGTGAAGGCGACGTCGTCCCGGATCAGGATCTCCAGGAAGACCCGCGTCACGTCGTCCGGCGCGGAGGCGCGCGCGGCGATCGGCAGGCAGAACAGGAAGAGCAAACGGAGGACGGTTCTCATGGGCGCCATGCTGCGATCTCGTCACGGATGCGGCGCGCGGCGGCGGCGTCCTCGGCCCGGGTGACGCGCGCCAGCTCCGCGCGGGCCTCGTCCGCCAGGCCGGCCCGGGCGTAGAGCAGGCCGAGGAGGAGGGGATCGTCCTCGCGGCGGGCGGCGTCGAGCTCCTGCGCCGCCGCGGCGTCGAGCACGCGGAACTGCGCGGGCGGAGCGGGCGGCTCGGGGAGGATGGCGATCGCGCCGCCACGATCCAGCTCGACCTGCCACGTGTACACGACGCCGCGCGGCAGATCGCGGTCGATGGTCCAGCGGCTGCCCGTCCGCTCGCCGCTGCGCGCCACTTCCCGCTCGCCGTCGAAGACCGTGACGATCGCATGTGCGCCTTCCCGCGCCGGCCAGCGGAACTGCGGGCGCCTCGTCTCGATGACGATGCCCGCGGGCGCGAGGCTGCCGGCCTCGCCGCCGTCCGGTCCGCGCAGCACCGCGGGCGGCTGCTGCAGCGACGCCAGCGCGCGCGGCATGGGCATCGGCGCGCCGGCGCGCGCGTCGCGCACCAGCGCCTCCCACTCCGCGCGTGCATAACGCCGTTCCTCGGGGGGCCGCCGCGGCTCGGCAATCCTCGGCCGCACCGGCGCGGCAGGCGCGGGGGCGGGATCGTCGCGCGTGACGAGGAAGAGGAGCGCGAGCGCCGCGAGCAGCGCGGCGGCCGCGAGCGGCACCCACGCGCGCGCGGCCCTGCGGGGCGCGGCCGTCGCCAGCGCCCGCGCGTCCGCCACGTCCTCGCGGCAGCGAGCGCAGTCCTGCAGGTGCGCCGTCACGCGCGCCGTCCGGTCGCGCGGCAGCGTTCCTTCGGCGTAGGCGAAGAGCTCGGTCTCGAGGTCGGGATGCTCGTCCTCCCCGAGCTGCGCCGCGATCGCGCGCACGTGCCGGTCGAGCTCTTCGTCGTTCATGGGCCCATCCTACGCGCGAGCCGCGCCCGCGCCGCCTTGCGGAGGTTGATGACCTGCTGCCGCGTCAGGCCGAGGCGGGCGGCGATGGCGAGATCGTCGAGCGGCAGGTCCGTCCACAGCTCCCGCAGCCGGTCCGCGCTCAGCTCCAGGGCGGCCGCGATCTCCTCGTGCGTGGCAATCCCGGCGAGCACGAACAGCGCGACGGCGTTCCCGCCGTCCGCGTCGCGCAGGTTCAGCAGCAGCGCCGCGCGCTGCGGGCCGCGCAGCTCCCGGATCTCCCGCCAGAGGGTGGCCAGGTACTGCCGGTTCTCCAGGTGCGTCGCGGCCGAGTGCATGGGGTCGGCCTCGGTCTCGGTCAAGGCCGCGGGCGGCTGGTCGACGACGTTCCACAGCTCGGCGAGGCTGCGGACGACGTCGTCGACGAGCAGGGGCCGCTTCGCGGAGACGAGCAAGGCCTCGACGGCGTCGGCCACGCGCTCGGGTGTGACCTGGGTCCTCCCCGACGGCGCCCCGGCCAGCGCGCACATCGGGCCGTGGTCGGTGTTCCACGAGCGAAACCGCGCGTCGCGCGTGACCACGTACCGGACGCGGTTCTTCAGGCGCGTCCGCTCCGGGAAGCGGCGGCGCATGAAGTCGTAGACGGCGTTGAAGGTGAGGGTGGCGGTGAAGTCCGCCAGCGACGCCACGGCCTCGCTCTGGTCCTCGGCGAGGTTCTGCAGCCTGCGGACGAGCCGCAGCAGCACCGTCGCGACCAGGTCCTCCGCCTCGGGCGTCCCGATCAGCCCGTCGCCATCGCCGGCGCGGAAGCGCGCGATCACCCGGTCGATGACCGGACGCGCGTGCGCGACGAGGACGGCCCCGATGGCCGCACGGCGTTCTTCGCCCGACGCCCCGATCACCGGCGCGAGCACACGGTCGTTCGCCGCAAGCAGATGCGCGACATCCTGCTCGTCCGGGGTCCTCATGGCTGAAGATGCACGCATCCGCTCTCCAGGACGCGTAAGCGCGCTGATATTACCAACGCGTTTGCTACCATCGCCCGTCGTTTCTCCATGCCTCTCACCACGGGTGCGCGCCTCGGGCCTTATCGCGTCGACGCCGAGATCGGCGCCGGGGGGATGGGGCACGTGTTCCGGGCGACGGACACGCGGCTGGACCGGGCCGTGGCCATCAAAGTGCTGCCGCAGCATCGCTGGGCGGATCCGGAAACGCGGATGCGCTTCGAGCGTGAGGCCCGCGCTCTCTCCTCGCTGAGCCATCCGAACCTCTGCGCGCTGTATGACGTCGGGGAGCTGAGCCAGTCCGGGACGACCGTCCCGTACCTGGTCATGGAGCTGCTCGAAGGCGAGACCCTGCGCGACCGTCTCGAGGACTCCCGCCTGAGCGTGCGCAAGGCGCTGCTGTGGGGCTCGCAGATCGCCAACGGCCTGGCCGCGGCGCACGCGAAGGGAGTCATCCACCGCGACCTCAAGCCGGAGAACGTGTTCATCACTCCCGGCGATCTGCTGAAGATTCTCGACTTCGGCCTGGCCACGACCGCACCGGGCACGAACGCCGCGACCGCGCGGCGCACCGACCCGGGCATCGTCATGGGCACGGCGCACTACATGTCGCCCGAGCAGGTCCGCGGCACGCCTCTCGACGCCCGTTCCGACATCTTCTCCCTCGGCATCGTCCTCTTCGAGATGCTCACCGGCCGGGTGCCGTTCCACGCGCGCTCGCCCGTCGAGACGATGAACGCGATCCTCACCGACGACACGCCGGACCTGACGAACGTCCCCGACGCCGTGGCCTCGCTCGTCCAGCGCTGCCTGGAGAAGGACCCGGCGCAGCGGTTCTCGTCCGCGCGCGATCTCGCCTTCGCGCTGGAGAGCGCCGCGAAAACGGTGACCACGACCAGCGGCCAGTCGCTGCTGGCCTCGCGGCGCGAGGAGAAGCGCTCGCCGATGCCGCGCGTCCTGCTGCTGGCCGCGCTGGCGATCGCGCTCTTCGCGGCCGGCATCCTCAGCCGCCGCTCCGACCCGCCCGAGCCGCCGCACCTCAGCATCCTCACCTACTCCGGCCGCGACACCTCCCCCGCCGCCTCGCCGGACGGCAAACTGATCGCGTACGTCTCCTCGCGCGACGGCGCGCGACGGATCTGGCTCAAACAGCTCGCGGACGGCACCGAGGCGCCGGTGACTTCGGGGCCGGAGGACTCGTCGCCTCGGTTCGCGCGCGACGGCGCGTCGCTCCTCTTCACCCGCACCTCCGGCGGCTTCAGCGCGCTCTACCGCGTGCCGGTCGTCGGCGGCGAGCCGCGCAAGCTGCTGGACAACGCGTTCGACGGCGACTGGTCGCCGGACGGCAAACAGATCGCGTTCATCCGCAACCGCGTGGCGGCGGACCGCTTCTCGACGCTCTGCATCGCGCCGGTCGACGGCGGCGCGGTCCGCGAGCTGGCCGCGTCGCACGAGGAGGAGCTGACGTCGCCGCGCTGGTCGCCGGACGGCTCGCAGATCGCGGTCTCGACGAGCCCGCACGGCACGCATCCCGGCGCCGTGATGCTGGTCGACGTCGCGTCGGCAGAGCGCCGCATGCTGAAGCGCGAGCAGCCGCACGGACTGATCTCCGGCGTCGCCTGGACGCGCGACGGCGAGGCCGTGATCTACGCCGAGCTCGAGGCGCTCGTCGCCTCGGGACTGCCGCGGCGCCGCGGCAACAGCGTCCTCGTCCGCCACGACGTCGACGGCGACGGCGCCCGCGTGCTCCTGCGCACGCCGCACAGCGCCGCCGACACGATCGATCTCGTCGGCGAGCGCGGCGTCGTGTTCACCGAGGACGTCACGCGGCAGGGTCTCCAGGAAGTGCTGCTCGACGGCTCGCGCACGCCGCGCTGGCTCTCCCGCGGCATGAGCGTCGACCGCCAGCCGGTCTACGCGCGCGGCGGCGCGAGCGTCGTCTTCGCCTCCGACCGCGGCGGGAACGCCGACCTCTGGGAGCTGGTCCTCGACAGCGGCCGGGTGCGCCGCATCACCGACCATCCCGCGGTCGACTGGGACCCGCATCCCGCCGGCACGGCGCTCTACTGGAGCTCCAGCCGCGGCGGCCACTTCGAGGTCTGGACCGCGTCGCTCGACGGCGCGAGCCCGCAGCAGGTCACGCGCGACGGCATCGACGCCGAGAACCCCTCCCTGCCCGCCGCGGGCGACTGGATCTACTACGACTCGAGCAACCCGAAGACCGACGGCCTCTGGCGCATCCCGCGCGAGGGCGGCGCGCCGGAGCTCATCGTCGCCGGCGAGACCATCCATCCGGCCGTCTCCGCCGACGGCGCATTCGTCGTCTATCAGCGCCCCGAGGAGGGCGGGTCGAGCGCCATCGACGTCGTGCGCGTCGACGACCGGCGCGTCTTCCACCTGGCCACCGGCATCTCCGTCGTGACCGCGCCGCGCGCGCAGTGGATCGGCGCGACGTACACCATCGCCTTCCGCGCGCCCGACGCCTCCGGCCGCATCACGCTGTTCGCGCAGCCGTTCGAGCCCGGCGCCGACACGGCCGGCGCGCGCCGCGAGCTCCTCCCCGGCGATGCCGAGGCGGTCGCGGAGACGTTCGCCATCTCCCCGGACGGCACGCGCGCCGTCCTCTCGGTGATCGACGAAGCGTCGGGGTTGATGCTCGCGGAGCTGTGACTGTCATCCTGAGCCGCGTAGACGGCGAAGGATCCCCTGCGAGAGGCGCGAGACGCGCAAGTGGGAAGGGGGTCCTTCGCCGTCTACGCGGCTCAGGATGACAGTACGATGCACGCCTCATGAACCTCCTCGACCACCTCCAGCAGCTCTTTCCCGACTCGTCGAAGACGACGCTGCGCACGATGCTCAAGAGCGACCGCGTGCGCGTCAACGGGCAGCCGGAGCGCGACGCCAAGCGCGAGCTGGCCGAAAGCGACCGGGTGGAGGTGGGGTCGCACGCGTCGCGGCTCGATCCGCGCATCCGCATCGTCTACGAAGACGCCGACCTGATCGTGGTCGACAAGGCCGAGCATCTCCTCAGCGTCCCCACCGACGAGGTGCGCCACGAGAACGCGGAGTCGCTCCTGAACGCCTACGCGCCCGTGCACCACGTCCATCGCCTGGACCGCGACACCTCGGGCGTGCTCGTCTTCGCCAAGACCACCCACGTGCGCGACAAGCTGCAGGAGCTGTTCGCCGGACACCACATCGACCGCGTCTACGTCGCCATCGTCTACGGCAAGCTGCGCGAGCCGTCCGGCACGTTCCGCTCGTTCCTTGCCGAGGACCGCGACCTGCGGGTGCGCACCGTGAGCGATGCGTCGCAGGGGAAGGAAGCGATCACGCACTACCGCACGATCGCCTCGGGCCGGCGCTACTCGATGCTCGAGCTGACGCTCGAGACCGGCCGGCGCAATCAGATCCGCGTGCATCTCTCCGAGGCCGGGCACCCGGTGGTGGGCGACACGATGTACGGCAAGGGGCGCGACCTCGAGCTCCGCCGCCTGGCCCTCCACGCGCGCGACCTCGGCTTCGTCCACCCGCGGACGGGGAAGAAAGTGAAGTTCACCGCGGAGATCCCGCGCGCCTTCCGCGAGCTGAAGCTCTGACTTTCTGACTGAAGGAGTGACGGCCATCACACTGAATTCGGCGCCACGGTCATATGACCCACGATGTGCTTGCAGTATCGGCGGACGCCACCACTCTCCGGCTGCTGATCGTCGAGGATGACCCTGCGTCCGCCCTGCTGCTGCAGGAGCTGCTGGAGACCTCCACCAACCCGCGGTTCGAGATCCGCCACGTCACCACGGCGGCAGACGCCTGCGTCGAAGTGGGTGCCGGCGGCATCGACGTGGTGATCCTCGACCTCGGCCTCCCCGACGCGACGGACCTGCAGGCGCTGGCGAAGCTGGAGCAGTGCATCCAGGAGATCCCGGTGATCGTCCTGACCGGACGCGGCGACGAGTCGCTGGCGCGGGAAGCCCTCCATCGCGGCGCCGAGGACTACCTGCTCAAGGGATCGGTGGACCACAGCTCGCTGCTGCGGGCGATCCGGTACGCCGTCGAGCGGCATCGAAGCGTACGCGACCTCGCGCGCGTCAAACGGGAGCTGGAGCACGCGAACCAGCACCTCGAGCGGCTGACCCTGATCGAGCCGCTGACGGAGCTGCTCAACCGCCGGGGCCTGCAGCAGGCGCTGTCTCGCGAGATCCAGAGTCTCGCGCGCGGCACCAGCCGCGCGGCGGTGCTGGTGATCGATCTCGACGACTTCAAGCGAGTCAACGAGACCCTCGGCCACGCCGCGGGCGACGTGGTGCTGAAGGAGATCGGCCGGCGCCTGCGCGCGTCGGTGCGCGCGGTGGACTACGTCGGCCGCCTGGGCGGCGACGAGTTCATGCTCATCCTGCCGGACACCTCGGCGGTCGAGCTGGGCCGCGTGGCGGAGCGCATCCGCCTCGGCATCGCGACGGCCATCATCCAGCACAGCCAGGGGACGGTCACGGTGACGACGTCCGTCGCGGCGATGATGCTCACGCCCGACATCCCGGCGCTGGACGAGGTGCTGTCGCGCGCGCACCTGCTGCTGTCGCGGGCGAAGAACCAGGGGAAGGACCGGGTGACGTTCGAGTCCGGCGACCTGGACGACACCGCGCGGCGGCTGCGCGCCGAGACGGACATGTGCGTGAACCTCACGCACGGGCGGAACATCGTCACGGTCAAGCAGCCCATCTACCGCCTCGCCGACGAGAGCCCGATCGGATACGAGCTGCTGAGCCGCTATTCGAACGGTGCCTTCGAGATGCCGGACAACTTCTTCCGCACCTGCTCGGAGCGCAACGTGCTGACGCTCGTCGACCACGCCTGCCTGCGGGCCGCGGTGAAGACGGCGATGGCCATGCCGCCCTATGCGCGGTTCCACCTGAACATCTTCCCGACCACGCTGCTCTCCGTCCCGGCCGAGCATCTGCTCGAGCTCTTCCCGGCGCCCGTCCCTCCGGAGACGTTCTGCCTGGAGATCAGCGAGCAGCAGATCATCGGCGACCCGTCGTACCTCGTGGCGGCGGTGGAAACGCTGCGCGCCGCGGGCGTGATGATCGCCGTCGACGACGTCGGCTTCGGCAGCAGTTGTCTGGAGAGCCTGGTGCTCCTGGCCCCGGACATCCTCAAGATCGACAAGCGCGTGGTGATCGGCATCGACCGCGACCCGCCGCGCATCGACCAGCTCCGCCGCTACGTGCGCGTGGCGACGAGCCTCGGATGCGGCGTGGTGGCCGAGGGGATCGAGACCCTGCACGAGCTGGAGGTCGTGCGGGGGCTGGGGATCGAGTACGGGCAAGGCTTCCTCTGGGGCAAGCCGGCGTAGAAGGAGGTAAGCGCCCCGTAAGCGCCGTGGCCGATCATGCGCGGCCATGAGCAACAACGAAGGATTCACCCCTCCGGGGCCGGGTACGTGGCAGCTCGAGATGACGCACTTCGTGCGTCCTGTGTCTCGCTCGATGGCGACGCTGTTCCCCGAGGCGATGACCGCGGGCTTCCGCTGGAGCATGGAGCGGTACGGGATGCTCCTGGACTGCCTGGAGGTCAAGGTGGTCAACCGCTTCCTCTACTTCGCCGCGCGCGGCGTGGCCGCGCCGCCGGACGCGAAGAGCCATCCGCCGAAGCTGGTCTTCAAGCTCCTGACGAAAGTGCACCCGGAGCTGCGCAAGCGCATCCGCACGGTGGCCGAGGTGTTTGCGACGAAGCGGTGGCGCGCGGATGTGGCGCTGTGGGACACGGAGTGGAAGCCCGCCTTCGTGCGCGAGCACCAGGCGCTGCAGAACGTCGACGTCCGCGCCCTCGGCGATGACGCGCTCGTCGCGCACCTCGCGCGCGCCTTCGACACCGCCCGGCGCGCCTTCCAGCGCCACCACAGCATGAACGCGACGGCCATGCTGCCGGTCGGCGACTTCCTCGCCCACGTGCGCGAGTGGACGGGCCTGATGCCCGCGGACGTCCTCCCGCTCTTCCGCGGCTCGAGCCGCGTCTCCCTCGGCGCCGCCGACGAGATCGCGGCTCTCGGCCAAGCCATCCAGGCGAGCCCGGACGCACAGACGCTGCTGAACGGCAACGACCCGCAGTCGATCGTGGACGCGCTGCTGGCGCGCACCGACGCCGTGGGCGACGCGATGCGCCGCTACATCGACGTCGCCGGCACGCGCATCGCCACCGGCTACGACTTCGCCGACCTCACGCTCGCGGAGATGCCGGAGCTGATCGTCGAGAACGTCCGCAGTGCGGCGGCGCCGGCGGGCAACGTGGTCAGCGCGAACAACGTGGCCGAGCTGGAGCGGCAGATCCGCGAGCGCGTCCCCGCGCAGCACCGCGCGGCGTTCGACGAGCTGCTGCAGGACGCGCGGCTCACCTACCGCATCCGCGACGAGCGCGGGTACCTGAACGACGCGTGGGCCAGCGGCATCGCGCGCCGTGCGATTCTGGAGGCGGGCATGCGCCTGGTGCGCAAGGGCCTCCTGCACGAGGTGCATCACGCGGTGGAGCTGCCGCCGGACGAGCTGATGGCGATGCTCGCCGGGGGCCGCGGTCCGTCGGCGGACGAGACGGCGGAGCACGCGCGGTTCCGCATCGCGCACACGACCGCGGACGCCCCGCAGTTCCTCGGCGGCACGCCGTCCGGGCCGCCGCCGGCGGAGTGGCTGCCGCCCGCGGCGGCGCGTGCGGAGCGCGCCATCGCGATCGTCATGGGCGAGATGTTCGCCGTGCGCGACAAGCAGGCGGACGCCGCGAAGATCAGCGGCTTCGCCGCGAGCCACGGCATCGTGACGGGCATCGCCCGCCTGGTGCTGGATCCGCGCGACATGGGCCGCGTGCGCAAGGGCGACGTGCTGATCACGCGCTCGACGTCGCCCGCGTACAACGCGCTCCTGCCGCTGCTCCTCGGCGTGGTGACGGACCGCGGCGGAACGCTGTCGCACGCGGCGGTGGTCGCCCGCGAGTATGGCATCCCCGCGGTCGTGGGCACGGGCAACGCCACGGAGCGCATCCGCGACGGCGCGCGCGTCCGCGTCAACGGCGCCACCGGACTGGTCGAGCTGCTGGCATGAGCATCCTCCCTCTGCGCGACGCGGCGCCGGAAGCAGCGTTCGGCGGCAAGGCGGCCTCGCTCGCGAAAGCGCTGCGGGCGGGGCTGCCGGTGCCGGACGGCTTCGCGATCTCGTGGGACGGCCTCGAGGACCGCGAGGCGATCGCCGCTGCGTACCGCGCGCTGGGCGCGGAGCGCGTGGCGGTGCGCTCGTCGGCGATCGGCGAGGACTCCGCGGAGGCCAGCTTCGCCGGCCAGCACGCGACGGTGCTGAACGTGACGTCGCTCGACGCGCTGTTCGAGGCGATCGGAACGATCCGCGACTCGGCGCGCTCGGAAGCGGCGATGGCGTACCGGCAGAAGGTCGGCGTCGCGGGCGAGCCGCGGATCGGCGTGGTCGTGCAGAAGATGGTGGAGTCGGACATCGCGGGCGTGCTGTTCACGCGCGACCCGGTGACCGGCGCGAACGAGCGCGTGGTGGAGTCGGCGTGGGGCCTGGGTGAAGCGGTGGTCGCGGGCCTGGTGACGCCGGACCGCTTCCGGATGGATGCCGCCGGGAAGGTGCTGGCGCGCGAGGTGGGCGCGAAGCCGATGGCGATCCGCTACGCGCCGGAAGGCGGGACGCGCGAAGTGCGCATCCCGGACCTCGACGCGCGGCGGCTCTCGCTCACGGACGGCCAGCTCGCGGAGCTCCACGAGCTCGGCAGGCGCTGCGAGAAGTTCTTCGGCGCGCCGCAGGACCTGGAGTGGGCGATCGCGGGCGGGTCGCTGTTCTTGCTGCAATCGCGGCCGGTCACCACGGCCGTGTCCTCGACGACGCCGGCGCTGCCGCTGCGGTCGTTCGCTGGACTGGCGCTCGCGGCGGTGCTCGCCCCGCTGAACTCGACGATCGTCGCGGTCGCACTGCCGTCGATCGCAACGACGTTCGGCGCGAGCGAGTCGCTGGTGACGCGATGGCTGGTGACGGCGTATCTGGTCGTCGCGATCGTGGCGCAGAGTCCCGCCGGGCGCGCCGCGGACATCTGGGGCTACTCGCGCGTGCTGACGCTGGGCCGGGCGCTGTTCGGCCTCGGCGCGATCCTGGCGGCGTTCTCGCCGCAGCTCGCGGTCCTCGGCGCGGGCCGCGTGCTGATGGCCCTCGGCGGCGCGCTGGCCATTCCCACCGTTTTCGCGGTCATCCGCAACAGCGTGCCGGAGTCGAGCCGCGGACGGGTGTTCGGGATCTTCGGCGCGATCATGGGCACGGCCGCGGCGATCGGTCCGCTGGTCGGCGGCTTCCTGACGTCGAGCTTCGGCTGGCATTCGATCTTCGTCGTCAACGTGCCGGTGGTCGCGCTGTCGCTGCTGCTGGAACCGCCGCGGCGGGAAGCGAAGCGCGAGCGCCGCGCGCCGCTCGGCGCGATGGGCTTCCTTCGCCTCTTCTCGCGGCCGTCGTTCGCGGCGGGCAGCGCGATCGTCGCGCTGCAGAACCTGGCGATGTACGCGATGCTCTTCCTGCTGCCGTTCTTCCTCGCCCGCACGGGCTCCACGCCCTCGGCCACGGGACGCATGCTGCTGTTCTTCACCGTGGCGATGGTGCTGGCGTCGCCGGTCGGCGGGCGGCTGTCGGACGCGCTCGGATCGCGGGTGGTGGCGATGAGCGGCGCGACGATCGGGACCGTCGGTGCGTCGCTGTTCGTCACGGGCGGCGCGCTCGCACCGGCGCTGGTCCTCCTCGGCGCCGGCATCGGCATCTCGACCAGTCCGTCGCAGGCCGCGGCGCTGAGCGCCGTCGATGCCTCGCAGGCCGGCGCCGCCTCGGGCGCGCTGTCGACGATGCGCTATCTCGGCGGCGTCCTGGGCAGCGGGCTGGTGGCGCTGCTCGCGGCGAGCCCGCACGATGCGCGGCTCTGGGTGTTCCCGGCAGTGCTGTTTGCGAGCGCGCTCGCGGCGCTGTCGCTCGTCCCTCAGACGGCGCGCAGATAGTCGGCGATCGCGTCCCGTTTCCCGTAGACCGCCCAGTCCAGCGGCGTGGCCTCGTAGAGCGTGTCTTTCAGATCGAGGCGCGCGCCGCGCTCGACGAGCAGGCGCACGACGTCGAGGTGGTCCGCCCACACCGCCTGATGCAGCGGCGTCGAGTGAGAGTGGTAGCCCTCGGGGTTGTAGCCGCTCGGGTCGGCCCCCGCGTCGAGCAGCATCCGCACGACGCCGGCCTGCCCGTGCTGCGCCGCGAGCGCCAGGGCGATGTGTCGGGTCTCGGCGTCGGCGGCGGGGAGCAGCCGGGCCACGTCCTCCGTCCGGCCCAGACCCGCCGCGGCCGGGAGATCGATCGGTGCACCGCGGCGAGCCAGCGCCTCCGCCGTGTCGCGATAGCCGAACGCCAGCGCGGTGCGCACGGAGGACTGCCAGTTCGTGCCCGCTCCCTCCAGGGCCGCACCATAGTCAATGAGCAGTTCCGCGAGCCGCGCCTGCAGGCCCGCCTTGGCGGGATGCGTGCTGGAGACGAGCATGCTCATCGTCGTGCACTTCGCGCCGTACAGGTCCGCCAGCGCGTCGGGCTCCGCGCCGGCATCGAGCAGCATCTTCGCGATCTCCACCGCGTTCGGCGGCGTCTTCTGCCGGTATCCCTCGACACCGTTTGCGCCGATGTAGTGCAGCAGCGTGGCGTGGTGACGGCGGGTGGAGCGGGCGCGGACGAGATTGGGATCGTCGCGCAGGAGGTCGCGGAGCTTGTTTTCGTCGCCGTCGACCACGGCGTCGACTGCGGACTCGAAGCGTTGCACGTTGGGGTCGGTTTCGATCGCCTGTACGAAGTGGGTTAGCTGTGGCCAGCCGTCGAAGGAGTGCTCGGCCGCGATCACCGTGCGGGCGTCTTCGAGGTCCAGCGTGGCGTCGCGTACGGCGGTTACGGTCTTGTCCTTGAACCGCGGATGCTCCCACTTGAATCGCCACGCGGCAGGTTCATCCCCCGCACGGAGCGCGGCGAGCAGGGCGTCGGCCTGTTGCTGGTAGTCCTCGACAGTCAACGCAGATCAATCTCGGCGCAAAGGGCGCTCCTGTCAATGCGCACGCGCGCCGTCGTTCTCGCGGAGCTACAGGCGCGCGAGCACGGCGAGCGCGCGGCGTACGTCGTCCTCGTTCGTGGCCATGCCGAACGACGCGCGGACGGCGCCGACGGCGGTGTTCGTGCAGCCGGCGAAGCGTTCGATGGTGAAGTCGCCGGCCAGCCCGTCGAGGCACGACGCGACCCGGGCGTCGAGGCCGAAGGCGGCCTCCGACGCGCCGGGGTTGCAGAAGCAGCCGCCGCGCAACGACACGCCCGCTTCACGCGCGCATTGCTCGACGTAGGGAAACGCAACGCCCTCCACATTGAACGCGACCGTCCCCCCGCGATCGGTGAGATCGCACGGGCCGTATACCCGCACGTGGGGCATCGACCGGAGGCCTTCCAGGAACATCCCCGTCAACCGCGCGACGTGCGCGCACAGCCGCGGCATCCCCACTTCCTCCAGCAACTCAAAGCCCGCATCGAGCGCGGCGAGGCCGAGGAAGTTCGGGGTGCCGTCTTCGAAGCCTTCATGGCGCGGGCGCAGGCGGTGGCGGTCGGCGGCGACGGACGCGTAGAGCACCGTCCCCCCGGCGAACCAGGTGCGGTGCAGCCGCATCAGCGCCTCGCGCCGCGCGATCAGCGCGCCGACGCCGGTCGGATAGCCGAACATCTTGTAGAACGACAGCGCCGCGAAGTCGGCGGGGCAGTCGCGGAGGCTGAGCGCGCGGCTCGGCGCGTACGACGCGATGTCGAGTAGGACGTCCAGCCCGCGCGCGTGCGCCTCGTCGACGAGCCGCAGCGGATGGCGCACGCCGGAGAAGTTCGACTGCGCCGGGAACGCGAACAGGCCGCGCCCGACATGGGGAAGCGGACCCGGGAGACGGAGCTCGCCGTCGAGAGCCCATACATGCACCCCCGCGCCGGCGCGGCGGGCGTATTCGCGGATGCCGAGGACCGAGTTGTGGTTGTCCGCGGACAGGACCAGAGGCATGTCGGGACCGAACGGATAGCCTTCCGCGACGAGCTTGATCGCCGCGGTCGTGTTCGCGGTGAAGACGACGTCGTGCGTCGACTCGTCCACGTCGAAGAAGCGCAGCAGCCGGGTGCGCGCGTGCTCCATGGCCTCCGTGCTCGCCCGCGACGGCGCCGAGTCCGAGTGCGGATTGCCGAACAGGCCCTGCTCCAGCAGCGCCAGATGTGTGCGCACCTGCGACGCGCCGTACAGCGCGGCCCCGGTGTAGTCGAGGTACGCGTGCCCCTGCGCGTCGAGGCGCGAAAACTCACGGCGACGAAGATCGGCGAAGCTCAGCATCCGCCCCTCGCAAAGTAGCGCGTGACCGGCGTCGGCGCGGGCGGGTTCAGGACCTCCGCGTTCCACTCCGCGACACCGCCGCGCAGGAAGAAGACGTTTGGATGGCCGAGGGCGCGGAGGAAGACCCAGGCCTGCGCGGCGTGTGCGCCGCCGTCGGAGACGAGGACGATCGTCTCGTCCTTGCCGAAAGGTGTCCTGGCGATCGATTCGAGAGCGACGTCCTCGGAGAGAGGCAGCCGGGCCGGGCCCGGTCCTACGTTGACGACCCGCAGCCCCGGCTTGCGGTCCTTGATCCACTGCGCGAGCTCGAGCGCGGTGACGTGGTCCTCTTCGCGCGCGACCTGTTGCGCGAGCGCGTCGACGTCGATCGTGCGCGGCGCGCCGGCAAACGCGGCGGCCAGGCCGAGGAGCAGCGCGAGCGCGGCGAGGACGCGGCGAGTCATGCGCGCCTCTCGATCCGTCCCGCGGCCGCGAAGCCCGCCAGCGCCATCAGCACCACCCCGAGCACCACCACGCCGTACGGCACGCGCAGCAGCTCCGGCAGCGTCCAGGCGCCCCTCGCGGTGCTCTCCGCGAACCTGCCGAACGGCGGCACCAGCACGCCCGCGAACAGCCCCGCCACCACCGCGAGGCCATCGCCCCGCCCCGTCGCCGCCGCCACGCACGACGTTCCGGGGCAGAGTCCCGCGATCACGAAGCCGACGCCGAAGATCAGGCCGCCCGCGAGCTGCGGCAGCAGCCACGTGCGCGGGACGTACACGGAAGACAGGTCGACGAGGCCGAGGCGCGACAGCCAGAACGCGCCGAGCATCGCCGTCACGATGGCGGTGAACATCACCTTGAACACCGTGAAGTCGGTCAGATAGAACTGCCCGATCAGCTTCCGTGCGCTGCCGAGCCCCGCGCGCTCCAGCGCGAAGCCGAACGCCACGCCGATCGCGAATGCCGCGATCATCGCCACGCCCTCCGCAGCAGCGGCGCCAGCGCGTACGCCGAGGCGAACGCCGCCAGCATGAAGATCCAGCTCCCGACGCTCAGCAGCGCACCACCCGTCAGCGCCAATCCGCTCGTGCAGCCCCGCGCCAGCACCGCGCCCATGCCCATCGCCGCGCCGCCGCCGAAGGCGAAGGCCAGGCGCGACGTGCGCGACAGGCGCGGACCGCGCTCCACCTCGCGGCGGACGCGTCCCGCGAGCAGCGCCGAGGCGAAGCCGCCGAGAACGACGCCGGCGACCTCGTACAGGAGCCAGTTGTCGGCTGGCTGCCGGGGGTTGGCGGTCGTGATCATGTCCGTGACTCGTGTGAACGCGCCGGATGCGCCGAGGCCCCGCCCCGCGAGCACGAAGGACGCGAGGAGCACGAGGCCGAGGGCGACGCCCGCGACGTACGGATCGGCGTAAGGCTTCACTTCTTCTCCACCGGCGCGTCCTCGCGCCGCGACCAGTCCTCGAACGAGCCGTCGTACAGCGCGACGTCATAGCCGAGGGACCGCGCGGCGAACAGCGTCGCCGTCGCCTGCTGCCCGATGTGGCAATACGCGATCACCTTGTCGCCCGGCTGCACCCCCGCCTTCGCGAACAGCGCCTTCAGCTCCTCCGGCGACTTCCAGAAGTTCTTGTCGTTCACCACCTCGGTGAACGGGACCGACTTCGCGCCCTGGATGTGTCCCGCCTTGTGCGGCTTGTCGTGCATGCCGCCGGTCTCGACGCCGTCGTAGAACGCGGCAGCCCGCCCGTCGACGATCGCCGTCCCCTTCTTCCCAATCGCCGCCCGCACCTGTTCCGCGGTGGCGATGACCGGCTTGACCTTCAGCGGCGCGAGCGAGCCCTTCTTCGCGTCCGGCGCGGCGTCCGTCACCGGCTGACCGGCCGCGATCCAGGCCGGCATGCCGCCGTCCAGCAGCGACGTCCGGTCGCCGAGGCCGGCGTAGTCGAGTGTGAAGATCACCCGCGTCGACGGCGAGACCCAGTCCTTGCCGTAGTACACGACCACGCGCGAGCCGTTCGAGATCCCCAGGTTCTCCAGGAGGGGGCGGAGCTCCTCGGGCGAAGGCATCTGCAGATGGAGGTCGCCGCGCTCCATGTCGGTGGGCAGCGAGATGTCCCGCAGCGACACGTACCGGGCCCCGGCGATGTGCTTCGCGTCGTACTCGGCCTTGTCGCCGACGTGGAGCAGCACCAGATCGGGGTCTTTGACGTGCTTCGCCAGCCAGTTGGCGTCGACCAGCATGGATTCGCGGGGACCGGCCAGGACGGTACCGGCCATGAGGCAGACGGCGAGGATCAGTGAGCGCATGCGTTTCTCCTTTGTTTTGGCGAGGATACGGACGCGCTCGCGGACGGTTTACCTCCATGCAGCGAACGGGCTCCACGATGCAGCGAACTGGAGATAATCCCCGCGCAAATTTTTTTTCGGGGGCGTGTCGATCCGGCGGCCGGCCGTTCGACGTGTTAGTGGAGCCGGGCTCCGAAAGAGAAAAAAGAAGGAGAAAACCCAATGCGTTTCATGGTGATCGTCAAAGCGACCAGGGATTCCGAGGAAGGCGTCATGCCGACCGAGCAGATGCTGGCGGAGATGGGCAAGTACAACGAAGAGCTCGTGAAGGCGGGCGTCATGCTGGCCGGCGAGGGACTGCACCCGAGCTCGAAAGGCAAGCGCGTGCACTTCTCCGGGAAGGACCGCACCGTCATCGACGGCCCGTTCGCCGAGACCAAGGAGCTCATCGCCGGCTTCTGGCTGTTCCAGTGCCGCTCGATGGAAGAGTGCATCGAGTGGGTGAAGCGCTGCCCGAACCCGATGAACGAAGACTCCGACATCGAGATCCGGCAGGTGTTCGAGGCCGAGGACTTCGGCGCCGAGTTCACGCCCGAGCTCCAGGAGCAGGAGCGCCGCATCCGCGAGATCGCCGAGAAGAATCAGAACGGCTGAGAGGAGGAGACGACGATGCCGCAGATCAACGCTTACCTCGCCTTCGACGGAAACTGCGCCGAGGCCATGCGCTTCTACGAGCGCGTGCTCAAGGGCAACCTCAAGGCGCTGCTGAAGAACTCCGAGACGCCCGCCGCCGAGCACGTGCCGGAGGGCAACGCCGACCGCATCATGCACGCCTACCTGGAGTTCGAGGGCGGCTCGCTCATGGCCGGGGACGCGCTCGCGGGCGACAAGTACGAGGGCATCAAAGGCGTCAGCATCGCCCTCTCGTTCGACGACACCGCCGAAGCCAGGCGTGTGTACGACGAGCTGGCCGAGGGCGCAAACGTCATCATGCCGTGGGGCCCGACATTCTGGGCCGAGGCCTTCGGGATGCTCACGGACAAGTACGGCACCCCCTGGATCGTCAACGGGAAGAGTTTGATGTAAACGGGCGAAGCGTGGTGTGATCGGCAGCCGTGACGGCTGCCGACACCCATCGCACGATCGACGCGGTCTGGCGGATCGAATCCCCGAAGCTCATCGCCGGACTCGCGCGGATCGTGCGCGACGTGGGGATCGCCGAGGACCTCGCGCAGGACGCGCTGGTCGCGGCGCTCGAGCAGTGGCCGCAGGCGGGCATCCCGGACAATCCGGGGGCCTGGCTGATGGGCACCGCGAAGCATCGGGCGATCGACACCCTGCGCCGCCGCACGCTGCTGGACCGCAAGCATGAGGAGCTCGGCCGCGATCTCGAAGAGCGGCTCGAGACACCAGATCTCGTGTCCGCCATCGACGACGACATCGGCGACGACCTGCTGCGGCTCGTGTTCACGGCCTGTCACCCCGTGCTCTCGACCGACGCCCGCACCGCCCTTACCCTCCGCCTCCTCGGCGGGCTGACGACCGAGGAGATCGCGCGCGCGTTCCTCGTGCCCGAGCCGACGGTGGCGCAGCGCATCGTCCGCGCGAAGCGGACGCTCGCGGACGCGAAGGTCCCGTTCGAGGTCCCGCGGGGACCGGACCGCGCGGCGCGGCTCTCGTCCGTCCTCGAGGTGATCTATCTGATCTTCAACGAGGGCTACTCGGCGACCGCGGGCCAAGACTGGGTCCGCCCCGAGCTCTGCAACGACGCCCTCCGCCTCGGCCGCATCCTCGCGCAACTGATGCCGGCCGAAGCGGAAGTACACGGGCTGCTCGCGCTCATGGAGATCCAGGCATCGCGGCTGCGCGCGCGCGTCGGCCCGTCCGGCGAGCCGGTGCTGCTGCTCGATCAGGATCGCGGCCGCTGGGACCAGCTCCTCATCCGCCGCGGCCTGAACGCGCTCGCGCGCGCGGAGAAGCTCGGCGGGAACGGGCCGTACACGCTGCAGGCGGCGATCGCCGCGTGTCACGGCCGCGCGCGCACAGCCGAGCAGACGGACTGGCGGCGGATCGCGTCGCTGTACGAGGCGCTGGTGGACGCGGTGCCGTCGCCGGTCGTGGAGCTGAACCGGGCGGTGGCGGTGGCGATGGCGTACGGCCCCGCGACCGGCCTGGCGATCGTCGACGGACTGACCGCGGAGCCGTCGCTGAAGTCCTATCACCTCCTGCCGAGCGTCCGCGCGGACCTGCTGATCAAGCTCGGACGCAACGACGAGGCGCGGAAGGAGCTGGAGCGCGCGGCGTCGCTGACGCGGAACGCGCGCGAGCGCGACCTTTTGCTCGAACGCGCGGCGGGGCTGGCTTAATGCTGCCCTGGAAACTGCTCGATACCGCGACGATCCCTGGCGACGGGGGCGAGATGCGCCTGCACCGGCGCGGGGACGAGTTCTCGATCCGCGTCGAGAACTACGAGCTGATGAACAGCCGGGTCCACGGCTCCGAGGATGCGCTGGCGTCGCTGGTCTGCCCGCGCGTGCCGCCGAACGGCCGCGTGCTCATCGGCGGCCTGGGTATGGGCTACACGCTGCTGGCCATGCTCGAAGGCCTCGGGCCGAAGGCGGAGGTCGTCGTCGCGGAGCTCGTGCCGGCGGTGGTCCAGTGGCATCGCGGCCCGCTCGCGCAGGTCTCGAAAGGCGCGCTCGACGATCCTCGCACCGTCATCCGCGAGGCCGACGTGGTGCGCGTGATTGGCGAGGGGACGTGGGATGCGATCGCGCTCGACGTGGACAACGGTCCCCGCGCGCTCACCGCGAAGGGCAACGACCGGCTCTACGACGAGCGCGGGCTGCGCGCCATCATGGCGGCACTGCGGCCGAAGGGGGTGCTGGCCATCTGGTCCGCGGGACCGGACGCCGCGTTCACCCGCCGCCTGCGCAAGCTGGGATTCGCGGTCGAGGAGAAGCGCGTGCGCGGCTTCCTCATCTGGCTGGCAACGCGATCGTGAACACCGAGCCCTCGCCCGGGGCGCTCTCCGCCGTCAGGTCGCCGTTCATCGCGCGGGCGAGCTCGCGGCTGATGGCGAGGCCGAGGCCGACGCCGTCGCGGCGCGTGGAGTCGAGCTGCACGAACGGCTCGAAGACGCGCTGCAGTTGATCCGGCGGGATGCCGATGCCCGTGTCCTGGACACGCAGCAAGGCGTAGTCGCCGTCGCGCCCGCAGGTCAGGGAGATCCGGCCGTCCACGGGCGTGAACTTGATCGCGTTGGTCAGCAGGTTGAGAAGGACCTGCTGGAGCCGGTCGGCGTCGGCGAGTACTTCCACCCCGTCGCATCCCGCGGTCTCGAACGTCAGCCGCTGCTCGAACAGCCGGACGTGGATGAGCGACGCCGCGCGGGCGATGGCGTCGCTCACCAGCACCGGCGCGATCTGCACGTCCACGCGGCCGGACTCGAGCTTCGCGTAGCCGAGGATGTCGTTGATCATCACCATCAGCTCCTGGCCGGCCTGGCGAATGCGGGCCAGTCCGTCGCGCTGCTCGTCGGTGAGCGGGCCGTGCATGCCGGCGGCGATGAGCGACGCGTTGCCGGTGATGGACGTGAGCGGCGTGCGCAGGTCGTGCGACATCATCGACAGGAATTTCGCCCGCGCCGCATTCGCCTCCTCGGCCAGCCGGCGCGCCTGCAGCAACTGCTCCTCGAACTGGTGGCGCTGGATCATGCGCACGAAGATGCAGTCGTTCGCAGGCCCGCTGCCGCGCTCGCGGCGGACGCCGTTCATCAGCACCGGCACGTCGCGGCCGTCCTTCGTGCGCAGGGCGATGTAGATCTCCTCCGCGATGCCGTGCATCTTCAGGATCGGGAAGACGTGGGTCTGGTAGAAGATGCGAGCGCCCGGCGGCAGGATCTTCTGCACGTGCCAGCCGAGGAGGTCGGCGCGCGTGAACCCCAGCAGGTCGCAGAGGGTCAGGTTGACCTGCACGATCGTGCCGTCGTCCGCGAACGACAGGAAGCCGCACGGCGCGGTGTCGAGGATGGGGTCGAGGAAACTCAGGCTGGCGAAAGATACTCCCGGATGGCCTCGATCGTCTCCTGCGGGTGGCTCACCTGCGGGCAGTGACCGGTGGCTTTCATCATCCGGAGCGTGCTCTTCGGCAGATTGCGCGAGAGGTAGTGTCCGACTTCGACGGGCGCGATCGCGTCTTCCGCGCACTGCAGGATGAGCGAAGGCACGGGCACGTCCGTCAGGTCGTTGCGGTTGTCAGAGAAGAACGTCGTCTCCGCAAAGCGGCGCGCGATCTTCGGATCGGTGGAGCAGAAGCTCTCCTGCAGCTCCTGCGCGAGCTCGGGGCGGTCGTCGTTCTTCATGATCACCGGCGCGAGGAAGCTGGCCCAGCCGATGTAGTTGCGATCCATCAGGTCGAGCAGCCCTTCGATGTCCGCGCGCTCGAAGCCGCCGACGTAGCCGTCGTCGTTGATGTAGCGCGGCGAGGGCCCGACCAGGATCAGCTTCGCGAAGCGCTCCGGCTCGCGCCTGGCCGCGAGCACGCCGACCATCGAGCTCACAGAGTGGCCGACGAAGATCGCGTCGCGAAGGTCGAGGGCCTTACAGACGTCGAGGACGTCGTCGGCATAGCCCTCCAGCGTGGAGTAGCGCTCCGGATCGTACGCGGTGAGGTCCGACTTGCCGGAGCCGACGTAGTCGAAGAGGACGATGCGGTAGTCGTTCTCGAAGGCTGGGACGATCCAGCGCCACATGTTCTGGTCGCACCCGAAGCCGTGGGCAAAGAGCATGGGCTGGGCGTCGGGGTTGCCGGAGACCTGGACGTTGTTGCGGGTGAGGATGTCGGGCATGCCGGAATGCTACCGCAGCAAGCCGCTGTCATCCCGAGCGTCGAGCGAGGGACCTGGGCGGGTGGG
>DASUSN010000168.1:0-7431 GCA_036375075.1 Thermoanaerobaculia bacterium | reverse complement strand
CAACGCGGATTCCCCCACCCACGGGAGAGGCGGGCTGAAGCCACGCCCTACATTCAGCATCTCCGCGAGAGTGGCGTAGTTCTCCCGCCGCCTCCGCGCGACGTGCTCCGGATCGATCCGCTCGCTGAGCGCGAGCGACAGCCGCGACATCGCCCGCCCGTAGCTCCACGGGCCGTCGAAGATGCGCGCGCGTGCGTTAACCACGCGCTCTGCGAAGCGCTCGCGCAGTACGTCTGTGTGCGACTCCGCGCGGTCGCGCCAGCGCTTCTGCCACGCCGCCAGCTGCGCGTCGAGCGCGACGAACGTTGGCGCCGCCTCGCAGCGCGTGCCGCCGTCACGCAGCGCCCCGCCGTCGACGGTGCCGAGCGACTTGTAGAGACTGAACGTCGCGGCATCGCCGAACGTGCCGAGGGGCTGACCATCGAACCGCGAGAGAAAAGCGTGCGAGCAATCCTCGAGCAATGGCGCACCGAGAGCGGCGATGCGCGCGATGCCCGGCTGCGCGAAGCCGAAGTAGTGGATCACCACCACCGCGCCGGGCTCGTGCGACAGCCCCTCGGCGAGGTGCTCCTCGTCGATCGTGAAGTCCTCGCGCACGCGGTAAAAGCGCGGCTCGCAACCCGCGTCCACCGCCGCGCGCACCTCCATCCCGCAGTGGAACGACGGGAACCACACCACGCCGCGGTGCTTGGCGAACCACGCGTGCAGCGCGTCGCGCGAGAAGTGGAACCGCGACGGCGCGACCGCCAGCGCCTCGCGCATCGCGGCCGAGGGGCGGCGGAACAGCAGCGAGAGCGGCGCGCGCGGCGTGTGATGAATGGCCCTCATCGCCACGACTCCGCGATCTGTCTGCGGATCGTCTCCGGCTCGTCGTAGAGCAGCCGCTGGATGAGCGTCGGCTCGCAGCCCCGCACCGCCTCGTCGCCCAGCGTCCGCCGTACCGCCTCGGCGAACGGCCCCGCCGGCGGAGGCGAACAACTGCACAACAGGTTGGGCGGATGGGCGACGCCGAACAGGCGGTGCATCACCTTGCCGAGGACCAGCGAGTAGCGGATCGAGCCGCGTCCGTTGACGATCCCGGTGACCCCGGCCCGGAAGAGGAAGAGCGGCGCGAAGACGTCCAGCGACCAGCGCCCGCGGTTCACGCGCAAAAACTCCGCGAGCGACGCGGCGTCCGGGCCGGCGTCGAGGGCCTGGCCGTTCGCGACCAGGCGGTCGCCGTCGAAGCGCACCGGCTGGCGGGTGCCGTTCCCGTCCGCGATGGCCAGCGGTACGTGGTCCTCGCCCTTCCCCGTGAAGTGCAGCGTGTGCTCGTCATCCAGCGCCAGCGCCTCGGCGACGCACTCCGCCACCGCGCGCCGCTCGCGGATGAACAGCGCCAGCGTCTCCGCGATCGAGGGGAGCAGGTCGTCCGAGGCGACGAGGTCCGCGAGCGACAGCAGCGGCGCGCGGAAGCCGATGCGGCGGAACGTGCGGGCTGACCAGATGGCGTTGAACGCGCCGGCGCTCGACGCGTGCTCGCGCGCGAATTCGTAGTCCGCGAGCAGCACGCGCAGCCGCGCGAACATCTCCTTCCGCGCCACCGGCACCACACGCGCGGTCGCGCTGATCATCGCCTTGAGTTTCTCCTCGACGTCCGCCAGCGTCTCCCGCGACGGCGGCGGAACGAAGCGGAGGTCTTTGCCCTCGTGCGCGCGCAACGGACGGTGAAAGACGAGCCGCAGCAGCCCGCCGGCCGCGGTGACGCTCGGCAGCTCGCTGCGCGCCATCCAGGCGTCCGAGCCGAGGGGGGCGTAGTCGGCGAAGGCGTAGAAGCCGCCACACTCGTCGAGCGGATCGAGCTTCGCCGGGACGGCGGGGTAGTAGTCGACGTAAGGCTGCTGGCCGCCGAACGCGCCGCTCGTCAACATACCTTCCTCGATCTCCGCACGTTCGGCGAACGCGCGCCCGGCCTCACGCACCGCCCGCGCCAGCGTCGCATCCAGCGGCTGCGCCAGCACCAGCTCGCGGAAGCGCTCCCCCTGATCCGTCGCCGACGCGGTCTCCATCAGCGGAGCGAGTTGCGTGCGGCGCGAGCCGAAGACGTCGGACAGTTGCATGGGCGGCGTGATTACCCGCGCATCACCCGCAACTGCTCTTCTTCGTCCAGGTAGAAATACGACGACGGATGCACGTCGCCGAGGTCGCCGAGCAGGCGGCGGCGCCGCGGGGTCAGACGCGCCAGCACCGACGCCGGCAGGCGCTCGAAGTCATACGGGCGGCTCCAGAGCTGTCCGTACCGTACCGTCACGCTGCGGCGCGCGCGCCCGCTGTGATTCGGCGCCACCGCGTGCCACAGCGACCATGGGAAGATCAGCGCGTCGCCGGCGCGCACCGTCAACTGCACCGCCTCCGGAGGCGTTGCCGCGAGCCCTTCCTTCGGGAACAGCCGGCGGTGGCTGCCCGGCACGAACATGAAGTTCCCGGAGTCGGTCTCGGGTATGTCCGTGAGAAAGAACTGCGTCTTCAACTGCAGGGTCGGCTCGCCGGGGCGCGGCAGGAAGCGGCCGAGCGTCGGGCCGCCGTCCGCGTGCCAGGCGACGAGCAACTCCTGGCTCTCCGTCGAAGGCCGCACGAAGATCTCCGTGCCGAGGACCTGCAGATACGGGCCGAGGAGATCGAGGAGCAATGGGAAGACGCGCTCGTGATCGAGCAGCGGATCGAGGCAATCCGTCAGCGTGATTGCCTCGGCCACCTTATACGCGGCCGCGGATTGCCGGAAACCGTGCTCGCTGCCCGCGTAGCGCTCCACCACATCGTCGATGCGCGCCAGCAGCTCGGCCACCTGGCCCGGGGGCAGTGCGCCGCGAACGAGCAGAAAGCCGTCGCGGCGCCAGGACCGCTGCTGGTCGCGCGTCACGCTGCTTGTGTGCATGAGCCAAGGATAGCAGCGTGACGCGCGTACCGGTTGTTACCAACGCCCGCGATCGCGTCCGCCGCGCGAGTCGACGTCGTCGATGCGCCACGCGGTGAAGCTGCCGCGCGACCAGTCGCCGACGAACGTCACCCGGTCGCCGCGGCGCACGTCTCCGAGGTCCAGACCGCGGCTGTTGTTGTTGCGGCGCACCATCTCCACGATCACCGGACGGCTGTTGTTCCGCGTGCGCAGCACCACCACCCCGCGGCGGTAGTCGACGCGCTCGACGTAGCCGGTCAGGAAATCGCGGTCGTCGCGGCGTCCGTCGCGCCGGTCGTTGCGGTCGTACCGGTCATTGCGGTCGTGCCGGTCGTCGCCGCGGCGCGACTCGCGCCACGATGACTCATCCCGATGACGCTCTTCCGCAATCGCGGACAGGCCGAACAGCGACGTAAAGGTGAGCGCTCCTGCCAGAATCCCTGCGAACTTCACTGATTTCTTCATTTTGGTCTCCTTTGGACGATGACTGCTGGCCGCCTCCATCGCAACCGGGACGCCAAGGGAGAGCCGTTCATCGATTTGTTGCTGTCGGGCAGGGGGCGCCGGCTACTGGTTCAGGCGCTCCAGCTCGCGCTGGGCGATCGCGTGCAGCTCCGACAGCAGCGCCGGATCGGCATCGCCGAGGCAGACGTTGACCTCTGTGCGCACGACCAGGCGCAGCATCGCCGAGCTGTTGAACGGCGTGGGCACGGTGATGGTCACGTTGCGCGGGCCGAACGAGCAGGTGAACCGCTCGTCGTCCACACGCTTCCACGATTGCGTCGTCCCCAGCGCGTGCAGCAGCGCGTCCGCGTCCGGCGCGTCGCCGAGCTTCTCGTACACCTTCTCGGCGATCGAGCGCGCTGCGAACGTCCTCATCGTCCGGTCAGCCCGCGCGGCCATCGTTTCGACTTCGGCGACTTCGGTCATGGGGAGAATGATACCGGAGCACACCACGCCCGCGTTACCTCGTGGCGGTACGCGAACAACCTGCGCAGTCGTGGCAGGATCAACAGTGGAGCGAGGGCGCGTCCGGCGATGCCGAAAGGCGGCTCGACGTCGATGATGTCGATGAGACGTGCGCCCTCGTCCGCCGGCTCGACGCGATGCTCGTGCCGCCATCGGCGAAACGGTCCGCGCACCGATCCCCAGTGCCGCCGCGTGCTCGATCACCCGAGAGCCCGCCCACGGCGGCGTCAGCCGCTCGAGCGCGTCGGGGAGCTCGTGAAAGGCGAAGACGCGCTCGGGCGAGGCGCGAATGACGGATTCGGCGCTCGACGCTTCTAATGACACCTGTCCCGGAGGGACCACAAGAAGGTAGCCGGTGGCAAGCCGCGAAGCGGCGCAGCCACCGGATAGGATCGCGAAAGATTGCGCGCCCCGGAGGGGGGCCAGAACACCTTCTGCGACCCCTTCGGGGCCGAAAAGGGGGCGAACGTGGCCCGGTGGCTGCGCGCTCCGCGCTTGCCACCGGCTACCTTCTGTCGCGCCTCCGGCGCAGAGGCAGTGTCATTTGATCCTCACCGGCGCATCGCGCCGTTTCACGCTCGGGATGACAGCCGGCGCACACCGTACTGCGAAGGCAGCGATGTCTGCTCGCGTGAGAAATACGGGCTAGAACACCGGAACGGGAGCCCTGAGTCAGTGCGTATGGGGCCAAAATTGGACTGCGCGCCTTCGCGCGCAACTGGATTGCCTCCGCACTCCATACACGTTCCAACAGCGTCACGGAGGTGAGACAACTCGCGGCATCGCCCGCTTGTACGATCCCCGCCATGCACAAGAGAGTGTTCGGCGTCGTCCTGGCCGCGTTGTCGATCGCATTCGCCGCGCGCGCGGCGGACCTGGAAGTGAAGACCGAGCAACTGGCGGAGGGGATCTACCTCTTCCGCGCGCCGTCCGACCTCGACCTCTGGACCGCGACGAACTCCGTCGCGATCATCAACGAGCACGACGTCACCGTCTTCGACAGCAACACCCGTGCGGGCACCGCGCGCATGGTCATCGCGGAGATCCGCAGGCTGACGAACAAGCCGGTGCGGACGCTCATCAACTCGCACTGGCACATGGACCACTGGTCGGGCAATGACGAATACGTCAAGGCCTTCCCCGGAATCCAGATCATCGCCACCGAAGGCACGCGCGACTACATGGCGCGCATGAGCTCCGGCTTCTTCGCCGACTCCATCAACGCCGGACTGGCGCGCTCGAAGACCGCGCTGGACGAGGCCATCAAGACGGGCAAGCAGGCCGACGGCACCACGCTCACCGACGCGATCCGGCGGGAGAAGGAGAAGGAGCTCGAGCAGACGGCCGCCTTCGCGAAGGAAGTGGCGGCGCTGCCGCGTGTGCTGCCGAACCTGGTCTTCCGCGACACGCTCACGTTCTGGAGCGGCAAGCGCGAATTCCGCCTGTTCACCGCGACCGGAGACGCCACCGCGTGCGCGGTCCTCTATCTGCCTGCCGAGAAGATCCTCGTCACCGGCGACGTCTTCGTGCGCCCGGAGGAGGGCGACGGCCCGCCGCCGTGGACGACGAACTCGTACTCCATCACGCCCTGGCTCGCGAGCCTGCGGCAGTTCGAGGCCATGGACACGAAGATCATCGTGCCCGGCCAGGGTCCGGCCCAGCACGACAAGGCCACCCTCAAGCTCACCGCAGACGCCTTCGCGTCGATCATCGACCAGGTCCACGCCGCCCTCGAGCGCGGCGTCTACCGGCTCGACGACGTGCAGGCCGCGGTCAACGTCGACGCCATCGGCGTGCAGTTCACCCCCGGCGCCACCACGCCCGCCGAGGGCTTCAAGCGCTGGGTCACGATCATCGTGCGGAAAGTCGTGCAGGAATCGCTGGACGGCGTCATCCGCGGCGGCTGACGCCTCGCTCCGCGGGCCTCTGCTCAGTACTCCCAGCCGGGAACCTGCGTTCCCGGGAGCAGGACCATCACGCTCCTCGGGCGGGCATACTCGGAGTTCCACACCCGCAGGGAGTCGCTTTTCTCGAAGAATACGTTCTCGGGGTAATCGGAACGGATGGCTCGCACGCCCTCGGGATACGGGGGACCGACGTCCGGCCAGAGCGGGATCCGGTCCAGGCCGAGGTGTTCGGCGAGGAAGTCGTAGACCGCCTTGCGCTTGTTGAGGCCGAAGTCGTGCCCTTCGTCGGCGAGATGGACGTTGCGGAAGCGGGCTTCGGCTCCGTAGAGGCGGTAGATCCGCTCGATATACGGGTGCTCCAGCTCCCGGAAGTACCTCGTTTCGTCCTCGCCGTCCGTCACGACCAGCAGAGGCTTGGGCGCGATCAACGCCGCGATCTCGGCGTTGTTGGTACCGGTCCGCGAGCGGACGGGCATCCCGGTCTCGCAAGTGCAGCCTCCCGCGGTGATGGCCGTGATCTTGACGACCGGCACGCTGACCGCGATGCGCGGGTCCACGGCTGCCGCCAGAATGGCTTGGGTGGCGCCCGAGGAAGCTCCCATGATCGCGATCCTGCCCGGGTCGACGTCGGGGAGCGATTCGAGGAAATCGATGACGCGGATGCTGTTCCACAACTGCAGCGCCAGTGCGCGTGAGGACGAGTGGGGGACCTGCCGCGTCTCGCCCCAACCCACCATGTCGTACGCGAAGACGATGGCGCCCATCTGCGCGAGATGCCCGGCACGGGCCTGCATCTCCGGCTGGGTGCGGGTCAGCCAGCCGTCCTTCTTGAAGTGGCCGATCGGATGCGCGATGGCCGGGACTCTTCCGGTCCGGCCCAGCGGGCGATACAGATTTCCGGTGAGCCAGTAGCCGGGAGAGATCTCCAGGCCGACGTTCTCGATCGTGTAGCCGTTCTTGATCTTTTTGCTGTGGATGATCCGATCCATCCGCTGGCGGACCGGAAGCGGGTCCAGACCGGCCCCCTGCAGGATCCCGCGCCGCACTTCGTCGGTGCGCGCTTCCCACGACGGCACGGAGGTGTTGTATCGGAACGCGAGCTCCTCGAGCCTTGCGCGGACGGAGCTCAGTTTCCCCGCGGTGACGGCGAAGGTTTCGTGAACGACATCTTCGAGCGCGCCCGGGAAATCCGTCGTTGCCACCGCGTGAGAAGCAATCCCGAGGACGAACAGAAGAACGAGTCGCTTCGCGTTCGTGGTTTTGGACCAGTTCCGTTGCAGCATGAGGAGAATGTACCCGACCCCGCCGCGACGCATGTCACGATGGCGTCACGAGGACCGAATCACGGCGTCAGCCGCGGCGGATGACGAGCCGCGGAGCGCCGGCATCCTTGCCGGCCGCTACGCCGCCTTCCAGGCGGCATGACTTCTCGCGAGCGCGTGCCGGCTGGAAGCCGGCGTAGCGGCCGGCAAGGATGCCGGCGCTCCGCGAATGTCATCCCGAGCGTCGAGCGAGGGACCTGGGCGGGTGGGGCGCGAAACATATACCTCCCGCCCCGCCCGCCCAGGTCCCTCGCTACGCTCGGGATGACATCGTTACAGCGACTACAGCCGGCCCGCG
>DASUSN010000167.1:0-3345 GCA_036375075.1 Thermoanaerobaculia bacterium | reverse complement strand
CGCCCCGGCAGCCGGCGGGACGCCGGCGGTCCCATGGGGTTTTGAGACAGCCTCCAACCGCCTCCGCACTCCAAAGATGCTCCTACTGCACTCCGTTGCGCAGGTCGGCGACGTGGGCGGACTTGATTGCCGTCGTTCCGGCGGCGATCGCCGGGTCGACGTAGCTGACCGCGCTCAAAGTGAGCGCCGCTCGCGCCGCGCTCAATCCGTTCCGCAGGTCGAGGATGTGCTGCCGCTTGATGCGGACCGACGCCGCCGGCGCGGGCGCCGTGAACGCCATCGACGCTTGTCCTGCCAGTGCCCGCACCGCGTTCACCGCCTCGAGCAGCTCCGTGAAGTGCAGGGACTTCACCCGCGTTCCGGACAGCACCGGATCCGTGAAGGCCACGGTGGTCGCGAGATCGGAATTGCTGTCCGCGGACTCCTCGGCGGCGACGGAGCGCACGCGGTACAGGTACGCCGTGTTCGGAGACACCGACCCATCCGTGAACGCGGGCGTCTCCGACGAGCCGACGAGCGTGTACAACGAGTTGTTCGCGCTGCGGTAGACGCGGTACAGGTCCACCCCCGGGACCGCGCTCCACGTCACGTTCACGCTGGCCGTGCCCGCCGCCGAGGCGACGACGTTGGCCGGCGCCGCGACCGTGGCGTCGTCGTTGCCGATCGTGCCCTGTCCCTGCGCGTCGACGATCACCGCGTTCCATGCCTGCACGAGGTTCACGAAGAACGTCTCGTCCGGCTCGAGGGCCGTATCGCCGATGACCGGCACGGAGATCGTCTGCGACACCACTCCCGGCGGGAACGTGAGGAAGCCGGAGGCCGGGAAGTAATCCCCGCCGGTGGTCGCAATGGTGAGGCTCCAGCCGGCGATCGAGCCGGCGCTGCCCGCGACGTCGTCGACGACGAACAGCTTCCAGGTGCCGTTCGGCGACGCGCCGTTGAGCGCCGACAACTGGGTCCCGTAAGGCGCGGCCGGCGCCGGCGCGCCGAAGAAGTCCGCGCCCTCGCCGTCGGGGTAGTTCGTCGGCGTATACGTCCCCGACGAGACATTGAAGTAATTGAGGGACGTTGCGGCGGCGTCGTCGAACGTCAGCGTCACGTCCGAGATGCCGGTCGAGGAGCCCGCGTCGGACAGGAGGAAGACCGTCTGGCCGGCGGGACCGACGAGCAGGATGTCGACGTCGCCCGGCCACTCGTGCGACAGGCCCTGAATCCCGACCGTGACCTTCGCGATCGTGCCGGAGAGGCCGGCCACGGCGATCGCCGACGGGTACGGCGACCCGTTGCCGGAAGTGGGGATCGCGATCGCGGAGCCGCCCGGGAAAGTCTGTCCGCCGGTGGCGGTGCCATTCGCGGTCCCGTACCCGACCGTCACCGTCTGCGCGCTCGCCGTGGACATCGAGACGGTGAAGACCGCATTCGCCGTTCCGCCGTTGCCCTCGACGACCGCGACGTCGCCGATCGTGACCGCCTGGGTCACGATGGTCTGCGTCAGTTGCGTCGAGGACGACCCGAGGTCGCCGGCGTATTGGGCCGAGATCACATGGGAGCCGGCCGACGCATACGACTTCGAGAACGTCGCGATGCCGCCGCTCAGCGCGACCGTGCCGAGGATGGAGCCATCCTCCTTGAAGGTGACGTTGCCGGTGGCACCGTCGCCCACGCTGGCGGTGAACGTCACCTGCGCCCCCGGCAGGGACGGGTTCATGGACGACGTCAGCGTCATCTCGATGGCGGCGTTCACCGACAGGGTGACCACGAACCCCGTCGCGGTCGCGGAGGCGACACCGATGCTGACGCCGTTCACGTTGTCCTGGAAGACCTCGCCGACCGTCCAGATCGCGCCGGCGTCGCCGGTGTCCCCGTTCCCGTCCACGTCGACGACGCGCGCCGGGCTCACGCGCCCCTCCTCGACCTCGTGGATGATCACCCCCTGGCCGGTCAGCTTGGAGTCGTAGCCGGCGTGGCGGCGCACTTCGACGGTGTAGAAGCGCGACGTGCCGGGGATGGGGATGTGCGCCATGCGATAGCCCGCCGTCTGCGGCAGCGCGGTCTGCTCGAGCTCCACGGTCGCCATCTGGCCGTCGAGAACGTACTGGCGGTCCGGCGGGATCCAGCCGGCTTTGCTCTTGTGATACGAGATCGTGTGCTGCCCGAGACAGCCGTACGTGGGATCGGTGGCGAGCTCGCAGCCGGTCGAGGGGGCGCTCATGACGTCCCACTTGTTGTCGTAGGTCGCGCCATACATGCCGGACGAGTGCGGAAATCCGTAGCCGTGCCCCATCTCGTGACTGGTCAGGGCGAGCTTGATGTACGCCCACGGCGGCAGCCAGGTCGTCATCCACGTCTTCGAGACGCCGTCGCGGGTCAGGAAGAACCCGCTGCCGCGCGCGCAGCAGTCGAGGGGCTCGTTGAACATCATGTTGATGCCGGCGTAGCTGGGGAAGTGCACGGACGGATCGGCGGCCGCGGTGCAGTCCTCGGTGGCGCTGACGAGATCGAAGTCGACGACGCCGTCGAGGTTCATGTCGTAGACGTAATACGAGCGCGGCTGCGGCAGGACGAACCAGCCGGCGGCGCTGCTGCCGGTGATGTCGACCTTGTCGTACGACTGCTCGCGCCAGTAGTGGCCGAGGCCCGGGTAGGAGTCGGCGTACATGTTCTGGAAGTAGCCGAGCGGGCGCGGCTCGCTGGCGCTGTCGCTGAACTTGCAGAGGATCGAGATCCACGCCTGCGACGCCCCCGGCGCGGCCTCGGCCTCGCCGCCCCGCGTCCGCCGCGGCGTCACCGCCTGCACGGCGAACACGCGCGGCGCGCCGCTCGCGTCGTTCTGCCACGCTCCGGAGAGACTGACCTGCCTGCGATTCACGGCGAACACGCCGCCCGCCCGGCGCAGCACCTCTTCGTCCACGGCCAGCGTCACGGTGGTGCCGTCGTCCCTCGTCAGAAGGAACAGCGGCGGCGGCGCGGGATCGGACGCCGCCTCGGCATCGCTCCACACGACCTCCAGCCAGCCGTTCATGCCGTCCAGTTGCTCGCCGGAGGCCCCCGGCGCCGGGATGAGGACAGCAAGAGCTACAGCTACAGCGAGCGCAGCGAATCGCGATGACACGTGTGGCCTCCGGAGACTGGGGGATCTGGACCCGTGCCGGCATTGTAGGGGAAGTTCGTTCCGCAACGACGTCATCCCGAGCGTCGAGCGAGGGACCTGGGCGGGCGGGGTACGAGGCGTGTGTTTCGCGCCCCACCCGCCCAGGTCCCTCGCTCGACGCTTCCAAGAAACTCGTTGTTCGCGAGCCGCAAGCTGCTTGCAATCAACATCTTGCGATCTGCTATGAGTCCGAC
>DASUSN010000166.1:0-12367 GCA_036375075.1 Thermoanaerobaculia bacterium | reverse complement strand
GCACGAAGCTCGTGCCTGCCGCCCCGCCCGCCCAGGTCCCTCGCTCGACGCTCGGGATGACAGCCTTACAGCCTTGAAGCTCTACGTTCCGAACGCCGCGCGTGTTCTCCTTGCGAGAGCGCGCGCGGCGTCGTTGGGGTTCGCACGCACCATCTCCGCGAGCGCTTCCTCGGCCTCGCGCGTCCGTCCGAGAATCATGTAGATCACCGCGAGGTTCGCGTACGACTGCAGGTGCGCGGGATGGCGCGCGATCTCGCGCCGGTACGCGGCGATCGCCTCCTCCGGCCGGTCGCTGCGCGCGTGAATGTCGCCGCGCGCGTGGTCCACGCCCTCGACGTCGCCGGCGCGATCGAGCGTCTGCAGCGCGGCCGCGTAGTCGCCGGATGCGCGCTGCATCTCCGCGAGCATGAGGAATTCGCGCGGCTCCCGGCCGCCCGCCGCGAGCGCAGCCTGGGCGTGCTTCGCTGCTTCGCGATGGTGCCCGGCGCGCGACAACGCGGCCGCGAGGGCGAGCGACAGGTCGGGCGAGAAACGCTCGCTCCGGGCGATGGCGGCGCGATACACCTCCACCGCCTCCTCCGCGCGCCCGCTTTCCATGAGCACCTCGCCGAGACGGGTGGAGACGTCGGTGAGCGCGGGATTCGCCTGCAGGAGGCCGCGAAACGCGGCGATCGCCTCGTCCGTGCGATGTTCGGCCGCGAGGCGGAACGCGTGCTTCAGGTCGCGCAGGAGGTGGATCTGCTCGCGCGGATTCGGCAGCGGGCCGGTGCGCTGCCGGACCGTGCCGACATATCCGAGGGCGGCGAGCTGCTTCGCGTCTTCCGGATCGATCGCGCCGACCGTCGCGTCTCCTGCCGGGATCGCGGCGAGCGCGGTGCGCATCGCCGCGGCCACGCGCCGCTCCCTGGCAATGACGTTGACCGTCTCGCGCGGATCGCTCGCGAGGTCGTAGAGCTCGGGACGCGAGCTCTCGATGTAGTGATAGCGGCCGTCGATCAGCGAGCGCAGCTCGCTCCAGCCGAGGTGAATGCGCGGATAGAACGTCTCCGAGTAGACCGGCCCTTCGCGCGCTTCGCTTGCGATGCCCGCCGTCCGGAGCGCCAGATCGAAGATCTGCCGCAGCGCAAACGGCTCGGCGACACTCGTACCCGCCCGCTCGCCCCGCGGCAGCTTGACCACCAGCGGCACCTGCAGCACCTCGCGGTAGAGCAGGATCCCGTGCTGGTCCTCGCCGTGCTCCCACAGCGCCTCGCCGTGATCGGAGGTGAAGACGATCAACGCATCGTCGTAGACGCCGCTCGACTTCAGCGCCGCGACCAGCTCGCCGACGATCGCGTCGGACGCGGCGATCTCTCCGTCGTACGGATCGGCGAAGCGGGTCCGGAACGGATCGGGCGGCGCGTACGGCGCGTGGGGCTCGTAGATGTGGAAAAAGAGGAGGAAGGGCGCCGGCCCGGTCACGAGATCGCGTGCACGCCGCAACGTCTCGAACCCGGGGCGCATGTTCTCCGCGGCCGCGGCGCCGGGACGCGACGGCACGTCGTCGTCGTACACGTCGAACCCCGCGGCCATCCCCGTCTCCGACCGCAGCACGTACGACGACACGGCCGCGCCCGTCCGGTACCCGCTCTCCCGCAGCACCTGGGCGAGCGTGCGGAACTTCGACCCCTCGAAGCGATAGCCGATGTTGTTGCGCACGCCGTGCTCGTTCGGCAGCAGCCCCGTGAGCATCGACAGGTGCGACGGCAGCGTCAGCGGCGCGTGGCTGTACGCGCGCTCGTAGAGGATGCCGTCGCGGCGCAGCGCGTCGATGTTCGGCGTCGCGCCCTTCGCGTAACCGTAGGCCGGAAGCCGGTCGGAGCGCAGCGTGTCGACGGAGATGAGCACGATCGACGGCCGGGGCGCATCTTCCGCCCGCGAGCACGCAAGCAACAGCAGTAGCAACGGGGCGAGACGCCGCATGACTCGCTCCGCAGCTTAGCCGAATCGGCTTTTGGAGTGCGGAGCGGCGGGTGTCATCCTGAGCCGCGTAGACGGCGAAGGACCCCCTTCCGACTTGCGCGTCTCCTGCCTCTCGCAGGGGGTCCTTCGCTGTCTACGCAGCTCAGGATGACACCTCATGCGTCGGACGCCTATCGCCCCCGAGGCGCCCGACTACGCAGGCGAGGCGCCGGCCTCCGCACTCCAGGTCAGTCCAGCTCCTCCAGCCGCGTCTTCAGCTTCGGCTCCGAGGGATGCAGCTCCGTCGCGATCTGCAGGAGCGCGACCGCGGCGGGCTTCGTCGGGCCGTTCGCCAGGAAGTTCGCGATGTTGAGCAGGTTGCCCGCGCTCGCGTAGCTCTTCGGGTCGATCTCGATCGATCTCGCGAGCAGCGCTTTCCCGCGCGCCGCGTCGCCGCGCAGCACCGTGAGCACGCCCAGGATGCCGTTGACGCCGGGGGAGCGCGGATAGAGGGCATAGCCGAGGTTCGCCGCACGCAACGCGGCGGCGATGTCGCCGCTTTGCGCCCGTTCTTCCGCGACGTCGATCAGGTCTCCCGCGAAATCCGGCTTGAGCGTCGCAGCGGCGAGCGCGTCACGGTGGCGCTCGAGCGACTCGACCCCCGCGGGTGCGTAGACGTCCACGGCCTGCAGCTCCGGCGTCCAGACGCGCGACCATTCCTCGCTCCACTTCGCGACCTTGGCCGCGACGGATCGGTCGAGACGATGCGCCTTCGCCACGCGGGCGTAGTCGGCGAAGAAGCGCAACGCGCCCCCACGGTGATAGACCTCCGCGTCGCCGAGGACGCTGGCCACGTACGAGCCCACCTTCACCAGCGGCTCGCCTGCGAGCGGATGGCGTCCGTCCTCGGCGAGCTTTCTGGTCTTCAGCGCGTCGTGGAAGTAGCGGAACGCCTTCGCCAGCTCGCGCGCGTCCGTCGTCACCGGCTTGCCGTGGCGGGCGTAGTACGCGAGTCCGTACGTGTGCGCCGCGTCCATCGCCGCGAGCATCGTCGTCTCACCATCGTCATCCGTGCGCACGCCGATGTCGCGCGGCTGCTGCAGGAACAGCTCGATCAGCTCGTCCGTGAAAACGTCCAGGTTCGCGTTCTCGAAATTCGACGCCAGCGCCACCGCGAAACGCTCGCGCGGCAGGAGGACCAGGTTCGTGCGCGTCTCCTGCTGCGATCCCGAATGCGCGATGCCGTAGCGCCCGCCCGGCGTGATGACGCCGAAGCCGAGGCCGTAGTTCGTGTAGCGGCCGTCGCGCGTCGGCATCGCCGTCCACGCGAGCTCGCGCGTCTCGGCCTTCAGCACTTTTCCGTCCGCGAGACCTTCGACGAAGCGGAGCATGTCCTCGACGGTCGACCGCGTGCCGCCGCCGGCGAAGCGGCTGGAGATGTCGACGTACTCGCTGCGCCGCACCTTGCCGCCTTCGACGGCGTAGCCCGTCACCCGGTGCGGGATCACCGCGCGCGGATCGTCCATCCGCGTCGAGGCCATCCCCAGCGGCTTCCAGACGTTCTCGGTCATGTACTCGCCGTACGGCTTCCCGCTCGCGCCTTCGATCACGGCGCCGAGGAGGTTGTAGCCGTAGCTCGTGTAGCGGTACGCGGTGCCCGGCTCCGCGACCAGGTCGAAGTCCTGGAAGATCGCGATCGCCTCGCGCGTCGTCTTCGGCTCCCGGATGCGCCCTTCCTTGTCGTAGTCGCGGTAGTGGCTGATGCCGCCCTGGTGCGCGAGGAGCTGGCGCACCGTGACCTTGTGCGCCTTCCGCGGGAAGTACGGCACGTACGTCTGCACCTCGGCGTCGAGATCGATCTTCCCTTCGTCCGCCAGCTTCAGCACGGCGACGGCGGTCATCGGCTTCGTGACCGAGGCCATGCGGTAGGAGGAGTCGGCGCGGGCGGGGACTTCGTTCTCGAGGTCCGCGAAGCCGAAGCCGCGCGACCAGCGGAAGTCGCCGTGCATCACCGCCACGGACAGCCCCTGGATCTGCTGCGCCCGCATCGCCTGCTCGGCGAACTGCTCGAAGGCGCGGATGCGCGCGTCCTGCGCGAGGGCGGAGAACGCGAAGAGGAGGGCGAAAACGAAAGCGCGCATGCGTGAGTGCATGCGCGCGAGGGTAATGCACGAGGGCGCAGGGCGCAGGGGGCAGGGCGCAGGAGACACCGAATCGCAACCGCGTCCGGCCGGCTCTCTCCTGCGCCCTGCGCCCTGCCCCCTGCGCCCTGCTCTACCGGTCCTTGAACTTGTCGTGCTGCGTGTCCGGAGTCTGGACGTTCGGGCGGTTCGGTTCCGTCGCGTTCGAGCGCGAGACCTGCGGGCCGCCCGGCTGCAGCGGCGGCTGATCGGGCTGCGGCGACTTCGGATTGCTCGGGGTCGGTTGGTCGATCGTTGCCATGGTGTTGCCCTCCGCCCCTCAATTCTCAAGAACCGTTCCCGATCCTTGCATAGTGACGACCTCATGAACCGGCTCCTGGCGCTGTTCGTCGCTCTCGTCCTTCCTTTCTTCGCCTTCGCCGCGGACCCGCAGATCACGCTCCAGCAGATCGCCAACGGGCTCAACAAGCCGGTGTCGATCACGCACGCGGGCGACTCGCGCCTCTTCATCACCCTGCAGGACGGGGAGGTCCGGATCTGGAACGGTACGCTCGTCCTGCCGACGCCGTTCCTCGACATCCGCGCCCTCACCTCCAAAGGCGGCGAGCGCGGCCTGCTCAGCATCGCCTTCCACCCGCGCTACGCTGAGAACGGCTTCTTCTTCGTGAACTACACCAATATCGGCGGGCACACGGTAGTCGCGCGCTACCGCGTCTCCGACGCCGACCCGAACCGCGCCGATCCCGCCTCGGCCCGCCAGCTCCTGGTGATCGAACAGCCGTACACGAATCACAACGGCGGGCAACTGCAGTTCGGCCCGGATGGATATCTCTACATCGGCATGGGGGACGGCGGCGCGGGCGGGGATCCGGAAAACCGGGCTCAGACGATGTCCACGCTGCTCGGCAAGATGCTGCGCATCGACGTGAACGGCGATCCCTACAGCGTCCCGCCGAACAACCCGTTCGTGAACAATACCGCCGCGCGCCCGGAGATCTGGTCCCTCGGCCTGCGCAATCCATGGCGCTTCTCCTTCGACCGCGCCAGCGGCGATCTGTGGATCGCCGACGTCGGCCAGGGGGACTACGAGGAAGTGAACTACCAGCCCGGGACGAGCATCGGCGGCGAGAACTACGGCTGGCGGCGGATGGAAGGGACCCACTGCTACATCCCGTCCAGCGGCTGCAATCCGGGCGACCTGGTGCTGCCGGTCATCGAATACGACCACTCCGGCAGCGAGTGCTCCGTCACGGGCGGCTACGTCTACCGCGGGGCCAGCTCGCCGCGGCTGAACGGGATGTACATCTACGGCGACTACTGCAGCGGCAAGATCTGGGGCGCGACGCGCAACGGCTCGGCGGTGGCGATCCGCGAGCTGGCCGACACCGCGTTCCTGATCTCGTCGTTCGGAGAGGACCTGAACGGCGAGCTGTACGTGGCGGACCACCGCGGCGGGGTGCACCGGCTGATCGACTCGCGGCCGCTGAACCCGAAACGCCGCGCGGTCAGGCGCTGATCCAGGGTCTACCGAGCGGCGCGGCGTTTGACGCGGGGCACTTCGACGCGCCATAGCTCGTCGCCGGTGGCTTCGGTCTGCGCGAAGAAGTAGAGCCAGCCGTCCAGCTCCGTCATGTCGTGCGGCAGTGACGAATCCGTCCCCGGCGCGACGTCCGCGACCAGCCCCGTGCCCGCGAGCGACGACCACCACAGCTCGCGGCCATGCACGCCGTCATTCGCCGCAAAGTACACGCGATCGCCGATCGCGCGCATGCGCGCCGGCGTCGACGACGCCCGTCCCCGTGCGATGTCGTGCACGAGCACCGTGCCCTCGGGCGTCCCGTCCGTGCGCCACAGCTCGTGTCCATGCACGCCATCGTCCGCGACGAAGTACGCAAACCCGCCCGCGGACGCCGACACCTCGCGATCGAAGGCCGGCAGCATCGACCACTCGTCGCCCGGCGCCACGTCCCGCAGCAGCATCGTCCCCGCTTCGGTCCCGTCGCTGACCCATGGCTCCAGGCCGTGCACGCCGTCGTCCGCCGCGAAGACGATCTTGTCGCCGAGGGCCTGAAAGACGATCTCGAAGTCGTCGTACGGATCGTCGAGCGAGCTGTCCTGACCCTTATGGATGTCCTTGACGACGTGCGTCCCCGCGAGCGTGCCGTCCGAAACCCACAGCTCCGCGCCGAACGCGGAGCTGTCCGCGACGAAGAACAACTTCGACGGCGTGGCGTGCAACTGCTGCACGTTCGAGGCGATGGCGTACGTCCCCGCCTCCGTCCCATCCGTGCGCCACAGCGAGTCGTAGTCGCCGACGAAGAACACCACGCCGTTTGCGGCGACCGGGTCGAAATCGTCGTCCACGTACTCCAGCCCCGTACCGCGGCGCGTGTTCTCGACCATCCCCCCCGTCGTCCACACCTCCTCGCCGATGCCGCTGGCGAAGCCGAACACGAACGCCCGGTCGTCGATCACGGGGTACGAGGCCCACTCGTTGGGCCACCATGCGGTGAAGTCGTACGACATGATCGTGCGGAGGCCGTCCTTCTCGAGCACGCGGATCTGGTCGGGGTGATTGAGCTCGGGATCGCTCAGGAACAGCAGCCGCCCGTCCAGCGTGGTGAACAGATGCGGATTCGACGAGTCGGGTCCTACGTCGATGTCGACGACGCGCAGCCCCGCGCCGTCGATGACCCACGGCTCGAGCCCGTGCTCGTCGCTGCGCGCGCGGAAGACGACGAAGTCGCCCACGCGCCGTGCCAGCGACCCCTCGGAATCCGTATCCGGGCGGATGTTCTTCAGCAGCGCGGTGCCCTCGCCGCGGCCGTCGGTGACCCACAGCTCGGTGCCGTGCTCCTGGTCCTCGACCGCGAAGAGCATCCGTCCGCCGGCCTCCGCGACCTCGAGGCCGGACCACGGCCGGTGCTCGGTCAGCAACCGCGCGGCCGTGCCGTCGTGGGCCCAGACCTTCGAGTCCTCCTGATACAGCACGTGCGAGCTCGTGACGGCGAAGTTGTAGGCCTCGCCCCCGGCGATCTGGCGCGTCCCCTGTTGCGTGCCGTCGCTGAGCCACAGGCCGTCCGGCTCGTCCGTCTCGATGACGAGGAAATCGCGTGACGCCGCCGCAAAGTCGCCGTCGTAGCCGGCGGGGAGAGTGAACGCGAGCACCGCTCCGGCGGTGTTGAGGCGATGGACCTGCGTGGTGTCGCCGCGGTCCACGATCACGAACGCACCCGCTTCCGAAGCCAGGAGCCGCGGCCATTCGTTCACCGGCTCGAATGTCGCGATGCGCGCCGTGCCCGCCGCCGTGCCGTCGCTGCGCCACACCTCGGCCAGCTCGCCGGTCTCGTTCTCGCCGAGGAGATAGAGCGCGCCGTCGTGCGCGACGAGCTGACTGCCGTCGATCCCCGTCTCGAAATCGAAGACTTCCCGCGTGCCCGCGGCCGTGCCGGCCGTGCGCCACAGCATGTCGCCCGACACGCCGTAGACGATGCCCTCGAGGCTCACCAGTGCCTCGGCCGAAAACTCCCCGCCGAGCGATTGCGCGGTCTCGCCGTCCGTGACGAAAAGCTCGTTCGAAGAGACGATCGCGCCGCGCTCGCCGATCGGTGCGACTGCCCCCTGATAGTAGGCCCCGGTCACGACCGGAAACGTCCCGGCCGGCGTTCCGTCACTGCGCCAGAGCTGCGAGTCGAACGCGCGCCGGTCGTGGTACCAGAAGTACACGAGATCGCCCGATGCGACGAAGCGCGGATCCACGTCGAGGTCGTACGGGCCCGGCCCCGGCGTGAGGTTGGCGAGGAGCCGCGTGCCCGCGGCCGTGCCGTCGCTCGTCCACAACTCCTTCCCCGAGCCGTCGTCGGCGAAGAAGAACCCCCGCTCGCCGTTGCTGAAGAAATGCTCGGGGTACGACCCCACCGGGTCGACCGTCTTGCGGAAGTCGCGCACGAGCTCCGGCGCGGACGCGCCGTAGAGGGAGAGTGCGAGGAAGAGACCGAGGACCACCACGGTCTTGCGCATGACGGCATCGTACTGCATCGTTGCGCGCATGACGGGGAGACGGTTCGATGCACTGATCGCCGAGCTGGCGTCCGTGGAGCTCTCCGAGCGCGCGTACAACCAATACTCGCGCGTCGCGGGCGACCAGCGCGAGAACGCCATCCGCCGGCGCAACCTCCGCCTCTACCTCGGCCAGCTCGACGCCATCCGCCCGCGCATGCTGCTGATCGGCGAGGCCGTGAGCTATCGCGGCGGACGCCTGACCGGGATCGCCTTCGTCAGCGAGAGCGTGATGCTCGGCGGCGTCGAGACGCGCAGCGGACACGTGCTCGGCTCGGCGCACGGCTACCGCAAGGCGACCGCGGGGCCGCGGCTGTCGACCGAAGCCAGCGCGACCATGGTGTGGTCCACCATCCGCGACATTGCGCCGCTCCCGCTGCTTTGGAACGCCTTCCCTTTCCATCCCTTCCACCCCGGCGACCCCGACTCGAACCGCGCGCCCACCTCGGCCGAGCTGGCCATCGGCGAACGCTTCATCGCCCGCCTGCTCAGGCTGTTCGCCTTCGACCGCATCGTCGCCATCGGCAACCACGCCTCGGCCTCGCTGACGAAGATGTCCGTCGACCACCACAAAGTCCGCCATCCGTCCCAGGGCGGCAAGAACCTGTTCGTCGAGGGCATGGCCCGACTGTCGCAATTTGGAGAAGCATGAAGAAGAGCCAGATCCAGCAGATCAAAGAAGGCCGCGCGATGCACGAGCGCGTCTACTCCGGCCGCGTCCAGCCCTTCGGCCCGAAGTCGAACCTGAGCACGAAAAACGCGGTCGAGCTGTCCACCGTGCCCAGCTCCGCGCAGGAGAAGTACAACGGGGGTCGGGAGGAGGGGTGAAACCGTCACCCGCCGATGTGGGACATCTCCACCTTCTTCAGCCCCGGGGTCGCGTCGCTGCGCACCTCGGAGTAGCGGTCGGTGCGGCCGCGCCAGATCGTGGCGATCGCCCGGGAGATCTCTTCGTCCGAGGCGCCGCCGCGGAGGAGGGCGCGGAAGTCGTGGCCGGTGCCGGCGAATAGGCAGAGGTACATCTTCCCGTCCGCGGCCAGGCGCGCGCGGGTGCAGGTGGCGCAGAAGGGCTGGGTGACGGAGGTGATGATGCCGATCTCGCCGGCGCCGTCGGCGTAGCGCCAGCGCTCGGCCACTTCGCCGTAGTAATGCGGGTCAGCCGGGACGAGCGGCCATTCGCGCTGCAGGGTCTCCAGGATCTCGCGGCCGGGCACGACGTCCTGCATGCGCCAGCCGTTGCTGTTGCCGACGTCCATGAACTCGATGAAGCGCACGATGTGGCCGGTCCCGCGGAAACGGCGCGCGAGCTCGACGATCTGGTGCTCGTTCACACCGCGCTTCACCACGCAGTCGAGCTTCAGCGGCGTGAGTCCCGCCTCGGCCGCGGCGTCGATCGCGTCGAGGACCCGCGTCACCGGGAAGTCGACGTCGTTCATCGCCCGGAAGGTCGCGTCGTCGATCGCGTCGAGACTGACGGTCACGCGGCGCAGGCCCGCGGCTTTCAGCCGCAGCGCTTTCTCCCGCGTCAGCAGCGATCCGTTCGTCGTGAGGGCGACGTCCTGCAGCCCCTCGATCGCAGCCAGTTGTTCGACGAGCCGCTCCAGATCGCGCCGCAATAGCGGCTCGCCGCCGGTGAGCCGCACCTTCTCCACGCCCTGACCCACGAAAAGCCGCGCCAGGCGCGCGATCTCCTCGAACGTCAGCAGTTCCTCGCGGTGCAGGAACACGAAATCACCACCGAAGATCTCCTTCGGCATGCAGTACGGACAGCGGAAATTGCAGCGGTCCGTGACCGAGATGCGGAGATCCCGCGCAGGACGGCCGAGAGTATCGACGAGCACTCTGCTGGCGAAACTACGCCGGCGGGAACAAAAACTCCAGTACCTGGCGGACGCGGCGGGCCCAGGCCCGCTCGCTGTGGTCGGCGCGGCGGTCCTCGTAGAACTCGAAGTCGCTCCAGCCCTTCGCCGCGATGCGGTCGCGCAGCGTCCGCGCGTCGTTCAGCGCCTCCCCGCCCTCCCGGCCGCCGATGTCCAGCCACATGCGCGGCGCGGGGCCGCCGAACGCGTCGACGTCCCCGAGGATGGCCCGGCCGCTCCACCAGACCGAGGGCGACATCACCGCCGCCGCGCGGAACACCTCCGGGTGCTTCAGCGCCAGATCCAGCGACACCAGGCCGCCGAGGGACGAGCCGCCGACGGCGGTGTGCTCCGCATCCGGCAGCGTGCGGAAGCGCGCGTCGATGGCCGGCTTCAGCTCCTCGATGAGAAACCGCGCGTAGTCCCCCGAGCGTCCGCCGCCGTTGTGCTTTGGGTCCTTCACCGGCGTGTACTCGTCGATGCGCGCCGGCCCGGCGTGGTCGACGCCGACGATGATCATCGGCCGGGCCGTGCGCTCGCCGATGGCCGCGTCCGCCGCCTCCTGCAGGCGCCAGTGGTTGCCCGGCACGTACGCGCGCTCCGCGTCGAACAGGTTCTGCCCGTCCTGCATGTAGAGCACGGGATAGCGCACGTCCTGCCGCTCGTCGTAACCGGCGGGCAGGTACACCGTCACCTGGCGCAGATTGCCGAGGACCTGCGACGGGAAGTCGGGGATCCGCTCGATACGGCCCGGACGGATGGCGGCGCGGCGGTTGGGGAGCCGGAGCACGCGACGGAACGTCGCGCGCAGGGTGTCACTCATTTCACGCAAGTTGTCGATACCCGGAACGGAAGTAGACGAGCGGCGGCTCGTCGCCGGACGTAACGCGCACGTCCATGACCTCACCGACGAAGATCGTGTGATCGCCGCCCGGCAGCGCACTGTGCACGCGGCACTCCAACGCGCAGATCGCGCCGTCGAGCAGGGGAACGCCGAGGGATTCCCCCCGGGTCACGGCCACCCCGGCGAACTTGTCGTCGATCTTCTTCGAGGCGAAGCGGCCCGACAGATCCGCCTGGGCCTGAGCGAGGATGCTCACGCCGAACTTCGCAGCGGCCGCGAGCGCGTCATGCGTCTTCACGGCCTTCTCGATGCAGACGAGCACGAGCGGCGGGTTCAGCGACAGCGACGCGAACGACGCCACGGTCATGCCGTATGGCGTGCCGTCGTGCTCGGTCGTCACCACGGTCACCCCGCTGGCGAAGTGCGACATGGCCAGCTTGAACTGGGCGTCGTCGATCATGGCGGCGGATCTTACTTCAAACCTTTCGCCGGACGCGGCGTATGAAGCAGCAAACGGAGGACTGTTCATGCGTCGATTCGCCGCGATTTCCTTCTCTCTCTTCCTCGCCACCGGCGCCTTCGCCGACGTCATCAAGCGCGGATTCAACGTCTCCGACGGCGGCACGCTCCGCCTGGACGGCGGCTACGGCAACATCAGAATCGTGACGGGCGGCTCGGGCGTGGCCGTGGAGATCACGCGCGACGCGGACGGCCGCAGAGCCGGCCGCCGCCTGGCCGAGCACAAGATCACGTTCGAACAGCAGGGCAACGACGTCGTGATCAGGAGCGACTTCGAGGGCGACCGCGTCCGGTGGTTCGGCTGGGACGACGACGATTACGAAGTGCAGTGGAACATCCGCGTGCCGGACCGTTACAACGTGGACGTCGAGACCTCCGGCGGGGAGATCGAGATCGACGCGATCGCGGGATCGGTCGACGCCCGCACCTCCGGCGGCAGCATCCGCACCGGCCGCCTCGGCGGGAAGTCGACGCTGAAGACGTCGGGCGGCAGCATCAACGTGGACGGAGCGGCCGCGGAGCTGATGGTCCATACGTCGGGCGGCTCGATCGAGATCGGCGACACGACCGGCACGGTGGAAGCGAAGACGTCGGGCGGCTCGATCCGCCTCGGCCGCGTGACCGGGGAAGTGGTGGCGCGCACGTCCGGCGGGAACATCCGCGTCGAGGACGCGGCCGGCAGCGTCGACGCCTCGACCTCGGGCGGCTCGATCCACGCGCAGATCTCCCGCCAGCCGAAGGGCAACTCACGGCTGACGACCTCCGGCGGCGGGGTGGTGGTGACGCTCGCGCCGTCCATCGCGGTGGACCTCGACGCGCACGCCAGCGGCGGCGGGGTGAGCTCGGAAGTGCCGATCACCGTGCAGGGCCGGCAGGACGAGGACTCGCTGGAAGGAAAGATCAACGGCGGCGGCCCGAAGCTCGTGCTGCGCAGCTCCGGCGGCGGCGTGCGGGTCAAGGGGCTGTAAGAACAAATGTAGGGCGTGGCTTCAGCCCGCCTCTCC
>DASUSN010000165.1:0-24953 GCA_036375075.1 Thermoanaerobaculia bacterium | reverse complement strand
CCCTTTTCGGCCCCGAAGGGGTCGCAGAAGGTGCTCTGGCGCCCCTCCGGGGCGCGCAATCTTTTCGCGATCCTACCCGGTGGCTGCGCCGCTTCGCGGCTTGCCACCGGCTACCTTCTTGTGGTCCCTCCGGGACAGGTGTCATTAGAAGCTCGACGCTCGGGATGACAGAGAGCGCGCGTGAGAAATGCCGGTTTAGTTCGCGCGTTCGGGCGTCGTGGGCACGGGATGCGGGAGCGACGATGTGGCCGCCGCGCTCCCGTTCCATACCAGTAGCGGGGTGGTCATCGCGGTCGTCACCAGGGCCATGATCACGATCATCGTGTAGAGGCTGGGTGAGACGACGCCGATCTCCAGGCCGACGTTCACCACGACCATCTCCATCAGGCCGCGAGTGTTCATCAGCAGGCCGATGGCGGTGGCTTCGCGCCAGGGGAAGCCGACGGCCGCGGCGCTGAGGGCGGCGCCGCCGAACTTGCCGGCGATGGCCACGAGGAGGACCAGGGCGCAGCAGAGCCAGAGCGTCGGCGTCGCCAGGCTGCCGATGTTCGTCCGCAAGCCGGTCACGGCGAAGAAGAGCGGGAGGAAGATGATGCTGGTGAGGCCGCGGATGTGGCCGGAGAGGGTCTCGTTGAGCGCCGCTTCGCGGGGCATGATCGCGCCGGCGAGGAAGGCGCCGAACAGGGCGTGGACGCCGAGGAGCTCGGTGGCCCAGGCGGAGGCGAAGACGATCAGGAGCGCGACGAAGAGCGAGGGCTTCTTCAGCCGCGGCCGGACCACGAAGATCATGGCCGCGACGTAGATCGCGAGCAGCACGAGCTGCATCGCGAACTGGGCCGGCTCGCCCGCGCGCGCCAGCATCACTACGAACGCGAGGATGCACCACGCCGTCACGTCGTCCACCGCGGCGCAGGCGATGACGGTGCTGCCCATTTTCGTCTTCATCAGGCCGCGCTCTTCGAGGATCCGCGCGAGCACGGGGAAGGCGGTGATGCTCATCGCGGTGCCGAGGAAGAGGACGAAGCTGCGGTAGGCGACGCCAGGGTCGCTCACGCGTGGATAGAGATAGATCGCCAGGAGGGTGCCGAGGATGAACGGGACGACGATGCTGACGTGGCTGATCGCGACCACCGCGCGCCGGCGCTCGCGCACGAGCTCGGGCGCGAACTCCAGACCGACCAGGAACATGAAGAGGATCAGGCCGATCTGGCTGAGGGAGAAGAGCGTGACCACGCTGTCGGCCGGGAAGAACGCCGCGAAGGTCCCGGGAGCGATGGCTCCGAAGAGCGAAGGACCGAGGCAGATGCCGGCCGCGATCTCGCCGATCACCGCGGGCTGGCCGAGGCGGCGCAAGAGGGCACCCATCATCCGCGCGGTGACGGCGATGACGACGATCTGCGCGAGGGTCAGTGCCAGTCCGTTCATCTCTCTCAGGCGGCCTGGTAGGGCCGCAATGCTTCTCGCAACTCCTCAGGGACGGGGGTGGCGGCCGTGCCGCGCAGGCAGGCGATCTCCATCTCGCCGCGCGCCACGATCGTCTCCCGCTCCTCCGCTACCTTCACGTACGTGAACTTCAGTGTAAGCCCACTCGGTTTCAGGACGCCCAGAGTCATGCGGACGACGACGTGGTCGAAGGGGAAGAGCTCCTCCTCGTACTCGCAGCCGACCCGGACCGTCGCCAGTTTCAGGCCGGCGGCGATGTCCTCGAGGACGCCCGGCGCGTGGTCGTGCAGGAACATCTCCCGGCAGCGGCCCTGCCACGACAGGTAGTGCACGTAGTAGACGTTGCCGATGAGGTTCGTTTCCTGGAACCCGACCACGTGATGGTATTCGTACGTCTTCATCGCTAATTCCTCGCCACCGCCACGACGCAGTCGCGCAGCACGAACGTGTCGATGCGGCTGTCGCCGGAGCGGAAAGTGACGCGGCGGTGATCGCCGCAGTGATCGACGGTGAGGGGCACGAGCGGATCGCCGGCGAGCTTCTTCATCGACTCGCGGGCGCTCCAGACGCGCGCCGCCGCGTACGGCCTGTCGTCGCCCGAGAGGCGCGTGCAGACGTCCGCGAGCGGGGCGTCGTGGTAGCCGAGGACTTCGTCCCACTGGCCGCCGTCGACGACCTGCACGTCGCAGCCGACCGGCGTCTCGTGCTTGACCGCGAGGCCGATGCCGCCGTCGTGCGACGACGAGACGTGCGAGCCTTCCACCAGAGGCTTGCCGTCCTTGCGGCGCAGCACCGGCCCGGTGAGGCGCTCGAGCGCGTCGAACGCGACTTCGGTTCGCACGCCCAGCTCGCGCTCGAGGAACGGCCCCCACAGCGCGTGCGCCAGATCGTCGACCCGCTCGCGGCGCGCCACGACCTGCAGGCGCAGGCCGCGCCACCGCTCGTACACGCGGCCGTCTGGCGCGGCGATGTCGAGGTCCCACACGAAGCCGTCGTGATGGCGCTCGATCTCGCGGGCCACGACGACGGCCTCGCCGTCGACGGGTGCGAAGAACTCGACCGAGGCGATGCCCGCGGGCAGGACCGTGCCCTGCGGCACGCTGGCCTGCAGCGCGTGGATCGCGGCGTCGCGGATGGTGAGGTCGCCGAGGAGCGTGTCCTGCGGGTGGTAGCGGTGGAACGGGGCCTGGTCCGACGGCGTCAGCTCCGCGACGCACTGCGTGGCGGTGAGCACGCGATAGCGGCGCACGCGCTGGAAGCGGCCCGTGTGGAAGAGCAGCGGCCCGTAGAGGTCGCGCGCCGGCTCCAGCTCGACGTCGCCGTGCGGGATGTCGATGCGCGGCCGCTCCGCGCGAGGTGCGACGGAGATGCGCGTGCGGAAGTGGTCGAGCTTGAACTGTGTCGCCGAGGAGCGCAGGGCCAGCTTGACCTCATCCTGGTCGAGGAGGGCGGCGATGCGTACCGTCGACTGCGTGACGGGGTGCAGCAGCTCCAGGTTGTCGATGCGCGAGGGGATCGAGCCGGTGACCGTGCGCGCGACCTGCACCATCGCCTCCATGCCCACGACCGCGGGGAACAGCGGCTCGCCGCCGAACGCGTGGTCGTCGAGGTACGGATCGTTGCGCGTGGACAGCTCGGCGTCGGCGATCAGCTCCACGGCCGGGATGTGCACGCGGGTCTGCTCCAGGAAACGGAGCAGCGGCGTCTCGCCCGTGTCGAAGCGGAGCGTGGGCGGGTCGCCGAGGCGGCCGCAGGCCATGACGTGCGCGGCGGGAGGCGCGGCGGCGAGCTGCAGCGCGAGCTGCGTCGCCTCGTCCGGAGCGATCGGCGTGATGCCCTGGCGGCGGAGCATGTCCATCGTGCCGAGCCGCTCGCCCATGCCCATGCCCGACCACACGCTGTACTCGATGCAGATGGCGCGGCAGTCCGGATGCGCCTCGCCGAACTCCTTGGTGCGGCGGGCGAGCCATTCGTTGGCGAACGCGTAGTGCGCTTCGCCGCGCATGCCCGTCCGGGCGATGACGGAGCCGAAGGTGACGAGGAGCTTGAGCGCGCCGGCGTCGACCGCGTCGAGGATGTTGGCGAGGCCGTCGAGCTTCGGCGCGGTCGCTTTGCGGAACGCGCCGGCGTCCATGGCGTCGAGGAGCGTGGGCGAGTTCGTGCCCGCGGCGTGGAGGATGGCCGTGACGCCGTCGAACTTGCGGCCGAGGGGCCTGGTCACGTCGGCGATGACGTATTCGTAGCGGACCTTCGCGGCGTCGAGGCGCGCGAAGTTCGCGCGCAGCTCGTCGTCGCCCTGCGAGCGGCCGAGCAGGATGAGCTTCGTGCCGGTCTCGCGGGCGAAGGCGAGGGCGGTCTCGAAGCCGATGCCTTTGCCGCCGCCGGTGACGAGGAGGGTGTCGGTGTCGCCGAGCGGGCGCGGGCGAGACGCCCGCGCGTCAGCCGGCGGGACGCCGGCGGTCCGCACGCGGGGCTCGTAGCGGATGCCGTCGCGGTAGGTGGCCTCGCAGAAGTCGCCGGTGGCTTCGGCCTCGGCGGCGATGTGGTCGAGGTCGAGCACGTCGACGTTGACGATCCGCACGGAGACGTTCGGCCGCTCGATGTGCAGGGTGCGGGCGAAGCCCGAGCCGCACGGCGCGCTCTGGACGAGGACCAGGCGCTCGCCGTCCTGCACGGTGCGGCATTCGAGGAGCATCTCCATGCAGGCGTCGGGATCGTCCTTCGGCAGGACGGCGACGATGCCCTGGCCGTTGACGGACTCGAACCTCCTGGTGAGCGACGGCCAGTCGCCGAGGATGCGCCACTGGGGGGCGGTCTTCTTACGGATCTTGGTGGAGATGGCGACTGGGACGTCGTCGATGCGGAAGGCGCGCAGCCAGCTCTGGATGCCGTCCGCGAAGCGCAACTCCTCCGCCGGCGCCTCGGTGCCCCGCAGGGCTTCGAGCGCGGCGGTCGCTTCATCGATGGTCGCGTTGGCGAAGGACATCGGGTCGGCCAGCGGCGGAACGCCCATCGCCCGCGCGGCGTCGGCGAGGAGCCGGGCCACGGTGATGGACGAGAGATGCAGGTCGCTCAGCAGCTTCGACGTGGGCTGCACGAGGTCCATGGAGAGGTCGACGTGCTTCGCGACCAGCTCGCGCAGCGTACCCTGCGGAGCGCCGGCAGCTTGCGGGGAGTTCCTCGGCGTTCCTCGGAGTTCCTCGGTTCCTCGGGCTCCCGGGGCTTCCTGCTCCGAGGAACCGAGGAGCTCCGAGGAACCGAGGAACTCGGCCGGCTTGCGCTTGGACTCCGTCGGGCAAACGATGAAGATCGGGCGCGTGCCGAGGTCGAACGGCTTCGCGAAGCGATTCGCGAAGAGCGCGTCGAGGTTCACGTCCGCGCCGGCAACCCACGCCGCGGCGATGGCGTCCTCGATGCGGTCGCTGGAGACGACAGGCGTGCCGGCGAACGACGCGAGGTTGGTGAGCACGCGTCCCGGGCCGACTTCGATGAACAGGTCCGCCTCGGCCGCGATCGCCTCGACGGCTTCGCGGAAGCGCACCGGCTCGGTGAGCTGGTTCGCGAGGAGCTCGGGGATCGCCGTCTCACGCGCCACCCAGCGGGCGGTCACGGTGGAGAAGACGCCCGGCCCCACGGGCTGCGTGGTCATCTCGCGGACGTAGTCGCGCAACGGCGTGGCGGCCGGCGCCATCATCCACGAGTGGAAGGCGGCGTTGACGGGCACGCGCGTGGCCTTGATGCCGCGCGCTTTCGCACGCTCCAGCGTGCGCTCCACCGCGGCGGCGGGACCGGAGACGACCGTCTGGTCCGGCGCGTTCACCGCGGCGATGCCGGCCTCGCCGTCCAGGAGCATGCGCGCCGTGGATTCGTTACAGGTCAGGGCGAGCATCGCGCCGTCGCCGGCGAGCTGCTGCATCGCCTTGCCGCGATACGTGGCCAGGTCGGCGAGCTGCTGTTCGTCGATCGCGCCGGCCCAGTGCAGTGCGGTCAGTTCTCCGAGCGAATGGCCGATGGCGCAGTGCCCTTCGATGCCGAGGCGGCGCAGCTCTTTCAGCCGTTCCAGCGACGCGCGGACGATCGCGGGCTGCGCGACGTCCGTGGTCACGTTCGGGATCGAGCCCTGGCCGGAGAAGAGGAACGCGATGCGCGGGCGGCGCGACGCGGCGTGTGCCGCTGCGCCGAGGGCGGCGGTGCGGAGCTCCGCCGGGGTGCTCGCGACCAGTGCGGTGCGGTAGGTCTTGGCGGTGATCTTCGCGCGGAGGCTGGCGGCGAGGTCGGTCAGCTCGGCGAGGGAGAGCTCGGGGGCGCCGGCGGCGATGGCGTCCAGTTGGGCGCGCAGCTCCTGGGGAGTGGCGGCGCCGAGGAGGAAGACTTCGGCGGATGTAGGACGGCCTTCAGGCCGTCCGGACGGGCTGAAGCCCGTCCTACATTCGCTCCGCGGAGCGTCCGCTTCGAGGATGACGTGCGTGTTGATGCCGCCGAAGCCCATCGCGCTGACGGCGGCGCGGCGGGGCGCGTTCTCCGGCCAGGGCAGCGGCGACTGCGTCACCGACAGCTTGCCCGTGTCGCGCGGCTCGGTGCAGCCGGTGATCGGAGGGACGATCCCTTCCTTCACCGCCATCATCGACTTCAGCAGGCCGGCGATCCCGGCCGCCGCTTTGGTGTGGCCGACGTTGGCCTTGATCGATCCGATGAAGCGCGGGTGGCCGTTCGCGTCGCCGAGGAGCGAGGTGATGGTGTCGAGCTCGATCGGATCGCCGACCGGCGTGCCCGTGCCGTGGCCCTCGAACAGGGTCACGCTGTCGATGGGGATGCCCGCCTTCGCGTACGCGCGCTGCAGCGCGATCCGCTGCCCGCGCGACTCGGGGCGGGTCATGCCGCCGTGGCCGTCCGAGGACATGGCCCAGCCGAGGAGCTTCGCGTGGATGTTGCGGCCCTGGGCGACCGCGTCCTCGTAGCGCATCAGCACCACGAAGCCGCAGCCTTCACCGGGCAGGAAGCCGTTCGCCTTCTTGTCGTAGACCCACATACGCTCTTTCGCCAGAGCCGTGCACTTGGCGAAGCCGACCAGCTCGAACGGATCGAGCGAGAGGTCGACGCCGCCCGCGAGCGCGACGTCGAGGTCGCCGTTCACGAGCGCGTTGCACGCGTGGATGATCGAGATCAGCGACGACGAGCACGCGCCGTCGACGGTGTAGCCGCCGCCGTTGAATCCGAAGTAGTTGCAGATCCGGCCGGCGATCGTGTTGGAGAGGCCGCCCGCGAGCGAGTCCTCGCCGATCGGCGCGAACGGCTCGTTGAACGCCTCCTCGAGCTTCTGCAGCGCGTCGCCGTCGATGCCCGCGGCGATGGCGGCGCGGCGGACGTACGGCCAGCGCAGGCGGAGCGACCCGGCCCGCGAGCTGTCGCCGGTCAGCGTGTTGCCGACGATGACACCCGTGCCTTCCTGCGGCGGCTCGAAGCCGGCGTCCTGCAGGGCGCGGTCGGCGATCTCCAGGGCCAGCCAGTGCGCGAGATCGGCGGACTCGTAGGTGCTGCGCGAGACGCGGTACTTCGCGCGGTCGAACGTCCAGTCCGTGATCACCGCGGCATTCTGCGAGTACGTGCGGTCGGGCATCGACGGATCGGGCGACCAGTAGTCCTCGAGCGGCAGCCGCTCGCCGGGCATCCGCCGGAACGCCTGGCGCTGCGCGAGCACGTTCTGCCACAGCTCCTGCGGCGACGTCGCATCGGGATAGCGGCACGCCGCCCCGACGATCGCGATCGCGTTCCTGGACACACCTTCGGCCGTACGCCGTTCAGAACCTGACATCGAGAACCTCCTCAGTTAGGGGACAGGGGGCAGGGCGCAGGGGGCAGGAGCACCGGGGCGGGAGTATCGGGGGATCTCCTGTGCCCTGCGCCCTGTGCCCTGCCCCCTCGTCGACGAGTAGTGCAGAAGTGACCGAATCCGTTTCATCGGGCCCACGCTCCGTGAAACAGGAAGGGGATGGCGTGATCGAACCAGAGCCGCGCGACGGGCCCATCCTCGGGGCGCGCGCCGTCGATGACGGCGACGTAGCTCGCGTCGCGGCCGCCGTCGTACACGAGGCTCAGCACCCAGCCCTCGGGCGTGACGATGGCCTCGCTCGGGAAGGTGTTCTCGCCCAGCGGAACGCGGCGCATGGTGCGGCTCCCCGTGTCGAAGCGCACCAGCGACGGCGGGATGGACCGGTCGAAATCGAGGAGCCAGACCTGGTCGTGCTCGCGTCCCGCCGCGTCCGGGTGGATGGCCGGGAAATCGACCGAGACCTCGGACAGCACGTCCACGTCCATCCGCCGCGACTTCAGGTCGAGCCGCGCCCGTGCGTAGCGCGAGGGCGGCGGCTGGCGGGCCGGCTCGTACGGCGCGCGGCCGAACCAGGCGTTGGTCTCGAAGTCGTCGTAGGGGAGGTAGTCGACGACGAGCGTGCCGCCCTCCTCCCAGGCGTTGACGAAGTGCCACTGGAAGAATGGCGGCACGGTGAAGCGGACCGGCTTGTCCGGATCCGCCAGCGGCACGACGACGACTTCCGTCCCGTGCTGCGGCTCCCAGGCGAGGTTCGAGTCGAAGCTGCCCATCCCCGCGAGCAGGCGCGCGAGGCGCAGACGCACGGGCGGGCAGAAGAAAACGATGTGCTTCGACGTGGCGATGAAGTCGTGGATGATCGTCGGGCGCGGCAGAGGGATGTTCGCGACGCGCGCGATCCCGTTCTCGAACCGGTAGAGGTCGATGGAGAACTTCGGCCCGTACTTCACCCCGAAGTTGAAGAGCGTCTTGCCGACGCGGTGCGGGTGCGCGGAGAACGTCGGGCCGATGCGTCCGCCGAGGTCGGTCTCGCCGCGCGCTTCGAGCGTGGAGGGGTCGAGCGCGATCGGCAGCCCCGCTTCCCACAGCGCAAGGACCTGGCCGTCGTACGGCATCACGGAGATGTTCGCGGGATTCTTCGGGAGCGTGAGCCAGCGGCGCCAGCCGCGTCCGAGCTGGGCGTAGGAGCGGTACAACTGGCGGTTTGCGGCCCGCTCCTCGCGGAGCCAGCGGGTAGCCACGGTACGCACCGCCGCGTCCACGCGCGAGCCTTCGAAGCGCACCGCGGCGACCGCGCCGTCGGCGTCGAACCAGTGCAGATACGGCTCGCCGCCGATGCCGAAGCGCGCCGGGCCGCAGCGATAGAGCACGCCGCGAAGCTGCTCGGGCAGCGTGCCCTCCACGCGCAGCGGCTCGAAGCCGTGCTCGCGCGGAAGGTCGCGGAAGACTCCGCGCCACGGGAGGTTCTCCTGGCTTTGCATCATTTGACGATCAATGTAGGGCGCGGCTTCAGCCCGCCCTCCTCGTGGGCGGCGGCGGGAATGGGCGGGCTGAAGCCACGCCCTACGTCGTCCAGCGTCGCCCACTGTCCGTGCGCGCGCATCGAGTTCGGCGTGTGCTGCCACTCGGAGTTGCCGGCCCACAGCACGTCGCGCAGTCCGCGCGTCGCGCGGGAGAGCGAATCCGTCGTATGCCGCCACGCGAAGCCCGCCACCTCCCGCGCGTACGTCAGCAGCGGGAAGACCGTGTAGTCGCGCCACTGCCGGTCGCCGTGGAAGCGGTACCAGTTGACGTGACGCGCGCCCGCCGGCAGCGTGAACGTCGCCGGCGCGTGCTGCTCCGGTTTGCCGAAGCCCATGTACGGCGGCAGGAACTTCAGCGCGCCGAGACGGGCGAAGATGCGCTGGTTGGCTTCCTGGTGCGTGATGCGCCCTTCGACCGCCGCGCCGATGTCGTCCGACGACGCATGGATCGCCGCGCGCACCTCGGGCAGGTGACTGCTCAGCACCCCGATGTTGCCGGGCTGCGTGGTCACGTCGAGGAAGTGCCGGTCGCCGCTCTTCAGATACCGCATCAGATTCGCCAGCGGCCCGAAGGTGCCGAGGAAGTTACCCATGGCCCAGTTGCGATTCCAGGCGTTCCAGAGGTCGTAGCTGGCGAAGGCGTCGAACGAGCGCGAGACGATCGTGTCGTAGTGATCGAAGCCGGTGTTCACCACCTCGTCGACGCGGCGGAAGCGCTCGATGGCGAAGTCGTCGTCCTTGAACGCCTCGAGCAGTTGGCCGGCCATCAGGTCGACGGCCACGGTCAGCACCGACATCCCCGAAGAGAAGAGCGGATCGACGAAGCAGGCCGCGTGCGGGAGCTGGATGACGCGATTCGCGAGCAGCGTCTTCTGCGAGTACTGGATGCGTCCCGTGCCGACCCACGGCCGCACCGGCGTGGCGCCGGCGAAGTGGCGCTGGATGGTCGGGAAGCGCGCGACCATGGAGCGGAACTCTTCCTCCGGCGTCCCCTGCGGCGCCGGATACTTGCGGCGGTCGAGCATCATGCCGACGCTGGTCAGCGGGTTGGTCGACTCGCGGTGGTTGTTGAACGGGATGATCCAGATCCAGCCGCCGTCGAAGATGTGATGCATGGTCCCGTGCGCGAGCGGCGACGGCGTGACCTTCTTCCCGTCCAGCAGCAGATCGGCCGGCTTCATGCCGATGAAGTGGTTGTAGAGCGCGCGGGTGTTGGTGCGGAAGCGCGGCTCGGGGTCGCGCAGGCCGAGCTGCGTGGAGACGTGCGAGCGCATGCCGCCCGCGTCGATGAGGAACGCCGCGCGGATCTGCTCGCCGCCGGCGACGTTGATGCGGATCTCGTCCTCGCCCAGCTCGACGCCGGCGACCTTGGTCTGCTGGCGGAAGTGCGCGCCGTACTGCACGGCCATCGAGGCGAGGTAGGCGTCGGTGTCCTGGCGGAAGAGGTGCGAGTCGGGTCCGAACGGCGGCGTGAGCGTCGGGAGCTGATTGGTCTCCTCGGCGCGATGCTTCTCACCCTCGCGGTGATACATGAAGCCGAACGAGCGCTTCACGCCGCACGCGGAGCTGACGTTGTCGCGCAGGGCGTGGAAGCTCCCCAGCCAGCCGATCTCCGGGACGCCGTACTTCTCGGCCAGGATGCGCAGGCGCACGCCGGTCTCGGGGATGAGCGACTCGCCGATGGCGAAGCGCGGATGGGTCAGCTCTTCGATGAGCAGCGTGGAGAGCCCGTGTTTCGCCAGGATGCAGGCCAGCATCGAACCGCCGATGCCGGAGCCGAGAATTGCCACGTCATACCGGTGCACGTATGCCACTGGGCCTCCGTCGTTGTTGCTCGTTTGTGTGGGAGCCGTCAAAGTAGAGCGGCACCTGTGAGTGTCCCGTGATTCGGGTCACGCGGATTCAGGGGTTTTCGTGGGGGTAGTGAAGGGAACGGCAAAAGCGTATCAATGGATCGCGGCCGCGCTCGCCATCGCGGCGCTGCTCTTCGTCTATCTGCGCCCGCTCACCGTCGCGTTCGCAATGCGCGACCTCTATCTACGCGCCATCGGGATGCGCTCGTCATTCGTGCGCGTGGGGCCGCATCACATCCACTACTTCGACTCGGGCGGCGACGGCCCGCCGCTGGTGATGGTGCACGGCGTCGCCTCACGCGCGGCCGACGCGGCGCCGCTCTACCGCGCACTCTCCCGCACGCACCGGGTCTACGCCCTCGATCTCCTCGGCTACGGCGACTCCGACCGCCCGCGCGACTCCGACTACTCGGTGCGCACGCAGGCCGCGGTCGTGCGCGGTTTCATGGACGCCCTCGGCATCGCGCAGGCGGACCTGATCGGCGTGTCGATGGGCGGCTGGGTGGCGCTGATGGTGGCCGCCGAGGAGCCGCGCCGCGTGCGCAGCCTCGTGCTCGTCTCCAGCGCGGGCGTGGCCTTTCCGACGACTCTGCACACGTCGTCGTTCTCGCCGCGCAATCTCGAGGAGCTGCGCGCCAGCATCGCCCTGCAGACCGATCGTCGAATCCCGGAGTTCATCCTGCGCGACCTGCTGCGGAGATCGCGCGGGAAGGCGTGGGTGGTGCGGCGGTCGATGTCTTCGATGCTCACGCGGCGCGATCTGCTCGACGGACGCCTGTCACGCGTGCGCATGCCGGTGCTGCTGGTGTGGGGAACGCGCGACCGCATCGTGCCGGTCTCGGTCGCCGCGGCGCTGCAGCGCGAACTGCCGCACGCGCGCCTCGTGCGACTGGAAGGATGCGGGCACCTCGCGATCATCGAATGCCGCGCCGCCGCCTTACAGGCGATCCGTCTAGAACTGCGGCGGCCTTAGCCGCCGATCAGTCTAGGAGTGCGGCGGCGTCAGCCGCCGCTTTGGTAAGCGTGCAACGGAGTCGTGCCTGGCCCGCTTACCAAAGCGGCGGCTAAGGCCGCCGCACTCCTAAACCCGAGGGCAGTCGCGGTGACGACAGGAGCTCGGCGAACACCTCCCACCGCTTCTCCGCGTCGCCGCCCGCGCGCGACTCCACGTAATCCCGCACGAGATCCTTCCCCACGTTGTAGTTGATGACGTAGCTGCGGTACTGGTCGAAGAACTTGACCCGCTGCGCCGCACGCGCGGGCGCCATCAGCGCGTACGACGTCAGCCACTCCGCCGCCTCGGGCGCGGAGATCTCGCCATCCAGATAGCGCCGCGCGGCCTCGTTGCCCGCGTAGCCGGTGCGCGCCACGAGCTCGTGCACGCGGTAGTACTGCGCGGCGCGCGACGGGTCGAGGCCGGCCACGGGGAAGAGGCGCTCGCGCTCCATCTCCACGCGCTCTTCCGCGGGGAAGGCGACGTCGATCCCGTAGTTCGCGCTCCCTTCGGCGATGAGCGACTGCGCGGAGAAGAGCGCGTAGACCGAAAACTCCACCCAGCCGCGGTCGCGCACGAGCGTCTTCTCCAGCAGCGAGTTGTAGACGTGATGTCCCGGATAGCCCTCGTGGCAGGCGAGGTCGATGGCGCGGTCGATGTAGATCGGCAGGTCGGTGTTGACCTGGATCAGCGAGCGGAAATCGCCCTGGTACCAGTTGTAGCCGCTCCACGATTTCCCGTTCACGTACTCGACGGTGAACGTCTCGCCGATCGGCAGTCCCATGTGCCCGGCCGTCTTCTCGCGGCAGAGATCGATGGCCGCGCCGAACGTCGCGTCGAGCTTCTCGCGCGGAATGACGAACTGCATGCGGAACGCTTCCACGCGATCGGCCAGCGCGCCGCCGCCCGGCAGCTCCGCGTCGATGGCGGCGTTGAGCCGCTGAAAGTACTCCTCGCCGTGCGTCGGCGCGACGGCGTCGTAGAGCGCCTGCGACTCCTCGTCGAAGCGCAGGCGTTTCCCGTTCAGCATCTCGGCGCGGGTGATGAGCGAGGCGGTCTGGCGCCGGAGGTAGCCGAGCCGCAGCGACTCCATCGGATCGATCGGCGTGGCCATGCCGGCCAGCTCCTCGTGCAACCGCACCGCGGCGTCGTGGATGAAGGAGAGAGTCGGCCGCGCGGCGCGTACTTCCTCGCGCCACGCGGCCGGACCGTAGTAGGCATCGACGTAATCGGCGTCGTGCTCGCCCATGGCCAGCACGAGCTTCACGTAACGTTCAGCGGCGTCGTTCATCGCGCCGCATCGTATTACGGCTTGAAGACCTCGATCCTGCCGTTGCTGGTGCGGTAGGCGAAGCCGTTCTCGCGCACGATCTGGTCGAAGGCCTGGTCCCAGGGCGTATCGCGCACGTGCACGCTGACTTTGCCCTGAACCTCGGGCGCCACGATGATCTCGGTCGCCGTCAGCTCGGCAAACGTGCGCATGACGTCGCGGATCTCCGCGTTCGAGAGATCCATCGAGATCGGCGCGCCGCTGAACTGCGGCGCGGGGGAAGTCTCGGGCGCGGGGAACTGCAGCGTCGTTTCCTGGACGACGTTGCCGTCGTGCCGGACGACCAGTTTCAGCGTGCCGCTGGCGTCGGCCTTGGGATCGATGGTGATGACGAACTGGCGGCCGTCGTGATCGACCGTCACCTCGGCCGGAATGCCGGTCTGCGTCGTCACGCGCGGCTCGCTGATGGTCTCTTTCGTCTCGCTGTCCACGAGGCGGAGGCGGGTCTCGATCTGGCGGTTTGCGCGGCGATTCATCGAGTAATTGAGCTGATAGCGGCCGGCGCCGGAGACCGCGATCATCGGCTGCGCGGTCAGCGCGCCGGCCGCGGCGATGCCGGTCAGGACGCCGGCCAGGGCCACTGTCACGACCAGCGAGTGGGAGAAGGCGGATCTGCGGAGAGTGTCGTAGCTCATGAGGTGTCGAATCCTTTCTTTCAGATGCGCGCTGGCCATGCACGACACCGCGGGGACGCGCGGCGCGAGGAGCGTGCGGCAGATCTTCGCGAGCGCGCCGACGTACGTTTCAGCGGGCAGCGCGACGTCCGCCACGCGCTCGTCGCACGCCGCCTCGCGGGCGGCGGCGATCCTGCGGTGGGCGAGCCAGACGAGCGGGTTGAACCAGAAGAGCGAACAGGCCACGGCCTCGAAGACGCCGAGGAGGTTGTCGCGCCGGGCCACGTGTGCGCACTCGTGGCAGAGCAGCGACTCCAGCTCCTGGTCGTCGAGAGACTCGCAACCGTCCGCCGGGAGGATGATCATCGGGCGCAGCACGCGGACCACGGCCGGTGCCTCGCACGTCGGGGAAGCGATGAGATCGATGCTGTGATGGATGCCCAGGCGCCGGCGGGCCGCGTCGAGCGCGCGGATCGTGCGCGCCGGCGGCGCGGCGGCCGCGCGCAGGGCCGTCTGCACCAGGCGCCGCGTGACGATCCACCAGCGGATGAGCAGGATCGCCGCGATGACGGCCCACACGAGGACGATCGGCTTCAGTACGTCGCGGGCCGGCTTGACGGCCGTCGTCAGTGCCGGGCTGAAGCCCGTCATCGCACTGGTCATGGCCGGCAGCGGCGCCATGTCGTTGCGCTCGAGGAGATTCGCGATCAGCGGCGCGGGGAGCGCGAGCGACAGCAGTCCCGCCACGAGCAGGGCGTGCCGCGTGCGGGCGGTGAGGGGACGGATCCACGCCGCGGCGATCATGGCCAGCGTGAGGATCACGCTGGAGACGACGAGGTGCGTGACGACGTCGCGGATCACGACTTCGCTCCCTTCTTCTTCGCTCCCTCTGCTTCTTCGAGCGCCTTCAGGTCTTCGAGCGTGAGCTTGCCGCTCTCGAGGAGATGCGCCACGACCGGCTGCGCGGAGCCGCCGAAGAGGCTGAGCAGCTCGTCGATGACGCGGCGGTACGCGGACGTGCGCGTCACGGAAGGCTCGAACATGAGCGCGTTGCCGATTTTTCGCGTGCGGCGCACGGCGCCTTTCTGTTCGAGGCGCTGGATGATGGTCTGCACGGTGGTGTAGGCGGGACGCTTCGTTTCGGAGAGCGCGTCCATGACTTCGCGCACCGAGGCCTCTTCGAGGCGCCAGAGGACGTCCATGATCTCGAGCTCGAACTTCGTGAGTTGAATACGCATCGCGTAGTAGAATCTACGACGCATGTAGTAGCTTGTCAAGAGGGGGCACGGATTTCGCCACACAGCGGCGTATGACGTTCTGTAGAAAATGCGGCGCGGAGCTTCCGCCCGACTCGCAGTTCTGTCCGCGATGCGGAACGCCGGTGGCCGTTGCAGCACCGACTCCTCCGCCTCCCGCGGTCCCGGCTGTGCCGAAACCGAAACCTGCGGCGGCCGCGACGCCGCCTCGCCCCGTCGCTCCCGCCGCCCCTCCCGCCCCGCCGCGCCCGATGGCGGCCGCACCGGTCCCGATCCAGTCGCGCGGCGGACGCTGGTGGATCGCGCCGGCGGTCGTGGTGGGGCTCGTCCTCCTGGCCTGGCTGGTGATGAGCGGCATGCCGTTCGGCCGCGATGAGGAGAAGCCGCGCGCGACGATGACGGCCACGGAGACGATCGCCGAGGCCACTGCCGATCCTCCGCAGTCGGCGACGCTGATCGAGGTGCCGCCCGGCGAGACGGACGACTCGTTCGAGATCGCCACGACCACGACGCAGGAGCCGCCGATGACGGCGCCCGCGCCGAACACGACCACCGCCGCTCCGCCGGCGACCGCGACGACGCCTCCGCCCGCCACGACGACCACCACGCGCCCCGCCCCGCCCGTGCAGCGCCAGCCGGCGCCGCCGGTGCAGCGTCCGCCGGTGGTGGCACAGCAGCCGCGCCAGCAACCGCAGCAGCAGCCGCGCCCGACGCCCGCCCCCGCGCGCGTCGTCCCGCGCGCCGCCCCCTCGGAAGAGATCACCGGCGACGAGGCCGTGGCCACGCTGCGCGACTACGTGCGCGGCCGCCGCTACTACCCGGTGGCCAACGAATGCATCCGCGTCGAGAACCGCGGCTACCGGAACGTCGGCTACACGCTCGAGGTCTGGCACTCCTGCGCCGGCGGCGGCGCGTCGCGTCTCCTCGGCCGCTGGCGCGTCGACTCGAAAACGCGCGAGATCTTCAAACAACAGGACGACGGCCGATATCTCCGACCCTAGGAGTGCGGCGGCACAGCCGCCGCTTTGGGAAGCGTGCAACGGAGCCGCAACCAGCCCGCTCACCCAAGCGGCAGCCCTGCTGCTGCACTCCTGAATCGCGCGAATATTGCGCACGCCACCCGCGTTCCCCCGCCCGTGGTTGACAGGACCGGAAGCGGTCCGTATCGTGGCCACCCGTTGATCGGCCTCGGACTCTCGTCCGAGTACGTCCCCATCGTCTAGAGGCCTAGGACATCGCCCTTTCACGGCGACAACACGGGTTCGAATCCCGTTGGGGACGCCAATGCCGGGCCCGTAGCTCAGTGGTAGAGCAGTTGGCTTTTAACCAATTGGTCGTAGGTTCGATCCCTACCGGGCTCACCATCCTTCATGCCGCCATCGCGACCGGCGGGTTCGTTTTAACGGTACCCTGCCGTCATGCGCGCCCCGGTCCTCCTCGTCCTCTCCTTTCTCGCTTTCGGCGTCTCGGCCCAGACTCCGTACTCCGTCGCGTTGCTGACGCAGGAGCGGGATGAGGCCGTGGCCGCGGAGTCGCTGCAGGCGGCGCTTCGTTCCGGCGTGCCGCTGGTGCGGGCGACCGCGGCGCGCGTCATTGCCGTGCGAGGTGCGACCGCGCTGCTGCCGGGACTGCGCGAGCAGCTCGAGGCCGAGACCGACGCCATGGCGGCGCGCGAGGTCATTCGCGCGATGGGATTGCTGGGGACGAAGGAAGACATCGCTGCCGCCGCACGAGTGTCGTCGCGGTGGCCGGTGTCGATGGACGATGCGCTCGCCGCCGCGGTGGCCCGCCGCGGAGGGACGAACGCCCTCGAGTCGTACGGCGCCGTCCTTCGCGCCACGCGGATGCGGAACCACTCCGAATTCTTCCGGCTGTCGTTGTGGGGCGTCCCGAATTTCATCGGCTACGCCGGCTCGAGGATGCTCGCCACCAGCGACGAAGCGGGCTGGCGCGGCCTCGTCGAGGCGCTCGAATATTCGAACATTGCGCTCGACTCGGGCGTGCTCACCTCGTCCCTCGATACCGAAGCGGAAGCGATCCGCTCCGCGTCGGTCTGGTATCTGATCCGCGGCTACAGCGCCGATCCCGCGGCCGTTCCGGCGCTGGTCCGGGAGAAGCTCGCGGCGCCGCGCGGCGAGCTCTCGTCGAATCGCGAGGACTTTGGCCGCGAGCTGCTGCGGCGCATGCTGGGCGGGGAGAAGAAGAACGACCAGCGCTGGCTGACGTTTCTCGCCGGCGACGAGGCCGATGCACTCCTGGGCGACGACGAGACGACGCTGCAGTACCTGACCGAAGAGGAGTACGCGGTGCGCTACAACCGCTGCGAGGTCCGCTCGCGCGACTGCATCCTGCCGCCGAAGCGCAGCCGCAGCACGCGCACGATTCCGTCGCAGGCGGTGGCGCCGCCCGCGTTCAATCTGCCGGAAGTGCTGCCGGCCGGTCTGGCCGATGCGATCGTGACGGGAGCGCGCTGCGATGCGGCGTGGGTCGGAGTGGCCGGCGCCACCGTCGACAGCGCGGGACGGATCCGGACGCTCGATCTGGAGCCGGTCGGGGCATCGGCGGCGTGCAAGCGGGCGCTCGAGACGCTCCTCCGCGTTTCCTACGCCAGCAACACGTCGCTGCGCAGCCCGCTCACGGGAGCCGTCCTGCTCGTCCACGGGCGAAGGGCGCCGCTGTGTCTCGATGAGCCGCCGCCGAGTACGGAGATCACCTCGACGTTCCGGACGGGCGGCAACGTTCAGACGCCGAAGGTGAAGAAGCGCGTCGAGCCGCAGTTCCCGGCGAGCGCGCTGAACGCGATGGGGAACGCCCGCAACGTGCTCGTCATCATCGAGAGTGTCATCACGAAGGAAGGGTGCGTGCGCAGCATGCGCCTGCTCAAGCAGTCGCCGTTTCCGGAGCTGAACGGCGCGGCGCTGCTGGCGCTTTCGAAGTGGCAATTCACTCCGGGCTACCTCGACGGCAAGCCGGTCGACGTGATCTTCAACCTCACGGTGAATTTCAAGACGAACTGACGCGCTACGCGGCCGCGCCCTTTGCCGCGCCGTGCGCGAGCATCGCCTCCTCGCAGCGGCGCACGTCGTCCTCGCTGATCTCCCACATCTTCTTGTCGCCGAGGATGGAGGTGAGCTGCTGGAAGAGCGGCTCGTCGATGAAGGGGGTCACGGCGCCGCTCTGGTACTCGCGCTCCTTCTCGCCGTAGAGGCCGAGGAACGTCTTGTCGTTGAACCACGACTCGCGGTTGCGCTCGGCCATCTTCTGCAGGAGCTCTTCGCTCGGGTTGCGCTGCAGGAACTCGAAGAACATGCCGCTGGCGGGGGAGCCGGGAAAGAACCATTCGCCGGAGAAGACCTGGATCACGTCCTCGCTCTCGTCGCGCAGCACGGGGGTGATGAAGTTCACGCCGCGGGCGGTGGCGTGGGCGTGGAAGGCGAGGAGGTCCGTCGTGCGTAGGGCGATGTGCTGCCAGTGCGCGGCGGCGCGGTGGCCGTCCAGCATCTCGCGCACGTGCGAGCGCATCGAGGCCGGCTCCGACGGCTGCACCACCGCGATCATCGTCGTGGCCAGATCGGGGCTGAGCTCCACGCCCTGTCCCACCTGCATCGCGTACGTGAGCGACTGATCGCCCTCGCCGGCGATCCACTCTTTCCGCTTCTCGTACACCACGTGCTCCGGCGTGCAGCCGAAGATCGTGCGGAAGAGGACGTAGGCGACGTTGTAGAGCTGCGGCTGCACGAGCAGCGTCATGTGATCGACTTTGAAGTTCAGAAAATCAGGGCGCGTCATGGCAGGCGCTGCATATCACGCGCTTGCGCCGATGGCAAAGAGAGGGACGACGATGGGCCTCCGGCGGGCCGGCACGGCCGGCAGCGCTTATTCAGGCGCGTGCGTCCCCGAGACGCGCGCGTCAGGCGACAGGCGTGCGGCCCGGCTGGGCCAAGCAGCGCTGCCGGCCGTGCCGGCGCGCCGGAGGCGCTCCGGTCGTTCTCTCGCATTGACGCCGGTGGCAAAGACGGTGCAGGCTCCGCCGGCGTGTATCGCTATCTTCGCTACGTTCCGAAAAACCGCCTCAGCCGCACGGCCGGACGGCTCGTGCACGCCAAACTCCCCGCGCCCATCGCCCGCCGCCTCGTGCGCTGGTTCGCCCGCACGTACCAGATCGACGTGGGCGCCGCGGCGCTGCCGATCGAGGAGTACCCGTCCATCGGACACTTCTTCATCCGCGACCTGCGCGAGGGGCTCCGTCCCATCGAGGGGGACTTCGTCTCGCCCGTCGACGGCGTCCTGCGCAACTACGGCGTCATCGCCGACGGCCGCCTCGAACAGATCAAAGGGAAGACCTACACCGTGGCCCGCTTCCTCGGCGATCCCGAATACGCGGCACGCTTCGAGAACGGTGGCGCGTTCTTCAATCTCTACCTCTCTCCGCAGGACTATCACCACGTCCATGCGCCGGTGAGTGGGAACATCGTCCGGAGCGTGCACATCCCCGGCATGCTCTGGCCGGTGAACGACTGGTCGCTGGCCAACGTCGACGAGCTGTTCTCCATCAACGAGCGCGTCGTCACCTACATCGAGTGCAGCTACGGCCTCGTGGCCGTGGTCATGATCGGCGCGACGAACGTCGGGAAGATGTCGGTCGTCTACGACAGCTTCATCTCCAACGCCGCCAACGTCGACCAGACCGTGGCCCGCTCCTACGACCCACCCAGGCCGATCCACGCCGGCGACCGCCTCGGCACCTTCCACATGGGCTCGAGCGTGGTCATGCTCTTCGAGCCGGGGCGCATCGACGTCGAGCGCGTGCGCCTGCACGCCGGGAAAAAGGTGCACTACGGCGCGGCGGTCGTGCACGGCGAACAGGTCCCGGCGGAGTAGCGGGCGGAGGGACGGTGGAGGAACCGCTGCACGAGGATGGAGTGCGCCGCGCGTCCGGCGGAGTGGGAGCAGTTCAGCGGAGCCGTCCGTAAGTTTTTACGTCCCTATTTGTCCTTTTTGTTCCTTTTGATACCTTTTTGAGGTACGTTGTTCGCGGACAACACAAGAGGAGAAAGGGATATGGATCTCGTACTGAAGCTCCGGGAACTGCGGCGTCTGCGCGGCCTCACGCAGGGGGATGTGGCCCGCCTTTCCGGCATTGGTGTGAAGACCATCAGCTCGTTCGAGACCGGTGAGCGCATCGGCTCGCTCAAGCTCGCGCAGCTCGAACGCCTGCTCGCGGTCTACGGCCTCACGCCGAAGGAGTTCTTCGGCCGCAGCGTCGAGAAGGACCTCGCCCCCTGGGACCTCGACGAAGAAGAAGTGGCGGAGAAACGCCTGCTCGAAGATCTCAACGCGCTGCCCAAGGAACTGCAGCGGAAGCTGTTCGACCGCTTCCAGCTCATGGTCGAGACGGTGGCCGCGGTGTACGGACAGGAAAACCGGCAGTCGCCGTAGCGCCGAACGCAGGACGGGCTTCAGCCCGTCCCGCGCTCGCGACGCGCTGCCGCTCGGCGGCGCTCCGCTCGCCCTTCCCATTGACGCCGGTCGATGAGGATGCAAAAGTGCGGAAACGTCCTGAAAAGGACATTCCGGGAGGGCCGATTGAGCGCCACCGCTGTTGAACGCTGCCCCTGGTGCGGCAGCCCGATCACTCACGCCAAGTTCCTGCAGGTCCAGGCGAAGATCCGCGACGACGAGCGGAAGAAGCTGGCCGACACCGAGCGCCTGGTCCGCGCCCGCCTGGAAAAAGAAGTCGCCGCGCAGCAGCAGAAGCTCCTCAAGGAGCGGCAGGCCATCGATGCCGAGAAGGCAAAGCTCGCCAGACAGCTCGAGCTGGCGAAACAGCAGGCGGAGTTGCAGCGCAGGAAAGAAGTGGCCGAGGTGCGGAAGATCCTGGAGAAGGACCGCGAGGTGGCGCTGCTGAAGCGCGACGCCGAGTTCGCACGCGAGCGCGAGGCGCTGCAGAAGAAGATCGTGGAGATGAGCCGCCGCGTGAAAAAAGGCGGCGACCTCGGCGAAGGAGGAGAGCTCGATCTCTACGACGAGCTCCGCGGCGCGTTCCCCGACGACCAGCTCACCCGCGTGAAGGGACGTCCCGGCGTCCTGCTGCACGACGTCCGCTACAAGGGGAAATCGGCGGGAAAGATCCTCCTCGACGTCACGCCGCGCGCGGCCTGGCAGCACGCCTTCGTGATCAAGCTGCGGCAGGCGCAGACCGAGCTCGCCGCCGACCACGCGCTCCTCTCCACGCCCGTCTTCCCCGCGGGGAAGCGCGAGCTGTTCGTCGAGTCGGGCGTGATCGTCATCGCGCCGGCGCGCGTGCGGGCCATGGTGGAGGTGCTGCGCAAGTCGCTCGTGGCCATGCACGTGGCCAAACTGGGCGAGGGAGAGCGCGCGGACAAGCTCGGGCGCCTCTACCGCTTCATCACCTCGCCCGCGTTCAAGCGAAAACTGGGTGAGGCATCGGATCTGGCCGGCGAGGCACTGGAGATCGACGTGCAGGAGAAGCGCGCCCACGACACGGTCTGGAAGAAGCGCGGCACGGTGCTGACGCGCATCCGCCACATCCTCCGCGACATCGACACCGACGTCAGCGCCATCATCGAGTCGAGAGACGACGAGTCCGCGAAGGTCGTCCGTCCCGCCGCCTGGCGCGTGACCACGAAAGACGAAGAATGACCGCCGCGCAGCATCCCTGGCAGGAGCGGCGCCTCGGCCGCACGATCCTTCGCACGTACCGCGACACGCGCGACCTCAACGACGTCGTGCCGAACCCGCGTCAGCCGCGCATGGGACCGAAGGAGGACCTCGAGCTGCAGCGCCAGATCGAGGCCAACGAGGGGATCTTCGAGCCGCTGCTGGTCGAGCCGCATCCCGACCTCGAGGGGAAGCTGCGCATCATCGACGGCGACCGCCGCTGGACGAACTCGAAGGTGCTGGTCGAGGTCCATCACAAGGAGCAGTACCGCCGCGTTCCCGTGGAGATCACCGACCGCACGCTCACCGACGACGAGCGCCTGCGCGTCTGGATCTACATCCACCGCCAGCGCAAGGAGTGGGACGCGAAGGAGAAGGAGATGGTGGCGTACGGCCTGGTCGACATCGTCGGCCGCGCCAGCGCCGCGAACATCCTCGGCGTGACGGTGCGCGAGCTCGACAAGCTGGTCGAGATCTACGAGCTCTCCGAGAAGCTGACCAACCTCCCCGAGCCCGGCTCGTCGATCACCTGGGCGCGCGAGATCAAGAACATCAACAAGACGCTGCTCACCCCGTCCGTGCTCGACACGATCGTGCAGAAGGTGAACGAGCACGAGATCACGAACTCGAAGGACGTGCGCAAGCTGCGCATCGTGCTGCGCGACCCGGTGGCGCGGCAGAAGTTCGTCGACGGCGCGCCGCTGGAGCGCGTGCTCGACTCCATCGCGCCGGCCGAGGAGAAGAAGAGCGGCCTCGCGGGCGACCTGCAGCAGTTGACGACCGCGCTCAAACGCCACTCCTGGACCGCGCTCGTGGAGAAACGCGGCGACCCCGCGCTGCTCGAGCAGGTGCAGGAAGCAGAGAAGCTGCTCAAGGCGCTGAAGAAGATGTTGGTTTAGGAGTGCGGCGGCCTCAGCCGCCGCTTTGGTGCGGTCTCGCGAGCGTCTACCAAAGCGGCGGCTAAGGCCGCCGCACTCCTAAACGGATCGCGCGGCGCTGGTCGGGATAGGCATAGCCGGCACCCTCCAGCGCGTAGCCGAGGGCGGCGTGGTGGCGGTCGAAGACGTTCAGCACGTCGACGAAGACGTGCAGGCGGCGGAAGCGGTGCTGCGCGCGCAGCGAGAGCGCGTGCGTGTCGGGGGCGGCGATCCGTTCGGCGTCGTCGAAGAAGCGGCCGGTGTTCCAGGCGTAGAGCAGCGTTGCGTAGCGCAGCGGGACGACCACGGTGCCGGAGTGGAGCGGGATGTTCTTGAGCTGCGCGCTGCCGTCGGTGACGCGCGTCCACGCGTACGTGACGCGCGCAAAGCGCGACTCGAGCAGCAGCTCGACGCCGCGGTGCTCGCTGCGGGCGAGGTTCTGGTAGCGGAACGTGCCGGCGTCGAAGTCGATCTCGTCGCGCACGCGCGACCAGTAGGCGTCGACGCTGAGCATGCGCCACGTGAAGCCGGCTTCCACGCCGCGGGCGCGTTGCGGTTTCAGCTCGGGATTGGAGAGCGTGAAGGATGCGCCGAAGAGGCGGATCGGGCGCGAGTCATAGAGCTGTTCGAGCGTCGGCGCGGTGAAGCCGTGCGCGGCGGAGAGGTACATCGTCGCGCCGCCGCGTTGCATGGAGAGGCCGAGGCGCGGGGAGAGCACGCTCTCTCCGACGTGGTCGACGCGCGCGCCGCCGACGAGCATCACGCTCGGCGTGAGCGGCACGCGCGCGGTGGCGTGTGCCGCGGCGACGTTGCGATGGGCGTCGGTGTGTGCCAGTCCGAGCCACTCTGCGTCGATGCGCTGGCGCGCGAGATCGACTCCGCCGTGCCAGCGGTCGCCGTGCAGTTGGAATGAGCCGCCGAGCTCCCCGGAGTCGAGCGTCCGCGAGGCGGTATCGAGGAAGAGAAACGTCCGCGTGGCGTCGCCGCGCTTCGACGTCGCATGCAGCGAAGCGCGCCAGCGCGTGGCATCGAACGAAGCCGCGAGTTGCGCGCGCGTGTGATCGTCGTAGTCCCCGGTGACGAGCGCCACGCGCTCATCGAGCTGCTCGAGCGGCAGCGGACCGGGATCGTTGCGTTCGTGCGAACGCAGCGAGCCGCTGAGCGCGAGCCCCTCGCGACGCCAGCGCAGCCGCGCGCCGCGCTGCGCGCTCTCCGAGCGCGGACGATCGCCGTCGCTCTCGCGCCAGTCGGCGAGCACGCTCAGCTCTCCGCCGAACGCGCGCAGCCACGCGCCGCCGCTCGCCTCCGCCGTCCCGTGACTGCCGCCGGTGAGTGTCGCCGTCCACTCTCCCGGCGCGCGCTGTCGCGTGAACACCTGCACGATCCCGCCGAACGCCGCATCGCCGTACACCGGCGAGGCGAGGCCGCGCACCACTTCGACGCGCTCGATCTCTTCCGCGTGCAACTGCTGCCATGGCGCGACGTTCGACTCCGCGTCCGCCAAAGGCACGCCGTCGACCAGCAGGCGCGCGTAGTCCGCCTCGCCGCCGCCGTAGAAGCCGCGCATGGTGAGCGTGGCCGGGATGGTGCTGCCGGCGCCGAACATCGTCACGCCCGGCACGAGCGTCAGCACCTGCGCCGCATTCGAGGCCGGCAGCGCCTCGACCTCCTTGCGCGTGAGGATCGTGGTCGCGGTGGTCAGCTCGCTCCGCGGCACGGCACTGCGCTCCGCGGTGACGACGATCTCCTGCCTGAGCACGGGAGCGGTGGCGAGGAGCACGCATGCGAGCCAGGACACATCCGAGGAGTGACGCGCGCGGTGCCTTTCCCTACCATGGACGTTGATGGGCCGCTGGATCACGTTCGCCGCGATGCTCGCGCTGACGCTGCTGCTGCTGTTCGGCATCGCCTCGATGTCGGGGATGGAGCTCGAAGATCCGGCGCCGCTGCTGCGCGGGGTTGCCGTCGCCGGAGTGCTGCTCCTCGTCGCCGACGTCGTGCTGCCGGTTCCCTCGAGCCTGGTCATGGCCGCGCACGGCGCGCTGTTCGGCACCGCCGCCGGCGCATTGCTCTCGATCCTCGGCTCCACGCTCGCCGCGCTCACCGGCTTCGCCCTCGGCCGTGCCGGCAACGACGTCATTCGCCGCTTCGTCACGCCCGCGGAACACGATCGCGCCGGCGCGATGCTGCGGCGCTGGGGCGTGCTGGCCATCGTGCTCTCGCGTCCCGTGCCGATCCTCGCGGAGACGGTGGCCATCCTCGCGGGAAGCTCGCCGCTGACGTGGCGGCAGACCGCGCTCGCCGCGGCGGCGGGGTCGCTCGCGCCGTCGGTGGTGTACGCGTGGGCGGGCGCGCACGCGAACGGCGCCGCCAGTCACGCGCTCATCTTCGGAGGCGTGCTCGCGGTGACGGGGGTGCTGTGGTATGTGGGGCGGGCTTCAGCCCGCCGCGCGGATGGGCGGGCTGAAGCCCGCCCCACATCAACAACCTGACGCGGCCCTGCGTCGAGCATGCG
>DASUSN010000164.1:0-8682 GCA_036375075.1 Thermoanaerobaculia bacterium | reverse complement strand
CACCCAGGTCCCTCGCTCGACGCTCGGGATGACAGAGGGTTGCGCGCTAGAACCTCAGCCCCAGCGAGACGCGGTACGTCCTCGGCAACTGATACGCCTCGTACGAGACCGGCCGGCCGAAGTTCGGGCCCTTCTGCCAGTGCACGCCTTCCTGCGGCGCTTCGCCCGCGAGCGGATTGAACGCCGCACACCGGGTCGTCGTCCCGGTCTGCAGGCACGTCGCCTGGCGCCGGGTCAGGACTGTCTTGTCGACGAAGTCCGGGTCCTCGATGCCCTGCTGGTTGAAGAGGTTGAGCAGGTCGCCCTCGACGAAGACCTGGTAGCGGCCGAGGAACGGCATCTTGTAGTTCACGCCGACGTCGGTGGACGTGATGTCGTCGAGGCGGAAGGAGCCGCGCTCGCCGAAGTAGTAGCCGACGTTCGTCGGCACGGTCTCGTATCCCGGGTTCACCACGCCGTTCGCGGGACCGGTCGACGTGCCGCGGCGGACGTCGATCGTGCCGCGTGCGGAGTACGAGAGGCCGGAGTGATACCGCTCGAGCAGCGTCACGTTGAGATCGCCGAAGCCGATGGGGATGTCGTAGCCGAGCCAGATGTTCGCGCGATGGCGCATGTCCGGCCCGAGATAGCCGACGGGGTTGTTCTCCTCGAAGCCGGTGTACTCCGGCCGGTCCGGATTTTCGGTGAGCACCGTCGCGCCGCCCGAGGACTCGCCCTCGACGTTCCCGCGCAGCTTCGACCACGTGTAGTTGCCGCCGAAGCGGATCGGCCTCCACGGTCTCCATTGACCCTGGAGCTGCACGGCCTGATAGTCGCGACTCAGTCCGCCGCGACTGTTCTCGATGACGCCCTGATCGACGACCAGGCCGCTCGGGTCGGTCGCCTTCCCCGTGTCGAGCGTGCGGCGGATTGCGTAGAAGTCCTGCCAGGTGCGATCGATGTAGTCCGTGCGCACGAAGCCGCGCTCGCCGAATGCGAGCGAGTAGCCGACCGTGATCTCGTCCATCGACGGCGAGCTGAGCGAGCCCTCGAAGCGGGTCGTGTAGCCGGGGATGCTGATGTCGCTGAGCAGGTCCGTGTTGGACGTGCCGCCGACGGAGTTGAACCAGTCGAAGACCATGCGGATGACGTCGGGCGTCGGGACGAGCTGGTTGAACGGCGTGCCCGGAGGGTTGATGACCGGCCCCTCGTAGTCGAAGAAGTAATACGAGTAACGGCCTGCCGGCGCGGTGAGATCGGCCGGACCCTGCTCGACCTTCGCGACGTAGCGCCCGTAGGTCGCGCTGAAGCGATGGCGGCCCATGCCCGTCGGATCGAAGGTCGCGGCGAGGCGCGGGCTGAAGGCGCTGTCGTCGACCGTCTTCACGCCCGCCTGGTTCTCGCCGAACGCCTGGTCGAAGCGCACGCCGGCGTTGAAGCTCCAGTTCTTGTTCAACTCGATGCGATCGTTGACGAAGAAGGAGCGGAGGGCGAAGTCGGACGTCTTCGACAGCGAAGGCACCGGATCCCATTCGATGCCGCCGCTGGACGGGTCGATGCCGAAGCCGAGCTGGGTCTTGTCGGCGGGGTTCTGGATGATGCGGCCGTGCAGCCAGAAGTCGCTTCCTGACTGGAAGTTGTTGTCCAGCCGCATCTGGTGGAACTCCTCGGCGCCGGCGACGAGGCTGTGGTTACCCGCCCCGGAGGTGCTGAGGAAGTACGAGGCTTTCAGGAGCGCGCTCTTGTTGTCGTGCTGCTTGGTGCCGCAGATGGCGCCGCAGCCCGACGGGGACCACATGCGGTTGCCGCTCGCGGAGTCGCGCAGCAGCGTGCCCTCGATGAGGTCGCGGGTCTCCGCGCCGCGGGTGAGGTCGTCGTCCATGCGGCTGACCTGCGCCTCGACGAGGAAGTTGTTCGTCACCACGCCGGCGTAGCTCGCGCCGAAGAGCGTCTTCGGCTGCTCGCGCGTCGCGAGGCTGCGCAGGTCGATGACCGGCCCGAAGGTGACGATGTTGTCGCGGTGGTTGTCGCTCTTGAGATACGACACCACGATCGAGTTGCGCTGCGTGATCTGGCCGGTGAATTTCGCTTCCCAGCGGCGGTCTTCGCGCGACTCGACGTACGGGATGTCGGTGAGGCGCAACTGCTGCGAGGTCTGGCGGTCCTCCCACCGGCCCGCCGCGAAGAACCAGAGGCGGTCCAGCAGGATGCGGCCGCCGAGGGTGCCTTCGTAGGTCTCGTTCAGCTCGTCGATGGGATCGGCCTGGCCCGCATAGTCCGTGAGCGACGTCCAGCTCGGATTCGCCACCGAGTCGCGGATGGAGCCGGAGAACTCGTTGCCTCCCGATTTCGTGAGCGCGGAGACGACGCCGCCGGTGAACCGGCCGTATTCGGCGGAGACGCCGCCGGTGAGGATCGTCGTCTCCTGGATCGCGTCTTCGATGAAGAGGTCGTGCGGCTGGCCGCGGAGGTTCTCGTTGACGACGACGCCGTTGACGAGGAAGAGGTTGTCGAACGACATCGCGCCGGAGATCGTGATCTGGTCGTTCACGGCGCCGTCGGTGACGCCGGGCGCGAGGAGCGTGGTCTCGCGCATGTCGCGTCCGACCGGAAGCTCGCGGATGGTCTCCACGTCGAAGTTCGCCGTGAGCTCCGTCGTCTCCACGACCGCCGGCGCGGAGGCCGTGACGGTGATGTCCTCCGACACGCTCGCGACCCGCAGCGACGCGTCGGCGCGCGCCGTCTGCGCCAGGCTGACCGTGACGCGCTGGGTCACGTGCTGGAAGCCGTCCAGCTCGAACGACACGCTATAGGCGCCGGGCGGCAGCGCGGGGAAGTGGTAGCCGCCGGTCTCACCGGAGATGGTGGTGCGCGTGCCCTGCAGCGCGGGTGAAGTGAGGGTGATGGTCACTCCCGGAAGGGCGCTGCCGTCCGCCGTCGTGACCGTTCCGATGAGGTTGCCCGTGGTGAATTGAGCGAAGAGTGGGACTGCTGCGAGGACGATTACCGCGAGGAGCCCGAACCGGGGAACTGGTTTCATCGACACCTCCGTATTTTGAAAACCGGACGATGGTAGGTTACGCCAGCGGTAAGCGCACGAGTTTTTCGAAGAGGCGCTGCAGGGCGGCGTCGAGGTCGTCGTGCACGCCGGAGTGCACCGGCGAGGTCTGGATGATCGTGCTGCGCGGCGCGACCAGCCAGTGGAACCGCGCGCGCTGCGGGAGCTCTCCGATGGAGCCCGCTTCGCCGCCGCCGGCGCAGATCTTCGGGATGGCCTCGAGGTAGGCGTCGACGATCGCGCAGTCGATCGACGGGGCCAGCGCCTTCAGGCGCGCGTGATCGAGCTCGATGCGCGCGTTGAGGTACGCGGCGCTGGAGGCGAACAGGATCACGCCCGCGTTGAGGAACTCGCCGCGCTCGACGCGCGGGACCACGCGGACCACGGCGTAGTCAAACGCGTGTCGCGTGCGCACGAGCTGCCTCCTCCATCCATTCGCTCCGCGCGTCGAGCCGCGCGAGGAGATAGTCGCGATAGCCGTTCCGATGCTCCTCGACGGACGCAAAGCGCGGCTCGTCGCCGAGCCACTCCTCCGGGATCAGCGCGACGACGCCTTCGATCGCCTCGGCGGTCAGTTTCGGCGCGAGCTCCGCGTCCGCCTCCCGCACCTCGGTCGCCCACGGCAGCAGGACGTGCTCGCGGAGCTGCCGGTACGGCGCGCGGGCGCGCACGAGCGGCTCGTCCCAGGAGTGGTGAAAGATCAGCGTCGCGCCGTGGTCGATCATGTACAGCTCGCGGTGCCAGACCAGCAGGTTCGTGTTCTTGGCGGTGCGGTCGACGTTGGTCACGAAGGCGTCGAACCAGACGATCGATGACGCCAGGCGGGCCTTCCCTTCGATCGGCTTCGCCACGATGGGATCGAAGGTGATCGAGCCGGGGAGGTAGTCGAGCGCGAGGTTGAGGCCCTCGCTTTTGCGCAGCAGGTCCTGGATCTCGGGGTCGGGCTCGGTCTTGGCCATGCGCGGGTCGAGTGTGGCGAAGACGATCTCCGGCACGGGCAGGCCGAGGAGGCGGGCCAGCTCTCCGGAGACGAGCTCCGCGATCAGCGCGCGCGGCCCCTGCCCCGCGCCGCGGAACTTGACGACGTAGGTGCCGTCGTCGTCGCCCGCGACGATGGCCGGCAGCGAGCCGCCCTCGCGCAGAGGCGTGACGTACTCGGTGGCGTGGACGGTGCGCATGCGGCCCCGCAGTATGTCATCCCGAGCGCGAACACGGCGCGTTGCGCCGACGAGGAGGAGAATGACATTGCCTCTGCGCCGGAGGCGCGACAGAAGGTAGCCGGTGGCAAGCGCAGAGCGCGCAGCCACCGGGCCACGGTCGCCCGATTTCGGCCCCGGAGGGGTCGCAGAACGTGCTCTGGTGCCCCGCCGGGGCACGCAACCTTGTCCTGATCCTATCCGGTGGCTGCGCCGCTCCGCGGCTTGCCACCGGCTACCGTCTTTTGTCCCTCCGGGACACGTGTCATCCCTCGCTAATCGCTCGGGATGACAGTGCTGTTGTCGAAGCGGTTGCGGTCGATGCGCGTCACGTAGGGATCGACCGCGGCGAACGCGGGCTCGTGCGCGACGACCATGGTCACGTCGTTCCCGCCGTCGCGGAGCGCGTGCTTCGTCACGGCGAGCGGCGTGTTCTCGCGCGAGAAGAGGCCCACGTCGATCGACTCGCGCAGCGGCAGCGGCCCGCCGCCCTCGCGCTGCTTCGCCGCGGCGATGCGCATCGTCACCTCGTACCGGCCGTCGGCCAGCTTCCGCGTCTTCGCGGAGTCGAGCTTCAGGTCGTACAGCACGACGTCGTTCATCCACTCGTCGATCAGCGGATGCCGCGGCAGTTTGCGCAGGAGGTCCGCGGTGGTCGGTCCGCGGTGGGGGCCGCTGTGCTCGCGCGCGAAGTCTCGCAGCGCGGCGTTCAGCCGCTCCTCGCCGATCAGGTCGCGGATCGCATACAGGACGATCGCGCCCTTCGGGTAATAGAGGTACGGCTGATTCGTGGCACGCGCGAGCGGTGGCTCCGCACCGGAGGTCTCGCCGGTGCGGCCGGAGAGATAGCGGTCGAGCTCCTGCGCGAGCGACTCGCGCGTGGCCTCGCGTCCGTGCGCGCGCTCGAGCATGAGCAGCTCGGAGTACTTCGTCAGCGACTCGGTGATCATCGTCGCGCCCGGACCGGTGGCGGCGCTGACGCTGTGGCCCCACCACTGGTGCGCGACCTCGTGCGCCACGCGGCGGTAGACGAGGTCGAGCCGCCGCGGATCGCGCGCGTCGATCAGGAAGCCGCGCTTTTCACTGAGGAAAACCACGCCCGGCGTGGCGAATCCTCCCATGTTCCAGTGCGACGGCGCCTCGACGACGCGGAGCTGCGCGTGCGGGTACGCGCCGAACGCGCCGGAAAAGTACGCCAGCGACTCCTTCGCCGCGCGGGTGATGCGCTCGAGGTTCTCGGTGTGCTCGGGGTGGTAGTAGACCTCGACCGGGCCGTCGCGCTTCACCGCGTACCGCGCCGAGGCGATGTTGAAGATGTTCAGGATCGGCTGGTCGGTCTTGTAGTGGAACGATCCAGGCCGCGAGGCGACGAGCCGTCCCGGCGCGATCGCCGTCTGGTCCGGCGCCGTCGTGATGGTGAGATCGAGATCGACCCAGTCCGTGGCCGTGATCTCCGGCTGGTCGGGCGCGGAGGACGGCGGCAGGCCGCGCCGGCGGCGCTCGCGCGGGTCGGAGATCTCGTAGCTCCAGCGATAGCCGATCGACGGGAACGCGCGGAAGCTCATCAGATATGTGCCGTTGGCGACCACGGACTCGCCGTCGGAGGGGTAGCGAACGTCGAAACGCAGCGTCGTGCGCGCCCGCGGCTGGAGCGGCGCGGGGAGGGTGACGAGGTGCTGATTGAACTCCCGGTCGTGCGCGATCGAGCCCGGATGGGCGATGTGCGTCCGCGTGGCCTCGCTCCGCACGGCGACGAGGATTTCGCGGATCGGCTGAGGGGTCTCATTGACCAGCACGTACTCGCCGTGCACGCCATAGCTCCCATCGTCGGGGTGCAGCTCGACGTTCGCCCGGATCGCGGCGATGCGCGGCTGCGGGCGCGCGATGAACGGGCGGTACTTCCGCTCATACGACGCCTTCCAGTCGAGCATCTCCGCGCGCGTCTTCTCCCCGCGCGTGTCGCGGATCAGCACCGCGCCGCAGCCGACGATCAGTACGCCGAGGAGTGCGGGCCACAGGCGATGGACGCGCTCCTTGCGGCCGGGACGCCACTTCACGATCGCCCACAGGAGCAGCAGTCCCGCGACCGCGGCCCAGTACGCGGCGCTCCAGTGAAACGCGCGCGCGCCGCCGAAACCGTAAAAGTCCGAATGGACGATCGACGAAGACGAGGCGAAGCGCACGAGCGGATGCTCGAGGCCGATCGCGTCGCCGCGCATCCCCAGGATCAGGAGGACGAGGACGATCAGCATGCCGACGTACTTGTGCGGGCTGAGCGTCTGGACGACGACGGCGAGCGCCGCGGACAGCAGCAGCGGCGTGGCGGTGAAGTACACGAAGCCGAGGAAGGCGCCGGCGCCGACCGGGTAGCCGCGAGCGATCTGCAGGACCGCGCCGACGAGCGCGCCGGCCGCCGTGAGTGCGCCGATCATCGCGGCGAGCGTGGTCCACTTCGAGAGCACGAAGACCGCGTTGGGTGTGGGCGAGGCGTGCAGCAGTTGCGACATGCGCAGCGTGCGCTCGCGCCAGACCATCTCCGCGCTGTAATAAACGATGACGATCGCGCCCATCAGCGCCAGCGGGATGCCCACGCTGCGGTAGATCACGCCCATCGTCGGATAGAGCGCGGAGCCGTACTCGTTCCGGGTGACGTCGCTGATCAGCTCCGAGGCGGCCAGGGCGGCCCAGAGGAGCGTGAGTGCGAGAAACGGCGCGCTGACGAGAAACGCGCGCAGCTCGAACTTCGTGGCGGAGAGATACGCGGCGAACGCGTTGTCGCTAATGTAGGGCGCGGCTGCAACGCCGGTTCCTCGGAGTTCCTCGGGTTCCTCGGAGTTCCTCGGCGAGCGGACCGTCCCCCGAGGAACCCCGAGGAACTCCGAGGAACTCCGAGGAACCGGTCTCCGGCGCTCCACACGAAACTGGAAGAGGCGCTGGACCAGCGCCAGCCCCGCGAACGACGCGAAGATCCACGTCACGCGGTTCAGCAGAAAGTTCCCGCTGAGCGACAGCAGCCGCGCGTTCCGCTCGGCCGGCGTCCAGTGCTGCGTCTGTTCGAAGAACGCCGACAGCGCGAAGGGATCGAGGATGGCAGCGAGCCACGCCCCTTCGTTCGCGCCGGGCGCCGACGCCGCCATGAGCGGTGAATTCGTCAGCGACGACGCCACGAAGTACAGCACGTACAGCACGACCGAGGCCGCGTAGCTCGCCAGCACGTTGCGGGTGATCGTCGACACCGCGAACAGCAGCACGGCCGCGAACAGCACGTTCGGCAGTCCGATGACCAGCAGCGCCCAGAGATACGGAACCAGGCTGGTGGCGCCGAGCCGGTCCGGGTCGTGCCAGGGCATGAAGCGCGCGAGGAGCATCCCCGCGATCGAGAAGCTGAACGCCGTGAACGCCGCCAGGAACGACCCCGTGAAACGTCCGGCCAGGAACTGCAGCTTCTCCACCGCCGTGGTGAAGACGATCTCCTCCATCTGATGCTCGCGGTCGCGCACGACCGCGTTCGCGCAGAACGCCGCCAGCGCGAAGACGGACATCAGCGAGACGATGCCCACCGTCTGGGCGATGCTGTACGGCGAGTTGATGTGGATGTTGTCCGGGCCGAATCCCGTCGCGGTGAAGGTGAAGCCGAAGACAAAAAATAGCGCCGCCGCGGCGGCGAACGTCATCTGGCGCGTGTGATAGCGCCACTCGAACGCGACGATGTCCCCGATCATTGCCGGCTCCGGCCGAGGACGGAGAAGTAGACGTCCTCGAGGTCCGGCGCGATCCGCTCGAATCCTTCCTCCGGACGTTCCTCCGCGAGCACGTGGATGCGCGTCTCGCCCGCGAACAGGCGTGCCGAGAGCACGGTGTACCGCTCGCGGTACCGCGCCAGCTCGTCCTTGCGCACGGTCTTGCGCCACATCCGGCCGTCGAGCTGCGCGATGAGCGTCGAGGGCTGGCCCTGCACCAGCACCCGCCCGCCCGCCAGCACGGCCATGCGCGTGCAGAGGTCGCTCACGTCGTCGACGATGTGCGTCGACAGCAGGACGACCACGTTCTCCCCGATCTCGCTCAGCAGGTCGTGAAACCGATTCCGCTCCTCGGGGTCCAGCCCCGCGGTCGGCTCGTCGACGATGATCAGCGCCGGATCGCCGAGGAGGGCCTGGGCGATGCCGAAGCGTTGCTTCATGCCGCCCGAGAAGGTGGACACGGCGCGCTTGCGCACGTGATGGAGGTTCGTGAGCTGGAGCAGCGAATCGACCTGCGCGTGGCGCTGCGCTTTGTCGCTCACGCCTTTGAGCACGGCGAGGTGGTCGAGGAGATCGAAGGCGGGGATGCGCGGATAGACGCCGAAGTCCTGGGGGAGGTAGCCGAGACGGCGGCGGAGGGCGCGCGGGTCGGAGAGGACGTCGGCGCCGTCGAAGGTGATGCTGCCCGCGTCCGGCTCCTGCAGCGTGG
>DASUSN010000163.1:0-93970 GCA_036375075.1 Thermoanaerobaculia bacterium | reverse complement strand
CTCGCCCACGGCGGCCTTGTGTCCGTAGTCCGCTGCGGCCGGGCTGCCTCTTCCGCATCTTCGTCCGCTTTGACGAGCTCTTTCCGGATCGAGCCCAGGATCCGGGCGTCCGTCGCCACGGCCAGGTCCACCAGCCGCTGGCGTTCTTTGTAGCCGTTGAAGGCGATCACGAAACGGTCGATGCGGAACGCTACCGCCCTGCCGAGGAACTTGTCCTCGGCGGTGAAGTTGTCTTCGCCGAGGTTCGGGATCGGGTCGAGGAGCTTGCCGTTGCGGATGTAGAGGTTCTTGTAGGCGTCGAGGATCTTCGTCGCGGTGGCGCGGTTCGCCGACGGGATGATCAGCCCCTCGTGCACGTCGCCGCCGACGTTGAACTTCGCCTGGAACGAGTTGCCGAGGACCGCCTGGCCGAAGCCCGTGTCCGCGGAGTAGCGCTCGCTCCCGGGGACGCGCGTGTCGACGGGGAAGAAGTTGAATACCGCCGGCTTCGACGGTGCGGGAGGCATGCGCTCGGCGACGAACGTCGCCAGCTTCGTGAGCGAGTCGAACGCGTTCGGGGCGCCGCCCGTCACGCGCACGTAGAACGGACCGCGCCAGAGGTGCACGGCGAACTTGCTGACGTACGCCTCGTTGTCGATGGCGAGGAAGCGGCGGGCGGCGTCCTTGCGCATCGAGTAGGCGCCGAACGCCTTCACGAAGTCGGGGAAGCGGAAGATCTCGACGGTGGCGAACCCCTTGCCGTCGAGCCCGAGGTACTTGCCGGCCGTCACGTCGATGACCTCATAGCGCGTGAAGTGCTGCCCGTCCGCGCCGAGGTACGTGTTGATGCGGTCGCCCGGGACGACCATCGGGTCTTCCTCGAGGCGCCACCCCTGCGCCTCCTGATGGCGGGGGAGGAACTGCAGGCTCGGCGAGTCGATGACCGTGAAATCGATTTCCGGCTCGGCCGGCCGCGGCGCGGCCATGGCTTTCTTGCCGTCGCCGCGGCAGGCGGACAGCAGGATCAGCAGGGCGGCGAGCGCCGCTACAGAGACCGCAGAAAATCGATGGTGACGCGAACGCCCGCTCCGGTCGCTCCGCGCGCTTCGCGAGCTGTTTCGCTCTCCGCATACGCCGTTCCGGCGATGTCGAGATGGGCCCATGACGGACAATCGACGAACTCCTTCAGAAAAACTGCCGCGGTAATCGCGCCGCCCCAGCGGCCACCGGTATTCTTCATGTCCGCCCATTCGCTGCGGATCAGGTCCTTGTACTCGTCCCAGGCAGGAAGTCTCCAGAGGCGCTCACCGGCGCGCTCCCCCGACTCAATCAACTTCCGGGCCAGCTCGTCATCGTTGGTGAACAGGCCGGCCGCTTCGCTGCCGAGGGCCACGACACAGGCGCCGGTGAGGGTGGCGTAGTCGAGGATGTGGTCGGGCTTGAGCTGCGACACGTAGTGCAGCGCGTCGGCCAGGATCATCCGCCCCTCGGCGTCGGTATTCACGACCTCGACGGTCTTGCCGCTCATCATGGTGATGATCTCGCCCGGCTTGTAGGCGCTGCCGCTGGGCATGTTGTCGGTGGAGGCGAAGACGGCCGTGATCTTCACGGGCAGCTCCAGCTTCGCGGCGGCCTCGATGATGCCGACCACCGCGGCGGCGCCGCACATGTCGAACTTCATCTCCTCCATCTTTTCCCCGGGCTTGATGGAGATGCCGCCGGAGTCGAAGGTGATGCCTTTGCCGACCAGGGCCACGTGCTTCTTGGCCTTGCGCCCCGCGTACTCCATCACCACGAACCGCGGCTCCTCGGCCGACCCTCGGTTGACGGCGAGCAGCCCGCCCATCTTCATGCGCGTGATCTCGCGCTTGCCGTAGACGGTGCACTTGACGCCGGCCTGTTTGCAGACCGCCTCCGCACGGGCGGCGAGCTCGGTGGGCGTCATGAGGTTCGCGGGCGCGTTGCCGAGGTCGCGGACGGTGGCGATGGCCTCGGCCATTGCCTTCGCCTCGGCGGTGAGCTTCTTCGCGTCGGCATCGGGGGCGATGAGGGTGCCGTGGATGTCGATGCGCTTCTGCTCTTTCTTGACGGTGATGTAGGGGTCGTACTTGTAGTCGCTCTGCGCGAGGGCGTCGGCCAGGGCGAGGGCGGTGGCGTTTGCGTCCATCCGCGGCAGGGTGCCGGGGAAGTAGACGGCGATGCGCGCGTCGCGATGCTTCTTCGCGGTGCGGCCCGCGGTGGTGACGGCGGCGCGGGCGCCGCGGTGGGTGACGCCGTCCGGTTTGCCGAGGCCGATCAGGGTGACTTTGCGCGGCTCGCCGTTGAGGACGGTGATGGACTCGTCGGAGCGCCCCTCGAATTTCGCCTCACGAATCGCCTTCGCCACGGACTCCCAGGGGACGTCGTGTTTCCCCTCGGGGAGGAGGACAAAGAGGTGATCGATCCTGGAGAATTTCGGTTCGCGGACGATGTCGACTTGCATGGCGGGCGCATTCTAGCTTTTCATGAAGCAACGCATGAGTGACATCGTGGTTGCAGCGCGGGTCTGGCGGCGAGTCGACGAGCATCCGAGCCGCGAGCATTGCCGGCTGTTGCAGGACGGCCTCGCGGGCGAGGTCGTGATCGACCAGTGTTCGTTTACCTATCGGGTGATCGTCGATGCGGCGTGGCGGACGCGGTCGCTGCGCGTGGAGGGGTGGGTCGGGGCGGAGCCGTTCACGCTCGCGCTCGACGCGCCATTGCCCGACGGCTCCATCGACGTCGATCTCGGCTTCACGCCGTCCACGAACACGCTCCCCATCCGCCGCCTGGGCCTGGCGGTGGGCGAGGAGGCGAAGGTGTCCGCGGCGTGGCTACGCTACCCCGGCCTGACCCTGGAGCGCCTGGACCAGACGTACCGCCGCACCGGCGAGCTCACGTGGCAGTACACCAGCGCGACGGGGTTCACGGGAACGCTGGAGGTGGACGAGCACGGGCTCGTGCGGACGTACGAGGGCGGGTGGGTTACAGCGTGAAGGGCTCGTCGTCGTCGGTGTTGTTTGCCGTCACCGGTCTGCCGACGCCGTGATGTTTTACGATCAGATCCACCCACTCCTGGTACTTCTCCGGGGACAGCGGGCGCAGATTCCGCGAGCGCGCGAGAGCTTCGAGATCCTCGGGCGTCAACGGCATGTCGCGCTCGAAGTTGAGTCCCGCGAAGGGATCAGCGGCGTTCTTTTTCCAGCTCATCGTAGATCTTCAACAATCCCTGTTGCGAAAAGTACTCCCGGATGCGCGCGCGGTCCACTCCAGGCAGTGCCATGAGATAAGCGACGTCTGGCGCGTCGATGAGCACCCGCATCGGCTGCTGCTTCATTGCGTGTACCTTCATGGCGATCAGGTGCTCCGGGCGCAGCATTGCGAAGTCGACGTCGTTCGTCAGCCGCTGATGGCCCCAGGCGAGCATCGCATTGCCACCAGCCAGCGCATACCGAATCCCCTCCGCCTCGAAAAACGCGCTGAACCGCCGCAGCACCTCGTCAAACTTCACCGCCCGAGGATACCTCGGCGGTGATACTTTGGCCGGACTCATGCACGAGGGGACGTTTAGATGCCGTATCGAGTTCTGGTGATCGACGACGAAACCGGCATCCGGGAAGCCATCCGGATGACGCTGGAGTACGAGGGGTACAAGATCGACGAGGCCCGGTCGGGGCAGGAAGGCCTGGACAAGGCCGCCAAGGTTCCGTACGACGCCATCCTGCTCGACATCAAGATGCCGGTCCTGGACGGCATCGAAGTCCTCGAGAATCTGAAAGAACAGCGCATCAGCTCGCCCGTGGTGATGGTCTCCGGCCACGGCGACGTCCACACGGCCGTCGAGTGCACCAAGCGTGGCGCGTTCGACTTCCTCGAGAAGCCGCTCAACCGCGACAAGCTGCTGCTGACCGTCCGCAACGCCGTCCGGCAGCGTTCGCTCGAAGAAGAGAACACCGAGCTCAAGGTCAAGCAGGAGAAGGAGTATCAGCTCGTCGGCAACGCGTCGACCATGGCGGAGCTGAAGTCGCAGATCGAGCGTGCGGCGCCGACGAAGGCAACGGTGCTCATCACCGGCGAGTCGGGCACGGGCAAGGAGCTCGTCGCGCGCGAGATCCATCGCCGCTCGTCGCGCGCCAACCGGCCGTTCATCCAGGTCAACTGCGCCGCGATCCCGAATGAGCTGATCGAGTCGGAGCTCTTCGGCCACAAGAAGGGCTCGTTCACCGGTGCGGTGCGCGACCAGGTGGGCAAGTTCGTGGCCGCCGACGAAGGCACGATCTTCCTCGACGAGATCGGCGACATGTCCCTCGGCGCCCAGGCCAAGGTGCTGCGCGTGCTGCAGGAAGGGGAGGTCGAGCCGGTGGGCTCGGCGACGGTGGTCAAGGTCGACGTGCGCGTCATCGCCGCGACCAACAAAAACCTGGAAGAAGAGATCCGCAACGGCCGGTTCCGCGAGGACCTCTACTACCGCCTGAACGTCATCCCCATGCGCACGCCGCCGCTGCGCGAGCGTCGCGACGACGTGTCCACGCTGGCGCAACACTTCGCGCAGCTCTTCTCCGAGGAGCACAACTATCATCCGAAGAAGTTCACGGACGCGGCGCTCAAGGCGCTCGCCGACGCGCCGTGGCGCGGCAACGTTCGCGAATTGAGGAACATGATCGAGCGGCTCGTGATCATGGTGCCGGCGGAGAAGATCGACGTGACGGATCTGCCCGCGGAGTTCTTCCGCACGCCGACGGACATCATCAGCACGGCCATGCGGCTGGCGACGCTGCAGGAGTTCAAGGACGAGGCGGAGAAGGCCTTCATCGTCGCCAAGCTGCGCGAGCACGGCTGGAACGTGTCCAAGACGGCCGAGGCGATCGATACGCCTCGCTCGAACCTGTACAAGAAGATCGAGCAGTACAACATCAAGCGCGAGGCAGGCGCGGGTGTGACGGGAGTCGATGGCGTCGACGGACAGTAACGACGGTCGTAACGGCAACGGCGCGATCGGAGTGTTCGACTCCGGCGTCGGCGGCCTGACGGTCTTTCGCGAGATCGCCCGCGCCCTTCCGCGCGAGCCGCTCGTCTATCTGGGCGACTCCGCCCGCGTGCCGTACGGCACCAAGTCCCCCGCGACGGTCGTGCGCTATTCGCTCGAAGCCGCGGCGCACCTCATGGGCCGGAACGTCAAGATGCTGGTCGTGGCGTGCAACACGGCGACGGCTGCCGCGCTGCCGGTGCTGCGCGAGAGACTGCCGATTCCGGTCATCGGCGTCGTCGAGCCGGGCGCACGCGCCGCCGTCGCGCGCACGTCGGGGGTCGTAGGCGTCATCGCGACCGAGGGGACCGTGCGCTCGAAGGCGTACACGAACGCGATCCGGGCCCTCGATCCCGACATCGAAGTCATCGAGTCCGCCGCGCCGCTCTTCGTCCCCCTCGCGGAGGAGGGATGGGCCAACACCCACGTCGCCCGCGAAGTCGCCGAGATCTACCTCGAGCCGCTGATCGATGCCGGCATCGACACGCTCGTCCTGGGCTGCACGCACTACCCCATCCTCCGCGGCACGATCGAACAGGTGGTCGGCGAGTCCGTGCAGATCGTCGACAGTGCGGAGACCACCGCGCAAGTCGTGCGCGAGGCGCTCGGGCCGTCCGTCGGCGTCGAGCGCCCGCTGCATCACTTTCTCGTCACCGACGCGGAGGAACGGTTCCGCCGCATCGCCGGCGAGTTCCTCGAGCGCGACATCGAGCACCTCGAGCTGGTGGCGTTGTGAGGCTGTCTCAAGCCCGGACCGCTGCCGTCCCGGCGGCTGATGTGGCGGCGTCCCGCGCCGCCACCCCGGGCGGGTGGAGCGCGCCACGTGACGAGAGGCTCGGGCCTTCCCAGTTCGCGGGCGGCGGGACGCCGCCCGATCAGCCGGCGCGACGCCGGCGGTCCCAGGAGGTTTGGAGTGCGGAGGCGGCCGATCGCCTCCGCATTCCTATGCGGTAGCCTCATCGCGACAGGCGTGCGAATACAAAGCGGAGGCGGATTGCCTCCGCACTCCAAACGGGATCCGTGACACCGGATCGGAACGCGACACTGGAGTGGCGTTGCTGACCAATCGTCAACAACGCCACTCGGAAAGGCGGAACGTCCCGCAGCTTTAAGGGATCTGGCAGCCGGAGCAGAGCTTCCGGCACGAAGACGTAGTGCACGTTCCGCTTGTCGTCGCGGTTGCTGATGTTCACTTCCGCATCCGTGCCCAGCGAGTTTCTCTGCGTGGTGATCCAATTGTAGGTGTTGGTGACGAAGCGCAGCTCGTCTCCGTGCGGGCCGGTGTTGGAGAGATCCCAGTTGCTCTCGTCGGCCTGCCAGAGCAGGACGTGTTTGCCGGTGGCCGTCTGCATGAAGTTCATGTCCCAGTCGTAATAGCGGCGCATGTGGTGCTCCGGCTCACGCAATTCGCCGGCGCTATACTGCGGGCATGTCGAGGGCGGCGGCGCTTCGCGAACAGGACGACACGCTGAGCGTGGACCAGATCATCATCTTTCATGATGTGACCTGGGAAAACTACGAGCGCGTGCTCGAAATGCGCGGCGACAAATCGGCTCCGCGCATCAGCTATCTGGAGGGGGAGCTCGAGATCATGAGCCCGTCCAAGGATCACGAGCAGATCAAATCGTTCATCGGTCACCTTCTCGAGGTCTGGTGCATCGACCGCGACATCGAGGTGACCCCGTTCGGCAGTTGGACGCTCAAGGGAGAGAAGAAGGATCGAGCCGCGGAAGCGGACGAGTGCTACGTCTTCGGGACGGAGCCGCGCGACCGCCCGCAACTGGCGATCGAAGTCGAATGGACACGAGGCGGCCTCGACAAGCTACGGATCTATCACAAGCTCGGAGTCGAGGAAGTCTGGATCTGGCGCAAAGGCGTCATCGAGGTCCACGTCCTCGTCGGCGGGAAGTTCGAACGGGCGCAACAAAGCCGCGTCCTTCCCGGTCTGGACCTGGGGCTTCTCACGTCGATGCTCGACCGCGACACGCTCACCCAGGCCGTGCGCGACTTCCGTAAAGCGCTCGCAGCCGAATCGTGAAATCTTCGCAATTGACCGCTTGATCCTCTCCTTTACGCCCGGCTGACGCAAACAGGACGCGTACCGCCGCGTCCGTCTCGCAGCGGTGGAGCCGTTCGGGCCCGGCCTTGAACAAGTGCCAACAGTTCAATGGGTTACCGGGACTGCGCATCTGTTTTGCGTGATGTCCGCGCGTGCAAAAACCAGCAACGATTTCAACTGAACTCGGAATCACGCCTCCTGGCATGACGTTTTCCCGTCGTGAAACACGTCCGATTAATTGTTGACAAAATCATTCCAGTTTTTATGATCGTCACGACGCCAGAGAGGTCCGTGATGGGTGAGGAGTCGGTTTATGGCCTTTGAGAAGTGGGAGCCGCAGCCCGAGTTCGAACGCTTTCCCGCTTCGGCGACGATCGTTCAGTCGCGCCTGATCCGCCTGCCCTCACCGGTCGCGAACATGCTCCGCCTGCGCGGCAAGACCAGCGCAAACCTCTACTACGACAAGAAGCGCAAGGTCATCGGCATCAAGCCCCTCGAGCGGAAGGAAGAGGGCGCCGCGAAGATCCGCCAGTCCGAAAAGTCCACCTCCCTGCACGTGCCGGCCTTCTTCCGCACCTACGACATCGAGGTCCCGGGCATCAAGCGCTTCCACTGCTGGTACGACGAGAAAGAGCGCATGGCGATGATCGACATCTCCAAGCCCTCGCCGCGCGGTCGACCCGCAGGAACGTAGCGCACTTCACATCGACAAAAAAGGCGGCCGATCCGGCCGCCTTTTTCATTCTCCGGGAGATTGGTCAGTGCCCGCGGATCGCGCGGATGCGGCGCACCGTGGGCTGCGCCCACATCGAGCGGATCTGGTCCGCCGCCGCCTGTGTGACCTCGAGGCGGTCGGCGTTCGTCACGAGCTGGCCGTCCGGCGTCTCCGGGAAGAAGGCGCCGTTGTTCGCGAAGAGCTGCGCGACGCTCGCCACCGGGATCTCCGTGCCGTACGCCGAGTTGATCGTCTTGATGTACTCGTTGGCGAAGAGGAGGTAGCCGAGGTCGGTGAGGTGGAAGAAGTCGTAGCCGAAGAAGCCGCCCGTCACCGGCTGCGCGGAGACGGTGACCGGCCCGACGTGGATGCCGCCCGGGGCGAACACGCGGTCGAACAGGCCCTTGATGTCCGCCACCGGGATCTGCCGCGCCGAAGCCTCGGCCTGGATCGCGGCGTTGTACTCGCCGATGCGGGTCATGACCGTGGCGAACTCGCCCGGCGTGATGACGTCGGAGTCCGGCAGCGGCTTGCCCGCGTTCGGCAGGGCGTTGAACGGCGGGACGTTCGGCAGGCCGTAGCCCGTCGCCAGGTTCGCGCGCGCGTGCAGCAGGACGAAGCTGCCCGCGGGCAGCAGGCCCGGCTGGTCGTTGTCGAGGATGCCGATGAGCGGGATCGGGTTGCCGTCCGGACCCGGCACCGGCTGGCCGGTCGCCGGATTCACGACGAAGCGCGGGATGAGCAGCATGTAGGGGAGCGGCTGCTGCGGGATGTTGCCGACGACGATGCCGGCATCCGGCGCGCCCGCGACGAGCTGCGAGAGCACGGCCGCGTAACGCGTACGGAAGTCCGCGGCGGATGTAGCCGTCGACGGGTCGCCGCTGAACAACGTGCTGAGCACGTCATTGCCGCCGATCCACATCACGATGAACGTCGGGTCTTCGGCGATCGCCTGCGCCACCGCCGTTCCGCGTCCGCGGAGGATGAAGCGCGCCATCGACACGGCCGTCGGCTCGCCGGGCGTCTGCGGCTCGGCGCCCGTGAGCGAGAGCAGCGCGCCGACCGTCGCGCCGGGGATGCTGAGGTTGTTGTATCCGCGGCCGAACGCCGTCATGACCGGCAGGCTGGGGCCGCCGGCGGCGGGAGCGATCGTCGGCGTCAGGTTGACGATCTGCAGCTCGGGGCCGATGCCGGGGAACGTGACCAGCGGCTGCGCGAAGCAGTCGTCCGCGGCGGTCGCCGCCGGCTGGCAGGTCGTGTAGCCCACCTGGCGGGCGATGACCGCCGGCCAGCTCCACACCTGATGGCGTTCGTTGAGCGAACCGCTGACCACGCCGGCGCCGTAGCTGTCGCCCAGCGCCACGAGCTTCGAGAAGTCCGCGTGACCGCGCTGCGCGGACGCGGGCAAGGCCACGACGAGTACTGCGACGACGACTGCCGTTGCGAGTTTCGTGTATCTGTTCATGTGTAGGGTCTCCTCTTAGAAGCGATAACCGGCGTTGATGCTCCACAGCACCGCGTCGGTCTCGTACGTGCCGTCAAAGCCTTCCGGGTTGCGTCCCTGCGTGCTGCGATCCTTGAAGTGAAGGATGAACGCGGCGCCGTCCACGACGAACGGTCCGTGGTGCCAGCCCGCGCCGAAGGTGAAGCCGATGCGGTCGGAGTCCGGCAGCAGCGGGCTCACCGCCTCGACCGGCTGCGGGTTCTGGTCGTACACCGCGCCCAGGCGGACGTCCCAGGACGGCGTCGCCTCGATGTTCGCGCCGAGGCGGTAGGCGGACGCGTCCTCCCAGTTCTGCTCGCGCACGAAGTTGCGCGCCGGCTGGTCGTCGAAGTCGACCGCGAGCGCCTCGAAGCGGCTCCAGGTCATGTGGGTGATGTCGAACTCGAGGTCGACCCGGTCCGTCGGGCTGAAGGCCACGCCGACGGCGGCCACCGCGGGGAAGGGGAGCGTCGTGGAGATCGTGTCGTCAGCCGGAAACGTCGCGCCGACGAGAGCGTCGAGCTGCGCGTTGCCCGTGGAGATCTGCGTGAAGTCCGCCTCGCCGTCGAGCTCGATGTCCATCTCGCTGCGGTAGGAGGCGCCGAAGCGGATGCGGTCGGAGGGCTTGAAGAGGATGCCGAGGTTCCAGCCGATGTCGTCCCCGTAGTCGCTGGCCAGACGCGCGTTGCCGATGTCGGTGATGCGGCCGGTGAACGGGTTCGGGAAGGGCAGGGGGATGTTCTGGCTGAGAATGACGCGCGCGCGGCGGTACTCGACGCCTCCGCCGATGGCCAGGTTGCCGCTGGCGGTCTGCCAGGCGATCGTCGGCTGGACCGACGTCGTCTTCAGGTCGGCATCACGCGAGATGAAGCGGCCCACCCACGGATCCTGCCAGTCGGTGCGGAGGCCCCACGCCGCGAACAGGCCCACACCGACGGTCAGGTTGCTGCCGATCGGCATCACCGCGTACGCGTTGGGCGGCACGAACGTATGCCGGTCGTACTTCCCTTCGGTCCCGGCCGTATAGACGCTGTTCGGGTCGCCGGTGAACTCGTTCGAGAAGTTGATGAACGTGGCGCCGGCGAGGACGGACAGCTCACGCTGCTGAGCGAGCCCGGCCGGGTTATAGAAGATGGCGCTGGGGTCGTCGGCCGTGGCGACGAAGGCTCCGGCCATGCCGGTCGCTTTCGCCCCCTGCTCGAAGATCGAGAAGCCGGACGCAAAGGCCGAGGCGCTGATCGCGACGCAGCCGATCGTCAAGAGGGTTCGTGTGAGGGATCGCAAGGGTGACCTCCTAAGTCTGTTGTTCTACAGGCAATTACAAGTCGAGAAACGGGGGCGGAATATATCACCGAAGACGAAGTCGAGTCGGTGACGGGAATTCAGCCGAGCAGTTCTTTGAGGATCTCGTTCGCCAGGTCGGCTTTCGCCTTCCCACGCATCTCCTTCATCAACTGTCCCACGAGAAAGCCGAAGACCTTGGTCGTCCCGCTTTTGTACTGCTCGACCTGCGCGGCATTCGCGGCCAGCACGCGCCGGGCCGCCTCCCGGATCGCCTCCGGATCGCTCACCTGGCCGAGGCCCTTGCGCTCCACAATGACGTCCGCCGTTTCTCCGGTCTCGGACATGTCGTCGAACACTTCCTTGGCCGCTTTGCCGCCGATGGTGCCGGCGTCGAGCAGGCGGACGAGGCGCGCGAGCATTGTGGGCGTGACACGATAATCGGCGATCTCGATCTTCCTGTCATTGAGCACGCGCAATACTTCATTGCGCACCCAGTTCGCCGCAGCGCGCGGATTTCCCGATTCCTCGGCGGCCTCCTCATAGAAGTCCGCCACCGCGCGCGTCATTACAATGACCTCGGCGTCGGCAACGGACAGTCCATAATCCCGCTGATAGCGCTCAATGCGCTGCTGCGGCAATGCCGGCAGGGTCCCGCGCACGTCTTCGATCCACGCGTCGTTCAATTCCAGCGTCGGCAGATCGGGATCGGGGAAATAACGATAGTCGTGAGCTTCCTCTTTGGAGCGCATGACGCGGGTCTCCCCGGTATTGGGATCGAACAGGCGCGTTTCCTGGACTACGCGCGCTCCGCTCTCCAGTGCGGCGATCTGCCGCTGGACCTCATAATCGATGGCGCGGCCGAGGAACCGGAAAGAGTTCAGGTTCTTGATCTCCGTGCGCGTGCCGAGCGGCTCGCCCGGCCGGCGTACCGACACGTTGGCGTCACAGCGCAGCGAGCCTTCCTCCATGTTCCCGTCGCACACCTCGGTGTACATGAGGATCTGGCGCAGGCGCGTGAGATAGGCGCCGGCCTGTTCGGAGCTGCGGATGTCCGGGTGGGTGACGATCTCGATCAGCGGCGTGCCGGCGCGATTGAGGTCGACCAGGGAGGCATCGCGCTCGTGCAGTAACTTTCCCGCGTCTTCTTCCATGTGAATCCGCAGGATGCGCACGTCGTGAACCCGGCCGCCGGTGGCCAGGGGCTGATCGAACTGCGAGATCTGATAACCCTTGGGCAAATCGGGATAGAAGTAATTCTTGCGCGCAAAGACAGAGCGGGGATGCACCTCGCAGCCGGTCGCGAGCGCCATGCGCGTGGCCAGCTCCACTGCGCGGCGGTTGAGCACCGGCAAAGCGCCCGGATATCCGAGACAGACTGGACAGACGTTCGTGTTCGGCGGCGCGCCGAACGCGGTGGCACAGGCGCAGAAGATCTTGGTGCGTGTCAGCAGACGCGCATGGACTTCGAGTCCGATGACGGTTTCCCACATACGGGCGGATTATAGGGGGCAAGGGGGCAGGAGACCGGTTATTGAGCCGACCGGTCGGTTTTCTACTGCATCCTGCGCCGCGCCTTTTGCAACCTATAATGCGCGCCGTGTCCCGCACCGCCTTCTTCAGCGGGTTGAAAGTCGCCGTCGTCCTGGCGGCGGTGTCTCTGCTGATCTTCGCGTTGATGACGCGGTCCGTCGCGGAGACGCGCACGGCCCTCGTCTTCGCGGTGCTGGTGCTCGTGGCCACTTTCCTGCGCATCGACGCCGGCGACGCCTCGGTCGGATTCGAAGCGGCGGTCGTCTTCGGCGCGCTGATCATCTTTCACAGTCCCGCCGTCGCGCTGATCGCGGTCTTCGCCGGTGCGGGGGCGCACGCGGTGTACGACGCGCTCGCGCGGCGGAAGTGGGCGCTGGAGCCGTTCTACAACGCCGCGCAGCTCGCCCTTTCGTATTCGATCGTCGGCCTGCTGTACGCCGTGGCCGTCGCCGCGGACGCGCCTCCCTCCGCGAAGATGGCCGGCGCGACGCTCCTGCTGGTCGGTTACGTCGGTCTCCACCTCCTCTTCATCTCGCTGCGCCGCTACTTCGAGGAAGAGACCGCCCCGCTCGACCTGCGCCGCGTGCTGCAGATGCAGGCCAAGACCCTGCTGGTGGTGACGCCCGTCGTGGCCATCGAGGTGATGCTCTACGCGAACTGGGGCATCCCCGGCTTCGTGATCGCGTTCCTGCCCGTGGTCATCGTCGCCTATGCGATGCGCAACGAGTCCGAGGCGGAGCAGCAGAACGTGGAGCTGCTGCGGAGAAACCGGGAGCTGGCCATCCTCACGGAGAGCTCGACGCAGATCCTCTCCGCGGAGACGCATCACGAGACCTTGCGGCGGCTCATGTCGCTGCTCTCCAAGCTGGCGAAGATGAAGGCGTGCGCGGTCGTGACGTGGGAGCCGAACCCCGACATTCCGCCCACGGTCTACCGCTTCGGCGAGTGCCTCCCGACGGACCAGGACATCCTGCGCTGGGTCGAGCAGGCGGGCTTCGCGCAGTCGGCGCCCAGCCGCGCGTTCATCTTCCAGAGCGACATGCGCAAGTTCCCGCTCTCCGGCGGCCACGCCATCCAGGTGCTGATCGGCATCCAGACCCCCGAGGTGATCTACGGGATCCTGATCTTCGAGACGGAAGACCTGTCCATCCTGAAGGCGGGGAGTCTCAATCTGCTCACGCTCCTGGTGAACCAGACCGCGCTCTCCGTGCAGGACCAGTTGCTGCGCCGGGAGATGCGCGAGACCACCGCGCAGCTCGAGAATCACGCTGCGACGATGTCGACGATTCTCGACGTGTCGAACAGTCTGATCGGCCAGCGCGACGCCGACGCCGCTCTCACCCGCATCGCCCAGGCCATCCGCCGCGCCCTCGGCTTCGAGAACGTCGTCTTCGCCATCCGCGATCCGCGCACGAACGAGTACGTCCGCCGCGCGCACGCCGGCATGGAGGACGTGTGGGAAGAGGTGCGGCGGAAGCACGTCACGCCCGCGGAGATCGAGGCCTTCTTCAATCCGGAGTTCAAGGCGTCGAGCTCGTACTTCGTGTCCCACACCGCGCTGCGCAAGAGCGAGCACGACTTCTTCGTGCGGCCGGAAGATGCGGACGAAGGGTTCCTGAAGCCGGACGAGTGGCACGAAAACGACCTCCTGCTCGTGCCCCTGACGAGTCCGAGTCAGGGAACGGACCAGATGATCGGCTTCCTCTCCGTGCGCGAGCCGCACGACCGGCGCATCCCGTCCATCGAGAAAGTACGGACGCTGGAGATCTTCGCCACGCAGGCCGTGACGGCGCTGCAGTCGGCCACGCAGTACGACGAGATCCGCCGGCTGACGTTCGTCGACAGCCTCACGCCGGCCTACAACCACCGCTACTTCCAGGACGCGCTGGCGAAGGAGATCCATCGCCACTCGCGCTCCGGCCTGGAGCTCGCGCTGGCGATGCTCGACATCGACAACTTCAAGAAGATCAACGACACGTTCGGCCATCCGATCGGCGACGAGATCCTCAAGGGACTGGTCCAGGAGCTGATGGGGCATGCCCGCGACACGGACGTCGTCGCGCGCTACGGAGGCGAGGAGTTCGCGATCATCTTCCCCGACACGCCCGGCCGCTCCGCGCGCGAGGCGGCCAACCGCCTGCGCGAGCTGGTCGAGCGCCGCGTGTTCGCGCTGCCGCAGCTCGGGCGGACGCTGCACATCACCGTGAGCGTCGGCATCGCCGTGTATCCTCGCGACGGAATGACCCCCGCGGACCTGATCGCGCGCGCGGACGCGGCCCTGTACTTCGCCAAGAAGAACGGCAAGAACCAGGTGGCCGTGGCGGGGGAGATCGTGGGGGCGGAGGCGATGTAAGCTGCGCGCCATGCGCAAGCTCGCCTTCCTGCTTCTTCTGACGATGCCGCTCTCCGCTCAATCGCTCGACCAGCGCGTGCAGGCGGCGCTGCCGTCTCTCGTGGAGACGTACCGCACGCTGCACGCCGCGCCGGAGTTGTCGATGCAGGAGGCGAAGACGTCGGCCTTCGTGGCGGCGCGTCTGCGCGAGCTGGGATACGAGGTCACCTATCCGTTCGGCAAGTACAAAGACCCGGCGATGACGTGCTACGGCGTCGTCGCGGTCCTGCGCAACGGGGACGGTCCGACGGTGCTCGTCCGCAGCGACATGGACGGCCTGCCCATCGCGGAGCAGACCGGCCTCGCGTACGCGAGCCAGAACGCCGGGGTGATGCACGCCTGCGGACACGACGTCCACATGACCACCCTCCTCGGCACCGCGAAGCTCCTCGCGGATCTGAAGTCGCAGTGGCGGGGCACGGTGATGCTCATCGGCCAGCCGGCCGAGGAAGTGGTGAAGGGCGCGGAGGGGATGCTGTCGGAGGGGCTGTACGAGAAGTTCGCGCGCCCCGACTTCGCGATTGCCCTTCACGACTGGGCGGCGCTGGAAGCAGGGAAAGTCGGCTACCGCCCGGGCCAGTTCATGGCCGCCACGGACTCGCTGAACCTCACCATCCGTGGGGTAGGCGGCCACGGCGCCGCGCCGCAGAACACGAAAGATCCGGTCGTCCTGGCTTCCGAAACCGTGCTCGCCCTGCAGACCATCGCCAGCCGCGAGCGCTCCCCGCTCGACCCGGTCGTGGTGACGGTGGGCAAGATCGAGGGCGGCACCAAGCGCAACATCATCCCGGATGAAGTGAAGCTCTATCTCACCGTGCGCACGTTCAAGCCGGAGGTGCGCGCGCGGGTGCTGGAATCCATCCAGCGCATCCCCCGCGGCCTGGCCATCGCCGCGGGCCTCCCCGACGACCGCCTGCCGGTATACGAGCACCTCGGCCACGAGTCCGTGGACTCGACGTTCAACGACCCCGCGCTGACGGCGCGGCTGGTGAAGTCGATCGGCGCGGAGCTCGGGGCGGGGAATGTGGTGGAGATCGACCCGGCCATGGTCAGCGAGGATTTCGGACTGTTCGGCCTGCAGGGAAAGATCCCCACGGTGTTGCTGGCGCTGGGCGCCGGGGAGGCCGCGGCCATTTCGGCGGGCACCCAGCCGGGGTTGCACTCCAGCAGGTTCGCGCCGGTAGACCCGGGGCTGGTGTTGCGGACGGGGGTGCGGGCGGCGGTGTCGGCGGTGATGGGGTTGCTGCCGCGGTAGGGGTCATAGGACGGATAGGACCTATAGGACGAATAGGACCGATAGGACGAATAGGACCGGGCTTTGTCCTATCAGTCCTATTCGTCCTATAGGTCCTATTCGTCCTATAACACCCAACACCGCAACACCTCCGCCACGCTCCACGCCTGCGCGGCGCACCCCCGCGCCGCATACGGTGCCTCCGCGTCGAAGATCTCGCTGATCGTGCCGATACACGCGTCCGACAAATGCGGCACGAACCCCTCCAGAAAACGGCGCGCGCCCGAAGGGTCCTGGTGCACCTTCATCCAGGCATCCACGAACGGGCCGATCAGCCAGCCCCAGACCGTTCCCTGGTGGTATGCGGCGTCTCGAGCGCGCAGGTCGCCGTCGTAGTAGGGCTTGTAATCCGGGTGATTCCGCGCCAGCGAGCGCAGGCCCACGGGCGTCACCAGCTCGCGCTCCACCACCTCCACCACCCGCTTCCAACGCGACGGCTCGAGCACCGGGTGATCGAGGGCGATGGCGAAGATCTGGTTCGGACGCAGCGCCGCATCGGCGGGGTCGAGGACGTCGTAAAGATATTGACCATCCTCGTACCAGAACCGGGCATTGAAGGACTCGTACGCCCGGTCCGCCAGCTCGCGGATGCGCGCGGCGTCTCCCAAGCCCTCCTCCTCCAGGAACCCCTGCAGGATGCGCAGCGCGTTGTAGTACAGCGCGTTGATCTCCACTGCCTTCCCTCGCCGCGGGGTCACCACCCAGCCGTCCACCTTTGCGTCCATCCAGGTGAGCTGATATCCCTCCGCGCCCTGTGACAGCAGGCCGTCGGCGGGATCGACGCGGATGTTGAAATGCGTCCCCCTCACGTGGTGGTCGATGACGTCGACCATCTTCGGGATCAGCATGCGCAGCGTGCCGCGGTCGCCCGTCCACCGGACGTACCGCGCCACGGCGTGGAAGAACCACATCGTCGCGTCCGCCGTGTGGTACAGCCCCCCGTGCTCCCCCTCGGGGAACATGTTCGGAATGAGGCCGTCGCGGATGTACGTGGCGAACGTGCGCAGGATGCTCCCGGCCTCGCGATGGCGCTGCGTGACCAGGGTCAGGCCTTCGAGGCTGATCATGGTGTCGCGGCCCCAGTCGGTGAACCAGTGATAGCCCGCGATCACCGTCCGCGGCGTGTCGCCGGCCGCCGCGATGCGCGCTTCGTCCGCGGTTCGCGTCGTGGGCCGGATGAGGAACTGATCCGCGGCCAGCACGAGCTGCGACGTGAGGTCGTCGCGGGCGCTTGCCTTCGCCAGCATCTTGTTCCGCCGCTCGTTGTCCGCGGCCAGCACCTCCGCGACCGTCATCGCGTGGACCACGTCCCACGGCTCCACCGACGCCACGATCCCCACGTCGCGTCCCTTCGGCAGCGACATCCGGATCACTCCGGGACTGTGCAGCGGCCCCTCGTGGTCGTAGCCGCGGTCGCGCTCCAGGAGATAGATCACCTGTTCGACCGTCCGTGGGTCGTCCTCGAACGTCGCGTCGTCGCCCGCCATCGCGATGCGCAGCGTCGGAAACCTGTCGCTCTCGCGCACCTCGATACGCCGGCCCTCCGCGCGCACCAGCGTCGGCGCGGGGTCCGCGAGGGTACCTTCATGCGGACGGAAGTGAAGCGACGGCCGCAGGTTCAACGTGAGGCCGGAGGGGCCGTCGAGCAGGCGGAAGATCACATACGTCGTGTTCTGCCCGTAGGGCATCACCACCCGCTTCTCCACGCGGATCGCGCCGTGCGAGTACCGCCAGACCGGGATGCCGCACTCCAGCGCGAACTCGTCCAGCGACTCGCTGCCGTTCAGCTCCATCCGCAGGTCCCCGGGGCCGGCGATCCACTCCTCCAGGTGGTTGAGCATCATCGTGCGGCCGAGGGGAGCGGGGAGGGCGGCCACGAGCTTCCCGTGAAAGCGCCGCGTGCACGAGCCGCCGATCGTGCCCGAGGCGTATCCGCCGAGCCCGTTGGTCACCAGCCACTCGCGCGTGGCGAGGGCTTCACTCGAGTCGCCGCGTTGCCAGCCGATGAGAGGTTGCATCGCGCGGCAAGCGTGCAAGATCAGGGCGCAGGGCGCAGGGGACAGGGCGCAGGGCGCAGGGGACAGGAGAGCTCGCGCCGTCTCCTCGTGTCCGCTGCGCCCGGCACGGAGGCAGCAGTACAGGAGGGAGGAGGAACACCATGCCGAGAGACACGCGAGAGCCGCAGAGCTACGGCAGCGGCAGCGACTGGGTGACGGGCCGGACCGGGCAGGAAGTGAACGACCAGGACTCCACGCCCGCGCCCGAGCATCGCGAGTTTTACGACGAGAGCCGCGAATCCGAGACCACGCACGCTCACCAGGGCGGCCGCACCTCGGACGTGCAGCTCGCGGAAAGCGACGAGCCGGCGGGCGGACGGCCGACGGGGGAGGAGGAATCGCCCGTCAGCAGGGTCACGACGCAGACGGGCGGCGCGAAGCGCGACTCGTACTTCAAGAAGCGCGACTACGAATAGCGTTGCCCGTGACCCATGACGGGTCACGGGTCACCAATCCCGGACAACGGTTCAGGGTACTATCGCAGCAACAGTCCGCGACGTGCCCGATCTCGAGTCACTCTTCGTGCCGGACGCCTACGCCGCCAGCGCTCTCGCGGTGGCCACGGCGATCTCGGCTCTCTCGATCCTGCTCCTCGGCGCAGGCGTGCTGTGGCGTGGCCGCACGCGCGGGGCGAGCACCCTCTTTTCCGTCCTCGCGCTGATCACCGCCGGCTGGCTGGGGGCGTGGTCGCTGATGTACGCCTCGCGGACGGCTGATGTCGCGGTCACGTGGGCGCGCCTCGGCTATGCGTTCGGGGTGCTGATCCCCGCGGCGATGTTCCACTTCGCCTCGCGGCTCATCGGCCGAGACCGCCGCTATCGCGCCGTCATCGCCGCCTTCTGGCTCGTCAGCGCCGCCCTGGCCGCCATCGGCCTGACGACCACCCTCGTGGCTGCCGGCGTCCGCCGCTTCGCCTGGGGCTTCTATCCCGAGTCCCGTCCCGCGGCGGCGATCGTCATCGCCATCGTCGGCGCCATGATGGTCGCGAGCCTCCATCTCTACTGGCGCACGTATCGCGATGCGGAAGGGAAGGGCCGCGAGCGCGGAGGGGCGTTGCTGCTCGCCGGGATCTTCGGCGCCATCGCCCTCTTCGATTACCTCCCGTCCACCGGCATCGACCTCCAGCCCTCGGCGTACATCACCGCCCTGGTCTACATCGTCATCGTCGCCACCGCGGTGTGGCGGTTCGAGCTGGCCGGGATCACGCCGGAGTTCGCGGCGACGCAGATCCTGGAGACGATGAAGGGCGCGGTGATCGTCGTGGACATGAACGGCCGCATCCGGGTGGTCAATCGCGGCGCGGCGAATCTCCTCGGCTATCGCGCCGAACAGCTCCGCGGCGCGCACATCCGCCAGATCTTCCCGCGCGACGAGAACCTGACCACCGGGCAGCTCCTCAACTCCCTCGGCGTCCTCGAGCACACGATGGCGTGGCTGGCCTCGGACGGCTCGCGCATCGACGTCCTCGCCGCGTCGTCGTTCCTCCGTGATCACGACAACAACCCCGTCGCCGTGGTCTACGTCGCCAGCGACTTCACCGAGCGCAAACGGGCGGAGGGTGCGCTGCGCGAGAGCGAGCACCGCTACCGCACGTTGTTCGAGATGAACCCGCTGCCGATGTGGGTGTACGACTACGAGTCCCTCCGCTTCACGGACGTCAACGACGCCGCGGTGAAGCACTACGGCTACTCGCGGACGGAGTTCCTGCGGATGACCCTCCGCGACATCCGTCCCCGCGAGGAGCTCGCGAAGATGGAAGAGGCAGTGGCCGCGGCCACCGAAAGACGCGGCCCGAGGCACTTCCTGCACCTCAAGAAAGACGGCAGCGTGATCGACGTCGAGGTCACGTCCTTCGAGTTCGTCTCCGGCGGACGCCGGTCGCGCCTGGCCATCGCGCAGGACATCACCGCGCGCATGCGCGCGGAGGAAGCGCTGCGTCGGAGCGAGGAGCGGTACCGCGAGCTGTTCGAGAATGCGAACGACATCGTCTTCACGGCCGACCTCGACGGCATCGTCACGTCGATGAACCTCGCCGGCGAGCGCGCGAGCGGGTACTCGCGCGAGGAGCTCGTCGGGACGCCCATCCACGAGATGGTCGTGCCCGAGCACCGCGAGCGCGCTGCGGAAGCGCTCGAGAAGAAGCTCCGCGGCGAAGCCTCGCAGACCTTCTACGAAATCGAGATGCGCAGCAAGGACGGCCGCCGCATTCCCCTCGAGCTGAGCACTCGCCTGATCTATCGCGACGGCAAGCCCGTCGGCGTGCAGGGCCTCGGCCGCGACGTCACGGAGCGCAAGGCCAGCGAGGCGCGCTATCGCCTCCTGTTCGAGCGCAACCTCGCGGGCGTTTACCGCAGTACGCCCGACGGCACCATCCTCGACTGCAACGACGCCTGCGCCCGTCTCTTCGGCTACGCGTCGCGCGAGGAGTTCCTCGGCGCCAACGCCAACGATTTCTACTTCGACGACCGCGAGCGCGATCGCATCGTGCAGATGCTCCGCGAGCAGAAGCAGTCCACCAACCTCGAGCTCCGCCTGCGCCGCCGCGACGGCTCGACCGTGTGGGTCCTCGAGAACGTCACCCTCCGCGACGAAGACGTCATGGAAGGGACGATCATCGACATCACCGACCGCAAGCACGCCCAGGAGCAGGTCGAGTTCCAGGCCTACCACGACTCGCTGACCGGCCTCCCGAACCGCCTGCTGTTCCGCGACCGCATCAGCGTCGCGCTCGCGCACGCGAGGCGGACGGGCCGCCTCAGCGCGGTGATGTTTCTCGACCTCGACCAGTTCAAGCTCGTCAACGACACCCTCGGCCACACCGTCGGCGACCGCCTGCTCCAGGCCATCGGCGCGCGGCTCGTCAACTGCGTGCGGGCCGAGGACACCGTGGCGCGCATGGGCGGAGACGAGTTCACCGTGCTGCTCGCGGACGTGCCCGATCGCCGCAGCACGACTCTCGTCGCGCAGAAGGTCCTCGAGGCCGTGCGCCATCCCGTGACCATCGACGAGCACGAGCTGTTCGTGACGACGTCCATCGGCGTCGCGGTGTACCCCGACGAAGGCACGGACGCGGAAGCGCTGCTCAAGAACGCGGACCGGGCCATGTATCGCGCCAAGGAGCTCGGCCGCGACAACTACCAGTTCGCCTCGGCGGCGCATCCGCAGCCGGCGGCGACGCGCCTGGCCATGGAGCGCGCGCTGCACCGCGCTCTCGAGCGCGACGAGCTGGTCCTGCACTACCACCCGATGGTCGAGATCGCGACCGGCCGGGTCGTCGGTGCCGAGGCGCTCTTGCGCTGGCAGCATCCGGAGAAGGGGCTGGTCCAGCCGGAGGAGTTCATCCCCCTGGCCGAGGAGACGCAGCTCATCGTGCCCATCGGGGCGTGGGTGTTGCGCACCGCCATCACCCAGATGAAGGCCTGGCACGACGCCGGGCACGCCTGGCTGCGCGTGGCGGTGAACCTCTCCCCGCGGCAATTCCAGGACCGCGAGCTCGTGGCGTCGATCGAGCAGATCCTGGCCGACACCGGCTTCCCGCCGCAGTTCATCGATCTCGAGATCACCGAATCCACAGCCATGCAGAACGCGGAGCTCACGCTCTCGATCCTGACCCGCCTCAAGGAGATGGGCATCCGCATCTCCATCGACGACTTCGGGACCGGGTACTCGTCGCTCAGCTACCTCAAGCGCTTCCCGATCGACACCGTGAAGATCGACCAGGACTTCGTGCGCGACCTCACGCCCGACGACGCCGCGATCATCACCGCGGTGATCTCCATGGCCCGCGCGCTCAACCTGCGCGTCATCGCCGAGGGCGTGGAGACCGAGGAGCAGTTGGCCTTCCTGCGGCGCGAGCAGTGTGGCGAAATGCAGGGCTTCCTGTACAGCCAGCCGCTCTCGGCCCACGACTTCGAGCGCGCCCTCCGGACGATGTTGCGCGTCCCCATTTCAGCCACCGGCCCCAAAGGGCTGAGGTTGACATTGGAGTAATCAGGAATAGTATCCGCCCTCGTTGGTGGGCTCGAAGTGACCGTGGACCCGTATCGGCGCGTCCTCGTCATCGATGACGAGGAGTCGATCCGTCGCATGCTCGGCAGCGCCTTGCGGCAGCGGGCTCTCTCCGTCGACGAGGCCTCGGACGGGCGCGACGCCATCGCCCTGCTGACCGCGAATCGCTACTCGGTCGTCCTGCTCGACCTGCTCATGCCGGGCGTCGACGGCTTCCACGTCCTCGAGGCGATCGGGAATGGGGACCATCCGCCGGTCGTGCTCGTGGTCAGTGGCGCCGAGCGGGCCCTGATCGACCGGATCGACTCGGGCCGGATCCACGGAATCGTCCGCAAGCCGTTCGATCCGGTCGAGATCGCGGACATCGTCCAGGCCTGTGCCGAGATCCGGAGCCGCAGCGCGTTCGAGACGATGGCCTACGCGACGGTCATGGCCGGCGCGCCGCTGATCGCGCTGCTGAAGCTCTGAGGCGCTACATCTTCCGCAGCAGGTCCGCCGCCGCGAGCACCAGCAGCATCCCGCCGGCGAGCAGCGGACCGCGCAGAGACGATTCGCCGCCGAGGCCGGCGCATTCGCGGACGGCCGCCTGCAGCAGGTCGACCTCGAACGGCTTGCGGATCACCCCGCGGATGGCGTAGCCGTACACCCGGTCCATCTCGCGCGGCGCGAGCGACGCGGTCACGACGATCACGCGGGAGAGCGTGGAGGGGCTCTCGCTCTGCAGGTGATCGAGGACGGTATAGCCGTCCGCCACGGGCATGAGCAGATCGAGCAGGATGGCGGCGTACTGCCTGCGCTTCAGCTTCTCGATCGCCTCATGGCCGTCGTGCGCCACCTCGACGACGAAGTCCCTGTGCAGCACTGCCGTGATGAGCGTACAGGTGGCATCATTGTCGTCTGCAAGCAGAACGAGCGGTTTCTCCAATTTGCGGGCGCTCCCTTTGGCCGATTTCGACCGCGATTGTAACCTATACTTCCGGACGGCCGCCTCGATGGATCGCGAAGCAAAGAAGCTCAAGAAGCATTTCGAAAAACATCTCGCCCCCGAGGAGATGAAGGCCCGGAAACAGGCCGGCAAGCTGCGCAAGAACTTCAAGAAAGACAAAGGCGATGCGGGCGCGCAGCGCATCACCGAAGACAACTGGGAGAACCTCCTCGACCAGCACGGCCACGCCCGCAAGCGCCCCAGCGTGACCGAGCTCATGGCCCGTCTCGACGACCACGTGACGGCCGTCGACGCCGGCGAGGCCGAGCGCGAGACGGCCGCGATCGTGATGAGCGTCTCCAGCGGCCGGTGCCGCGTCTTCCAGGGCGATCGCGAGATCGACTGCGTCGTGCCGCCGGAGATGGCCATCCGCCAGAAGAGCGCTCTCGCCGTGGGCGACCGCGTGCGCATTGCGGAAGAAGAGGAAGGCGCCGCCCGGCTCGAGGCCGTCTTCCCGCGGCGCACGGTGCTCGCGCGTCCCGACCCGCTGCACGCGCACCGGCAGCGGCTCATCGCGGCAAACGTGGACGTGGTGATCCACGTCGTGTCGCTGAAGTCGCCGCCGCTGCGTCCGCGCCTCATCGACCGCTTCCTGATCGCCATCCAGCGCGGCGGCGCGAAGCCCGTGTTGTGCATCAACAAGGTCGACCTGCTCGATGCCGAGGAGCGGGAGAAGGAGCTGCCGAAACTCGAGCCGTATCTCGACCTGGACGTCCCGATCATCGGCTGCTCGACGAAGACGGGCGAGGGGCTGGAGCAGCTTCGCGCCGAAGTCGAGGGCAAGATGGCGGCGCTGGTGGGCCACAGCGGCGTCGGCAAGTCGTCGATCATCAACGCGCTCGACCAGTCGCTGCAGCTCGCGACCAACACGCTGCACCGCAAGCGCGGCACCGGCCGTCACACGACCAGCGCCTCGACACTCTACGACTTCGGCGGCGGCACCTACCTCATCGACACCCCGGGCATCCGCGAGTTCGGCCTGTGGGACCTCGACCGCGACACCCTCCGCGACTACTTCCCCGAGTTCGAAGCACCGTCCGAGCTCTGCCGCTTCACGAACTGCACGCACGTCCACGAGCCGGACTGCGAAGTGAAGGAGCGGGTCGAAGCGGGCGAGATCAACCGCGCGCGCTACGAGACGTACGCCCGGTTATGGGCGGACCTGGCCTGACGGAATGTAGGGCCACGCCCTACATTTCGAAATCCCCCGAGCGCCTCCCGCACTCCAGATCGGAGACGCGACGGAGAAGTCAATGATTGTTGGTAACGATGATCTGCGCGTCATGTCTCGAGATCGCTCGGTCTCGATCTGCGCTGACTCTTGCTCCGTCCGAGGTTTGATTTGCCGGCTCGCAGGTTTTTTCAGCCCCGCCGGTGAAAAAATCCGGCGGCTCGTAGGTTTTCGAAGGGCCGTCCGCGATCATCCTTGCCCGCGCCGAGGTTTTGCCAGTCCGGCTGGAGCAAAGATTTCCGCGAAAACGCTGGGATGTCCTCCGGGCGAGCAAATCCGCGCTCCGTTCGGGCAAAGAAAACCTCCGGCCAGGCAAACAAAACCTCCGGCCGGACAAACAAAACCTCGGGTCAGACAAAAATCAGCGCAAACCATCCTCGGACTTGCCCGGACGGAGTAACCCAAACCTCGAGGAGAGCTGCGATTAGCTCCACTCCGGGGGAAAAGACCACCGGCCGAGGATCGCGCAGCCCGCGCGCTGTGAATGAGCCCTGGATGACACCTGGCTGCACGTCCCTTCTCGTTCCAGGGGTGGCAGAAGTACCCTTGCCATCACACCGCAAAGGAGCCGGCGGTGAGCCGGATCAGGAGGACATATGCGTCGTGAATTCAAATCCGTTCGGGGTATGGCTGCCGTGGCCGTGATTCTCATGCTGGCCGGGAACGCGTTCGCGATTCCCCGCGAAGGGCGCGATCAGGCGCGCGGGCGCACGCGCGAGCAGGGCATCGTGAAGATCGTCAAGAAGATCATCCGCGCGTTGGGCGACGGTCTCATCGTTCCGCTTCCCTGAAGCGTTTTTCCTGCACACTTCCTTCCTCTGCGCACTCCACTTCTCACCTTCGAGGGGTGGCATAAGTGCACTTGCCGTCACACCGCGAGGTAGAGGGCGCCCTCCCGACATCAACGTAGCCGGCCATGAGCCGGATCAGGAGGGCATATGCGTCGTGTATTCAAGTCCGTTCGGGGTGTGGCTGCCGTGGCCGTGATTCTCATGCTCGCCGGGAACGCATTCGCGATTCCCCGCGAAGGGCGCGGCGACAAGTCGCGCGAGCGTACGCGCGAGCAGGGCATCGTGAAGGTAGTCAAGAAGGTCGTGCGCGCGCTCGGTGATGGCCTAGTGATCCCCTGGCCGTGATCACAGCGGCGCGACGAACGCTCGCTCCGGAGACGTCTGGAGCGAGACGATGTACTCGCGGACGCCGCTGACCATCGATGTCGTTGCTCTTCGTGAGGTGATCGCTTCCTGCAGATAGCCGAGGGCGGTGATGGCGCGCGTGTTGAGCGCAGCGGCACTGAACTCGGCAATGACCTGTCGCGCCAGCGCTTCCGCATCGGCGGTATCGCCACGGAGCAGCATACCTTCGATCATCTCCAAGGCGCAGATTCCAGCTTCCTCGGTCATGCTGTGGCGGAGGAACTTCTTGCGGATCGTGCGGAGATGCGTGATGCCACGATCGATCGCTCCTTTCCGAATCAACAGCCTCCCGCGTCCGATCTCGGCGCGTGCAGAGCGAAGTGGTTGGCCAATCTCGTCGAATAGTTCGGCTGCGCGCGACAAGTGCACGTCGGCGGCGGGATAGTCTGCGAGATCGACCGAGCAATGACCAATCGCGAGATGCAAGCATGCAAGCGACTCGCGATCAATCGAGTCGCGCGTCTCCGCGAGCAGAAGCAGATAGGCTTCGCGCGCTTCGCGGTACTTGCGCAGGCGATGGAGGAGCACCCCCTCGGCAATGGCGCAGAGGACCAGTCTCCGCGTGTCATCATGCTCGCGAAAGACCTCCGTGCACTGCGCCAGCAGCGCCATCGACTCCTCGTAGCGGCCCATCTCCTGAAGTGTCGAGGCACGTGCGAAGTGAACGATCGCGAGGTCGTGTCCGAGAGCGCCGAACGAAACGATGTTGGATTCCGCGCGATCGAATGCTTCGAGTGCTTCGGGATAGCGGGCGGCGTGGCCGAGCGCCTGTCCAACATCCTTCCATGCATGCGCCCGAAGTTGCGCGATGACCACTTCAGGATAATTGGTGAGGGGGATTGCTTCGGCAACCGACACGGCCAGTTCTGCGACCGCCAGTGCCTGGCGAGGATCACGGTTGACGGTCTGCGCCACGGTGTTCCCCAGCTTCTCCAGCGCTCCGCAGGTCTGGAGGTCCCCGCGCTCCGCCAGCGCCGGCCACTCCTCTCGCGGCGTCTCCTTCAGCAGCCGCTCCACCAGGTCCGCGGCGGCCGCGCGCTCCCGCTGCAGCTGGCGCCCCGTCTCCGCGAACTCCCGCAAGCGCCCCGGATCGATCCTCGATCGCCGGAAACCGGCCAGCACCGCGGGCTTCCTCTCGTCACTCATCGTCCGCGTCCCTTCTCGCCGTAAAGTCGCTCTGCGCGCCGCAGGCACTTCGTGATGAGCTTCTGCGCGTACTTCGTCTTCACGCCGAGGCGGCCCGCTACCTCCGCGATCGTACAACCTTCGAAGTACCGCATGTGCAGCACCTCCTGGCAGCGCGGGGTCAGGCACTCCAGCGCCTCACGCGCCGCGATCTGGTCCGGCAGGCTGTCCAGGATGCGCACCGACGCCGGATCGACGCGATCGAGGTCGACCTCCGGGTTGCCGTCCAGGATCCGGCCGTTCAGGCGCCAGTAGTGGCGGCTCGCGTAACAGATCGCACCGATCAGCCACGAGCGCAGCTCCACGATGTTCTCCGACTTGCGCAGGTAGCCGATCAGGACATCGTGCACCAGCGTCTCCGCCTCGGAATCGGGGACCTGGAACTTGAAGATGGCGATCTGCGCGAGGAGGTCGAAGTACTGGACGTATACGGCTTCGAAGTCCCTCTCATTGACGTGGGCGTGCGTCAGCGAAGTCATATGTCTTTTTTTGGACCTTACCACGGACGGAGGTAGGTAAACATGGATATCCGCACACTCCGTGAAGGAGGGCGACCCATTGACGCGTATAGGAGTCAAAGTCAGAGAGATCAGGAACTTGTATGTGCTCGAGGTCTTCCGGCCCGGCAGCCGGCGGCGGCTCTTCGAGCGCCGCGTCGCGCGCCGGCCGTGGCCGGTTCCGGCGCGCGGCGCCGTGATCCGCTCCGGCCGCACGAAACTGCGGATCACGGCGATCGGGGCTCGCGTGGACCGCAGTGGTGACCGCATCGAGCACGTCATCGAGATCTACACGCAGGCAGTCGTGCGCAGGCGCGAGCGGCGCATCGAGACCGCCTCGAATGTCGTGCGCATGCCCACCGGCGACACCTCCATGGTCGGGGAGTTTCTCCGCTATCACGTGCTCGTGCGGGTCTTCAACGGCGACCCCGACGCGTGGCTCGCGCATCTGCGGCAGGGCGGCGGCGACGGCGGCGACCTGCGTTTCGTGAGGTGGATCCGCTCGCGGCTGCGTCAGGACCCGTCGCTGCTCGCCTCGATCCGCAAAATGGTCGACGCGACGCCGTTCTGGCGCGTGGCCGAGGCGTGAGGTACTTTCCGCGCGGCATGACCGAATCGGAGCTCGTCATCAATCCGCGCGAGAGCGGCTTCCATCGTCTCGACCTGCAGCAACTGTTCGGCAACGCGAATCCGATGATCCTCGAGATCGGCTCGGGAAAGGGGCGCTTCCTCATCGGCACGGCCACGGAGCGCCCGGACGCGAACCTGATCGGCATCGAGAAGTCGCTGCACTACCATCGCGTCATCCGCGACCGGGTGCTGAAGCGCCATCTGACGAACGTGCGCCTCATCAACCACGACGCGTTCCTCGTCCTGCGGGACATGATCCCCGACGCGTCGATTGCCGAGCTGCACATCTACTTCCCCGATCCCTGGCCGCGGAAGAAGGAGCAGAAGCGGCGGATCATCCGCCCCGAGGTGCTGAAGGAGATCCGGCGCGTGCTCGTGGACGGCGGCGCGGCGATCTACGTCACCGATCACCGCGACTACTTCGAGGTCGCCGCGCCGCTGATCGAGGCCGAGTTCCGCGCCGAACGCCGCATCCCCGGCCCGGACGACCCGCCGCGCACGAATTACGAGGCGAAGTACCGGGCGGAGGGGAGGCCGATTTACGAGGTGAGGTTCTGGAAGTGAAGAGTCCTCGGGGCTACGAGTCGACGAGAGGCTCATTTGCGCAGAGGCTCACAGTCTCGTGGCGGGTACTGTCATCCTGAGCCGGCGAAGCGCGGCGAAGGAGCCCCTGCCGATAGCACGCGACCCGCACGAATCAGGGGGTCCTTCGCCGTCTACGCGGCTCAGGATGACACCTTGGCGCAACGTCTGTTTCTTCTCTGTGAGACTGTGAGTCTCTGAGCCCCGCCTCGACGACTCGTCGCCCCGAAGACTCGTCGACTCGGCGATAATGCCTTCCGGTGCGCATCCTCGGAATCGACCCTGGCTCCCTTACCACCGGCTTCGGCGTCATCGACTATGACCGCGGGAGGCTCACCCTGGTGGAGCAGGGCTCGATCAACACCCGGCGCGGCGCGGAGCTCGCGGAGCGGCTGGAGGTCATCCACGACGGGCTGCGCGCGGTGATCGCGCGGACGCAGCCGATCGCGGTGGCGGTGGAGTCGCCGTTCGCGGGGCACAACGTGAAGAGCCTGATTCAGCTCGCGCACGCGCGCGGCGTGGCGCTGCTCGCGGCGCGGAGCGCGGCGCTGGAGGTCTTCGAGTACGCGCCGCGCTCGGTCAAGAGCGCCGTCGTCGGCTATGGCGGAGCGGAGAAGGAGCAGGTCGCGAAGATGGTGCGCATGCTGCTACCGGGATGTGCGTCGCTGAAGATGTCGGCGGACGCGGCGGACGCGCTCGCGATCGCCATCTGCCACGCGCATACCGCGGGCACGGCCGCGCGTCTGAAACTGAAGGCATGAGCGCTTCGCTACCCCAGGAACAGGCCCTCGAGAACGAAGCGCGGACGCCCTCTCCCCCTCGGGGCCGCCTCGCGCGCACGTTCAGCGCGCTGGGCTATCGCGACTTCCGCGTGATGTGGCTGGGCGCGTTCCTGTCCACGACCGGGACGTGGATGGCCACCGTCGCGCAGGGCTGGGTCGTCCTGAACATGACGAACTCTGCCTTCCTTCTCGGCGTGGACGGCTTCCTGGCGACGGGCCCGATGCTCATCTTCTCGCTCTTCGGCGGCGTGGTCGCCGACCGCGTGGAGCGGAAGAAGATCATGCTTTTCTCGCAGTACCTGCAGATGACGTTCGCGTTCATCCTGGCGGTGCTGATCTTCTCCGGCAACGTGAAGGTGTGGCACATCTTCCTGCTCTCGTTCCTGACGGGGAGCGCGCAGTCGTTCAGCGGGCCGGCGTACATCTCGCTGCTGCCGCTGCTGGTGAAGCGGGAGGACCTGCCGAACGCGGTCGCGATGAACTCGATGCAGTTCAACCTCGCGCGCGTGATCGGCCCGGTGCTCGCGGGACTGGCGCTTGCGGCATGGGGCGCGGCGGTGTGCTTCGCGGTGAACGGGATGTCGTTCCTGGCGGTGATCGTCGCGCTGCTGCTGATCCGCTCGCCGGCCGTCCGGCCGGCCGCGGAGCAGGGGGGCATGCTCGACGAGATGAAGGACGGGTTCCGCTTCGTCGCCCGCCGGCCGAAGGTCCTGACGCTGACGTTTCTCGCGTTCGCCGGCACGTTCCTGGGCATGCCCATCGTGACTTTCCTGCCCGTGGTGGCGAAATCGATCTTCGGCCTGGAGGCGAAGGGCTACGCCTGGATGATGACCACCTACGGCCTCGGCTCGGTGACCGGGGCCCTGGTGATCGCGGCGACGGCGCACGCGGCGAAGAAGGGCACCGTCGCGCTCAAGCTGCAGCTCGTCTTCGCGGCGCTGCTCGTGGCGTTCGCGTTCTCGCGCTCCCTGCCGCTGTCGCTGTTCATCGCCTTCTGCGCGGGCGCCTGCATCGTCGGCGTGATCGCGCTGTACAGCTCCCTGGTGCAGCTCACGACCAGCGACGAGATGCGCGGCCGGGTCATGTCCATCTTCATGCTCGCCTTCCGCGGCGGCATGCCCCTCGGCAACCTCATCGCCGGCTACGTCGCCCAGCGCTGGTCGATCAGCGTCGCCCTCGCCGTGAATGGCTTGGTGCTGGCGACCGTGGCGCTCGTCTTCATCGCCCGGAGGACGAAGCTCGATGAGGTGCCGCAGCCGGCGTGAGCAGCGCCGGCGCAAAGTAAGGAATCGTGTTATTCTCCTTACAATGGGTAAGGAGGCGTTCTCGTGCCAACCGCGACCGTTACCAGCAAGGGACAGATCACCCTCCCGAAGGAAGTGCGTGAAGTGCTGCGCGTCGATACCGGCGACCTGGTCGATTTCGTCATCAACGATCAAGGGCAGGTGACCGTGCACAGCGTGAGTGGCGACGTGCGGCGACTCCGGGGAATGCTCAAGCGGCCTGGCCAGCGGCCCGTTTCCGTCGAAGAGATGAATGAAGGCATCCTCCGCCACCATGCGAGGAAGCGTTGATTGGCGTCGATACCAACGTCCTCGTGCGGTACCTCACCCATGACGACCCGGTACAGGTGAGGCGCGTTGATGCCTTTCTGACCGAGACGATGGAGAAGAACGAACAACTCTATGTCGACGACACGGTTCTCTGCGAGGTCGTGTGGGTGCTTCGCGCCATGTATCGTTTCGAGAAATTGGAGATCGCCGATGCGCTGGACGAGGTGCTCGGCACTGCGTTGTTCTCCTTCGAGGATCGCGCTCTCCTGCGTCGCGCGGTGGACGAGTACCGGACCGGCAAGGGCGACTTTGCCGATTACGTCATCGGCCTGCGCAACTCCCGCGCCGGCTGCGAGCACACCGTCACCTTCGACCGGGCGCTGAAGGATCGCCCCTCGTTCGTACTGCTCTGAGCCCTCCGTGTTGTATAGAATCCGCCGCCACGGCGTGCGATGTGCAACAGTCGCGCGTGTTTGAATGATGGCAAAAGCAAAGAAAGAATCCAGTTCCGCGGTCGCCGATCCGGCCTGTGCGCCGGAATGGAGCGACCTGCTCCGGCAGATGATCCTCATCCGCCGCTTCGAAGAGGCCACCGAGCGCGAGTTCCGCAAGGGCAAGATCGGCGGCTATCTTCACGTCTACATCGGCCAGGAGGCGGTGGCCTCCGGCATCCTCAGCGCGCTGAATGAGGACGACATCGTCTTCTGCGGCTACCGCGACCACGCCCAGGCCCTGGCCCTCGGCTCCGACCCCGGGAAGGTCATGGCCGAGCTGTTCGGCAAGGGCGCGGGCATCTCGAAGGGGAAGGGCGGCTCGATGCACCTCTTCGATGCGGAGCATGGCCTTTACGGCGGCTACGGCATCGTCGGCGGCCACCTCACGCTCGCCGCCGGGGCGGCGTATGCGCTGCGCTACCAGGGCACCGAGCGCATCGCCGTCTGCTACTTCGGCGACGGCGCGATGAACATCGGCTCGTTCCACGAGGCCCTGAACATGGCCGGCCTCTGGGGCCACCAGGGCATGTGCCCGGTCATCTTCATCATCGAGAACAACGGCTACGCGATGGGCACCTCCATCGAGCGCCATTCCGCGCTCACGGATCTCTCCGCGCGGGTCCGGGCGTACGACATTCCGACCGAAAAGGTCGACGGCCAGGACATCTTCGCCGTCCGCGGTGTCGCGGACCGCGTCGTGCGCCAGGTGCGCGAGACCGGCAAGCCGTACTGCATCGAGGCGATCACGTACCGGTTCTCCGGACACGGCGCGGCCGATCTCCTGCAGCCGTACCGTCCCAAGGAAGAGGTCGAGAAGCACCGCCAGCGCGATCCGATCGTCATCCTCCGCAATCGCCTCTCCGAGGTTTGCGGACTGGCGGACGAAGACGTGAAGGCGATGGACGACTGGGCGGTCGAGCAGGCCGCGAACGCGGTCAAGTTCGCCGAAGAGGCTCCGCTCGCGGAGCCCGAGGAGCTGTTCACGGACGTCGTGGCCGAGCATGGACCGCGACCCGTGCGCGAGAGTGAGCATGAGTGAGAAGTCGTACCGCGACGCCATCCGCGACGCGATGATGGAAGAGATGGACCGCGACCCGAACGTCCTCATCATGGGTGAGGACATCGGCGTCTACGAAGGCACGTTCCGCATCACCGCGGGCATGCTCAAGAAATACGGCCCGAAGCGCGTCATCGACACGCCGATCGCCGAGGCCGGGATGGCCGGCACCGCGGTCGGCATGGCCATGCTGGGCCTCCGGCCGATCGTGGAGATGATGACGATGAACTTCGCCATCGTCGCCGCCGACCAGATCCTCAACCATGCCGCCAAGGTGCGCTACTTCTCCGGCGGCCAGGTCGACGTGCCGATGGTCATCCGCGGACCTCAGGGCGCCGGAGTGCAGCTCTCCGCGCAGCATTCGCAGTCCTTCGAGTCCTTCTACGCCCACTTCCCGGGCATCCACGTCGTGGCCCCCGCGACGCCTTCCGACGCGAAGGGGATGCTCAAGACCGCCATCCGCGGCAAGGACCCGGTGATCTTCCTGGAGAGCGCCGCGCTGTACGGCATGAAGGGCGAAGTGCCGGACGATCCGGACTTCACCGTGCCGTTCGGCAAGTCGCGCGTCGCGCGCGAAGGGCAGGACGTCACCATCGTCTCCTACAGCCGCATGCTGCAGCTCTCGCTGATCGTCGCGGACAAGCTCGCGAAAGACGAGGGCATCGAGTGCGAGGTCATCGACCTCCGCTCGCTCCGCCCGCTGGACATGGACCCGGTCTACGCCTCGGTTGCCAAGACCCATCGCGCCGTCGTCGTGCAGGAGCAGTGGAAGCCCTTCGGCGCGGCCGCGGAGATCGCCGCCAGCATCACCGAGGCGATGTTCGACGAGCTCGATGCGCCGGTGTATCGCGTGACCGGCGAGGACGTCCCCATGCCCTACGCCCGCAACCTCGAGCTCCTGGCTACGCCGCACGAAGAGCACATCGTGCGCGGCGTGAAGAAGGTGATGTATGCCTGAAGTCATCATGCCGAAAGCCGGCGACGCGATGACCGAAGGGAAGGTCGTCAAGTGGTACAAGCAGCCGGGCGACGCCGTGAAGAGGGGCGAGCCGGTCGCGGAGATCGAGACCGACAAGGTGAACCTCGATCTCGAGGCCGAGGCCGACGGGAAGCTGGGCGCACATCAGGCGAAGGAAGGCGACATGGTCCCGGTCGGGGGCGTGCTCGTGCAGATCCTCGCCGAGGGGGAGACTGAGGAGCAGGGGACAGGGGACAGGGCGCAGGGGGCAGAAGAGCCCGCGCCGAGTGGAGAAAAGCCTGCAGAAAAGCCCGCAGAAAAGCCTGCGGAGAAGGGCGAAGCGTCTCCGCAGCAGCGCCGTTCCACCGACAAGAAGGACAGCATCAAGCACACGACCGGCGAGTACCACGAGGCCATCGAGCAGAAAGGGCCGCGCCGCGACCGCAGTGCGCCGGAGACGGAGTCGAACGTCGTCGAGATGTCGTCGTCTTCAGGTGACCGCAGACGATCCTCACCGCTGGCCCGGCGGATGGCCCGGGACATGGGCGTGAGCCTCGACAGCGTGCAGGGGAGCGGTCCCCGCGGACGCATCGTCGCCGCGGACATCAAGAGCGCGCAATCCGCGCCTCCCTCGCAGGCGAAGGCGGCACCCGCGGGCGCACCTGCGCCGGCACGCCAGTACGAGCCGCGCGGCACGACCACCATTCCGCTCACCGCGATGCGCCGCACGATCGCCAAACGCCTCGCCGAGTCGACGGGACCGATCCCGCACTTCTACCTCACCGCGGACTTCGACGTGACGAACCTCATCTCCATCCGCCAGCAGATGGTGGAGATGACCGGCACGAAGGTCAGCCTCAACGACTTCCTCATCCGCGCCATCGCGCTGGCTCTGCGCCAGCACCCGAACGTCAACGCGAGCTGGGGGGACGAGGCCATCACGCAGCACGGCGACATCCACATCGGCGTCGCCGTGGCCACGCAGGACGGCCTGATCACGCCCGTCATCCGCAACGCCGACCAGAAGTCGGTCAGCGAGATTGCGACCGAGGTGCGCGCGCTGGCGGAAAAGGCCAAGAACCGCAAGCTCAAGCCCGAGGAGTACCAGGGCTCGACCCTCACGATCTCGAACCTCGGCGCGTGGGGCATCGAGGAGTTCACGGCCATCATCAATCCGCCGAACGCCGCGATCCTCGCCATCGGCGCGGCCGAGGCCCGGCCCGTGGCCGATGCGAACCGCCAGCTCGTCATCCGCGACCGCATGAAGGTCACGATGTCGTGCGACCATCGCATCATCGACGGCGCGAGCGGCGCGGACTACCTGAAGACGCTGAGACAGTACGTCGAACAGCCGCTGCGGACGGTGATCTGACGCCGCAGTCTCAAAGTCACAGAGTCTCAAAGTCTCAAAGACGTTGATTCCACCCTCTTTGCGACTTTGAGACTTTGAGGCTTTGCGGCTCCAATTGGACTATTTTCCGTCCCGAACGTTGTTACACTAGACGCATTCCCCATGAGCGCATCCGAGCTCCTCGTCCTTCTTCTTGCCGTCCTCGTTTTATGGATCGTGCTGAAGGTGGCCAAATTCGCGATCAAGGTGATCTTCATCATCGTCGCCCTCGTCGTGATCGCCGGAGCGCTGTGGCTATTCATTCCGAGGTGAACGTGAGCGACGACCGCAAATACAAACATCGTGGTTACCAGGACGGAGGCAGCTATGGCGAGCGCTCCCGCGGTGGCCAGAGCCAGAGACCCTCGGGACCCCGTCCCGACCCGCCGCGCCAGCGGCTCGAGGACGCGCCGCGCGGACGCACGGCCGGCGGCTTCGGTCCGGACGCCTTCAAATGCAACAAGTGCGGCCAGCTGCGCCACAGCCTCGGCGAGCTGACGCACGAGGACGCCTGCCACGGCTGCGGCGCGGATCTGCACACCTGCGGCAACTGCCGCTTCTTCGATACCACCACGCTGTGGGAGTGCCGCGAGAACATCCCGGCCCGCGTGGTCGGCAAGCACGCGAAGAACCAGTGCGCGTTCTTCCAGCCGAAGATCGTCAAAGACCTCGCCGCCGACAAGGCCAGCAAGCCGATGTCGGAAAACGACGCGAGGAAGGCCTTCGACGCTCTATTCAAGAAGTGACCGGGTTCATTCTCGCCATCCTCACGGGCGTCCTCTTCGCCCTGTCGTTCCCGAACGTCGCCCAGGGCTGGCTGATGTTCGTGGCGCTCGCGCCGCTGCTCGTCGCGGTGACGCGCGCGCGCTCGACGTGGCGGGCCTTCTTCCTCGGCTGGACGGCGTTCACGACGGCGTGGCTGATCATGGTGCCGTGGGTGGTGCGCGTGATGTCGCACTACGGCGGGCTGCCGTATCTGGTCGGCGTGCTGCTCTTCGTGGCCATGGCGGTGATCCTCGGGCTCTACGGCGGCGCGTTCGCGGCGATCGTGAAGCGTCTGCGGCTCGGCGAGCGCTTCGCGCCGTGGCTGCTGGTCCCGCTCGCGTGGGCGGCGATCGAGTTCGCGCGGACGTTCCTGCTGACCGGCTTCCCGTGGAACCTCGTGGCCACGGCGATCGTCGACTACACGTCGCTGATCCAGATCGACCGCGCCATCGGGCCGTACTTCACCGGCGCGCTCGTGCTGCTGCCGTCCGTGGTGATCGCGTGGCTGGTGACGCAGCGCGTCGCGTCGATCGCACGGGTGATGGTCGTCGGCGCGCTGAGCATCCTCCTGCTCGTGTGGTGGGGGACGGGGCTGGTGGCGTCGAAGCTCATCGCCCGCCCGCGCGGCGGCGACGCGGTGAAGGCCGCACTGCTGCAGCCGAACATCTCGCAGGAGATGCGCTGGGACGAAGACAACGTCCTGGCCATCTACGCGAAGATGATCGGCATGACCCGCGACGCCGCGAAGAACGGCGCGCAGGTGGTGATCTGGCCCGAGTCGACCGTGCCGCTGTCGTACCCGCAGACGGCGTTCTACAAGTCGGGGATCGAGGAGCTCTCGCGCGAGTACGGCATCGACATCATCCTCGGCTCCGTGGCCACCGATCCGGCGCGTCCGAACCGGCTCTGGAACTCCGCGTTCCTCGTCAGCGGCGGCCAGACCATCGGGCACTACGACAAGATCCGCCTGGTCCCGTTCGGCGAATACGTCCCGCTGCGGCGCATGCTGTTCTTCGCCGAGAAGCTCGTGCACGCGGTCGGGGAGTTCGAGTTCGGCACGAACGACTTTCCGCTGGGCGGCAGGCACAAGTACGGACCGGCCATCTGCTACGAGATCGTCTATCCGCAGATCACCCGCTCGCAGATCCGCAACGGCGCGGACGTGCTCGTGACGATCACCAACGACGCCTGGTACGACGGGACGTCGGCGCCCGCGCAGCACCTCTGGCAGGCCCGCCTGCGGGCGGTGGAGGGGAACCGTTACCTGTTGCGCTCCGCGACCACCGGCATCTCGGCGCTCATCGACCCGACGGGACGGATGCTGCAGACCATCCCCATGGGGCGCGACGGGGTGATCTACGCGACCTTCGAGCCCCGCACGGAGCCGACCCCGTACGTCCGGTTCGGGGACTGGTTCGCGTGGCTGGCGTGTGCGGCGGTGATCGCGGCCCTGCTCTTCGGCCGCCGCACTTCATAAGTTTGCGTCCTCCCGCACCGCCGTGGTACTCATCGCATGTCCTATGCGCGAAGATACCCTGACCCGCCTCGACGACCTCCGCGACCGGCTCCGTAACGTACGGAGTTATCTTTGACCCCGCTTCCGCACGCAGACTGCTAGACGAGATCGAGCGCGAGATGTCCGCGCCGGGCTTCTGGGACGACCAGGAGAAGGCGCAGGAGGTCGGGCGCAAGCGCGCGCGCGTCGAGAAGCGCATCGCCTCGAGCGAGTCGCTGGACTCGAAGTTCGGCGATCTCGACGTGCTCTTCGACTTCCAGAAGGAAGGCGAGAACGTCGACGCCGAGATCGAGTCGCTCGTGGCGCAGCTCGAGTCCGAGATCAACGCCATCGAGCTGACCATGAAGCTCTCCGGCGAGCACGATCTCCGCGACGCCATCCTCAACATCCACCCCGGCGCCGGCGGCACCGAGTCGCAGGACTGGGCGGAGATGCTGCTGCGCATGTACCTCCGTTACTGCGAGCGCAAAGGGTGGTCGACCGAGATGCTCGAATACCAGGCCGGCGAAGAAGCGGGCCTCAAGAGCGCGACGGTCATGGTCCGCGGCGACTACGCGTACGGCTACCTCAAGGCCGAGACGGGCGTGCATCGCCTCGTCCGGATCTCACCGTTCGACGCCGCCAAGCGCCGCCACACCTCGTTCGCGTCGGTCATGGTCATGCCCGACATCGACGACACGATCGAGGTGGAGATCAACGACAAGGACCTGCGCGTCGACACCTACCGCTCCTCCGGCGCGGGCGGGCAGCACGTCAACGTCACCGACTCCGCCATCCGCATCACGCACCTGCCGACGGGCATCGTCGTGACCTGCCAGAACGAGCGCAGCCAGCACAAGAACCGCGCCACGGCCATGCGCCTCCTCCGCGCGCGCCTCTACGCGGTCGAGCAGGAGAAGCAGCAGCAGGAACAGAACAAGCTCGCCGGCGAGAAGAAAGACATCGGCTGGGGGAGCCAGATCCGCTCGTACGTCCTGCAGCCGTATCAGCTCGTCAAGGACCTGCGCACGCAGTACGAGGTGGGCGATCCGAGCCGCATCCTCGACGGCGACCTGGACGGCCTCATCGAAGCCTGGCTCGCGGCCCAGGCGAAGAAAAGCGCAGACTAGGGGCGATGAGAGTCGCGGTCCGCACTCCGCTTCCGCCCCAGAAGACGGGCGTCGCGCATTACGCGTCGATGCTGCTCCCGGCGCTCGCCAAGCGCGTCGAGCTGGTGGACGACGGCGCGGATGTCGTCATCTACCAGCTCGGCAACAATCCCTTCCACGAGCACATCTACGCCGAGGCGATGCGGACGCCGGGCATCGTGGTGCTGCACGACCTCGTGCTGCATCACCTCATCGTGGAGATGACCCTCGCCCGCGGCGACGCCGACGCTTACGTCGCGGCGCTGGAGGCGAGCCACGGCGCACCCGGCGCGGCGTGGGCGCGCGGGCGGGCGGCGGGGCTGCACAGCGAGATGGGCAACTTCCTCCTGCCCGCCTCGGTCGAAGTCGCCCAGCGCGCGCTGAGCGTGATCGTGCACAACCGCTACGCGCACGACCGCCTGCGCTCGTACGGCGTGACCACGCCCATCCACGTCGTGCCGCACCCGTACATCCCCGAGACCCGGACGTTCGAGCGCGGGACGATGTTTGCGCCCGATCAGCGCGTTATCGGTTTCTTCGGCTTCCTCACCTCGGCCAAGCGCGCCGAGGTGGTGCTGGAGGCGTTCCGAATCGCGCGGCAGCGGGATCCGCGGCTCGCGCTGCTGATCGTCGGCGAGCCCGCTCCGAACATCGACGTCGAGTCGCTGCGCGGGGAGGGGATCGTGATGACCGGCTACGTGGCCGACGACGACTTCCCACGCTACTACGCCATCGCTGACCGTTTCGTGAACCTCCGCTACCCCTCTGCAGGCGAGACCTCGGGGACGCTGATCCGCGCCCTCGACGCGGGGAAGCCCGTCGCGGTGAGCGATTACGCGCAGTTCGCCGAGCTGCCGGACGATGTGGCGTTCAAGGTGCCGCTGGGGGCGGGGGAGGTGGAGCGGCTGGTGGAGTTCTTCACCGCCGACCTGCCGTCCCCCGCGGCGAAGCAGCGGGCGTGGCTGGAGGAGAACGCGGTGCTGGAGAAGACGGTGGAGGGGTACCTCGCGGCGCTGGAATGTAGGGCGCGGCTTCAGCCCGCCTCTCCCGGGGGGGGCGGGCTGAAGCCACGCCCTACATTGGACACTCTGCCTCTCTTCCCCAAGCTCGAGGTGGTTTCGAGCGATCCTCTCGTCATCCGCAACATCGGCGACGCCACCCTTCGCACCCGCGTTTACGGGCAGCCCGAGTACCGGCTCATCGTGAAGTGGCGCGGCGGCGATCGGTGGCTCGCCCTTCCCGGAGACCTTCATCCCGGCGACACGGTCGAGATTGCGCTGCCGAGGCAAGCCACCGGCACCATCCAGCTCTACCACGCCCTGCAGGACATCCCGATGCTCGAGCCTGAACCGTGGGGGACGGCCCGTGTTCGATGACACCGCGCTGGCGAACCTCCGCGAGATCCTCGCGCGCAGGCCGGCCGTCGAGATCGACGCTCCGCAGCATCGCCGCGCGTGCGTGCTCGTCCCGCTGATCCGCAACGGTTCCGGCTACTCCGTCATCCTCACGCGCCGCTCCGAGAACCTGGCGTCCCACGGCGGCCAGATCGCCTTTCCCGGCGGTGCCGTCGAGCCGGGGGAGGCGCTCCAGGACGCCGCCATCCGCGAGGCCGAGGAGGAGGTCGGGATCCGCCCGGCGGACGTGGAGCTCATCGGACGCCTCGACGACCTCATCACCCACAGCGGCTTCCTCGTCGCTCCGTTCGTCGGCGTCATCCACGAGCCCGTGGACTACGTCATCCAGGAAACGGAAGTCGTCGAAGTCTTCGAAGTCCCCATCGAGGCCCTGCTCGACGTCCGCAACCCCGAGGTGCGGTACGTCCCCTTCCGCCGGAAGGAGTTCCCCGCATACTTCTACCGCTACCGCGACTACGAGATCTGGGGCCTCACCGGCCGGATGCTGAAGGCCTTCCTCGATCTGGTATGGCAGGCGATCTAACGGGTTCCTCGGTTCCTCGGAGTTCCTCGGGTTCCTCGGGGTGAAGGACTCTGACTCCACCCGAGGAACTCCGAGGAACTCCGAGGAACCCGAGGAACTCGTCCCCCGGACTACTTCCCCGCCACGAGCTTGTCCACGTATGCCGCGAGGGCCTCGCCGTTGTCGCCGGCGTCAACGATCGCGCCGTTGACGATGTACGTCGGCGTCGCGCGGACGTCGTTGCTCAGCGCGAGCCCGCCGCCCTGCAGGACCTCCGCGCGCAGTTGCGCGTTTTCGAGGTCCGCGTCGTATTTCTTCAGGTCGAGGTCATGATCCTCGGCCCAGGCCCGCGCCCAGTCCCAGAAGATGAAGGCGCTGAGCTGGTCCTGGTTGTCGTAGACGGCCTTCTTGTACTCCCAGAACAGCTCCGGGTTCTGCCGGTGAACGGCGCGGCCGGCGAGCGCGGCGGGGAAGGCCCACGGATGCATGGTCAGCGGCAGGTCGAAGCGCACGTAGCGCACCTTGCCCTCGTGCTTCTTCACGATCGGATCGACCCAGCCGGCCGAGCGGCGGCAGGACGGGCACTGGAAGTCGGAGAACTCGACGATCGTCACCGGGCCCGAGCCCTTCGACGGCGACTTCGCCATCAGCGCCTCGAAGGCCTTCGTGCGCTGCGCCAGGACGTCGCCGCTGAGGCGCTTGAAGTTCCCGAAGAAGAACGTGCGGCCCTGCGGGTCGACCAGGCCGTACATCGGTGCCTTGCCGTTCTCGGTCGTCTGCCACAGCGTCACCGGGATCAGTCCGTCCTCGGTCACCTTGCGCTCGAGCTCCGCCGTCAGGTTCGTCTGCATGTTGCGCCAGGCGAAGTTCTTCAGCTTCTCCTCGATCGTCGCCCCTTCCATGTCCGCGATCGGCCACGGCGAGCCGACGAAGAAGCCGCCCATCGGTGAGCGGACGGCGATGTACTGCCCCTCGCAGGTGTGCCGCTTACTCTCGACCTGGACCAGCGTGCCGGTGAAGCGCTCCGGCAGCTTGACGGGCGACTCCTCGTACGTGACGACGGCGCCCTCACAGACCGGCAGCGACGCGCGGATGGCCTGGTCGAGCTTCGGGTCGACGTCCACGGCAAACGCGGGCGCGCACAGAACGAGCGTGAGAGTGAGCAGAATGGACCGGTTCACGAGGAAATGGAACCGGCAGCGGCGGGCGGGACATTCCGGGGGAGGGGACAGGGGACAGGGCGCAGGGGGCAGGAGAACCGGGCTTCTCTCTCCTGCCCCCTGCGCCCTGCCCCCTGCGCCTTGGTTAGTTGTTCGGCGGCGCCTCGCTGATGTTCTCCACCGCCTTGCCGACCCGGCCGTCCTGGTTGGTCTGGCTGGCGATGTCACCCAGCGACACGATCCCGACGAGCTCGTCGTTGCCGTTGACGACCGCCACGCGGCGGATCTCGGCGTTGCTCATCAGCTCGAGCGCTTCACTGACCGAGGCGTCCTCGCGGACGCTGCGGATGCTCTTGGTCATCAGCTCGTTCACCCGTACGTTGTCGAGGTTCTTCCCCTCGGCCAGGCCACGCACGACGATGTCGCGGTCGGTGATGAGGCCGATGATCTTTTTGCCGTCTACCACCGGGACGACACCCGTGTCCTGATCTTTCATGATCCGGGCGACGTCGCGGATGGAATCCTTCTCGCTGACGCACTCCGGGTTCGGCGTCATCACGTCACGGATGTTCCGGTTTCGATCCTGAGCCATTTTCCCTCCTTCGTTGTGTACAACCTCGAAGAAGAGAGCAATGTGCGTTCCCGTCAGAACGACATACGCAGGCCGCCGCTGACCGTCATGAACTTCGGCTCGAACTCCGCGCGCGTCCAGTGATACGAGCCTTCGAGCACCACGCCGTAGCGCCGCGAGATCGGGAAATCCGCGTTCACGCCCGCGACCACGCCCCAGGTCGACTGCGACTCCTCATCCGGCGCCGACAGGCGGTAATAGCCGAGACCGGCGAACAGGCCGCTCGAGCCGAAGGGCTCGTCGAACTCGTACTCCACCACCGCCTCGACGTGGGCGACCTCGCCGTCCGCAACGTCGCGGCGGAACAGCGTCGGATCGTTCTCGGCGGGCGTGTCCGGATCGTCGGCCAGGTAGCCGATGGGAATCTCGCTCTCCAGCCGTCCGCCTTTGAACTTGAGGTTCAGCTCCGGCTCGATGGGGATCGACCAGTACAGCTCGAAGGAGGTGTTGCTGAAGGAGAAGTTGCTCTCGATCCAGTCCGTCTCGGCGTCTCCCGTGATGGAGCGGACGCCGTCCCCTCCGAAGACGAAGCGCCGGCTGCCGCCGACGAGCACACCGAATTCGTTCGTTTCCTGCGCGACGGCGGGCACCGCGCTGATGACGATCAGCGCGAGCAGAAAAAGGGTCCGTTTCATGGCCGGCACTATACGGGATGGGTTCTCGTTCTTCAAAGTCAACTCCCCCTCGCTAAAATGGGTCCGTGCGTACGCTCGCGAGCGCGTTGTCGTTAGTAGGACGCGAGGCGCTCCGAATCGTTCTGCCCTCCTGGTGCGTGGCCTGCGAACGGGAGCTGCCGTGGCGGGAGCGGAAGGCATCCTGCTGCGGGGAGTGCTGGGCGGGCCTGCCCAGGATCGCGGGCTTGAAATGCGATTCCTGCGCGCTGCCGCTGCCGTTCGCGGACGGGGCCACGCTCTGCATCCCTTGCCTCGCCGACCCTCTTCCGCTCCAGTGGTGCGACGCCTGGGGCGAATACCGCGGCTCGTTGGAGCGCCTCCTGGGCGCCCTCAAGTTCCAGCGGCACGACTTCCTCGACGACGCACTGGCGTCGCTGCTGGAGGAGACCCTGCGCGCGCGGGGCGATCTGGAGTTCGACGCCATCGCCGCCGTTCCCATGACCGCCGCCAAAGAGCGCCGCCGCGGCTACAACCAGGCCGGCCTGCTCGCCCGCGCGCTGTCGCGCCGCATCGGCGTCGGTTGTGATATGACGCTCCTCGGACGGGCCGGAGAGCGCGCGACGCAGTCCAAGCTGCCCAGGCGCGAGCGAGCCGCGAACGTCCGTGGGGCCTTCTCTGCCGCATCCCGCGTGAAAGGAAAATCGATTCTCGTCGTCGACGACATCTGTACGACCGGCCAGACGCTCCGCGCCTGCGCGACCGCGCTGTTGCGCGAGGGCGCGGGCCGCGTATGTGCGGTGACGGTCGCCAAAGCCGTGTGACGGACGAGTTGAACTGACGCATGTTCCGAGCGTTCTTCATCGCACTCTCCGAAAGCCGCATGCTCCGCTCCGTCGCCGAGCGCTCCGCCATCGGCCGCCGCCTGTCGAGCCGCTTCGTGGCCGGCATGACCGTCGAGGACGCACTCGCCGCCACGGTCGCGACCAACGCGAAGGGCATGAGCGTCAGCGTCGACAACCTCGGCGAGAACGTCACCAATCTCGAGGAAGCCCGCCACAGCGCGCAGCTCTACCACGAGATGATCGACGAGCTCGCGAACCGGAAGCTGAACGCGAACGTCAGCATGAAGCTCACGCACATGGGCCTGGACATCGACGAGAGCGTGGCCACGCAGATCGCCAACGAGCTCGTGGCCCACGCGGCGCGCGTGAACAATTTCGTGCGCGTCGACATGGAAGGCTCGCCGTACACGCAGAAGACCCTCGACGTCGTGCGCGACCTGCACGCGCGCCCCGGCAACGCCGGCAAAGTCGGCGCCGTCATCCAGGCCTACCTGCGCCGTAGCGAGAAAGACGTGCGCGAGCTGTGCGCCGAGAGGATCCGCATCCGGCTGTGCAAGGGGGCGTACAAAGAGCCGGCGGAGATCGCCTTCCAGGAGAAGAGCGAAGTCGACGCGAGCTTCGTGTCGCTGATGAAGATCCTGCTGAAGAGCGGCGTCTACCACGGCATCGCCACGCACGACCCGAAGATGATCGACGCGACGATCGCCTTCGCCAAAGCGGAGAGCATCCCTCCCTCGGCCTTCGAGTTCCAGATGCTCTACGGCGTCCGCCGCGACCTGCAGGAGCAGCTCGTGAAGGACGGCTGGGGCATGCGCGTCTACATCCCGTTCGGCACGGAGTGGTACCCGTATCTCATGCGCCGCCTGGCCGAGCGTCCGGCGAATGCGATCTTCATCTTGAAGAACCTGTTCCGGCGTTGACCGCGGGCATCTGCCACGTGCAGATTTCCGCCGCGCCGGGCGGCCGCAGCTCCGTGATCTCGATCTGGAACGCGTAGGGCGTGTACTTCTTCACGAACTTCGAGGCGGGGAGGTAGTCCGCCGCATCGCTCTCGAACGTGAACGACTGCGAGCCCGTCAGGTGCGCGTTGCACGCGCTCGTGCCGACCGCCGGTTGCGCGGCGAACCAGTTGATCGAGCTCCAGGTGCTGTCCTTCGGCTTGCCCAGCACCAGCCAGTACGTTCCCTTCTCCAACTCCAGGTCGTTGAAGAGGTCCACCCAGCCGTCGAACGGGTAGGAGAGCTCGAACATCGTGCGCGCGACCTCGTCGCCTTCCGTCGCGTCCGGCCCGATCTCCCGCATCAGGAACGCGTCGACCTCGGCGCGCCCGCCGCCGTTCCCGAGCCGCGCCGTGATGCGGACGTGATGGTGCGCGCGCTCGAGCGCGAAGCCGACGGCCATGTGGTGGATGGCGACCGGCCACGTCACCTTCCCGTCGGCGCGAAGCACCGTCGCCAGCTCCAGCACCGGAGGCGCCTCCGGAGGCACTTCCTGCGCGAAACCCGAAACCCCTAGGAGAAAGACCAACCCGATCGCAGCAGCCTTCATCGACCTCTCCCGGACGTATGACGTTGCAGCGGACCAGAGCGTTCCGCATGCCACGCCCACTCTCTCTTACGTGCCTCGGCGAGAGGGTGTCGTGTCTCCTCCGTGAGGGACGGTCTGACGTTTCGGGAGGACGGTGGGCTCTCGGTGCATGGAGTGACCCTAGCTCGGATCGACCAGCGCCAGCGCGCGGTCGATGATCGCGAAGGACTCGCGCAACTGCTCCTCGGTGATGCACAGGGGCGGGTTGGTGAACAGGTTGTTCCAGTTCACGAACGCGTACATCCCTTCCTGGCGGAGGAAGGCGCCGAGGCGCTGCATCTCGGGGCTGGTGCCGTTGAAGGGCGCGAGCGGCTCGCGCGTCTCGCGGTCGCGTACGAGCTCCAGCACCCCGAACAGGCCGATCGAGCGCACGTCGCCGACGCACGGGTGTTTGCGCTTCATGTCCTGGTGCAGCTCCGCCAGCACGCGGCCCATGCGCTGGGTGTGTCCCATCGTGTCGTCGTCGATCATCACCTGCAGGCAGGCCTCCGCCGCCGCGAGGCTCATCGGGTGCGCGTTGTAGGTCAGCCCGCCGTAGAACACCTTCTTGTCGAAATGCGACGCGATCTGCGCGCTCATGGCCACGGCGCCGAGGGGGAGGTAGGCGGACGTCAGGCCCTTGGCCATGGTGATCATGTCCGGCACCACGTTCCAGTGATCCACCGCGAACCAGCGCCCCGTGCGCCCGAGGCCGCACATCACCTCGTCGCAGACCAGCAGGATTCCGTGGCGGTCGCAGATCTCCCGCAGGCCCTGGATGTATCCGTCCGGAGGCACGATCAGGCCGTTCGTTCCCGTGACCGTCTCGATGAACATCGCCGCGATGGTGTGGCCGCCTTCGTAGGCGATGATCTCCTCGATCTCCTCGAGGCAGCGGCGGGTGAACTCCGCATCTGAATCGCCCTCGCGCCAGAGGTGGCTGCGGTACTTGTACGGATCGAAGAAGCGCACGACGCCCGGGATGCCCGGCTCGTTCGCCCAGCGCCGCGGGTCGCCGGTGAGGCTGATCGCGCCCAGCGTCGCGCCGTGGTAGGAGCGGTAGCGCACCATGATCTTCTGCCGCCCCGTGACCATGCGCGCGATGCGGATGGCGTTCTCGTTCGCTTCCGCGCCGCCGAGGGTGAAGAAGAAGTGATTCAGGTCGCCGGGGGTGTACTCCGCGAGCATGCGCCCGAAGCGTGCGCGCACTGGAGTGGCCATCCCCGGACCGGCGTACACCAGCTCGTCCGCCTGCCGTTTGATGGCCTCGATCACGCGCTTGTCGCCGTGGCCGATGTTCACGCACATGAGCTGCGAGTTCATGTCGATGTAGCGCTTGCCGTCGGCGTCCCAGAAGTAGATCCCTTCGCCGCGGACCATGGCGATCGGCGCGATCGCTCCCTGTGCGGACCAGGAGAAAATCGTGTGTTTCTTCGTCAGGTCGACGATCTCGGCGGCCGATAGCGCGGTCTGGTGCTCTGCGATGGTCATGACCGGAAACTATAAAGTCTCAAAGTCTGAAAGTCTCAAAGATGTGACAGGCCCGGGCAGGTTTTTCTTCGAGACTTTGCGGCTCTGAGACTTTGAGACTTTGAGACTTTGAGACTTTGCGACTTTGCGACTTTGCGACTTTGATCCTATGAGACTGCTTGCCGCCGCCCTGACCCTGACCCTCGCCACCACCGCCTTGGCCGACGCCGTCGAAGAAGTCCGGCAGGCCGAGATCGGGTTCGCCAAGGCGTTCGCCGACCGCGACAAGGCAAAGTTCTTCTCCTACGTCGCGAACGACGCCGTGTTCATGGGCGGACTGGCCACTCAGCGGGGGAAAGATGCGGTGGTGAAGCGCTGGTCGCGGTTCTTCGACGACGTACCGGTCGCGCCGTTCAGTTGGGGACCGGAGCGGGTGGAAATCACGGGCGACGGGAAGATCGGCTTCTCGATGGGACCGATCTACGACGGCGAGGGGAGCCATGCCGGGTACTACACGTCCGTCTGGCAGAAGCAGGGCGACGGCACGTGGAAGGTCATCCTCGACGGGCCCGGAAACCCTCCCGCCCCCCTCCCGCAGAACGCGGCCAGGCTGGAGGAGGGGCACGTCACCACGCCCGACGGCGTGAAGCTGTACTACCGCAAGGTCAGCGGCGGCAGCCCGATCACGCTCATCGTGCCGCTGGACTTCGTCCTGCACGAGCCGTTGCAGCAGTTCGCGGACATGGCCACGATCATCACCTACGACCTGCGCAACCGCGGCAAGTCGTCGCGGACGACGGACGTCAATACGTTGACCATCGACCAGGATGTGGCCGATCTCGAGACCGTCCGCGCGCAGCTCAAAGTGGACAAGTTCATCCCGGTCGGCTTCTCCTACCTCGGCAAGGTCTTGGCGATGTACGCGTCGCGCTACCCCGGGCACGTCTCGCGCATGATCCAGCTCGGCCCCGCCGCGAACCGCATGGCGGACTTCCCGCGCGTCATGGCGCAGGAGTTCGGCGCGACGGCGGCGGACGTGAAGAAGTGGCAGGAGCTGCAGGCGGCGGGGGCGATGGAGAAGGACCCGCGCGCGTTCTGCGAGGCGCAGGGGAGGGTGATGAACTCCTACCAGGTCGGCAATCCCGCACGCGCGTCGAAGGACGTGTCGTACTGCGCCATGGAGAACGAGTGGCCGGTGAACTTCAACAAGACGCTCGGGACGCTGTGGCCGTCGGTCGAGAAGGCGTCCCTGTCCGCGGACGAGCTGAAGAAGATCACCATGCCGGTGCTGGTCATCCACGGCGACAAGGACCGGAACGCGCCCTACGCGGGCGGCCGGGCGTGGGCGGCATCGCTGCCGGACGCGCGTCTGGTGACGGTGCCCGGCGCCGCGCATTCCGCCTGGCGCGACGATCCGGTCGTGGTCTTTAGCGCCATCCGGCACTTCGTGCGCGGCGAATGGCCCTTGGGCAGCGAGAAGCCGTAGCATCTCGGAGCGCCGGCGTCCCCGCCGGCTGTCGTGGCGGCGTCCCACGCCGCCACTCGGGTGGGTGGGGGAACATGGCACGTGGCGAGGGCTACCGTCCTCCCGAGTGCTCGGCCGGCGAGACGCCGCCCGGCCAGCCGGCGGGGACGCCGGCGCTCCAAGCCTAGGCCAGGTAGTTTCGCCTGAAGTGGTCCCGTGCCCTACGTTACGTCCCACTTCGGGCGCTCGCGCCAGCGGTCGTGCATCCACACCCACTGCTCGGGCACGCGGCGGATCTGGTCTTCGACGATCTCCGTGAGACGCGCGGTGAGCACGACCGGGTCGTCGTCGCGTTTGCACTCGATCGGCTCGAGGAACCTCGCGTGGTGTCGTCCGTCCGGCAGCCGCTCGATCACCGCCGGCACGACCGCCGCCTCGGTGCGCACGGCGAAGCGCGCGGGCCCGATGGGCGTGAGCGCGGGTCTGCCGAAGAACGGCACCTTGACGCTCTCGGTGCGGATGTTCTGGTCGATGACGAAGGCGATCATGCCGCCGCGCCGGATGGCCTGGATCATGTCGCGCGCGGACGTCGCCGAGCCGCGGTCGATGGTCCGCACGCCCGACTTCGCGCGCAGGGCGGTGATGTACTCGTTCATCTCCGGCGCGTCGCGCTCGCGCTGGAGCACGTAGACCGGCCGGCCGTAGGATCCCATGACGTAGGCGAGCCACTCCCAGTTGCCGCAGTGCGCGGTCATGCAGATGACGCCGCGTCCCGAGTCCAGCAGCTCGAGCACGCGGTCGATGCCTTCGACGACGGTGGTGCGCTCGCGCGTTTCCGCGTCGAGGTTGGGCAGCCACGCGAGCTCGAAGAGGCTCATGCCGAGGTGGCGGAACATGGCGCGGATGGCGTCGCGCCGCCGTGCCTCGGGCCAGTCGGGAAAGGCGATCGCGAAATGCGCGAGCGCCTTGCGGCGCTCGCGGCGGACGACGTGCCACGCCAGGCGCCCGAGGGCGCGGCCGAGGAAGTGGCCGGTGCGGAGAGGGATGCGGCGGCCGATCGCGCTGACGACGACCAGCAGGCGATAGAGCAGCCGCTCCCTAAATGCTCGCAGCCTCGGGCTTGCCACCAGCGAACTCCCGGATGAGGTTGTCCCACTCGCCGCGCTCGCGGAGCACGCGCTCGACGAGCTCGCGGAACGCGCCGGCGCCGCCGGCGGTCACGAGTTTCCACGTCGCGATGCCGCGCACCTCGGGCGCCGCATCCGCCGGCGCGGCGGAGATACCCACGCGCGTCATGGGTGCGAGGTCGGGCAGGTCGTCGCCGGCGTAGAGGATCTGCTCGAAGGGAACGCCGAGGCGCTGGGCGAGGCGCTCGGTGGCTTCGAGCTTGTTGATGGCGCCCTGGTGCAGCTCGTGGATGCCGAGCTCCTTGGCGCGGCGCTCCAGCGCGTGCGAGCTGCGGCTCGTCAGCAGCGCGACGATGATCCCCGAGCGCTGCGCGAGCTTTGCCGCCAGCCCGTCGCGGACGTTGAACTCCTTCAGCTCGTTCCGCTCGCCGGCGTAGATGATCTTGCCGTCCGTCCACACCCCGTCGACGTCGGACACGATCAGCCGGATGTCTGCGCCGGTCGGCATGGGGCGCGATCCTAACACTCTCGACGTCTAGTGCTTGAAGTGGCGCTCGCCGGTGAAGACCATCGCCAGCCCGCGCTCGTTGGCGGCGGCGATGACTTCCGCGTCGCGCACCGAGCCGCCCGGCTGGATCACCGCGCGCACGCCCGCGTCGGCGAGGATGTCCAGGCCGTCGCGGAAGGGGAAGAACGCGTCCGACGCCGCGAACGGCGCGGGCTTCGCAGACTTCATGATGGCCACCTTGGCCGCGTCAACGCGCGACATCTGTCCGGCCCCGACGCCCACGGACTGCGACTCGTTGGTGAGCACGATGGCGTTGGATTTCACGTGTGCGCAGAGGATCCACGCGAACTCGAGGCCGTCCAGCTCCTCCGGCGTGGGCTGGCGCTCGGTGATGGTCTTCCATGAGTCGCGGCCGGAGACGCGATCGAGCGATTGCACGAGGACGCCGTTGGCCGCGGTGCGGAGCTCGTTGCCCGTGGCCCGTGACCCGTGGCCCGTCGTGACGAGGCGGAGGTTTTTCTTTTTGGCGAGGATCTCTTTTGCTTCCGCGTCGAAGTCCGGCGCGACGATGACCTCCAGAAAGAGGTCGGCGATGAGCTTCGCGCTCGCGCCGTCGAAGGTGCGGTTCGCGCCGATGATGCCGCCGAACGCGGAGACCGGATCGGCGTCGATCGCGGCCTGGAGCGCGTCCGCGAGCGTCGTCCGCCGGGCGACGCCGCAGGGGTTCGTGTGCTTGATGATGGCGATAGCCGGCTCGGTGTACGCGTTCGCGATGCGGATCGCGGAGTCGAGGTCGAGGATGTTGTTGTACGACAACTCCTTCCCCTGGAGCTGCTCGAACGGCCGCTCGCCCGCGGGCACGTAGAAGCCCGCGGTCTGGTGCGGGTTCTCGCCGTAGCGGAGGTCCTGGAACTTCTCCAGGCTGAGCGTGAGCCGTCCGCCGCGACCCAGAAAGGCGGCGATGGCGGCGTCGTAGGCGCTGGTCTTCTCGAAGACCTTGATCGCGCACTTCAGGCGAAACTCCGGCGCGATCGCGCCGCCTTCGAATTCGCGGAGGAACTCCTCATAGAGCGACGGATCGCACAGCGGGAGCACGTGGCGGTGGTTCTTCGCGGACGCCCGGAGCATCGACGGCCCGCCGATGTCGATCTGCTCGATGGCCTCGTCGACGGTGACGCCTTCCTTCGCGACGGTGGTCTCGAAGGGATAGAGGTTCACGGCCACGAGGTCGACGGCGGGGATGTCCAGCCGGGTCACGTCCGCCACGTGGCTCTCGTTCGCGCGGTCGTGGAGGATCGCGCCGAAGACTTTCGGGGTGAGCGTCTTCACGCGGCCGCCCAGAATCTCCGGCGCGCCGGACCACTGCGAGATCGGGGTCACGGCGATGCCGGCGTCGGTGAGGTGCTTCGCCGTGCCGCCGGTGGAGAGGATCTCCACGCCCTTCGCGCTCAGTGCGCGGGCGAGCTCGATGATGCCGGTCTTGTCGGAGACGGAGAGGATCGCCCGTTCAATGTTGCCCATTCACACTCAGGTTGCCGCCGCGTAGGACAGCCGCCGAACGGACGTCGCCGCCGGCTTCCTTCCAGATGTAGTAGTAGAGGTTGACCAGGTCGGTGACCGCGCGCGAGTAGGAGACCGAGGCGACGCCGAAGGCGGTGGACTTGTCGTCGAACTCCGCCGAGCTCCGCCGCGTCCCGCCGCGGAAGTACTCCTCGGATACCAATGGATAAAACTTGGCCGAGCGGGCGAAGGTCTTGTCGAGGTAGGTGTCCAGCTTGAAGTTCGATTCCAGGCCGTAGAAGACCGTGGGGAACTTCGACAGGCGGCGCTCGAAGTAGGTCTCGAAGTCGTTGTGCGACTCGGTGAGCCGCGGGTCTTCGTTGGAGACGTGGAAGGGATTGTTCGCGTCGGCCACGAGGTGGGCGAGGATGCCCAGGCGCTGGATGACCTCGTTCATCGGATCGCCCTTGCGGATCATCTGGATGGCCAGGCGCGTTTCGCGCTCGATGCCTTCGCGCAGACGGCCTTTGCGCGAGAGGACGAAGTAGTGGTGGAGGTCGCTTCCCTCATCCGACTGCGCGCGGGCGAGCCCGGCTTTGTAGTCGCCTTCGAACTTCTCGATCAGCATCGCCAGGTCGGGAGGGGCGAGCGTCGCCGCCTTCTTCGCGATCCGATCGTCGGAGGCGCGGGTCCAGGCGGTGGCGGTGAGGGGAAACAGGACGAGGAGGACGAATCCGAGGCGCCTCATTGTTGGGAAGCGATCGTAGCGTATGAACCGTGACTTTGCAGCCCATCTGGACCAGCTCTTCTCCTGTCGCGCCTGCCCCAACGTCCTCGGCCAGCCGGTAACCGGCTTCGTCGAGAACGCGCGCGTGATGCTCGTCGGCCAGGCGCCCGGCCCGCGCGAGATGGACGAGCGGCGGCCGTTCGCGTACACGGCCGGCAAGCGGCTGTTCTCGTGGCTGGCGCCCTTCATCTCCGAGGAGGAGTTCCGCAGGCGGGTGTACGTGGGGGCGGTGATCCGCTGCTTCCCGGGCCGCGACCCCAAGGCCGGAGGCGACCGCGTGCCGGACGCTTCCGAGATCGCGAACTGCGCGCGTCACCTCGACCGCGAGATCGCGCTGCTGCGCCCGGCATTCGTCATCGCCGTGGGAACGCTGGCGTCTCGCCAGATCCTCGGCATCGCCGAGCTGAAGGACGCGGTCGGGCGCGTGCATCGCGCATCCCGCGCGGGACACGAGTTCGAGGTAATCGTGTTGCCCCATCCCTCCGGACGGTCCACCTGGACGAACAAACCGGAGAATGCGGCGCTGCTGGCGAAGTCGCTCAAGTTGATCCAACGCCGGTTGTGATCCTCTTTCTGTCGCCCGCTACGCGGGCTCCAGGGCTACAGCGCCTGCACGATCGTTCGCACACTGAGGAGGATCACCACCACCCCCACCACGATCATCATCGGACGCGCGGGGATCCGGCCCGTCAACCGCGCTGCGAGGGGGGCGGCGATGGCGCTGCCCAGCGCCAACCCCGCGATGGGCACCCAGTTCCCCACGCCGATCGTTAAAAGCAGGGTCGCGGACGAGGCGAAGGTCACGAAGAACTCGGAGAACGCGACGGACCCGATCGTGGTCCGCGGCTCGTTGCCGCGGGCCAGCAGCGTCCCGGCCACGATCGGTCCCCACCCGCCGCCGCCGATGGAGTCGCAGAACGCGCCGGCGAAGCCGAGGAGGGTCATGTGCTTCTCGCTGCCGACGTGCACGGTGCGGCGCCACGACTTCAGCAGGATGATCGTGCCCATCAGGAGCAGGTACGCGGCCATGAACGGCTTGATGACGTCCCCAGGGATCGCGGTCAGGATGTACGCGCCCGTGATCGCGCCGAGGACGCCGGGGATGAGAAGCTTCTTCACGAACGACGCGAGGACGTTCTTCAGCCGCCAGTGGTGGTACGCGGAGAAGGCCGTCGCCACCACCTCCGCCGTGTGCACGCTCGCGCTGGCCGCCGCCGGCGCCACCCCGAACGACAGCAGCAGCGACGTCGCGCTCACGCCGTAACCCATGCTGATCGCGCCGTCGATCATCTGCGCCAGGAACCCGGCGACAGCGAACAGCAGCAGCTCGTTCATTTGTGCATGTAGTTGCGGTCGATGTAATCCATCTCCTCGAACGTCGTCGTCAGCGCGAGCCGCGACTCGAAGATGAGGTAGACGCTGGCCGAGAACAGCAGGAACGCGCCCACGAAGCCGAGGACCATCGGGACCCAGCCGATGTTCACGTGCAGCAGCGACACCACGCCGATCGCCACGCTCGTGGCGATGAAGAAACTGATGCCGAAGTACAGCCGGTTCATCGCCTTCTGCAGCAGCCGCGCGCGCCGCGTGTTGATGTCCAGCTGTTTGTAGAGATGCTGGCGGCGCCGCTCCGTGCCCTCGTCCTGGCCCTTGCCCAGCGCCTCCAGCTCGGCCGCCCGCTCCCGCACGCGGTCCACGCAGCGGATCGAGCGGCTGGACGTCGTGATGAGCAGGGAGCTCGACGCGAGGATCAGCACCGCGGGCGTGATCATCGCGCCGAGGACGTCGAGGACCGACGACAGCTCCCGCGTCGATGCCAGGTCAGGCCACATCTGCGAATGCCGCCCGAGTCAGGTTCTCGTTCCCCGTCTCGGTGACCACGATGTTGTCCTCGATCCGGATGCCGCCGTACTTGCGGAAGCGGTCCACGTTCGTCCAGTCGACGTACTTCCCGTTCTCGCTCTGCTGCAGGTCGCCGAGAAGCGACTGCACGAAATACAGCCCCGGCTCGATCGTGAAACACCAGCCCGGCTCGATGACCCGGGTCAGCCGCAGCCACGGATGCCCGTCCGGCTTCGGGATCGTCTTCCCCGTGCGGTCCGCCATGAAGCCGCCCACGTCGTGTACCTGCAGCCCGAGGAGGTGGCCGACGCCGTGGGGGAGGAACGTGCCGCTGATGCGCTTCTCGATCACGCCGTCCGCGTCGATGTCCCGCACGAACTTGAACCGCACCAGGATCTCCGCGACCTTCCGGTGCGCGAGCAGGTGCACGTCGATGTAATTCGTGTTCGGGACGCACGCGGCCACGAGCTCCTGCTGCGCCGCGTCCATCGCGTCGATCAGCTCCTGGAACTCGTCCGGGCGGCGCGAGTACGTGCGCGTGATGTCGGACGCGTAGCCGTTGTACGTCGCGCCCGCGTCGATGAGGAACGAGTACAGCTCGCTTTCGTCCCGGCGATCGCGCGTGTGGTAGTAGTAGTGGAGCGTCGACGCGTGCTCGTTCAGCGCGATGATGTTCCCGTACGGGATCTCCTCTTCCGTGGCATCCGACCCGCGGAGATAGGCGAGGTGGATCTCGTACTCCGAGAGGCCGTCGCGGAAGGCCTGCTCCGCGATGCGATGGCCGCGCGCCCCGCGCACGTTCGCCCGGCGGAGACACTCGATCTCGTACTCGGTCTTCTTCGCCCGGTCGAAGTGCAGGCTGTTGAGGACCGCTTCCGGATTGGGCGTCATCTTGCCCCACGACCCGAAGCGCTCGTGCCACTCGCCGATGAACGCGATGCGTCCGGACGGCATATGCGCCTTCGCCTCGTCCGGGTCGGCGATCATCACCAGGTCGAACTTCTCGACCCACTTGTCCGTCGGCTTGTCCGCCACCTTGTGCCAGTAGTCGACCGGCTGGTAGTAGAGGAGCTTCGGCTTGATGCCCGGCGTGTAGATCACGAAGCAGTTCGGGTTGTCCGTCACCGGCACCCACATCTTGAAGTGCGGATTGGGCTTGAACGGGTAGGGCATGTCGTCGACGAACTGGTAATGCAGGGCGCCGGAGAAGATCACGGCGTGATCGAACTTCGACTCCTCCAGCGCGATGTCGTGCCGCAGCTTGTTCATCGTGACGTGAGCGGTGTAGATCGTGGCCAGCGCGTCATCCATGGCGCTGGAGGATATAACGGGGGCCAGGTCCTGTGGAGTGCAGAGGCAATCAGAGTGATCCTCCGTCCCACTCTGTGTCTCTGTGTCTCTGTGGTGAATACCCACCTGCCTCGGGCGAGGCGCGTTCTTATTCACCACAGAGACACAGGGACACAGAGTGGGACGGAGGAATCACTCCGATTGCCTCCGATCACCGACAGGCGGCCAGCTTGCGCAGCAGGAACCGTTTCTCCGGCATCGTGGCGGGGAGCTCGAGGGCGCGGGAGAAGTGTTCCGCCGCGCGTTCGCGGTCGCCGGTGCGGAGATGCAGCTCGCCGAGGATGGCCGGGAGGGGGAGGTAGTCGCGGAGGGCCGGGTGCTCCGCGATCCGGGCGATCTCCGTCAGGCCCGCCTGTGGACCCTCGGCCATCGCGACGGCGATGGCGCGGTTCAGCGCGACCACCGGCGTCGGTTTCAGCGCCAGCAACTGGTCGTAGTGGCCGATGATCGCGGGCCAGTCGGTCTCTTCGAACGACGGTGCGACGGCGTGGCACGAGGCGATCGCCGCCTCCACGTGATACGCCGTCAGCCGCTCCCCGCGCGCCGACCGTCCCAGCGCGCGCAGCCCCTCGGCCAGCATGCGCTGGTCCCACAGCGCGCGATTCTGCTCTTCTAATGTGGCCAGCTCACCGGCGCTGTCGACGCGTGCCGGTAGCCGCGCTCCCTGCATGAGCATCAGCGCGAGCAGCGCATGCGCCTCAGGCAGCGATGACGCGGGATGGTCGACGAGCTGGCGGACGAGGCGGATGGCCTCGTAGCAGAGGTCCGTCCGCACGAGGTCCTCGCCGGCATGGGCGCTGTAGCCTTCGTTGAAGAGCAGATACAAGACTTCGAAGAGCGATTCGAGGCGAGACGGCAGCTCCGTGCGCGAGGGCATCTCCATGGGGATGCTTTCGTCGCGAATGAGCTTCTTCGCGCGGACGAGCCGCTGGGCGATGGCCTCCTTCCTGGTCAGGAACGCGCGGGCGATCTCGTCGACGGAGAAGCCGCCGACGGTCTTCAGCGTCAGCGCGACCCGGCTCTCCCTGGGGATCGCGGGATGACAGCACATGAGCATCATCCGCAACTGGTCGTCGCGGAGCTCGTGCGCGAAGCCGGGCCCGTTCTCCACCACGCTCTCGCGGAAGACATTCAGGAGCTCGGGCTCCTTCGCGCGCAGCGTGGACTCTCGACGGAGCTGGTCGAGGGCGCGGTTCCGGGCGACCTGGAACAGCCAGCCGCGCGGGTTCTCGGGCACGCCGCGCAACCCCCACTGCTGCATCGCCGCGATGAGCGCATCCTGCACCACCTCCTCGGCCAGCGAGAGGTGCTCCGCGCCGAACACGCGCGTCAGCGTGGCGACCATCTGCCCCGCGCTGTGGCGGAACAGATGGTCGACCAGTCCGTGGACGTCCGTCACACCTCGACCTGGCGGATCTCGATCGAGCCGTACTCGAGGTGCGGCGACTCCTGGCAGCGGCGCACGACTTCGTCGTAGTTGTCCGCCTCGATCAGGACGTAGCCGCCGAGGATCTCCTTCGATTCGGCGTAGGGTCCGTCGGTGACGCTGGCCCCGTTCTTCCCGACGACGATGCGGCCTTCGCCGTCGCGGAGCTTGTGGCCCGCGCCGCCGATCTTCTCGATCCAGTCGCGGTAGCCGAGGATGATGGACTGGATCTCCTCGGCGCTGATGTCGGTGGGGAAGGACCCGCTGTCGCGGAGCATGAGCACGAATTGCGGCATGGTGTGTCTCCTTTCTTCACTCTACAGACGAACGGAGACGGCGCAAATCGACACGCGCAGGAAAAGAAAAAAGCGCGCCGACCGCCTTGCGAATATCGACGCGCTGTATGTCGCCAGCGAACTGCTGTACTACGCGATTCTCTGTAGTTGCTAATGCGATGCCAGGTCGGAATTCACTCGCGCCACCGCTCCATGTTCTCCAGCACCTGGTCGATGGAGAGGAGGCGCTCTTCGCCCCGTGCGTTTTCGAAGACGGCGTGATACCAGCCGCGGACGCCGACGGGGGTGAGCAGCTCGCGGCCGATCTGGAGACGCTTGCCGCTGCCGAGCTGGCGGAAGACGCGCTCATAGGCGGAGCGGTTCAGACGCGGGGCGGTGGCGGGCGGCGGTCCGGTGCGGCGCTCCGGCTGCGCGCGGCGCTCGATGCGCGCGGGCAGCGTGACGTGCGTGCGGCGATCGAGGCCCTTGTCTCGCCACGGCGGCTCTTCGAGGTCCGCCGCGCGGCGCCCTTCGATGGCGTAGTTGTGCAGCTCCGGCAGCGTCGTGCCCCAGCGGATGGCGCGGCCGACGTCGTCGTACGCGGCCGGACGGTCGCCGAGGTCGAGGAGCGAGGGGACCTCGCCTCGGAGGACGGCGAAGAGCACGCGATAGGAGAACGGATCCGCCCAGGTGCGGATGGAGTCGTCGAAGTGCGTGGCGATCTCCAGGGCGATCCGGCGCAGCGACAGCGTGCGGCCGTCGGTCAGCGGCCAGGTCTCGGCGTCGACGGGCGTCGTGAAGGGACTTTGCGGGAAGTGGAAGTCGCGCGTGACCCACCCGTTCCTCGTCGCGTGCTTGCCGGGGGTGACGCCCCCGAGCACCGGCAGGCCGCGCGCCTCCAGCTCTTCCACCCGATACGAGGGCCAACTGATGACGTCGCGCACGATGCCCACGATCAGCGCGGTGGTCGCGGCCATCATCCCGGGATCGGGGGTGAAGTCGAGGGTGATCTCGATGCGGTCGCGCCGCGGGCGCACGCCCATGCCGCTGGACCGACAGTTCGCGCCGGTGACGATCACCGGCGCCGGCAGCAGGTAGGCGAGGAGCATGGCCAGCTTCTGGATGGTCCGGTTGCGGTTGCGCTCCTCGCGGGCGAGCTCGTAGGAAATGTTGAAGTGGCAACTGAACGCCTGCAGGCGCGCGTCTTTGGCATTGCGGTGCTGCCAGCGGTCGAGCTGCTCGCGGACGAACCCGATCTGCTCCCACAGGCTGCGCACGACGCGCGCCGTGCACTGCGGCGCGATCTCGATGACGGGCGTGACGACCTCGAGGACGCCGCCGTCGAAGTACACCGCGCCGCCGGTGGGGAGCTGCGAGGCTTTGGAGCTGCGGCGCAGCAGCGGCCGGGTGATGAAATCCGACGGCGCGCGCCAATACTCCTCGGGCACGATCTCCTGATCGTCGATGAAGACGCGGAACTCGGCTTCGAGCCCGATCACCGGGAAGCGGAGCTCGTTGCGATACGGGAAACGCAGAGGATCGGCGGGCATAACCTCGGACAACGAGGTTTGAGCAAGGATTGCGCCGGTTGAGCTCCGCAGTTACGCGAGCGACTCGGCCACGGTCTCGAGCTGCGCGGCGATCTCGTCCTTCGTCGCCCGCGGGGCGGTCGCGGAGTCGAAGCGGACCAGCACGGGGTCGTAGATCCCGCGCCGGAACAATTCCGTGCGCACGGCGATGAACCGCTCGCGCACCGCGGGCGTCAGCTCGCCCTTCATCTCCCCGGCGACGGCGGCGGCCGCCTCTTTCAGTCGATCGATCGTCATCGTTTCCTCTCGATTCCCAGCTTCGCGTACAGATCGTGGTCGTCGGGCTCGACGCGCAGGAACGTGGTGACGCCCTGCGCCTCGGTCGCGTGCTCGTCCGCCTTCAGCAGCCCGTACGCGGAGAGATCGTCGTCGACGCCGACGATATCGTAGCCCGCCCAGATCGCGAAGCCTCGCTCCTCGGTCGGGCCCGCAGAGCCGATGCGGGTGAATTTCTTGAGGTAGCGCGCCATGCGGTCAACGCCGGCTCATCAGCCGGTAGAACACCGCGGTCATCAGGCCCCATACCGCATTCACGATCAGGCCCGTCACGATCAGCTTCGACGGATTCCCGCTCGAGGTCATCCCCTTGAGCGGGGCGACGACCAGGATGGCGACGAGCGTCGGGGCGATCGCCCCGATGACGGTCGCCAGCACCCAGTAGTTCGTTCCGCGCGCGCGGCGAAGGATCAGGCCGAGGATGATGCCCCAGACGCCGCCCCAGAAGGAGAGGGAGATCAGCGACGGGACGCCGAAGGGTTTGGTCGCCGCCATGCCAAAGGGGGCACGGTCGATGAAATGGATCGCATTGAGGACCCAGAGCGCGATCTGGTGTCCGAGAGGGACGGCGAGCGCGCCGGCGATGAACCATTTGAGCCACTTCATGTCATCCTCCTGTTACCGATGCCGGAGCTGATCATCTTCGTGGGCATGCAGGCCGCGGGGAAGTCGACATACTACCGCGCTCATCTGGCGGCAACGCACGTGCATGTGAGCAAGGACCTGATGCCGACCGTACGCGACCGCGACACGAAACAGCGCGACCTGATCGTCGCCGCCCTGGCGGCGGGGAAGTCCGTCGTCGTCGACAACACCAACCCGACGCCCGCCGTGCGCGCGCCGCTGATCGAGCTGGGCAAGGCCATGGGCGCGCGCGTGGTGGCGTACTACTTCGAGATCACGCCGAAAGAGGCGGTCGCGCGCAACCGCGGGCGCGAGGGGAAGGCCCGCGTGCCCGACGTCGCGATCTTCGTCACCGCGAAGAAGCTCGTGCCGCCGTCGTTCGACGAGGGATTCGACGAGGTGCGCGTGGTCGCGCCGCCGCCGCTGGACAACGCATGACGCCGAAACAACTGCTGAAGAAAGTCTTCCCCCCGATGCTCGCCACGCTGGCGGACAGCCCGCCGCGGAATGACGCGGAGTGGGTCTACGAGCTGAAATACGACGGCTTCCGCGCCGTCATCGCCATCACCCAGAGCGGCATCTCCATGCTCAGCCGGAACGAGCTCGATCTCGCGCCGCGCTTCCCGCGCACGTACGAGGCGCTGAAGAAGATCAAAGCCAAAGAGCTGGTCGTCGACGGCGAGGTCGTGGTGCTCGACGAGAAAGGCGCGCCGCGCTTCCAGCTCCTCCAGCAGGGCGGCAACGAGCGGCTGATCCTGTTCGACATCCTCTGGCTCAACGGCCAGGACCTGCGGCGCCTCCCGTACGTCGAGCGCCGCAAGCTGCTGGAGAAGGCGTTCGCCAAACCGCCGGCGGGGATCGCCATCTCCCAGGTGCTGGACCTGCCGGGGGAGCAGGCCCTGCAGCACGCCGCGTCGGAAGGCTGGGAGGGGGTCATCGCGAAGCGGAAGTCGTCGGTCTACGAGACGCGCCGCTCGAAGGAGTGGCTGAAGGTCAAGGCCATCAACCAGCAGGAGTTCGTCATCGCCGGCTGGCAGCCCTCGAACGCGACCGATCGCGAGATCGGGTCGCTGCACCTCGCGGTCAACGAGAACGGCGAGCTGCGGTACGCGGGCAAGGTGGGGACGGGGTTCTCGTCGAAGCTGCGCGTGTGGCTGCGCGAGGAGCTGTCGAAGGACGTCGTCCCGAAGCCGCTGGTGAAGGACGCGCCGCGGGTGAAGACCGCGATCTGGACGAAGCCGCGCCTCGTCGCGCAGGTGGCGTTCACGGAGTGGACCGGCGATCACCGGCTGCGCCATCCGGCGTTTCTCGGCCTGCGCGACGACAAGAAGGTGGAGGACGTGGTGAAAGAGGTCCCTCAGAGCTCGACGAAGGTCACCCTCACGAATCCCGACCGCCTGCTGTATCCCAAAGACGGCATCACCAAGAAGGACGTGGCCGAGTATTACGAGGCCGTGGCCGGGCCGATGCTGCGCGCGCTGAAGGACCGCCCTCTCGCGCTGGAGCATTGGAACCAGGGCATCCACAAGCCGTCGTGGTTCCACCAGAGCATCGGCAAGGAAGGCCCGAAGTGGCTGAACATCGTGGAGACCCCGACGCGCACGACCAAGAGCGGCGTGGCGAAACACCTCGTCGTCGACAGCGTCGACGCGCTGCGCTGGCTCGCGCAGATGTCCGCCCTCACGCTGCACATGTGGTCCTCGCGCGCGGGGAGCCTCGAGGAGCCGGACTGGATCCTCTTCGACCTCGACCCCGCGAAGGGGAAGGGGATCGAGCAGGCCATCGAGGCGGCGGTCGTGATGCGCAAGCTCCTCGAGAACCTCGAGCTCCCGGGCGTGCCGAAGACGTCCGGCAAGCGCGGGATCCACGTGTTCGTGCCGCTGGTGCCGGGGTATACGCACGAGGAGGTGGCGGATTTCGCCTGCTCGATCGCCGCAGCCGTGGCGGCGAAAGTCCCCGGCATCACCGTGGAGCGGTCGCTGGCCAAGCGCCGCGGGCGGTTGTACCTGGACTGCATGCAGAACGGCTACGGGAAGACCGTCGTCGCGCCGTACTCGCTGCGCGCCATGGACGGTGCCCCGGTGTCCGCGCCGCTGAAGTGGAGCGAGATCACGAAGAAGCTCGACCCGCTGAAATACAACATCCGCACGATGCCCAACCGCCTGGCGAAAGTGGGGGACCTGTTTGCCGCCGTGTTCGAGAACGGAGTGAAGCTGCCGAAGGTGAAGTAGGGGATCAATCCACCGGCACGATCTTCCCGCCCGTCGGGACCCAGGGCGTGGGCGTCTTCTCCACGCGCACGCCGCCGAGCCGCCCGAAGCGGTCGAAGCTGAAGTGTACGTACACGTGCTCGCGCGACGGCCACGTCCGCCCGATCTCGACGAGCACGAGCGAGCCGGTGTCCTGCACGAACTCGTCGGCCGTCTTCCACCCTTCGTCGTCGATCGCGTCGCGGACGGCCACGATCGACGAGCCGAGGGGGAGCTTCTGCAGGAGCCAGCGCTCGATCCACGGCGCCGGCAGGTTGGCCGGGTTGGAGGCGATGACGAATGCCGCGAGGGCCAGTCCCAGGACGGCCAGGCCGGCGAAGCGCCATCTTGAACGTTCGTCGCTCATCGTTCATCGTTCGACGCGGATGAAGTCTCACACGAAACAGGCGGGGGGAGCGGATACAATCCGCGCACGGGCAACCGCCCACTCATGCGAGCGATCATCACCGGAGCGTCCAGCGGCATCGGCTTCGAGCTCGCCCGCGAGCTGGCGAAGCGCGGCTGGGCGCTGGCGCTGCTCGCGCGGCGCACGGACCTGCTCGAGGGGCTCGCGCGCGAGCTCCCCCAGGCCGTCGCCGTGGGCTGCGACGTCACCGACGCCGCATCCGTCCGCGACGCCGTGCGCCGCGCGGAAATGATCCTCGGCGGCCCGTTCGACCTCGCCGTCGCCAACGCCGGCGTGAGCATTCACGGCCACGCGGCGAAGTTCAAGCTCGATAACGCGGAGCAGATCATCCGCGTGAACGTCCTCGGCATGATGTACCTCTTCGACGCGGTGATCCCGTCGATGGTCGAGCGGCGCAGCGGACGCTTTGCCGGAGTCGCGTCGCTGGCGGGGCTGCGCGGCCTGCCGACGTCGAGCGTCTACTCCGCGAGCAAGGCCGCCATGCAGGCGTTCCTCGAAGCCGTGCGGGTGGAGCTCGCACCGCACGGCGTGGGCGTGACGATCGTGAATCCCGGTTTCGTGGCCACGCCGATGATCGAGAAGACGCCGTTCGTGCCGTTCCTGATGAAGGCCGATCGCGCCGCGAGGATCATCGCGGACGGCCTCGAGCGCGGGAAGCGCGTGATCGAGTTCCCGCGGCCGACGTCGCTGGCCATGCGCGTGGCGCGCTTCCTCCCGGACGCGCTGTACGACCGCATCGTGGCCCCCGCCGCGCGCCGCAAGGAGAAGGCAAAGCAATGAATCCCACCACCATGGTCCGCCTGTGGTCCCTCCAGAACGTCTTTCTGCTCTGGCTCGTGCGGCCGAAGATCGTGGAGCTGAGCGCCGACCGCTGCGTCGTGCGCATCCCGCTGAACGCCATCACCCGCCGCCGCGACATCAAAGCCATGTACCTCGGCACGCTCTGCATGGGCGCGGACGTTGCCGCGGGCCTGATCGCGTTTCATCTCGTCGCGGAGAAGAAGGCCCGCGTGAACTTCATCTTCAAGGACATCCGCGGAGAGTTTCTCAAACGTGCGGAGGGCGCGGTGCTGTTCACCAACAACGACGGACCGCTGATCCAGGACCTCGTCCGCCGCGCGCTCGAAAGCGGCGAGCGGCAGGAGGCGACGGTGCACGTCGTCGCCACCGTCCCTGAGAAGCTCGGCGACGAGCCGGTGGCGAAGTTCGAGCTGACGCTCTCGGTGAAGAAAAAGTCGTAACCCCCCTCCGTCCCCCTCTGTGCCTCTGTGTCTCTGTGGTGAATACGCACGTGCCGCAAGTCCGCGACTGTGCGCCTTGGATCGCGTTCGTATTCACCACAGAGACACAGAGGCACAGAGGGGGACGGAGGACTCTTTTACTTGCCCGTCAGCTCGTCGTGCAGCGTCTTGATCCAGTCGTCCGTCTTGATGAAGCCCGCGCCCCAGGAATCGGAATCCCACGCCGCGAGGACTTTGTCGGTCTTGAGCTGCTCGAGCGACTTGCCCGCCGCGATGCCCTGTTCGACCGCGGCCGACGTGCCGCGGAGCATGGCCACGAACGTACGCAACCCGTTCTTGTCCGTGAGCGCGCCGTGGCCGGGGATCACCTTGGCGTCGTCGGGGATCGTGGCGATGACTTTGTCGATGTTCGCGATCAGCCCCCGCACGCTACCGCCGTTCTCGCGGTCGACGAACGGGAAGCGGTGGTTGAACAGGTCGTCGCCCATGTGCACGACGTTGGACTTCGTGAACCACACCACCGAGTCGCCGTCGGTGTGGCCGTGCGGCATGTGGATGGCGCGCACGTCCTCGCCGTTGAGGTGAATGGTCACGCTGTCGTTGAACGTCAGCACCGGCAGCGCGGCGGCGGGCGCCGGCGGTGTGGTCGTCCCGCGGCGCGTCGTGCCCGAGGCCAGGCGCCTGCGGACGTTCTCATGGGCGACGATCGGCGCGGACTTGCCGAAGTGCTCGTTCCCGCCCGTGTGATCGCCGTGATAGTGCGTATTGAGGATGAACCGCACCGGCTTGTTCGCGATCGTCTTCAGCGCGGCCTCGATCTTCGGCGCGAGCGGCGCGTACTGGTCGTCGATCATCACGATCCCGTCGTCGCCGACCGACACGCCGATGTTGCCGCCGGCGCCCACCAGCACCCACACCGAGCCCGCGACCTTCGTGGCCTTGACTTCGATCTTGCTGAAATCCTGCTGAGCGAGCGCCGGAAGGGCGCCGAGGAGAAGGAGAGGGAGGTACAGTCTGCGCATGGGCGCGGATTATAGGTCGCGTGCGAAGGTCATCGTCGGCTACCCGTGGTGGCTCCGGCTCGTCCTTGCCCGCGACGTCATCGCCATCACCCTCGGCCACCGCATCTACGTCCGGGAGATGCTGGAGAGCGCCTCTTTCGACCGCCTGATCCGGCACGAGATGGCCCACGTGCGGCAGGTCGAGCGTCACGGGCTGATCGTTTTCCTCGTCCGCTACGTCGGCGAGTTCGCGCGGCACTGGGTCCGGCTGCGCAGCGTAGCGGCCGCGTACGCCGCGATTTCCTTCGAGATCGAGGCCCGGGCCGCGGAAGAGGCCGATTCAGGAACCGGCCTATAATCGACGGTCCAAGGCCCGATGATCCAGTTTCATTCACTCGAGACACCGCAACTCGAGCGCTTTCTGGAGCGGCACAAAGCAGGTCTGTCCCTGAAGGACGACGTCGACCTCGACCTCGTCCTCCGCCAGATCCTCCAGAAGGCCTACGAGTTCGTCCCTTCGGAGTCGGGCTCGATCCTGCTGGACGACCCGTTCCGGAAGGTCGCCTCGCGCCGCGAGAACGAGCTGGTCTTCATCGCCACGTTCGGCGAGTCGAGCCACAACCTGGTCGGGCAACGCCTCTCCGCGCGGCACGGCATCGTCGGCCGGGTGTACCAGAGCGGCACGCCGTACCTGTCGGCCGACGCCCAGACCGACCAGTACTTCTACAACAACATCGACGAGCAGATCGGCTTCACCACCCACTCGATCGTGGCCGTGCCGATCTACATCGGCAAGCACGTCTGCGGCGTGCTCGAGCTGATCAACCGGCTGGAGGGGAAGACGTTCACCCGCCGCGACATGACCCTGCTCGAGATCTTCGCCGGCTACACGTCCTTCACGCTCCAGAACGCGCTGGACGCGAAGCGCGCGCACGAGTTGGCGAAGAAGGACGACCTCACCGGCCTGTACAACGACCGCTGGTTCCACGTGCGCCTCACCGAGACGCTCGACGCCGCGCGCAAGACCGGGAAAGAAGCAGTCCTGCTGTTCCTCGACCTCGACCGGTTCAAAGTCATCAACGACTGCCACGGGCACCTCGCGGGCAGCCAGGTGCTGCGGGAGGTGGGCTTCCTGCTGAAGCGCATCGTGCAGCACCCCGAGGCCACCGTCGCGCGCTACGGCGGGGACGAGTTCGTGATGGTGCTGCCCGAGACGTCGATGGAAGAGGCGCTGCGCATCTGCGAGGAGATCCGGCGTGCGGTCGAGACGACGGTGTTCCTCGCGCGCGAGTGGGGCTTCTCCATGCCGCCGCTGCACCTCGCCGGGGTCCTCTCCGCCTCCATCGGGATCGCCCGCTACATCCCCGATGGGGGCACCACGACGCCGGTCGAGCTGGAAAAGGGAGAGCTCCTCCGCCGCGCCGACGCCGCCATGTACCGCGCGAAGTCGCTCGGCAAGAACCAGGCGGTCGTTTGGGATGAATCGCTGCTCGCCAGCCCGGGGACGACACAAGTTCTGAGTCCTGAGTCCTGAGTCCTGAGTCCTTAGTCCTGGGTCCTCCACTCAGGACTCAGGACTCAGGACTTATTGCCCTTCCCCTTGAGCACTTGGCCCGCTTTTTCCTGCTATCTTCGAGGAGGTTGTTCCCAACCACCTTAGGAGGTATCACCTTGGGCAAAATCACGGCTGAATACATCTGGATCGATGGTCAGAAACCGACCGCCAAACTTCGTTCGAAGACGAAGATCCTCGATCACCCCGTCAAGAAGCTGGAAGACATTCCGGAGTGGGGCTACGACGGATCGAGCACGTCCCAGGCGAGCGGCCACTTCTCCGACCTGCTCCTCCGCCCCGTGAAATTCGTCCCCGATCCGCTCCATCGCGAGAACGACATCCTCGTGCTCTGCGAGGTGCTGAACCCCGATGGCTCGGTGCACTGGAGCAACACCCGCGCGGCCCTGCGCGAGGTCTCCGAGAAGTACAAGGATCACGATCCGTGGTTCGGGATCGAGCAGGAGTACACACTCTTCGAAGGGAATCGCCCGATGGGCTGGCCGGACCACGGCTTCCCCGCGCCGCAGGGTGGCTATTACTGCGGTGTGGGCAGCGACGAGGTGTTCGGGCGCGACATCGTCGAGGCTCACGCCGACGCGTGCATCCGCGCCGGGATCCACATCGTGGGCACGAACGCGGAGGTCATGCCCGCGCAGTGGGAGTTCCAGCTCGGCGCCGTCGGCGCACCGGACATCGCGGACGAGATGTGGCTCGCGCGGTGGCTGCTGTACCGCATCGGCGAGGAGTTCGAGGTCAGCGCGACGCTCTATCCGAAGCCGGTCAAGGGCGACTGGAACGGCGCCGGCGCGCACACGAACTTCTCGACCAAGGCCATGCGTGAGCCGGGCGGCATGAAGGTCATCGAGGAAGCGATGCGCAAGCTCGAGAAGCGCCACGACGAGCACATCAAGGTCTACGGCGCGCACAACGAGGAGCGCCTGACGGGCATGCACGAGACCGCGCCGATCCACCAGTTCCGCTACGGCGTGAGCGACCGCGGCGCGTCGGTCCGCATCCCCATGGCCACCTCGAACCTCGGCTACGGGTACTTCGAGGATCGCCGCCCCGCGGCGAACATGGACCCCTACCAGGTCTGCGCCATCCTCATCGAGACCGTCTGCGGCGACTACTGATCTGAAATGTAGGGCGGGCTTTAGCCCGCCTCCCCCGGGAGGGGCGGGCTGAAGCCACGCCCTACATTTCCTCTTCGATCCCCAGGTGCCGCACGTCCACGCGGCGCACACCCTCCACCGCGAACACCTTCTCCTCCAGCGCGCTGACGTCCGGCTCCTCTTTCGCGCGCAGTACCACCGACACGATGACGTGGCCGGTCTTGCGCTGCACGGTGCGGGTGATGGCCTGGCCGAACGCCTGCCATGCGGCGGTCACCCCCGGCAGCGCCTCGCCGTCGCATTCGACGCGCAGCTCGAAGCGGCCCGGCACCTCGCGGCGCCGGCCGCGGCGGATGCGCAGCTCGATGCCGCGCCCGGCGATCTGCATCACCACGATGAACGCCGTCAGCGTCACCGCCAGCGGGAACTGCCCGAGTCCCGAGGCGATGCCCACGCTCGCCGAGGCCCACAGCGTCGCCGCCGTGGTGAGCCCCTGCACCGTCAGCCCGCGCCGCATGATCACCCCGGCGCCGAGGAAGCCGATGCCGCCGACCACCGCCGCCGCGATCTGTCCCGGGTTGTGATTGTCCGGGCCGAACGTGTCCGTCATCAGCGCGAACGCCGAGGAGCCGAGGGCGACCAGCGACATCGTCTTCAGGCCGGCCTGCTTCAGGCGCCACTCGCGCTCGACGCCGATCACGGCGCCGAACGCGAGCGCGATTCCCAGTCGCAGGGCGGCCGTCGACAGCTCGATCACGGCTCGATCACTGTGTGGAGCCCGAGCGGCTCATCTCCGGGATGCCCAGCCAGAACCCCGCCGGATACATCGTGTAGCCCTGCAGGTCCTTGTCCATCACCGCCACGTTGATCTGGTGATAGAGCGAGATGTACGGGAGGTCCTCCTGCACGATCCGCTGGATCTGCGCGTAGATCTCGCGGCGCTTGTTGCGGTCGAACGTCGCGCGCCCCTGGGCGATGAGGTCATCGACCTTCGGGTTGCTGTAGTACCCGCGGTTCTGCCCCTCGGGCGGGATGTTCTTCGAGTGGAAGATGACGTAGTAGAAGTCCGGGTCGGCGATGCCGTTGCGGCTGAGCGAGTAGAGCTGGAACTTGCCCTTGGCCACGTCGTCGAGGAACGTGCCGAACTCGCTGGTCTGGATGTCCACCTTGATGCCGACCTGCTGCAGCATCTGCTGGATCATCTGCGCGCGCAGGTTCGCTTCCGTGTCCGTCGACGTCTTGAAGACCAGCGTGAAGCGCGCCTGCGGGCCGTCGCCATCCGGATCGCGGAATCCCGCCTGGTCGAGGAGCTGCTTCGCTTTCGCGGGATCGTACGGGTAGGTGGGGAGGCCCGTCACGCGCGCCCAGTGCCCCTCGCCGAACATCGTGTCCGCCACCACGCCGTGGCCGCGGAGCAGGTCGCGGATGATGCGCTCGCGGTCGATCGCGTGCGCGATCGCCTGGCGCACCGGGAGTTTCGAGAGAGTCGGGTCCTTCAGATTGAACGCGAGGTACTGCCACACCGACCCCGGTTTCTTGACCACCTGGTGCTTGGGGCTCTTCGCGAACTCGTCGACGTTCTCGAACGGGATCTGGTTGATCTCCAGGTTCACCGAGCCGCGACGCAGCTCGAGGACCATGGTGGTCATGTCGGGGATGACCCGGACCGTCAGGTTCTTGATCTTGGGCACGCCGTGGTGCCAGTGCTCGGACGCTTCCAGCTCGACGCTCTCGTCGGTCTTGAAGCTCGTCACGCGGTACGGGCCGACGCTGATCGGCGTCGTCTTCGACGTATTGGGGTCCGAGCCCTGCGGCATGATGCCGAGGGTGAGGTTGTCGAACAGGCCGCCGTTGGGCTCCTTGAGGTGGAAGACGACGGTTTGCGGGTCCGTGGCCTCGATGCTCTCGACCGACGAGTACCCCGACTTCTTGGTGCTCACGAACCCCTCGGCCATGAGCGTGTCGTACGTCCACTTCACGTCCTGGGCGGTGACGGGACGGCCGTCCTGGAACTTCGCGTTCGGATTGAGCTTGAAGATGATCGTCCGGTCGTCCGGCGTCTCCCAGCCGGTGGCGACGTCCGGCGCGTAGTCCATCTCCGGCGTGACGCGGACCAGGCCGCGGCAGCAGAGATCGAAGATGCGCCCCGAGGCGTTGTCCTGCCCGACGCGGGGATCGATGTTCGTGGGACTGCTCTTCAGGCCGATGACGAGCCGGTCGGCGTCTCCGCCGCCACCGCCACCGTTCTTCTTCTCGCCGCCGCCGCACGCGACGAGCGTCGCGAGCGCACAGGCGATCGCGACCGTGGTCAACTGGCGAATTTTCATCGTGTTACTCCTCCGATGCGGGTTTTACAAGACGGGTGCCGGGGGCGAACGCGACTTGTATCATGTCCCCGCATGTTGCTCAGAAAACTCATCTTCCTGAGCGCGCTCGCGCTCGCGGTCCCGCTGTTTGCCCAGCAGAAGGTCATCGTTCTCGGCTTCGACGGGGTCGACGCGCGCTACACCGAAAAGTGGATGAACGAGGGGAAGCTGCCGAACCTGGCCCGGCTGCGGGCGAACGGCACGTTCCGGCCGCTGCTCCCCACGACGCCGGCCCAGACGCCGGTGTCGTGGTCGACGTTCAGCACCGGCATCGATCCCGGGCGTACGGGGATCTTCGACTTCCTCCGCCGCGATCCCAAGACCTACCTGCCGGTCTTCGCGGCGTTCGACGAGACGACCGAACCGTTTCTCTTCGGCAAGTCCAACGCGATGTTCCTCGGCCTCGCCGCGCTGCTGCTGTTCGCGATCGTCGCGACGATCCTGATGCTGCGCGGCCGCCGCGCCGGAGGCTCGGTCACGCTGATCCTCGGCATTCTTCTCGGCGCGGGCGTCTTCCTCGCGGTCAAGAAGTACATCCCCGAGACGCGCCCGGGCGTGGTCAACCGCCGCCAGGGAATCCCGTTCTGGGAAGTGGCCGCCAAAGGTGGGAAGAAGGCCACGGTCGTGCACGTGCCGGTGACGTTCCCGGCCACCGACTTTCACGAAGGCCACATGCTCTCCGGCCTCGGCGTCCCCGACATCTCCGCGCGCGTCGGCAAGCCGTTCTACTTCACCTCCGAGCTGGACTTCCAGCGCGGCGGCACGAACGAGTTCTCCATCGAAGTCGTGCAGCTCGAGGACAACAAGGGGATCATCGAGACCAAGATCCAGGGCCCGCCGAACAAGCTGTTCAAAGAGCCGCCGTTCATCACCATCCCGATGAAGATCACGGTCGCCGGCGACCGCAACTCCATCGAGATCGAGGTGAGCGGGAAGAAGTACCCGCTGCGCGCGGGCCAGTGGACGGGCTGGGTGGACTTCGAGTTTCCGTTCAACCCGCTGATCAAAGTCCGCGGCATCAGCCGGTTTCACCTCATCAGCGTCCAGCCCGAGGTGAAGCTGTACCTGTCGCCCATCAACTTCGACCCGAGGGCGCTGCCGCCGGGATTCAAGATCTCGTCTCCCGGCGACTGGGCCCCGCAGCTCGCCAAAGAGCACGGGCCCTACAAGACCATCGGCTGGCAGATCGACACCTGGGCGATCTCCGAGGGTTTCGCGACCGAGCAGATCTTCTGGGACGACATGGAGTGGACCGTGACGCAGTCGCGGAAGCTGTTCCACTCCTTCCTGGCCGGCGACGACGACCTCATCGTGCAGTGCTTCGAGTTCCCCGACCGCGTCGGCCACGTGTTCTGGCGCATCGTCGATCCCAAACACCCGGCGTACGACGCCAAGCTCGCCGCGCAGTGGGGCGGCGCGCTGCTGAAGTCGTATCAGTTGATGGACGCGATCGTCGGAGACGCCATGGCCGCCGCGGAGAAGAACAACGCGCTGCTCCTCGTGGCGTCGGACCACGGCTTCGCGTCCTACCGGCGGAACGTGCACTACAACACCTGGCTGGTCATGAACGGCTACATGACCCTCAGGAGCGGGGTGGAGGTCAAAGACCGCAACGTGGAGATGCTCTTCGACCAGGGGCAGTTCTGGGAGAACGTCGACTGGTCGAAGACCCGTGCCTACGCCATGGGCCTCGGCGAGGTCTACGTCAACCTCGAAGGCCGCGAGGCGCAGGGCATCGTCAAGCCCGGCGCGGAGTACGACGCGCTCAAGGCCGAGCTCAAGGAGCGCCTGGTGGCCATGGTCGATCCCGAGACCAACGAGCACCCCGTCCGCCGCGTCGTCACGCGCGAAGAGGCGTACAAAAAGTTCGACCCCAACATGATCCCCGACCTCTTCGTGATGAACAACGACGGCTACCGCGTCTCCTGGCAGACGTCCCTGGGCGGCGTCCCGAAGAAGGTCTTCGACGACAACAAGCAGGTCTGGAGCGGCGACCACTGCTCGGTCGACCCCGAGATCGTGAAGGGAATCTTCTTCATGAACCGCAAGCTGACCAGCGGACGCGACCCCTACATCGGGGACGTATACCCGACGGTGCTCGGCGCGCTGGGCGTGAAGGCACCGTACGCGATCGATGGGGTAGAGTTACGTTAGCGATGGACGTCGACAGACTCGTCGAGGTTTGCGCGGCGCTGAACCGTGAAGGGGTCGAGTACATTCTATTCGGCGGCGCAGCGGTCAATCTCCACGGTATCCTCAGGGTGACCGAGGACTTTGATTTTTTCGTTCGCCCGGAACCTGCGAACGTCGCGGCGATCAAGCGTGCACTTCGCTCGGTTTGGGACGATCCCCTCATCGAGGAGATTCAGGACGAAGACATGATCGGGGAGTATCCATCGGTACGGTACTGCCCACCGGAAGAGACGTTGTATATCGATTTCGTTTCGCGGCTCGGCGAGATGTTCCGTTATGACGATTTGCGTGCGGAAACGCATGTCGTCGAAGGAGTGCCGATTCGACTGGCTACGCCCGAGACTCTCAATCGAATGAAGCGAGGCACGGTGCGGTTCAAAGATTGGGACGACGCCGCAAACCTGCGGCGCAAGTTCAATCTTCCGGAGGAGTGATGCCCGTTCAGAAATTTCGCACGTTGGAAGCATGGCAGGATGCCAAACAGGAGCAATGGTTGTCCTGTGACGATCCACGTCTGGTCCAGCGGATTCGCGAGCATTGGCGGCGTTGGAGCCGGCTCGTTCCGCTGGGAGTCGAGCGCGGTGTCCGGAAATACCGCTCGCCCGAAGAGGCGGAAGCGGATCGCGACCGGTGGGAGACGGAGCGTGTCGCCCGCCTGCGCGCGGAGCGCCTCCGCAAGTAATGGACTATAAACGCCTCCTCACCCAGGTCGAGCGCACCCTCGAGCAGATCGACACGAGCGACTCGCCGACCACCACCGTGGCGCAGATCGGCGACACGATCGCCACGAACTTCCGCGACGAGCTGGGCATCACCGGCGGGCGCGTGTACGAGGCGCGGGACGACGCGTACGAGCTGGTCGGGCGGTTCGGCGAGCAGCACGCGGGCGTGCTGCACATCGAGGTGCCGAAGGACTACAAGCCCATCGAGCTCGTGCTCGAGAACGGCATCGTGGTCATGGACCCGACCGATCCGGGATTCGATCCCGTGCTCGAAGGGAAGCTCGGCGCACAGCGGTTCTGCGCCATTGCCGTGGGAGACGAGGACTACATCATGTCCTTCAACGTCTCGCCGGCGCTGGGCCGCGAGGACATCCTCTTCTCGCTGAACCTGATCCGCTACGCCATCAACCAGCGGATCCGCACGCAATGGTACGAGTCGCTGATCGTCGAGGCGCAGCGCATCCAGCAGTCCATCCTCCCGCAGCGCATCCCGCAGTACGCCGGCTATGACATCTGGGGCCGGACGGTGCCGGCGGAGATCGTCAGCGGCGACTTCTACGACTTCATCCCGGTCTCCGACAACATCCTCGGCCTCGCCATCGCCGACGGCTCCGGCCACGGGCTGCCCGCGGCGCTGATCGTCCGCGACGTCTACATGGGCCTGCGCATGGCCACGGACCGCGACTTCAAGATCATCCGCACGCTGGAGAAGCTGAACCACATCATCCACCGCGGGCGCCTGACGACGAAGTTCGTCTCGCTCTTCTACGGCGAGCTGGAGACGGGCGGGATCCTGATCTACTGCAACGCCGGCCACAACGCGCCGTTCGTCCTGCGCGACGGCAAGGTCGAGTTCCTCCGCAACGGCGGCCCGGTCCTCGGACCCACGCCGGACGCGACGTACACCCGCGGCTTCGTGAAGCTCGAGCCGGGTGACCTGCTCTGCATGTACACCGACGGCATCGTCGAGGCCACGGACGGCCAGGAGCGCGAGTTCGGCATCGACCGCCTGATCAAGCTGGTCAAGGCCAATCGCGCGAAGACGGCGCAGGAGATCGGTCAGGAAGTGCTGTCGCGCGTGGCGAAGTGGGGGAGGGAAGATCAGGACGACCGCACGGTCGTCATCGTGCGCGCGGTGGAGGTCTGAGATGCCCGACGTCCTCTACTTCAACGGCCGCTTCACGACCACGGACGAGCGCGTGCTGGGCGTGGAAGACCGCGGCTTCCAGTTCGGCGACGCGTTGTACGAGGTCTTCAAGTTCCTCCGCAAGCGGCCGCTCTTCCTCGCGGAGCACTATCGCCGCCTCCAGCGCGGTCTGCACGACCTCGAGATCCGCAACACGTGGCCGGAGGCGGAGTTCACCCGGGCGATGCACGAGCTGCTGGCCCGGACGGCGTTCGACGCCGGCATCGTCTACATCCAGATCTCCCGCGGCGAGTCCGAGCGCGCCCACTTCTGGCCGGACCGGAGCGAGCCGACGATCGTGGCCTACTCGCGCGCGTTCCGCTTCCCCGACGCGGCCAAGAAGGAGCGGGGGATCAAGGTCATCACCACCGCGGACCGCCGCTGGCACCTGTGCAACGTGAAGTCCGTCAACCTCCTCGGCAACGCGCTGGCGAAGAAGGAAGCGCAGCGCGCGGGCGCGGACGAGGCCGTGCTGCTGGCGGAGGGCTTCGTGCGCGAGGGCGCGAGCTCGAGCTTTTTCGCCGTGCGCAACGGCGGCATCGTGACCCACCCGCTCGACGAGCACATCCTCCCCGGAGTGGTGCGCGACCGCGTCATCAGCCTGGCGCTCGGCGCGAAGATCCGCGTCGACGAGCGCCCGCTGCGCGAGGCGGAGCTGTTCGATCTGGATGAGGCCTTCATCACCAGCACCACCCAGGGTGTGATGCCGGTGTCCGAGATCGACGGCCGCGTGATCGGCAACAGCCGCCGAGGCGACGTCACCGCCGAGCTCCAGAAGCGCTTCGATCAGCTCGAAGCGGGTTGACGCGGAGCGGCCGGCTGGAAGCCGGCGCTCCGCGGTGTCAGTGCGAGCCCGAGGAGCGGTGCGTGAGGTGAGGCAAGCCTCGCGGCAGTCCTCCGGCGATGCGGATGCCGAGGTTCTGGAGCGCGGATTTCAGGAACCAGATGCCGCAGGCCGCGGCGGCGGCGAGCGCGGCCATCATCGCCAGGCTGGTCATCGAAATGGCGTTCCAGACAGCCATGGCCAGCATCACGAACACCACGATGGCGCCGACCGTGTAGGCGGCACCCAGGACTGCAAGCAAGACGTTTCCACTGCGCGAGCGGAGAACCACTCCAGCCATCCCTGCCTCCCTGTTGGCGAATGAGAAATTCAGTCTACGTCGGAAACCCGATTTTCAGACATACAAACTGCGGACCAGCTCCCCATACCCGTTGAAGGGGAGGGTCCGCCGCACGTCCGCTGTGCCGATCAGGCGCTCGGTGAGCTGCGACCAGCGCGGGTGGGGCGTTGCGGGATCGACGTTCGATTCGAACGGATACTCCACGGGAGCGAGGTCGTTCCAGAAGGTGCGCGGCTGCTCCGCGGTGAGCTCGATCCGCACCACCGACTTCGGCGACTTGTAGCCGTACTTCCACGGCACGACGATGCGCACCGGCGCGCCGTGCTGCGCCGGCAGCGCGTGACCGTAGATGCCGGTGACGAGGAGGGTGAGGTCGTGCATCGCCTCGTCCAGCCGCAGCCCTTCCGTGTACGGCCACTTCTGCCACGGCTGCGCGGCCACATGCGGCATCTGCGCGGGATCGCTGAAGCTGACGAAGCGGACGTACCGCGCGGCGTGCTTCGGCTCGGCCGCACGCAGCAGCCGTGCGAGCGGGAAGCCGCTCCACGGCACGACCATCGACCACGCCTCGACGCAGCGGTGCCGGTAGACGCGCTCCTCGTGCGGGAAACGCAGCAGCTCTTCGAGCGTCCACACGCGCGGCTTCCCGGCCAGTCCCGCCACCTCGACCGACCACGGATCGGTGCCGAACGCGCCCACGTGACGCCACACGTCCTTCTCCGGCGTGAATTCGTAGAAGTTATTGTAGCGAGCAGCGATTTTCGGGTCCGTGAGCGCGCGCTCCCGCCGCGGCGTGCACGCCGCCAGCGGGAGCGAGGCCAGGAAAGCGCGGCGGGAAAGGCTCAATCGGCGGTGATGGTAGCCGAGGCGGGCGATGTGAGGCCCGTCACGTGCGGTCCGTATTAAACTGTTGCCTACACGAGTCATGCTCGAGCGCCTGAGAAACGCCATTCGGCACAACCCGGACGAGAAGGCCATCCTGCGGAAGACGACCGAGGTGCGCCTGGAGGCCGGGGACCCTCTCGATGCGGTCGAGCGCGCGCACCAGCACGAGCCCGCGCTGATCATGCTCGAGGGCGACCTTCCCGGGCAGGTCTTCCGTCTGCGTCCCGGCAGGCAGGTCATCGGGCGCCGGCCCGAATGCGACATCCGCGTGCGCGAGCGCGCCGTGAGCGGCATGCACGCGGAGATCATCCGCGTGCGCGATACCGTCACCATCAACGACCTCGCGAGCACGAACGGCACGCTCCTCAACGGGCTGCGCATCCGGACGCCGGTGCCGCTCGCGCAGGGGAACCTGCTCAAGCTCGGGAACTGCATCTTCCGTTACGTCGACTCTCTGCTGGAGGTCGAGTTCACCGAGGCGATGCACGCGCGGGGGACCACCGACCAGCTCACCGGCGCGATGAACAAGTCGTACCTCATCGCCCGCCTGGGTTTCGCCATCGACACGGCCAGCGACGCGCGGCCGGTGAGCATCGTCGCGTTCGACTTCGACAACTTCAAACAGGTGAACGACCAGTACGGCCACGCCGCGGGCGACCACGTGCTGCGCGCGAGCTCCGCGCTGATCGCGGAGTCGTTCGTCCGCGAGGGCGATCTCTTCGCGCGCATGGGCGGCGAGGAGTTCGCGATCGTCATGCCCGACACGTCGCTCCAGCGCGCGGTCGAGGCGGCGGAGAAGCTGCGGGCCATGTTCGAGGACCGCCGGTTCGAGTACGACGGCCAGGCGATCCACCTGACGTCCTCGTTCGGCGTCTGTACCGCGACCAGTCCCATCGAGCAGCCGGAGTTCCTGCTGCTGCGCGCGGACGAGCTGCTGTACCGCTCCAAGCGCGAGGGGCGGAACCGCGTCTCTGCGTAACGGGTGTATTCTCACCCGATCATGAAGAAGCTCCTCCCGCTCGCGCTCGTCCTCCTCGTCGCCTCGGCTGCCGTTGCCGCGGAGTTTCCCGCGGTCAACGCTCCCGCTCCCGATTTCAAACTGACCAGCGATCAGGGGACGGATACGTCGCTCGGGGACTTCCGCGGGAAGTGGGTGGTGCTGTACTTCTACCCGAAGGACTTCACCAGCGGCTGCACGATCCAGGCGCAGAACTTCCAGCGCGATCTCGCCAAGTACGAGGCCCGGAACGCGGCCGTCGTGGGCGTGAGCGTCGACTCGGCCGAGTCGCACAAGGAGTTCTGCACGAAGGAGAAGCTCGCCTTCCGCCTGCTGTCCGACCCGGAGGCCAAGGTCTCCAAGGCCTATAACTCGGTGATGGAGTACAAGGGCGCGACGCTCTCCGCGCGCAACACGTTCCTCATCGACCCGCAGGGGAAGCTGGTGCGCGTCTTCTCGCCGGTCAAGCCGATGGAGCACAGCGGGGAAGTGCTCGCCGCGCTGGACGAGCTGCAGCGCAAGTAGCTGAAAAATAAGACAAATAGGACGAATAGGACGAATAGGACTGTGCTTGTCCTATCCGTCCTCTAGGTCCTATTCGTCCTATTTTCCCCATTTTTGCCCTATCATGCCCCCAACGCCGGGCGTCCACCCGGCGGAATCCCGGTCTAGGAAGCCCCATGAAGCGATTGTTCCTCGCCATGAGTGCAGGCATGTTGTTGCTGAGCGCGCCGCAGGTGGCCGCCAAAGAAGCCCCGTGCGCCGCCAAACCCTCGGAATCCCTGGCCTCCCAGCTCCTCCGGCAGGCCCCCGGCCTCAAGGCCGAGGTGTTGCGGATGGCGCTGCGGGCGACGGACTGCGCGGCCGAACAGGGGCTGGTCAAGCGCAAGAACCTGCTCACCGTCATCGACTACTCGCTTCCCTCCACGCAGCCCCGCCTCTTCGTCTTCGACCTCGCCACCAAGAAGATCCTGTTCCGTGAGCTGGTCGCGCACGGCAAGAACAGCGGCGGCAACCTCGCCAACTTCTTCTCGAACTCCCCCGGCAGCCTGGCCACGAGCCTCGGCCTCTTCGTCACCGCGGACACCTACATCGGCAGCAACGGCTATTCGCTGCGGCTGAAGGGTCTGGAGGAAGGGGTGAACGACATGGCGTGGGAGCGCGCGATCGTGATGCACGGCGCGCCGTACGTCAGCCGCGCGGCCGCCCGCGCCCTCGGCCGTCTCGGCCGGAGCTGGGGCTGCCCGGCGGTGCGCAAGGAAGTCGCGCGGAAGATGATCGACACCCTCCGCGGCGGCAGCCCGATCTTCGCGTACTACCCGGACCGCACCTGGCTCCAGCAGTCGTCGTTCGTGCGGTAGGAAGTCGCGTAGCGGCCGGCGCTCCCACACGCAAAAAGGGCGGGCCTGAGCCCGCCCTGTCGAAATCGTCGGCTCGAACGCTTACTTCTTGGCGACCGGCGTCGCCAGTTCCTGGAGGTCGAGCGAGCCGTTGCGGTTGAGGTCGCGGACGCGGAACGAGCCGGCGTCGCGGCCCCCGGCGGTCCACTCGTCGGCCGAGATGACGCCGTCCTTGTCGCTGTCGAACATCTGGATCTCGCCCTTGGCCTGGGTGTGACGCTTCTCGAGGGCGCGGTCGAGCTTGGACCAGACGCCGTCGTGGTCGAGGTCGACGGCGTCGAACTCTTCCTGCGTCCCCTGCCACTCGCGGCGGGTGACGAAGCCGTCCTTGTCGGTATCGAGCTCGCGGAAGTTCGGACCGGCCGAGGCCGACTTCGCGGCCTTCACTTCGTCGAGGGTGAGGGTGCCGTCCTTGTCGGCGTCATACGCCTCGAAGAGCGTCTTGCCGCCCCGGAACTCCTCGGGGGTGACCTTGCCGTCCTTGTTCTTGTCGTAGCGCGCGAACAGGACTTCGCCGCTGACGGCCTTCGACGAGCGGTCGACGACCGGCTTCTCTTTCGCCGGCTGCGCCGTCTCGTCCGCCATCAGGGCTGCGGTGACCGAGAGGGCGAGGGCGGTAGTGATGGTGCGGATCTTCAAACGTGAGCCTCCTTAGCAGGGAACGTAATCGAGCACGGCGGGGCGCGCATTCCTAGGACGGGCGAGGAGGCCGATGGTCACGCCAAAGGGCTTCAGCCCGCCCTCCCGACGGGGGAGGCGGGCTGAAGCCGCGCCCTACATTACGCGAAGCTCTTGGGGCGGTCGTCGAGGCGGGTGGCGAGGTCGAGCATGGCGGCCAGGTAGATCGGCTCGGTGGCCGTGAACTCGAGCGCCCGCTTCAGGTCGGAGGCCCGCAGCGTGACGAAGTGCACGTCCGCATCGACGTTGATGTCGTCGATCTTGGGCACCGGGACGTCGAGCTGCTTGGCGCCTTCCACGATGAAGCGCTTGTTGGTCACGTAAGCCGTCGTCTCCGTGCCGTCGCGGAGGCGGATCGGGGTCGAGTGCATGCACCACTCGTTCAGGTTCAGGGGCACGGTGGAGTCGCACCGCGGCGCGTTGCGGTGGTCGACGCCGCGCAGGCGCTCGAACTGCGATTCCGAGGAGGTGTCGATGGGGACTTCCTCGGGCTTGATGCCGAAGCCCTCCTGCACCGCGCGAACGATCTTGAGCTGCTCGGCGCCGAGGCGGTCGTCGGCGAGGAAATGCCAGAGGATCGTCGAATACAGCGCCTGCTTCACCGCCCGCGCATCCTCGGCGATGAGGCCCGCGGCGTCGCTGGAACGGTCCATCAGCGCCGCGACTTCCGCCGCCCGCTCGGGCCCGACTTTCGCCAGCGTCGAGAAGCCGACGTACAGCACGGTGCCGATGGCGGTGTCCGCCCAGACGGCGTAGGGGAGGTCCAGCTTCTCGTTCTCGGCGAGCACCTGCGCCAGCGTGGTGTCGCTCGGGTCCTCGCGCAGCCGCTCGAGGGAGGTGGTGTAGGCCGCCAGGAGCTCGCGATTGCGCGCGTCGCGCTCTTCACGCTCCTTGTGCTTGCGCATTTCCGACTGGATGACCACGCGCCGCTTCAAGGCGGTCGTGACCAGCGGGATGCCGATGAGGATCAGGCCCAGGATGATCCAGACCCAGCCCGCGCTTCCCTTGCTCGCCAGCGTGGCGAACCCCAGGAGCAGGAGCAGAGCGCCGAAGCCCATCAGACCGAGGTTGACGAGACGGCGGTTGCCCTCCAGCAGCGACGCGGTGAACGGCGTCGCCGACAGCGTCCGCGGCGGAGGGACTTCCGGCACGTGGATCTGGCGCAGGTCGGCCGAGTAGAAAATCTCCGGCCGGTGGCGGATGAACTCCCCGGACGGGCCGGTGCTCATCTCCGTGTTGTGATCGATCGATCGCAGCTCCCGGCGCCTGGTTACGGCAAAACGGAAGAGGGAGTTCCCCAACGACTTCTGTATGGTGAAGCTCATGACGCACTCAACGGTGCGTAAGTCATGCCTACTTAAGTGCCAGCGCCCACGGACCGTCCTCGGTGGGGACGGTCTTGACGATCTTCTTGGTCGCGGTGTCGATCACCGAGATCGTGTTGGACAAACTGTTCGCCGCGTAGAGCTTGCGTCCGTCGGGGGTGAGGGCGATGCCCCACACGCGCTCGCCGGTGGGGATGTGAGCGATCGCCTTCATCGCGACGGTGTCGACGATCGCGACGCCGTTGCCGCGTCCCGTCGCCACGTAGAGCCGCTTTTCGTCGGGCGAGAGGACCATGCCCACCGGCTTGGCCGTGGCGCCGAGACGGACGCGTTTGAGGATGCGGTGGCGCTTCGTGTCGATCAGCGCCACGCTCCCGCCGAGCTCCGCGCTCACCCAGGCGCGGGTGCCGTCCCGGGTGAAGATCGTCACGCGCGGACGGGCATCGACGAGGATGTTGGCCGCGACCTCCTCCTTTTTCGCGTCGATGACGGTGACAACGTTGCTCGTCTCCGCGGTGACGTAGACCCATTTGCCGTCCGGACTGGCCGTCACTCCCTCGGGCTCGGTGCCGACGACCAGCGTCGCGCGGGTCTTCCCGCCGCCGGCGTCGACGATCGAATCGGTGCCGGCGTCTTCGTTGGAAAGGTAAAGACGTTGACCGTCGACCGAGACGGCGACGCACTCCGGGTCGGTCCCGGCCTGGTAGTCGCGCAGCGGTTTCAGCGTGCGCGCATCGAGGGCGGCGATGCGCTCCGCGCCCGTCCGCGGACGCTTTCCGTCCCGCCACCAGCTCACCGCGACGTACAGCCGCTTCCCGTCGGGCGAGAGGGCCAGGCCCCGCGGGCGGTCGCCCATGCGGCTCGACGCGACGACGCGGTCGGTGGCCGTGTCGACGATCTGAACGCTGCCGGCGCGCTCGTTGGAGACGTAAAGGAGCGCCGCGAGAACGAGGCCGAGGGTCACTTGAGGGTGAGCAGGTAGGCCGCGATGTCCTTCGCGTCCGCGTCCGTCAGTCCGATGGGCGGCATGCTGCTCTGCGGGTTCATGGCCGGGGGATCCTGGATGTACTTCACGAGGTTCTCGGGCGTGTTCTGGACCTTGCCGAAGCTGATCGCCGGACGCGATCCCACACCGGCGAGCGACGGCCCCAGCGACCCCTGCGGCCCCTCCACGCCGGGCACGGCGTGGCAGACGTTGCACCCGTACTGCGCGGCCAGCGCCTTGCCGTTCGCGGCGTTGCCGATCGGGACCGCGGGGGCAGGTGTGGCCATCGACTTCGCCTTTTCGTCGCGGTTGCAGGCGAGGGCCAGCAGGAGAAGGAGCGAGAAAGCGATTCGCTTCATGCGCCGCATACTCTACCAGCGTAAAATCACCGGCACGTCCACGATCGACCAGAGCACCGCCCAGGCCGCGCCGCGGGAAGCCGATCCGCGCATGACACGGCTCTACCGGCTGCACGCCGTGCAGATCCCGCTGATGCGCGTGTCGGCGTACACGCTGCTGACGCTGCTGGTGGCGCTGTACACGTCGGCGCTGGACGGCCGCGTGGACGTCCGCGCCGTCACGCAGTTCGGGCTCCTCGGCGCGATGTACTCCGCGGCGACGTGGCTGGCGCTGCACCTCCACTACTCGCGGCCGCTCGAGGACCATCAGGCGCGGCTGGCGTACGCGATCACGCTGCTCGATCCGTTCGTGATCGCCGCGGCGATCTACCTGACGGGTGCGGACGCGAGCTGGCTGTTCCCGCTCATTCTTCTCCCCATCGTCAGCCAGTCATACCTGAACGGCCGGCGGGCGGTGGTCGTCGCATTTAGCGCCGCCGCGGCGTATGCGGCGATGCTGCTGTACGCGCAGCGCCTCGGCACGCCGATCGTCTGGCCGGTGGCGACGGTGAAGATCGCGATGATCGGCGGCGTCGCGTTCTACTGCATCGGCCTGGGCGTGATCGAGGAGCGCTACCGCTCCCGCATGATCCGCGCGCTGCGCGACGCGAAGCGCGACTCGGAGATGCGCGTGGCGGAGCTGGCGTCGCTGAACCGGGTGACGCGCACCGCCGCGGGGACGCTCGACGTCCAGCAGATGCTGGACGAGATCACGTCCGAGGTGGTGGCGCTGTTCAACGCGGCGGGAGGGGAGATCGTCCTCGGCTCGTGCGAGGAAGTGGCGGACGAGCGGACCATCGTCGCGCCGTTGCGCTCGTACGGCGACACCATCGGGGCGATGGTCGTGCGGGCCGGCAGGCGCCTGCGCGGGCCGTTCACGCCGGAGGACCGCGAGCTGGCGGAGACGATCGCGGGACAGATCGCCGGTCCGGTGACGAACGCGCGCCTGTACGTGGAGGAGAAACGCTCGCGCGAGCTCGCGGAGCGGCTGCACAAGATCGCCGGGGCGATGGCGGAGAGCCTGGACCAGCAGAAGGTGCTGGACGAGATCCTGCGCCAGCTCGCGCAGATCATCGAGTTCGACTCGGGGACGGTACAGCTCATCGAAGGCGACGCGATGCGCGTGCTGGCGGCGTGGAACCTGCCGGAGTCGGAGGTAGGTCGCCTGCGCCCGTTGAAGACGCATCCGTACAACGCGCGGCTGGCGCAGAGCTCCTCGCCGGTGCTGCTGTCGGTCGCGGCCGCGCGGGACCTGTGGCACGGCAGCGAGGAGATGCCCGAGGTGAAGTCGGTGCTGGGCGTTCCGCTGATCGTGCGCGACCAGACCATCGGCGCCCTGAGCATCGAGTCGACCCGGCGGCGGGCGTACACGGACGCGGACGCGCGGGCGATGCAGTCCTTCGCGCAGCACGCGGCGATCGCGCTGGATCACGCGCGGCTGTATGGCGTGGTGCAGGAGGCGTCGTTGCGTGACGCGCTGACGGGCGTGGCCAACCGCCGGAAGTTCGAAGAGGTGCTGCACGCGGAGTGGCAGCGGGCGTCGCGGGAACGGACGCCGGTGGCGGCGCTGATGATCGACGTGGACGCGTTCAAGGCGTACAACGACCGGTACGGACACCAGCGCGGCGACGAGGTGCTGCGCCGCGTGGCGGACCAGCTCCGGAGCCGCGCGAACGGCCACTTGGTGGCGCGGTACGGGGGGGAGGAGTTCGTGGTGATGGCGTGCGCGCCGCTCGACGCCGCCGCCCGACTCGCGGAGTCGATGCGGGCGTCGATCGAAGGGCTCTCGTTACCGCACGAAGGCTCCCCCTCGGGGCTCGTGACGATCAGCGTGGGCGTGGCGTCGGCGGTGCCGTCGCCCGAGGAGACGCAGGCGGCGCTCCTGGCAGTCGCGGACGCACGGCTGTACGAGGCGAAGCGCTCGGGCCGGAACCGCGTGGTGGCGTGACGGCCGCGCTCTCGTAGCGATCGCCACGAAGCGCGTTTCAACGCGTTTCGCCCGTCTGCGGCCCCACCGAGGGCAGCGGCGCTTTCAGCGCCTTCGCATGCTGCAGGTGGGCCCGGATGAGGGGGAGGGTGCGTGCGGCGAACGCGCGGATCTCGGGATCGACCCCTCCGGACGCCTCGCCCTGGAACAACAGAACCGCCATGTCATGGTCCTCGACCATCACCTGCACGAATTCGCGGTCGAAGTGGTCGCGGTGGAGGTCGACCAGGCGGTCGTAGCTGGCCTGGTGGTCGCCGAGGCCGGTGGGAAGGATGATGCGGTGCTTGCCCGCGATCGCCGCGAGTCCGCGGTTGATCGCGCCGTGGTCGTTCAGCATCCGTCCGCCGAGGGCGCGCACCTCCGGACGGATGGCCCGGTTCGCGGCCAGTCCTCCCATCGCGACCTCCGCGTTGCTGCCCTGCGACGCGCGCTCCAGGAAGTCGCGGTCCTGCGGGTGCAGGACGGGCATCGGAGGACGCTGCACGGGGCGCGGATGCGCGTGCTGCCTGGCCTCCGGGGTACAGGCGGCGAGCAGGAGCGCGGCGAGAACGGCGATCGTCTTCATTGTGCGCGCAGCGTGTAGAGGTACGCGGCCATGTGGCGCGCGTCGCCTTCCGAGACGTTCATGTTCGGCATGGCCGTGCCGGCTTCGACCGATTGCGGCTCGCGGATCCAGCGCTTCATGTTCTCCGGCGTATTCGGGAGCTGGCCGGCGAGATACATCCGGTCGGCGATCTCGCCGAGAGGCGGCCCGACCAGCCCCGTCGCGCCGCGCACGCCCGGCACGGTATGGCACGCGCCGCAGCCATAGGCGTGAATCAGCTCGCGGCCGCGCGCCGGCTCGCCTCCGGTGAGCTGGCGCGCGGTGTGGTCGTCCTGCGGATGACACGCCGCCAGCAGCAGCAGGATGGCGACGGCTCTCATCGCCGCGCGATCCTCCCGGCGGACGTGAACGCCACCCGCCGCTCGGCTTCCCCGAGCCACGCCGCGAACAGCGCCAGGCCGATGAAGACGAAGACCACGCCGAACGGGATCCACATCAGGACACCGGCGAGCTGCTGGTCGTCCACGGCGTTCCCTCCCGCCGCCGCGGTGCGTGCGGCGTGCGTGGGATACCAGACACGCGACGCGAAGGTCAGCAGCGCGCCGAGGATCTCCGTGTGCATCGCGGTGAGGAAGACGTAGAAGACCCCCACGCCGTAGCCCAGCCGGCCGTACCGGCCGTGCAGCAGCGCGAACCAGAACAGCGCGGCGGTGAGGAAGAAGCCGAGGTGCTGGATGACGTGGATGGTCTCGTCGTGCAGCGCCGCTTCGAAGAGCGCCGGAATGTGCCAGACCCACAGCACGACGGCGTGCAGCACCAGCACCGTCACCGGGCCGGTGACGAGCTCCCCGGCCCGTGCAAAGCGCGCCAGCGGCGGCAGCACGTGCAGCGCCGCGAGGTACGGACGGCCGGCGACCATCAGCGGCGCGCTGACCAGCATCAGGATCTCGTGCTGCGCCATGTGCGCGGAGAAGAGGACGTCGCTCCAGCGGTCGAGCGGCGAGAGCAGGGCGGCGGCCGCACTGGCCCAGCCGAGGGCGAAGGCGGTCGCCTGCCAGGGGCGGATGGCTTTGCGCCAGAGCGGCCTGATGCCGATGGCGTAGAGGCACGCGATGAGGACGAGGGAGATCGCCGTGGCGATGGACCAGGCGTCGGGCGCGTGGACCTCGCCTTCGTGCGCGTGCAGCGGGGAGACGATCACCACAGAGACACAGAGAGCACAGAGGGGGACGGAGATGCGCATCAGTCGCAGCTCCTGAGGATCACGTTCGGGATCTCCATGGCCACGATCACCAGCGCAGAGAAAAGGCACAGGATCACGCCGGCCAGGGCCAGCCAGCGGGTGCGCTCGACCATGCGGTCGGGAACGGGACCATCCGGGGTGAAGTTGCTGCCGATCCGGCGGGCCAGGAGCGCGCCGGCGAGGCAGGCCGCGAAGAACACCGCGGCGCTCACATGCAGCAGCATCTTCGACCCGCGCACGCACGCCTCGGGCACGAGCGTGTACATCACGGTCAGGTTCGTCAGCGCGGCGACGGGGCCGAGGAAGGCCGTGAACGTCAGCCACTTGTCCTGACTGCGGAAGTCGGTCTTGAGCGATTTCAGCATCACAGTAAGCGCGGCGCCCAGTAGAGGACCGCATAGATCGGGATCCACGACAGCACGACGAAGTACCAGTAAAAGCTGTTCTCGGCGACGTCCACGAAGCGGCGCGGGTCGCGCGCCGCGCGGGCCGTGAACATCAGCACCATGAGCACGACCGTGTCGACGAAGTCGGTGACCAGATGCACGGTGTGCAGCGAAAGCAGCGTCCACGTGATGGAGCCGTACGCGTTGCTGTCCCAGCTCACGTTCAGGTGCCGGTACTCGAAGACCCGCACCACGATGAACGCGAGCGCGAACAGGTTCGCGATCGCCATCCACACCCGCAGCTTCCGGACCTCCATCCCCTCGGCCGCCTTCTTCATCTGCTGGTTGGGGAACAGGCTGGCCAGCAGGATGGCGACGTTCACCGTCGGCCAGAAGATCCCCGGCAGGGCGGTGTTCGCGGGTGGCCAGGTGGCCTCGTTGCCCTGCAGGTAGAAGTAGCTGGCGATGGCCACGGCGAAGACGGTCGCCTCGATGGCGATGATGCCCATCGTGGCCCACCACATGATGCTGCGGCTGCCGAAGGCGTGGTCCGGCAGCGCGGAGACGTCGATGACCTGGCGCTGGATCACGCGGGAGCCTCGCTCTTGCGGACGATGCCGGGGGACGCGTCTTCCTTCGGCACTTTGCCTTCCTTCTGCGGTGACGACGGCCAGAACCAGGCGATGACGCAGGCCGAGGCGATGGGCAGTCCGATCACCAGCGCCCACGGCGAGAAGAGCAGCGCGACGAACATCCCGCCCGTGGCCACCGCCGCGAGAAAGGGCCACGGCGTCGGCGCGGGATAGACGTAGCGATGATCGGGCTCCGCGTCGAACGTGCGCGTGACCAGCACTTCCTTCGCCGTCGTGGACAGGCCGGTGACGACCGGCGCGTGCTCGGGGGCGTGCCACAGCGGCTCGTGTCCGGAGACGACCGGCATGTGTACGAAGTTGTAGTGTGCGGGAGGCGACAGCGTGGCCCACTCCAGCGTCCCGCCGTTCCACGGATCCGCCGTCGCCACCGCGCCCTTCTTCGCGCTGACGAGCGCGTTGACGAAGTAGGCGAGCATGCCCAGGCCGAGGATCACCACGCCGATGCTGGCCATGAGGTTCAGCGGGCCCCAGCCCGTGTCCTCCAGGTACGTATAGACGCGCCGCGGCATCCCGATGAGCCCCAGCTTGTGCAGCGGGAAGAACGTGAGGTTGAAGCCGATGAACGCCAGCCAGAAGCTGAGATGCCCGAGCTTGTCGTTCATCAGGCGGCCGGTGAACTTCGGATACCAGTAATACAGCGCGCCGAGGAGCGGGAAGACCGCGCCGCCGATCAGGACGTAGTGCAGGTGCGCGACGACGAACATCGTGTCGTGTACCTGCAGGTCGATCGGCACCGACGCGAGCATCACGCCGGACAGGCCACCCGCGATGAAGATCGCGAAGAAGCCGAGGACGAACACCAGGGGCGGCTTGTAGACCGGCCTGCCCATCCAGATCGTGGCGATCCAGCAGAAGATCTGCACCCCCGTGGGGATGGCGATCATCATGCTGGCCGCGGTGAAGAAGCTCTCGCCCGATTGCGGCAGCCCGGTCGCGAACATGTGGTGCACCCACAGCCCGAAGCCGATGAACCCCGTCGCGACCTGGGAGAGCACCATCGCGGTGTAGCCGAAGACCTGGCGGCGGCAGAAGGCGGTGATGATCGACGAGATCATCCCCAGCGCCGGCAGGAAGATGATGTACACCTCGGGGTGTCCGAAGAACCAGAACAGGTGCTGCCAGAGCAGTGGATCGCCGCCTTCGACGGGGTTGAAGAGGTGCGTGCCGACGAGGCGGTCGAGGGCGAGGTACGAGCTGGCCAGCATCACGGCCGGCATGGCGAAGACGATCATGAACGACGTCACGAGCATCGACCAGACGTACAGCGGCAGGCGGTTGATGGACATGCCCGGCGCGCGCTGCTTGAGGACGGCCACGATTACTTCGAGGGCGACCGCGATCGCGGAGATCTCGGTGAAGTTGACGAGCTGCGCCCAGACGTCGACGCGCTTTCCGGGCGCGAACTCCGGCGACGCCAGCGGGGGGTACGTGAACCAGCCGGTGTCCGGCGCCATGTTCAGGAAGAACGCGACGTAGATCATGATCCCGCCGAACAGGAACATGTAGTACGAGTAGGCGGTCAGGCGCGGGAAGGCCAGCGCGCGCGTGCCGGTCATCAGCGGGATCATGTAGATCGCCACCGCTTCCATTACCGGCACGGCGAAGAGGAACATCATCGTCACGCCGTGCAGCGTGAAGATCTGGTTGTACTGGTCGTTGGAGAGGAGCGTGTTCTCCGGCCGCGCGAGCTGGAAGCGCATCAGCGCCGCGAGGATGCCGCCCAGGGCGAACCAGACGAACGCGGTGATGATGAAGCGCTTGCCGAGGATGTGGTGGTCGATCTGCATGAACCAGCGGAAGGGCCCCTTCGCCGGCGACCAGGTCTTCTCGAGCTGCGCGTGCAGCGCGTCGTCCCCGGGGAGCGCGTAGGGCAGGTGCTCGACGCTCATCGCAGACTCTCCAGGTACGTGACCAGCGGCTCGACTTCACCCTGCTCGAGCACCATCGGCGGCATGAAGTTGCCGGGCTTCACATGCTGCGAATCGAGGATCCAGCCGGCCAGGAAGCCGCGCCGGTTGGGCAGCGTGCCGGCGGCGATCGAGCGCCGCGACGCGAAGTGGGTGAGGTCGGGTGCGGTCTTGCCGTTCGCGTCGGTGCCCTGGATGGTGTGGCAGAGCGGGCAGGGGGAGCTCATGAAGATCTGCTGGCCTTTGCGCTCCTGCGGCGTCGACGGCACCTTCGACGGGCGCCGCGACGACTCCACCCACTGCGCGTATTCGACCGCGGGAACGGCGTTGACCCAGAGGGCCATCTTCGCGTGCTGGTAGCCGCAGAACTCCGCGCACTGGCCGCGGTAGACGCCCGGCTTGTCCGCGCGGATGGTGAGCGTGGTGCGCTTGCCGGGGATGAGATCGCGCTTGCCGTGAAGGTTCGGGACCCAGAAGCTGTGGATCACGTCGCTGGACTGCAGGTGCAGCGTGACCGGAACGCCGACGGGGATGGTGAGCTCGTTCGCGGTGCTGAAGCGCTTGCTCTTGTCGCGGTCGTCGTACTCGACCTGCCACCACCACTGCCGGCCGTAGACGCCGACCTGCAGCGCGGCCTCCGGGACGCTGGCGATGCTGCGGCTGGTGAAGACGCTCGCGGTGATGAGGCCGAGGAGGGTGAGGACGGTGATGCTGGCGGCGATGGAGACGGCCGAGCGCACGCGCGGGTCGACGGCGTTGGGCACGATCTCCGGCCGCCTGCGCAGGAGCGCCGCGGCGAGGAAGGCCAGGACGACGACGTAGACGACGACCGAGACCCACAGAAAGACGTCCCAGAGCCGCGCGATGTGCTCGGCCTGCACGCCTGCCGGGTGGAGGGCGGACTGGATCCCGCTCATGGATTCGGGGCCGCCTCCTTCTCGGGCTCGAGGTCGGGGAGGGCCTGCTCCTGCTTGCGGACCTGCATGTTGTCCTGACGCCCGCCGGCGGCGTCTTTGGGGACGTTGCCGCTGAGGGACTGGACGTAGGCGACGAGTTGCCAGACCTGCTGCTCGGGGATCTTGCCGCGGAAGGAGGGCATGCCGTTGGGACGCCCCTCGACGATCGTGGCGAAGATGTTCTCGGGATCGCTCCCGTAGATCCAGCGCTCGTCCATGAGCGGCGGCCCCATGCCGCCGCCGCCGTTCGCATGGCAGCCGGCGCAGTTGTACCAGGTGTACAGCCGCTTCCCCTCGGAGATCGCATGCGCGTTGTAGCCGTACGGGTTTTCGACCTTGACGTCGGGGGTGTAAGGGCCGGGAACGAGGCTGACGAGGCGTTCGGTGTTTCTTCTTGCCGAGGCCGAGGGCATCTCGCGGAACCGGCGCTCCTCGCGCTGGCAGGCCAGGAGAACGAGTACACCACAGAGCACACTGAGAGCACAGAGAGGCCTCAGTGTTCTCTGTGCTCTCTGTGGTGAAATCGGTCCGCTCACATCCCCTCCCAGAGTGGCACCCCGTACTCGCGCAAAATCCGGTCGATCTCGCCCTGCCGCTTCTCGAGGATCGCGTTCAGCCGCTCCCGCAACTGCGGGTCGTCGCGGCGCACGGCCATGGCGATGTCGAAGACGAACGGGAGGAAGGGGAGGTCGATCTCGGGCGTGAAGGTGCGCACCGCCAGCGGCACGCGGCTCTGCTTCGCGAAGTAGCCGGCCGTCGGTCCCCAGACCGCGCTGAGGTCCACTTCCCCTTTGGCGACCGCGTCCACGATGCGTCGCGGCGGGCTGTCCTGCCGGTAGTCGCCGTAGACCGAGTAACCGACGACGTTCCGCACGATGCCGCGGCTGGCCAGCGCGTGCGCGGGCGGGGAGTTGGCGTAGTCGTCGCCGATGATCTGCACGCCGATCTTCAGCTTGCGCAGCCGCGGGTCGTCGAGCGAGTCGATGTCCAGCTTGCGATCGCGCCGGGTGACGAACACGTAGCCCGAGCGGTAGTACGGGCGCGTCGTCGCCGCCATCTCGAAGCTGCTCGGGACGCCGACGATCAGGTCGCATTTGCCGGCGTTCAGCGTGTTGCGCACGAACCCGCGACGCTGCGCCCACCAGTAATACGTGACCTCCCGGCCGAGGTCGCGGGCGACGAGCCGGGCGATCCGGTTCTCGAAGCCCTCCTCGCGCTGGTTGGAGAAGGGGAGGTTGTTGGGGTCGGAGCAGACGCGCAGGGGCTCCGCCGCGAAGAGCGGAAGAGTCAGAAGCAGCAACAGGCTAAAGCGCGAAGACATACAGCATCCCTCCCCGCGTGGTCGCCTTCTTCAGGTCCGTCATCGCGTTCACGAAGCCGAGCGCGCCGGTGGCGTCGCGCGGGTCCAGGTCGCCCGAGACGATCGCACCCGCCCAGCCGCCGACGCCGGCCAGGTACGCGATGTATTGCTTGCCGTCCGGGCCGCGGTAGGTCATCGGCGGCGCGATCACGCCCGAGCCCAGCTTGAACTGCCACACCAGGTGGCCCGTGCGCGCGTCGACCGCCTTGGCCCAGCCGTCCATCGTGCCGTAGAAGACCAGGTCTCCCGCCGTCGCCAGCGCGCCGCTCCAGACCGGGAAGGTCTCCTTGATCTTCCAGCGCGGCCGGCGCGCGACGATGTCCCACGCCGTCACCTCGCCGCGATGGCCGCCCGGGCCCGCGTACATCTTCACGTTCGCGCCGACGAAGGGCGTCCCGGCGATGTAGTTCGCCTCCACGCCCTCGAAGTCCATGCACAGGTTCTGGTGCGTGATGTAGAGCAGCCCCGTGCGCGGCGAGTAGGCCGACGGCTGCCAGTCCTTCGCTCCCGGCGCCGCGGGACAGATGTTGCGCACGACCTTCCCGACCTTCGGCTTCTTCGACTCGACGGAGATCACACGGCCCGACTTCAGGTCGACGCCGGCCGAGGAGTTGACGTGCGAGAACGGCGTTGCGGAGAGGACTTCGCCCGTCAGGCGGTCCATGACGTAGATGTAGCCGTTGCGCTCCGGACGCACGAGCACCTTGCGCGTCCGGCCTCCGACCGGAAGGTCGAGGAGGATCGACTCGTTGATCGAGTCGTAGTCGAACTCGTCGTGCGGCACGATCTGGTACGCCCAGCGCGCTTCGCCGGTGTCCGGGTCGCGGGCGAAGAGCGCCGAGGTCCACTTGTTGTCGCCCGGGCGCTGCTCGGGGTTCCACGGGCCGGGGTTCGCGGTGCCGTGGTAGATGAGGTTCGTCTCCGGGTCGTACGAGATCCACCCCCACATCGTTCCCCCGCCCGTCTTCCACGCCTCGGGCGGCCACGTCTTCACGCCGAGGTCCTTGCCCTGGTCCATCGGGTAGAAGGGCTTGAAGCGCGGGCCGATGAGGACGTCCGCGTCGGGGCCGGTGCTGTACGCACGCCAGACGATGTCGCCCGTGTCGACGTTCAGCGCGGTGACCCAGCCGCGCACGCCCAGCTCGCCGCCGCTGTTGCCGACCAGCACCTTGTCCTTGACCACGAACGGCGCCATGGTCATGGTCTCGCCGCGGTTGATGTCGCCCAGCTTCGTGTTCCACAGCTCCTGCCCCGTCGCGGCGTCGACGGCGATGGTGTGGTTGTCGAGCGTGTTGATGATGACCTTGCCGTTCGCGTAAGCGGCGCCGCGGTTCACCACGTCGCAGCAGGCCACGCCCTGGGCGGCGGGGTCGGGATCGGGACGGTAGACCCACTTCGTCGCGCCGCCGGGCTGCTTGAGGTCGAGCGCGAAGAGCATGTTCGGGAACGGCGTGACCAGGTACATCGTGTCGCCGACGACCAGCGGCGTCGCCTCATGGCCGCGCACGAGACCCGTGGAGAACGTGGTCGCCGCTTTCAGCTTGTCGACGTTGGAGAGATTGATCTCGCGGAGGTTGCTGAAGCGGGTGTTGGCGTAGTCCTTCTGGACCATCGTCCACTGGCCGTCGTCCGCGGCCGCGAACGCGGGGATGGCCGCTCTCCCGGTGGCGGACGCCTTCGCGGCCGCGGGAGCCTGCCGCGCGTCGTGCTTCGTGTCGCACGCACACGCCAACAGGAGCAATACCAGCAAGAACGATCTTGCGGAAAAGCCTCCGTGCTCTCTGTGGTCTCTGTGGTGATGGGTCTCCCTCGCGCGGCAGCCATGAAGGGGGACCGATTCACCACAGAGCGCACAGAGAGCACAGAGGCTTCGCCGCAGGATCGTCATTTCTCCTTACTCACTCAGCGAATGGATGGTGACCTGGTTGTTCATCGGGCGCGGGACGAGCAGCAGGCGGCGCTTCGTGTCGTAGCCGATGTCGGCGGGCGAGGGGATCGACGCCAGCACCGCACGGATCCCGTCGTCGTTCGCCGCGAAGATCTGGTCCGCCTCCCAGCTCGTGACGACCGGCGAGCCGTCGGCGAGGTGCACGAGGCCGTCGAGCTGCTCGCCGGGGAACCTCAGGATCGCCCGGCGGCGGTCGCCGTCGAGCTCATACAACTCGTTGCTGCCGAAGGTGACGACGCGCAGCTTGCCGCCGGCGAAATCGAGCCCGTTCGGATGACGGAGCTCGCGTCCCGAGGCAATCTTTTCCGCGCGGCCGCCGGCGATCTTCCAGATCGCGTCCGTGCCCGTCTCCAGGAACTCCAGGCCGGGACCCATGGCGATGCCGGTGTCCGACACGTAGACGTTCCTGCCGTCGGTGGCGATGTCGTTGAGGAACGACGCCCCCGGCAGCTCGATCGCGCCGAGGGGCGCTCCGGTGCGGCGGTCGAACTTGCGTACCGCGAGAATGTCGGACACGTACAGGGTGTCGCCGGCGACGGCCATGCCTTTGGGGCCGTCGAGGCGGACGCCGTTCCTGCCGCCGGCGATCCAGTGCAGCTCGACACGCATCGTCCTGGGGTCGACGCGGGAGATGAAGCCGTTGCCGTCGACGTCGAGCATGCCGCCGTGGATGTTGCTGATGTAGTAGACGTCGCGCTCCCGGTCGTGCAGGACGGACTCCGGCGCGCGCAGGTCGGTGATGACGGTCAGCGCCGGGGTGACGGGGGTGGCGATGGGGATGGTGCCGGGATGGCGTCCGCCGGTGAAGGAATTCTGCGCCCGGCGATTCGAGGGACACGCGCTGGCAGCGAGGAGCACCAGCACGGCGATGAAGGCACGTCCGGCGACTGTTTGCATGTGACGCAACCGGGCGTTTGCAGAAGTTGCACCAGGTTGTGAGGCGGAACCTATAGGAGTTGAGCCAGAATGAGGCCACTCCGCGATCGAGGGTCAGTGATGAAACGAACGTTCCCCTTTCTGCTCGCCGCCACGCTGCTCGCCGCCTGTGCCGGGACGCGCACCTCGGACACGCGGAGCGCCGCCTCGTTCACCAGCTTCGTCGCGGCCACACGCGCGGCGGCGCCCGACGCGTACGTGGGACGCGACGGATTCGCGGTGGCCAACGCCGCGGAGATGCGGCGCATGCAGGCGCATCTGGCCGCCTTGTACGAGGGAGTGACGTCGTCGCGCGCGGTGCGGGACTCCGCCGGAACGCTGTTCGACTGCATCCCGATCGAGCGGCAGCCGGGGCTGCGGGGCGGAAAACCGCTGCTGACGCCGCGGATGCCCACGCTCCCCTCCGGCCCGGCCGGGGAGGGCGCGGGGCCGCGCGGCAGGGCGATCCAGCCGAACAGCGTCGGCTGCGGCGCGCGGACCATTCCGATGCGGCGGATCACCCTCGAGCAGATGGCCCGCTTCCGCACCCTCGAGGAGTATCTGACCCGCAAGAAGAAGCGGCATTCGGTCGCCGGGACGGATGACGACGACGGCGTGCACTACTACGCCACGGCGGAACAGGTGGTGGACGCCTACGGCGCCGGGACCGACATGAGCATCTGGCAACCGGTTGTTCCGTCTGGCCCGAATGACTCGATCTCGCAGGTCTGGGTCTCCGGCGGGAGCGGAGCGGAGATGCAGACGGCCGAGGCGGGATGGATGGTCTACCCGGTGAAGAACGGCACGGACTCGCCGGTACTTTTCGAGTTCTGGACGCCGGACGGCTATGCGTCCGGCTGTTACGACCTCGAATGCCCCGGGTTCGTGCAGACCAACAAGAACTGGACGCTCGGCGGCGCGGTCGGACCGATCAGCCAGCCGGGCGGCGACCAATCGGTCCTGCGAGTCACCTGGTGGCGCGACTCGCTCGACGGCGCGTGGTGGCTCTATCTCGGACACACGACGCTGCAGGCGGTCGGCTACATCAGCCAGAGCTATTACGGCACCGGACAGATGTCGAAGAACGCCACGGAGGTGGAGTTTGGCGGCGAGACCACCACCCTGGCCACCGCCGGCCAGATGGGGAGCGGCGCCCACGCAAACGCGGGCTACGGCTACGCCGCCTTCCAGACCAGGCTTTCTTATTACCCCACCACCGGCGGAATCGTGCCCATGAAGCCCACCACGCTCAAGCAGCGGACGCCGCAGTGCTATACCGTCACCGCTACGTCGGAACCGGAGCTCACCTACATCTACTACGGCGGGCCGCAGTGTCCATGAAAGGCGACGTCGAGGTGAGGGCCGGGAGGTCAACACTGATGGAGGCGACCGCCGGGAAACGCCGGGATGCGGAGCGCCGGCTTCCCAGCCGGCCGCTACGCCGGCTTCCAGCCGGCATGGTTCC
>DASUSN010000162.1:0-25965 GCA_036375075.1 Thermoanaerobaculia bacterium | reverse complement strand
GTCGCTGTCTTCCGGGACCAAGCTCAGGATCGGGCTCTGCGGCACCAAATCGTCGACGGCCTCGTCACGACTACGCCGTCTCCACTCTAGTTTCTTTTCTCAGGTGCTGCGTAGCACGCCGTCCCCCGCTCGGGATGACATGCGATCTCCTGTCCCCTGCGCCCTGCGCCCTGTCCCCTCCCTAGAGCGCTCGTCCCTTCCGCCGCTGATCGGGATACGCGGCGAGGAAATCGCGGAGGGCCTGCATGGCTTCGATGACCCCTTCGGGCACGGCTTTGAGGCGGAGCCAGTAGCAGCCGGGGTCGAGGAGGCTGCGCAGGAGCTCGATGAACTGGGTCAGCGAGAGGTAGGTGGTCTGGTAGACCTTCCCCCGGGTGTCCTCCTGGCGCGCGCGCTGGAGCCGGGCGATGATGCGCGCGGCGACGTAGTACGGCGTCTGCAGCGCGTCGAACTCCTCCTGCGACATGCGCGGGCCTTTGGTCAGATGCTGGCGGTTGATCGTGGCCTGGAGGAATTCGAGGAGCACGACCGTGGAGGTCTTGGGGATGACGGCGCAGCGGCCGGACGTGATGGACGAGTCGAGGAAGGCGATGAACGTCTTGATCTGCTCGAAATCGGGGTAGACGAGCTCGCGGAGTCCGTAGCGCTTTGCGATCGCGCGCTCGTCGAGTGGCTGGACGTCATCGGGCATGGGGCCGCGTCACGATAGCACGCACGATCGCGCGGGAGATCGCGCCGTCCGAGGCCGCGTCGAACGCGGCGAACATCGGGGAGGAGTTCACTTCCAGGAAGAGCATCCGCCCCGAGGCCGGATCCTTCTTGAAGTCGGCCGCGCCGAAGTCGAGGCGCAGCGCGTCGGTCAGCCGGCGCAGGCCGGCGACGAGACGGCGGTCGTTGCGCACGCGCTCCACGCGTGCATTCGAGACCGTGCGGTAGTCGAGCGCGTCGGCGATGACGTGAAAGGAGACGAAGCGCTCGCCGATGCGGTACACGCGCAGCTCCGGCGGGACGAGCCGTTGCTGCACGATGGCCGGGGCCGCGAAGGCGCCGCCGCGCCGCGGCGCTTTGGCGAGGACGGGGGCGAGGGGCACGGTGAAGTCGCCGCCGGCGACCGGCTTTACGATGCGATCGTCCGCCAGCGCGTCGAGCGCCGCGGCGTCGTTCGAGACGAGCGTCGACGGAATGGCCAGACCCGCGTCGCGGGCGGCGAGGAGCTGCTGCGGCTTGAGCACGAATGCGGTGTGCTCCCGGTTCAGCAGCCGCACGCGCGGATGCGCCGCGGCCCACGCCAGCAGGGTGGTGAACCAGGAGTACGCACGCGACGCGGAGTCGGGACGGCCGTCCTGGAGATTGGTGAAGACGTCGTGGCGGAGGAACAGGGCGCGCGGTGCGAGCGGGCGGCCGTCCACGGTGAGCGCATCGGTATCGAGGTCCCAATGCAGGACCGGATGAGCCGACGCGCCCACGAGGAGGGGCAGGTGCGGCACGCGGGCGCGCTGGAGCTGGACGAGGAGCGAGCGGAGGTTCGGATCGGCGTCGCCGCCCGCGACGAGAATCCCGCTAGAAGCGTCCGAACGGATTCCCGCCTCCTCCCTCGGCCGCCGGATCGTACGGTTCTTCCTCTCCGACGGCGAGCGTCGTCAGCGTCTCGTCTTTCTTCTTCTTCGTGCGCCCTACGCCGGTGCCGAGCGCCCGCGGCCTGTCTTCTTCGCCGAGGGCGAGCGTGGTGAACTTGGGACCGCGCTTCGAGACGTTCGGCCCTTCCTCGCCATCGGTCTTGGTGGTGGGCGTCTCCTCGCCGACGGCCATCGTGGTCGGGTTGCCTTCCTCCCCGATCTTCTTCGTCGTCGGATTCTCTTCGCCGAGGGCGAGCGTCGTCACCGGGTCCTCTTCGCCGAGGCGGAGCGTCGTGACGTTGCCCGGGTCCTCCTCGCCCTTGATGAGGGTCGTGGCCGGCGCTTCCTCGCCGACGGCGAGCGTGGTGAGGATCGTTTCCTCGCCGAGCACCAGTGTCGTGATGCGCTCGCGCATCGCGACGTCCTTCGAACTGGGAGCTTTCTTTTTCCGGAGTGCCATGTCTTCCTCCGGATGGGGAGAGGCGATTCGGGCCCGAATCCCTACCTCCGGCTCACCGCCAGGACATTTCGAAGGTGCAGGTCTTGTCGCCGTGGCACTGGCACTTGGTCTCGACCACGCGGGGGTCGGTGCCGCCGTGGCGGAGGATGGACTCGGTGAAGTAGCCGACGGCGCTGGCGCAGAACACGGGGCTGTAGCAGGGGTAGTTCGCGTAGATCATGCGGGCGCCGTTGGTGGTCTTCTCGAAGCGCACCGTGCCGAACTTCTGGTACTGGTCGTGGAACTGCGCGTTGTTCTCGAGGAACTGCGCTAGCTCCTCGGAATCGAGGGACTTGTAGATGCGGCCGATCCCGAGCTCGGCGGAGGCGGCGCCGATGAGGGCGAGGACGTTGGGGTACTTCGCCTTCAGCTCGTTGTGGATGGCGCGATCGAGCTCGATGAGGGACTCGAACTCGCACCAGCTCGAGGCGAGGGGCGTGCGCACGTAGTTGCGCGTGCGGGGCGTGAGCTTTTCGAGGAAGGCGTTGAAGTCTTCCTGCCCCAGGATCTTGAGGAGGAACTGGCGGCGCCCTCCGAACATCACGCCCTTCACTTTTGCGATCGACGGATCGGGGCCGGTGAGGACTTCCCTGCCTTCGAGCTTGGGAGCAGGCGTGGGGACCTTCTCCTGCAGCATCAGCGACATGAACGGATTCTACGCGCGATGGACGCGGAACGGTTCCGGCACGAAATCGCCGTCGCTGGCCTCCCTCGCGGCGAGCGCGATCTGGAACTCCATGACGTCCGGCGGCACGGGGTTCTGGTAGCCGTCGAGGACGTCGCGCAGCGCGTCGAGCGGAGTCAGTCCCTCGGTGCGCACCGCGCGGTAGAGCTTCACCGCGATGGCCTCGGCCGCCCCGGGCGTGAGGAGCCGGGGGATGAGCGGCTCGATCGCGGCGAAGTCGGCGTCGCCGAGCTCGATGCCGCGGCGCTTGGCCAGCGCGCGGATGAGGGTGAAGCCTTCGCCCGGCGTGGTGGTGGGGAAGATCGGGATCTTCACGTCCAGGCGTCCGGGCCGCTTGAGGTCGATCTCGATCAGGTCCGGACGGCTGGAGGCGAGGATCCAGACGATCCGCCCGCGGTTCGCGGGGCTCGACATCTGTTCGGCGAACATGCCGTAGATGCGGCCGGAGAGGCCGGAGTCGCTGCTGCCGGCGTCGCGCTTGCCGAGGGCCTGATCGGCTTCGTCGATGAAGACGAAGCAGCGGCCGAGCCCTTTCAGGAGGCGGAAGATCTTCTCCAGGTTCCCCTCGGTGCTCCCGACCCATTTGTCGCGGAAGTTCTTGAGCTTCACGACGGGCACGCCCGCCTCGCCGGCGAGGCACTCGACGAGATAGGTCTTCCCCGTGCCGACGGGACCGCAGAGGAGGTAGCCCATCGGCATCGCGGCGAGGTCGTTCATGTGCCAGAGCTTGATGTCCTGGCGCAGCCACGTCTTGAGCTGCTCCTGGGCGTGGAAGTCGTCGAGGGTGCGCTTCGACTCGATGAACTCGATGAGGCCCGCGGAGTCTTTCTCGACGAGCTCCTTGCGCATGGCGACGAGGTCTTTCGCGTGCAGCACTTCCTTCGCGTGCGTCTTCACGCGGAGGAGGTTTTCGACCGAGGTGAGGGTCGTGCCGGTGAGCTGCGCGGCGAGGGCGTCGTACGACGGCGCGAACTCCGCGAGCGTGGCCGCGTGGTCTTTCGCCAGGTACGCGAGCGCGTCGCGCAGCTCCGCGGTCGACGGCAGCGGCACTTCGATCGCCGCCGCGCGCGGGTGGTTGACGAGGAGCGGGTGCATGTCGTTGAGGTTCTCGGCGATGAGGAACGTCGCCAGGGCGTGGCGGGTGAGGGAGTCGTCCGCGGCCCAGTCGCGCATGAGGAGGGCTAGGGCGCTGAGGTCGTAGTTCAGCGCGCCGGGCAGCGTGGGGGCGACGAGATGCGCGGCCTTCATCAGGAAGCCGATCTGATAGGAGTCCTGGCCGAGGCGGGCCAGGTTCGCGGAGTAGCGGAAGAAGCGCGTGAGCCACTCGGTGGCCTGCCGCGGCGCGCGCGGCAGCTCGGGATTCTCCCGGTAGCCCGGCCACTTGGTGACGATCTCGCCGCCCTTGTCGATGCGCACGCCGTTGCCGAGGTCGTAGCTGAGGACGACGTCGAAGCGCGGCAGGATGGCGCGCGTGAGGAACTCGTGCAGCGAGCCGAGGGTCTTGCCGTCGACGAGGAAGCGGTCGTTGACGTTGCCGAAGAGAAGGAACTGGCTGGCCGCGTGGCTCTCGTAGAGCGAGCGGAGGCGGGTGGCCCAGGGGGGGAGGGTCATGCGTGTATGAGAGTCGTCGAGTCGTCGAGTCGTCAAGTCGTCAAGTCGTCAAGTCGCCGAGTTGGGGAGTCGTCAAGTCGTCGAGGCTATTCGGTCAATCGACTCGACGACGGGTCGTCTGGAAAACTCGACGACCCGTACTGGTCGATGTTGAGCAGGCGCGACGTCAGCTCCACGTTGGCGGAGATCGCGACGGGGCGGCCGCGGAGGGTGGCTTCTTCGAGGGCGAAGTCGAACTGGGTCTCGATGCGGGCGAGGTCGGCGTCGATCTCGGCGAGGGTGACTTCCTTGTGCTGGATGTTGTCGAGGCGCTCGCGGAGGAGGCGGATGGTGGCTTCGTGGGACGCGCGGGCGGCGTCGGACGGCGCGCGGGACAGCTCGCCTTCGTACGCGCGGATCTGCTTCTGCAGGTCGCGCTCGTCGGACTGGGGGGCGACGACCATGTTGCGCTGGGCGACGAGGAGGTTGAGGTAGAGCCACGTCAGCCGGCGCAGCGCGTCGCGGTTGCTCTCGGTGAAGAGGTCGTCGTTGGAGGGGTCGCGGTAGAGCGCGTCGAGCTTGGCGCGCTTCTGTTCGAGTTTGGTGTAGCGCTGCCGCGCCGCGCCGCCGACGCGCGACAGCAGCCGCTGCCGCGCCTCCTCGGTGTCCCCGTGCACCTGCTGCGTGCGCCGGTCCTTGATCCAGCTCTGGAAGCCGGGGTTGGAGGCCATGGTGAAGAGGTAGATGAATTCACCCGCGCCGGCGACCGCCCAGATGTTGGGATCCCACCACCCGGCAATGCCCGCGGCGACGACGCCGAGCGCGTTCCAGGGAAGGCGCAGCAGCGGGATGTCGGGCCGGGCGAAGAAGGCGTGCCAGAGATAGCGCATGGATCAGGGGACAGGGGACAGGGCGCAGGGCGCTGTGGAACGCAGCGATCTGCTGCGCCCTGCGCCCTGCCCCCCGCGCCCTACTCGGTGGTCGCCGGTCCCATCGTCTTGACGGTCTCGCTCGGCGTGGTGGCCGTGCCCGCGGACGGTTCGAGGGCCAGGCCTTCCTTGGCGGCGAAGTCGGCGAGGGCCTGGTCGGCGAGGGCTTTCTGTTCTTCGTCCTTGACCAGGAAGTCGGTGGTGTTCAGGGAGTCGCGGGCCACGCGGGCGCGGCCGGCGGCTTTCTCGCGCTCTTCTTCGACCATCTTGTGCAGGCGGTCGAGGGTGTCGCCGGAGCCGCCGATGGAGGTGATCATGCCGGAGGCCATCTCGGTGAGCTCGGCGGTGGCCTTCTTGATCTTCAGATCGCTGAGCGACGTCTTGAGCGTTTCGATCTTCGCCTGGGCCGCGCGGACGGACACGTCGCGCGCCTTGATCAGCTCCTTGTAGGTCGTCTCCGCCTGCTCGAGCTGGGTGCGGTTCTCGCCGAGCTCGCGCTGCACGGTCTGCAGGCGCAGGGCGTAGTTGCCGGCGGCTTCGCGGTTGTTGGCGCGCAGGTTCGCGGCGGTCTTGGCGCGCAGCTCGCGCTCCTCGGCCTCGAGCTTGCGGATCTGGGTCATCAGGCGTTCGCACAGGCCGGCATGCGCGGCCAGGCCTTCGTTGTAATTCGCGATCTGCTTGCGCAGATTTTCCTTCTCCACTTCCAGCAGCGCCTCCGGATTCCGGCTCTCCACTCCGGAGATGAAGAGGCCGAAGAAACCGCGGATCAGGTTTGCCAGTCGTTTGAACATGCGGGCTCCTTTGTGGCGCGCAAGTGTATCGCGCGTGGCACCCTTCGTGCGTCGCGCCGGTCATGGCCGGTGCGGTGCTGGTGGTGGACGACGACGTGACGCTCGCGCAATCGCTGCGCGAGACGCTGGCGTCCGAGGATGTCACGATCGAGGGGGCCACCGATGCGGCCACCGCGTGCGCCCTGCTCGACGAGCGCAGGTTCTGCGGACTGATCCTCGACCTCGTGCTCGAAGACAGCAACGGCTTCGAGGTCCTGCGTTACCTCGAACGGACCCGCATCGCCATCCCGACGATCGTGGTCACCCAGAAACTGCCGTCCTACGTGCGCGAGATGCTGACCGAGGAGCAGGTGAAGCTCGTCTTCCCCAAGCCCGTCGACCCGCGGCTGCTGGGGGCGGTGGTGATGGGGATGTGCGGGATTGCGAACTAGAGTTCCTCGGAGTTCCTCGGGGTTCCTCGGAGTCCCTCGGAGGGACGGGTGGCGGCTCACTCCGAGGAACCCGAGGAACTCCGAGGAACCGAGGAACCGCGTAACCGGAACTACACCCGCGCCAGAGCGGCCAGCGCCGGGAAGATCACGTCGGCGTGCGTGATCGCGAAGCTCTTGCGCAGGATCGCGCTCACTTCCTTCGCGTGGGCGATCTCCCGCACGTCGCCGGAGCCGGCGCCCGAGATCACGATGACGCTCGAGCGGTGGCCGGGCTTTTTCGTGACGCGGGCGAGCACTTCCGCGCCGCTGAGCTTCGGGAGCTTCAGGTCGAGGAGCAGCAGGCGATAGTCCCGCGTGGCGGTGGCGTCGACCGCTTCCTGTCCGTCGGCGGCCTCGTCGACCGTGCAGCCTTCCTTTCGCAGCATGTTCGCGAAGAGCTGGCGCACGGAGGCGTCATCCTCGACGACCAGGCAGTCGACGCTGCGGCTCCGTTCTTCGATCGCATCGAGCGCTTTCGCGAGCCGTGCGTGCGGGGGCAGGACGACCTGGCCGTTCTCCATCTGCTGCAGCTCGGAGGTGGTGAGACCGAGCTCGCGGGCGAGCTGAGCGGTAGTGAGTCCGAGTGCAATTCGGCGCGACCGGAGTTCTTTTGGAGACATGGACGCGGACCATTATCCGTCAAAAAATGGGCGCTTGACAGTCCGATGTTGGGCTCCTACACTGCGCCGCATCCCAGTAACCGACCGGTCGGCCGGTAAATTCAAGCGAGACGGCGGGCAGAACTATGCGCACTTTCGGTGGACTGTTGCAGATTCCCTTTCTCAGGCGTTCGCTGTTGATCGGCCTCCTGGCGCTGCCCGGCATCGCCATGACGGCTCAGGAGGCGACGCCGCCTCCGCAGCAGGAGTCCCAGGACCAGGTCGCGCCGGCGAGCGAGGAGATCGTCGTCACGGCGCGCAAGCGTGAGGAGAACGTCCAGGAGGTCCCGGTCGCGGTGACCGTCGTGACCGCGGACGAGCTCGAAGAGGCGGCGGCCGCGGACATTTCGGAGCTGCAGACGCAGGTCCCGAACCTGGCCGTGTACCAAGGTCGCAACCAGTCCACGACGCTCACGGCGTTCCTGCGCGGCATCGGCCAGGCCGATCCGCTGTGGGGCGTCGATCCGGGCGTGGGCGTCTACATCGACGACGTGTACATCGCCCGCGCGCAGGGCGCGCTCCTCGACGTGTACGACGTGGCCCGCATCGAGGTGCTGCGCGGACCGCAGGGGACGCTGTACGGCAAGAACACGATCGGCGGCGCGATCAAGTACGTCAGCCGCCCGCTCAGTGACGATCTCGCGGGGATGGTCGCGCTCTCGGTCGGCGAGCACAACACGCTCGACCTGCGCACGAGCCTCGGCGGCGCGCTGATCCCGGGCAAGCTGCGGGGCAAGATCGCGTTCGCGTCGCTCAATCACGCCGGCTACGGCGAGAACCTCCTCACCGGCCGCGACGTCTCTGACCGCAAGACCCTCGCCGCGCGCGGCGGCCTGGAGTGGCTGGTCAACGACAACTGGCGGGTGGCCTTCAACGCGGACTACACGCAGGACGACTCGGAGCCGAAGGGCTACCAGCGCCTCCGCGCGAACAACCTCTGCCCGCTGTTCGGGCCCGCGTGCCCGCCGAACGACAGCCGCTGGGACACGCAGAGCGGCCTGGCTCCGCTGAATGGCACGGACTCGATGGGCGGGTCGGTGGTCATTTCCGCGGCGCTGAATAGCGCGTGGGACTTCAAGTCGGTCAGCGCGTACCGCGAGTCCGACACGGAGAACAACATCGACTTCGACACGACGCCGGCGCGCATCGTCGACGTGGCCACGACGTACTTCGACAACCAGCTCTCGCAGGAGTTCCAGTTCGTCTATGACGCGGGCGGGAAGACCACCGGCGTCCTGGGCGCGTATTACTTCGACGGCGAGGCCGGGGGCCTGGTCAAGAACATCTTCGTGAACGCGCAATTCGGCACGACGAACGGCCGCACGCTCACCGAGCAGTTGGCGGTGTTCGGCGACGGCAGCTACGCCATCGACGAGAAGTGGACGCTCAACGGCGGCCTGCGCGCGACGCGGGAGACGAAGAACGGCATCGCGTTCAACGCCGGCTACGCCAACGACCAGTTCACGACGCCGGTGGTGATCCTGGCGAACTACAACAAGGAAGTGACGTTCAACTCGCTCGCGCCGAAGATCGGCGTGGACTACCAGATCAATCCGAACGTGCTGGGCTACTTCACGCTGAGCCGCGGCTTCAAGAGCGGCGGCTTCAACGTCCGCGCGCAGTCGAACGTGTTCCCGGCCTCGGCCGAACCGTTCGACGACGAGATCCTGGACGTCGGCGAGCTCGGGGTGAAGTCGGTGCTGGCGGAGGGACGGCTGGTCCTGAACTCGGCGGCGTTCTACGGCAAGTACAAGGACATCCAGGTCTCGACGTTCACGGCGTTCGACTCGAACGGGGACGGCGTGGAGGACTCGTTCTTCGGCAACTTCCTGAACGCGGGCAACGCGACGATGAAGGGCATCGAGGTCGAGTTCGACCAGTCGTTCGCCACCTTGGACTGGTTCAACGTGAGCGGCTTCGCGAGCTACCTGGACCTGACGCCGGACGAGTTCCTCGACGAGAACCGCGACGGCTTCGTGGACACGCAGGTGATCACGAACGCGCCGGAGTGGACGGCGGGCCTGCGCCTGAACTTCGACTTCCCGGTCGCGGGCGGCCTGCTCACGGCGAGCGCCGGCGGCGCGTATCGCTCCGACGCCACGCTGACGAACGAAGGCGGCTCGTTTGCCGGCCAGCCGGTGCGCCCGATCCGGCAGGACGCGTACACGGTGTACGACGCGTGGGTGAGCTGGCTCTCGCCGGACGCGAAGTGGCGCTTCGGCCTCAACGCGAAGAACCTGAGCGACGAGGCTTACCTGACCAACGGCTACAACATCCCGGCCCTGGGCGTCCTCACCGGCTCGTACGGCGCGCCGCGCACGGTCCTCGCCACGGTCGAGTACCGCTTCTTCAATTAGTCAACAGCTCGAAACGCGGGCCGCGCGACGCGGCCCGCGCTTCGACTGGAAGGACTCCATGCAGACAGAACCGGTGTCCCGATCCGCGTGGGGTTTGCTGCTCTTCCTCACGGCGCTCAACATCCTGAACTTCGTCGACCGGATGCTGATCGCCAGCCTGGCGCCGCTGCTCATCAAAGACCTGGGCCTCAGCCGCGCGCAGATCGGGCTGCTCTCGGGCTTCGGGTTCGTCTTCTTCTATACCTTCGTCGGCCTGTTCCTGGGCATGGCGGCGGACCGTTTCAAGCGGCTGCCGCTCATCGCCGCGGGCGTCGGTCTGTGGAGCGCGATGACCGCGCTCTCGGGCTCCGCGCGGAGCTTCATGGCGCTGGCGATCCCGCGCATCTTCGTCGGCATCGGCGAGGCGACGCTGACGCCGGCGGCGCTCTCGATGCTCGGCGACGCGTTCCCGCCCCGGCGCCTCGGGCTCGCGGTGGGGGTGTACTACGCGGGCATCCCGCTGGGCCTGGCGACGGCGCTGATCTCCTCGAGCATCATCGCGCCGCGCTACGGCTGGCGGTTCTCGTTCTACGTCCTCGGCTTTCTCGGGCTCGTCGCGACGGGCCTGCTGTTTCTCTTCAAGGAGCCGGAGCGGAAGCGCGTCGCGGCGGTGAAGGAGCGGCCGGCGCTGCGCGACATCGTGCGCGACCTGACGCGCGCGCTGGTCGAGCGGAAGTCGCTGCTGCTGGCGCTCGTCGGCGGCTCGCTGCTCTGCTACGGCTCCGGCGCGGCACTGCTGGGCGTGACGTGGCTGGTGGAGGAGCGCGGCTTCGCGTATGCCGACGCGGCGTTCCGCGCGGGGATCGTCGCCGTGGTGGCGGGGTTCCTCGGCAACGTCGCGGGCGGTGCGTTCGGCGACTTCTGCGAGCGCCGCTTCCGCGCGGGCCGGCTCTGGAGCCTGGTCATCATGACCGTGGTCCTGGCCGTTCCGGCGTGGATCTTCTACTCGATCGCGCCGGGCACGCCGCTCTGGTACGCGTGCTGGCTGGTGACCAGCGCGGGGACGACGGCGTGGTTCGGACCGCTCTTCTCCGCCTATCAGGAGCTCGCGCCGGCGCACACGCGCTCGACCATGGTCGCCTTCGCGCTCCTCGTGCTGAATCTTCTCGGCGTCGGCCCGGGGCCGCTCATCACCGGCATGATCGGTGACCGGCGGAGCCTCACGTACGGGCTGCTGGCCAGCGTCATCATCACTGCCATCGCCGTCATCCCCTTCGCGCTCGCCGCGCGGAGCGAGGCGGCCAGGACCTCAAACGCATGAAACTCAATCTGGAAAACAAAGTCGTGATCGTCACGGGAGGCGCGGCCGGAATCGGGCGTGCCACGGTCGAAGCCTTCACCAGCGAAGGCGCGAAGGTCGTCGTGTGGGACGTGCCGGAAGTGGACGTCACGAAGGACGACGTCGTGAAGGCCGCGACCGCGAAGGTCATCGCGGAGCACGGGCGCATCGACGTCCTCGTGAACAACGCCGGCATCGTCCGCGACTCGCAGCTCGTGAAGTGGAAGGACGGCGCGGTGGCGTCGATGATGGACGACGCGACGTTCGACGCGGTCGTCAACGTCAACCTCAAGGGCGTGTTCCTCTGCACGCGCGCGGTCGTGCCGCACATGATCGAGGGCGGTGGCGGGGTGGTGCTGAACGCGTCGTCGATCGTCGGCCTGTACGGCAACTTCGGGCAGACGAACTACGCCGCGACGAAAGCGGGCGTGATCAGCTTCACGAAGACGTGGGCGCGCGAGCTGGGCAAGTACCGCATCCGCGTCAACGCGGTCGCGCCGGGCTTCATCGCCACGGACATGGTGAAGGCGATGCCGCAGAAGGTGCTCGACAGCATGGCCGGGCACACGCCGCTGGGCATCCTCGGCGAGCCGGCGGACATCGCCAACGCGTACGTGTATCTGGCGAGCGACGCGGCGAAGTTCGTCCACGGCACGGTGCTCTCCGTCGATGGCGGCCTGGTGATGGGGACCTAGTCGTCGAGTCGTCAAGTCGTCGAGGCGAATGACACGCGCTCTTGAAGACTCGACGACTTGAAGACTCGAAGACTTGATATGCACGCAAACATCATTAGCACCGGCATGTATCTGCCGGAGATCGAGATCACGAACGACGCTCTGCGCGCGCGCTTCGAGGCGACCGTGCCGGAGTTCGTCGACAAGATGGAAGCGAACACCGGGATCCGCAGCCGCTGGTATGCGCCGGAGGACTGGTCGGCGTCGGACCTCGCGCTGCGCGCGGCGGAACAAGCGCTGACTCGCGCGGGGAAGACGGCCGAGGACGTGGACCTGATCATCCTGGGCACGGACTCGCCGGACTACATCACGCCGGCGACGTCGGTGGTGCTGCAGGGGAAGCTGGGGGCGAAGAACGCGGGGACGTTCGACGTCGGCTGCGCATGCGCGTCGTTCCCGACGGCGATCTCGAACGCGGCGGGCCTCATGGCCACCAACCCGGCGCTGAAGACCGTGCTGGTCGTCTCCGTCTATCAGATGCACAAGCTCGCGTCTCCCGACGATCCGATGGTGTTCTTCTACGGCGACGGCGCGGGCGCGGCGGTGCTGGAGCATGGCCAGGAGCGGGGCTTCGTCGCGGCGGCGTTTCAGGCGGACGGGAGCTACGCGAAGAAGTGGCTCATCGCCTCGGGCGGCACGGTGGAGCCGACGACGGCCGCGGCGGTCAACGAAGGCCGGCATCTCGTGCGGATGGTCGACCGGTATCCGCCGGAGGTGAACAACGACGGCTGGCCGCGGCTGGTGCGCAAGGTCGCGGAGAACGGCGGCTTCGCGGTGCAGGACATCGACTTCGTCATCTTCACGCAGGTGCGCCGGCCGACCATCGAGCTGGTGATGCAGAACCTCGGGCTGCCGATGGAGAAGACGCACACGATCATGGAGCGGTGGGGCTACACCGGCTCCGCGTGTATCCCCATGGCCCTCGACGACGCGCTGCAGCAGAAGAAGATCCGTCCCGGCGATCTGGTGGTGCTGGTCGGCTCCGGCGTGGGCTACAACCAGGCCGCGGCCGCGTTCCGGATGCCGCTCCGGGAGGCGCGTCTCTTTGGAAATTAAGTCGTCGGCCGACTACGTCCGCATGACCCGCGCGGCCCTGGCCGCGGCGGGGCTGGTGCGGATGGAGTCGGAGGGGATGGTGTGGTGGGAGACGAGCGAGGAACAGGACGTCTCCCGGAGCGCCGGCGTCCCGCCGGCTGTCCGGGCGGCGTCCCGCCGCCCGGGCTCTGGGGAGGACGAAGCCTCTCGCCCCATGCCACCCTCCCCCGCCCGCCCGGGTGGCGGCGCGGGACGCCGCCACGACAGCCGGCGGGACGCCGGCGCTCCTTCGCGGCCCACCCTCGTCCTCCTCCACGGCGTCAACGACAACGCCGGGACGTGGTTCACCGTCGCGCCGGCGCTCGCGGAGCGTTTCCGGCTGATCCTGCCGGACCTTCCCGGCCACGGCGAGAGCGAGCCGCGGGACAGCGAGCTGCCGATTCCGATGCTCGTCGACCGTCTCGAGGCGATCCTCCCCGAGGAGCCGTTCGCGCTCCTCGGCAACTCGCTCGGCGGCTGGCTGTCGATGCTGTACACGCTGCGCCATCCCGAGCGCGTGCGCACGCTGATCCTCGAAGCCTCGGGCGGGATCGACCGTCCGTTCGGCGTGCCGCTGCTGGCGACGAATCGCGAGGACGCGGACGTCATCCTGCGGGCGGTGCACGGCCCGGACTTCAGCGCGCCGCAATGGACGTTTGACGCGCTCCTCGAGCGGGCGCAGGATTCCCCCATGCTGCGCCTCACCGGGACCGCGGAGCACCATCTCGACGGACGTCTCGGCGAGCTGCACACGGAAGTGCATCTGATCTGGGGCGCGGACGACGGCGTGCTGCCGCTTTCCTACGCCCACGAGCTGCAACGCGGGATCCCCGGCGCGCAGTTGCACGTCCTCGAAGGCGCCGCGCACATCCCGCACCTCCAGCAACCGCAGAGGTTCCTCGAATGTTTGACGGCGATCTGCTGAGCGAGCGCGCACGCGTCACCCCGGACAAGCTGGCACTGATCTCGGTGCAGACCGGCGAGCGCATCACCTATCAGGAGCTGAACGCCCGCGCCGAGCAGGCGGCGGCGACGCTGCGGACGATTCTCCAGCCCGGCGACCGCTTCGGCCTCCTCACGCACAACAGCGTCGAGTTCCTGGAGCTGTTCTTCGCGGCGGGGAAAGCCGGCGCGATCGTCGTGCCGCTCTCGACGCGCGCGACCGAGCACGAGCTCAAACACATCGCCGCCGACTGCGCGATGAAGGCGATGTTCTACGGCCCCGGTTTCGAAGCGATGGACCTCATGATCCCCAGCTACGAGACCGACTGGCGCGAAAGCACGGGCCAAGGGCCACGGGCAACGGGCCCCCCCGATCCCGAGGCGCCCTACTGCCTCCTCTACACCAGCGGCACTACCGGGAAGCCCAAAGGCGTCATGATCCCGCGGCGCCAGCTCTACTGGAACGGCTACAACACCGCGTTGAACTGGGGGCTGCGCGAGGACGACGTCAGCCCGGTCTTCACGCCGCTGTACCACGCCGGCGGTCTCGCCGCGTTCCTCATCCCGATCTTCTGTGCCGGCGGCACGATCGTCCTGCACAAGTCGTTCGAGGCGGCCGAGGTGTGGCGGGTGATGGAGCAGGAGCGCTGCACGGTCGTCCTCGGCGTCCCGACCATCTGGAAGCTGCTCATGGACGCGCCGCAGTTCCAGACCGCCGATCTCTCGCACGTGCGCTGGCTCATCTCCGGCGGCGCGCCGCTGCCGCAGTACATCATCGACGCCTACCAGAAGCGCGGCGTGGCCTTCAAGCAGGGATACGGGATGACCGAGGTGGGCGTGAACTGCTTCACCATGACCGTGGAGGACTCGTTCCGGAAGCCGGGCTCGATCGGCAAGCCGATGATGTTCACGGAAGTGAAGCTGGAGAACATGGACGGCGACGTCGGCGAGATGGTCATCCGCGGCCCGCACGTCTCCCTCGGCTACTGGAACAACGAGGCGGCCACGCGCGAGGCATATGGTGAGGACGGCTGGTTCCGCACCGGCGATCTCGCGCGGCGCGACACGGACGGCTTCTTCTACATCGCCGGAAGGCGCAAGGAGATGTTCATCAGCGGCGGCGTGAACGTCTACCCGGCGGAGATCGAGGCGGAGCTCGTCTCGCATCCCCTGGTCTCCGATGCCGCGGTCGTCGCGGTTCCGGATGAGACCTGGGGGGAGGCCGGCGTGGCGTTCGTCGTGGGCACTGCCTCCGAGGAGGAATTGACGCGATACCTCGCCACGAGGATCGCGAAATACAAAGTCCCGCGGCGGTTCGTCCGCCTCGAGACCTTGCCGCGAACGCCTTATGGAAAAGTCGTCAAGGAGGAGTTACGGAGACTGCTGAGCTAGTATCCACCCGAATGACCCAGGAAGAACGGTCGGAGAAGTCGAAGCAGCTCATCCTCGACGCGGCGCTGAAGCTGTTCTCGCACAAAGGCTACGGCGCGACGAGCGTCCGCGACATCGCCGAAGAGGCGGAGCTGTCGAAGGGCAACGTCTACCATCACTTCCCCGACAAGGAAGCGATCTTCCGCGCGCTGATCGACCGCTACTTCGAGGCCATGTCGAAGCCGGACTTCCCCTTCAACCGGGCCCTCGCGGAGGGCTCCTTTCCGGAGAACCTCGAAACCCTGGGCATGGCCGTCCGGCAAGTCATCCACGATTACCGGGAGTACATCGCGCTGATCTACGTCGACGTCGTCGAGTTCGACGGCACGCACGTCCGCAAGTTCTACGAGAACATGGCCGAGCGCTTCGACACGTTCATGAAGGCCACGGGGATGGAGAAGGTGCTGGGCGAGAAGCTGGCCGAGGGGCTGTCGCCCGTGTCGGCGGTGATGCTGGCCACGCGCATCTTCTATAACTACTTCACCGTCGAGATCCTGTTCGGGGTCAAAGACCACTACGGCAAAGAGACCGACGCGGCCGTCCACGAGATCTCGCGCATCCTGCGCCACGGCATGCTGCGCGGGTGACCAATGTAGGGCGCGGCTTCAGCCCGCCTCTCTCGTGGGCGGGGCGCTCCCCGCCTCCCCGTCCGAGGGGCGGGCTGAAGCCACGCCCTACATTGCATCTACTGGCTAGTTCCTCACTACCTCGTCCCAACGCGCGTCGCGGTGGAGCGAATCGAGGTCGTCGTCGCTGTGGGCGTGGTCCGCCACGTCGAATCCCGAGGCCTCCGCCTTCTGCAGCCACTCGAAGGCGGCGTCGCGGTTGCCCTGCAGCGCGTGGGCGCAGGCCATGTTGTACGCCGACGTCCCCGTGCGGTAGTTCAGCTCCAGCGCGCGGCGGAACGCGTCCATGGCCGTCGGGTACTGGCGGGCCTGCAGCGACGTGTACCCGAGGTTGAACCAGGCGCGGCCCGAGGTGGGGTGCTTGCGGACCATGGCCTGATGGTGCTCGACCGACTCGCGCCAGTTGTCGAAGAAGAACGACGCCGGGCCGTCGCAGCAGCCGCGCATCTCGAGGTCCTTCGCCTTCGCGCGGATGGCGTCGAAGCCGGGCTGCGTCCGGAGGAAGGCGATGTCCGGGTCGTGCCGGAACTTGTCGTCGTCCGAGTAGCCGTTCTCGACGGACTTGTCGAGCCAGGCCATGCCGTTGCGGGCGTCGCCTTTCAGCGAGTACGCGCAGGCGATGTTGTACATGGCGGCGCCGTGCTTCTGGCCCGCGGCGATGGCCGACTGGAAGGCCTCGATGCTCTCGTCGAGCTTCCGCAGGCGGAGCAGGTCGAGGCCGGCGTCGTACCAGTCGTCGCCGTTGTCCTTGTGCTTGTACTTGTCGCCTTTGTGCTTGTCGTGGCTCTTGTACTTCTCCTCGACCTTGTACTTCTCCTCAACTTTGTACTTCTCCTCCTGCTTGAGCTTCTCCACCTTCTCCATCACCTTGCGCTCGCGGCGCGTGACGGCGTCGGCGAACCTCGACTGCAGGAGGGCGCGGAAGCGCGGATCGCTGCGGATCGGATCGAAGTCCGAGTCGTCGGCGATCTTCTCGAAGTCGTCCCAGCCGCTCTCGATGGAGCGGTTGAGCTCGAGCATGGCGTTGTTCGCGTCGCCGAGGAGGGCGTACGAGCAGGCGGCGTTGTAGTACGCGGTCGCGGGGCGATGGCCTTCGTCGCCGGCGCGGCGGAACGCGGCCGCGGCTTCCTGGTAGCGGTCGTTGCGATAGAGGTCGTATGCCCGCTCGTACCGCTCCTCGGCGTTCCGCGGCTCGCGGATGAAGCGGTCGGCGCGCTTGTCGTACTTGCCGAGCTTCGCCAGGAGGTAGTCGCCGATGGCCTCGACGTCGCGCTCGATGTCTTCCGTGACCTCGATCTCCGCGTCGCTGCGGATCTCGGGCTTCTGCGTTTCCTCGACGATGACCTGCGGCGCGGTCTGCGTCCCCGTGGGACGGGCAACGAGCTTGAACGCCGACACCGGCGCGATCACCGCGACTGCGAGCGCGCATGCGACGCCGATCCCACGCACGCTGAATACCCGTCGTGCCACATCTCGCTGCAGGATCGACAGGAGGCGCCCTTCGAGCTGCGTTTTTCGCGACATGGCGAGCGTTACGGATCGGAATGGATCGAAAGCCGGCATCGTGCGCGCGATCGCCAACAGATGATCGGCGTAGACGGACGGCTTCGTTCCGCTGGCGAGCACCAGGTCGTCGCATGCGCGCTCGCACTCGCTGCGGCCGGCGCGCTCGAGCGCCCAGGCGAGCGGATGGAACCAGAACAGGGAGACCGCCGCGCGGGTCAGCAGGAGCGACACGCCGTCCCAGCGCTTGAGGTGCGCGAGCTCGTGCAGCAGCACGACGCGTAGGCGCTCGGCGGGCCAGGTGACGACGTCCGGCGGCAGGAGGAGCACGGGGCGGAAGAAGCCCCAGACGACGGGCACCGCGATGCGCGGGGAGCGGAGCAGGCGCACGTCGCGGTCGAGCGCGAGGCGGTCGCGCGCGTAGTCCAGCTCCTGCAGCGCTTCGTCGGACGTCAGCTCCGAGGCGCCGCGCGCGACGAACCAGACGCCGATCACGCCCAGGAGCATGTGTCCGAGCATGAGCAGCGAGGCCATGCCGAGCGCGACGACGATCATGCCCTTCCAGGTCGAGCGGAAGACCTTGGAGGAGCGCTCGATGGCGGAGATCGGCGCGTCGGCGATCCCGGTGGCTTTGGCGACGGAGATGGCGGTGGCGATGGGCTCGTTGTCGGAGAGGCCGACGGTGGCCCGCTGTCCGTTGCCCGTGGCCGGGGACGCTTCGCCGGGGCGGGACTGCACGGGCGACGGGTCACGGGTCACGGTCAGCTCCAGGGCGGGAAGGACCAGCGTCGCGAGCGGCATGAACGCCACCGCGACGAGCGCGGCCGTGGCCACGAGGTGTTTCATGGCCGCCGATGCCCTGGGCATGACGAGCAGGAGCAGGCGGGCGATGGCCAGGATCAGGGTGGCCTTCAGCACCATCCACAGCATCCCCTCCGCGGCGTTGGCGGACTGCAGTCGTGCGGCTAGCTCGAACAGCGTGGTCATGTCAGCGTCCTTCCTTGCGTGCCTGGTCGATCAGATCGGACAGGCGGTCGAGCTCCTCGTGCGTCAGCTTGCCTTTCTGCCGCTCGATCAGCGTGGCCACGACGGTCTCGGCCGAGCCGTCGAAAAACGTGGTCAGGAGCTGGTCGAGGGCGGAGAGGCGTACCTTCTCGCGATTGCCCGTGGGCCTGTATACGTAGCGGGTCCCGTCATGTTCATGGCGGAGGTGCCCTTTCTGCTCGAGCACCCGCAGGGTGGCCCGGACGGCCGAATACGTCGGCGCGTCGACCATCGCCTCCATGACTTCCCCGGCGGTGGCCTTCTCGCGGGCGAAGATGATGTTCATCATCTCGCGCTCGCGCCTGCTGAGCGGGTCCTGCTGTTTTTTCACCATGTGCTGGAAATTTAGCACCTGAGCCGGAGTGTGGCAACCGCGACACGGAAAGTTCACAACTGGTAGGATTCGCGCCGTTTCTTGGGAGGCAGATCATGGGCGCAATCACCGACTTCATCGACCACCACTACCGCCACTTCAACGCCGCCGCGCTCAAAGCGGCCGCGGTCGACTACAACAAGCACCTCGAGAAGGGCGGGCAGATGCTCGTCACGCTGGCCGGCGCGATGTCGACCGCCGAGCTGGGGCTCTCGCTGGCCGAGATGATCCGCCAGGACAAGGTCCAGGCCATCAGTTGCACGGGCGCGAACCTGGAGGAGGACATCTTCAATCTCGTCGCGCACGACTGCTACGAGCGCGTGCCGCACTACCGCTACCTCTCCGCGCTCGACGAGAAGGCCCTGCTCGAGCGCCACATGAACCGCGTCACCGACACGTGCATCCCCGAGGGGGAGGCCATGCGGCGCATCGAGAAGGCCGTGCTGAAGCACTGGATGGACAAGGACAAAGCGGGGCAGCGGCTGTTCCCGCACGAGTTCATGTACGAGATCATCCGCGACGGCTCGATCGAGGAGTTCTACCAGATCGACCCGAAGAACTCGTGGATGGTGGCCGCGGCCGAGCGCAACCTGCCGATGTTCGTGCCGGGTTGGGAAGACTCGACCCTCGGCAACATGTACGCCGGCCACTGCATCTCGGGCGACGTGAAGAACGTCCACACGGTGCGCACGGGCATCGAGTACATGATCGAGCTCGCGGACTACTACACGAACATGACGAAGAAGTCGTCGATCGGCTTCTTCCAGATCGGCGGCGGCATCGCGGGCGACTTCCCGATCTGCGTCGTGCCGATGTTGCATCAGGACCTGCAGCGCGTCGACGTCCCGCTCTGGGGGTACTTCTGCCAGATCAGCGACTCGACGACCAGCTTCGGGTCGTACTCCGGCGCCGTGCCGAACGAGAAGATCACCTGGGGCAAGCTCGGCGTGGACACGCCGTCGCACGTGATCGAGAGCGACGCGTCGATCGTGGCGCCGCTGGTGTTCGCGTACGTGCTGGGGTGGTAGGTGACCCCGCAAACGGGACGCGTGGCATAACCGCGGGCGGCGAATTAGGATGGCGGCGTGAAACTCGTCGCCATCGCCCTCATTCTCGCCGCCACCCAGCAGCCCATCGAAAAGCACATCCGCACGCTCTCCGCGGACGCCATGGAAGGCCGCGGCCTCGGCACCAAGGGCATCGAAAAGTCTGCTGATTACATCGAGCGCGAGCTGCGCGCCGCCGGCGTCGCGCCCGCGTTCGGGAAGTCGTACCGCCAGAAGTTTCCGGTGAAGATGGGCGTCGCCCTCGGCACGAACAATCACATCGACGGGCTGAAGGACGACGAGTGGACGCCGCTCGGGTTCTCCAGCTCGGGGAAGTTCTCCGGGCCGATCGCGTTCGTCGGGTACGGGATCGAGGCGCCGCCGCTCAACTACCGTGAGCTGGACGGGATCGACCTCAAAGGCAAGGTCGCGGTGATGCTGCGGTACGAGCCGCAGGAGAAGGACGACAACTCGGTCTTCGACGGCCGGAAGCCGAGCCGCTGGTCGGCGATGCGCTACAAGGCCATGCAGGCGCGCGAGCGCGGTGCGATCGCGGTGGTCTTCGTGACCGGGCCGCTGCAGGACGAGGCGAAGGACAAGCTCCCCGCGCTCGCGAATGACGGTCCGGAGAGCCCGGCCGGGATCCCGGTCATTCAGGTGAAGACCTCGGCCGCGGCGAAATGGGTCGACCTGGAGCAGTTCCAGAAGGAGGTCGACGCGGACCTGAAGCCGCGCTCGCGCGTCCTCGACGCGAGGCTCTCCGGTACCGTCGACGTCCCGGCCACGTACGCCGAGGGGATCAACGTCGCGGGGATCATCCCCGGAAAGGGGAAGCTCGCGAACGAGACCGTCGTCATCGGCGCGCACTACGACCACCTCGGCTACGGCGGCAAAGGCTCGATGCGCCCGAACGAGACCGGCATCCACAATGGCGCGGACGACAACGCATCCGGCACGGCCGCGGTGCTGGTCGCGGCGAAGAAGCTGCACGACATGATGAAGACGGCGAAGGACCATCGCCGCATCGTCATCGCGCTCTTCTCGGCCGAGGAGCTGGGACTGGGCGGGTCCGGCTACTTCGTCGAGCACCTGCCGGTGCCGCTGGAGAGCATCAAGGCCATGGTGAACCTCGACATGGTCGGGGCCATGAAGGACGACAAGCTGGTCGCCCTCGGGGCCGAATCGGCACCGGAGTGGAAGCCGCTGCTCGCGTCGCTGAGCAGCGAGACGAAGCTGGCGATCACGTCGAGCGGCGACGGTTACGGCCCCTCCGACCAGACGTCGTTCTATGCGAAGCAGATCCCGGTCCTGCACTTCTTCACCGGCTCGCACGAGCGCTATCACACGCCGGACGACGATGCCGACGCGATCAACTTCGAAGGCGCCGCGCGGATCGCGGACCTGACGGCGCGCGTTGCGGCTGCGATCGCGCGCGGCGACGTCAATCCGACGTACGCCCGCCTCGTCGCCGCGCCGGCCATGCAGGGCGACAGCCGCGGCTACGGCGCCTACCTCGGCACCGTGCCGGACTTCACGGCGATGGAGTCGAGCGGCGGCGGCGTGAAGCTCGCCGACGTGCGCGCGGGCGGCCCCGCGGACAAGGCGGGGATCAAAGGCGGCGACGTGCTCGTGGAGATGGCCGGCACGCGCATCGAGAACCTCTACGACATGACCTACGCGCTGCAGGACCACAAGCCGGGCGAGACCATCGACGTGGTCGTGCTGCGCAACAACGAGCGCGTCACGCTGCGCGCGACTCTCGGCTCGCGCGGAGCAGTCGCGGCGCCGGCCGGTGCACACGGCACGACGCCGGCGCCGGCGTTCGAGATCAAGGCGGGCAAGCCGTTCGAGAAGACGTTCGACGGCGAGAAGCACCTCCAGGACATCCGCCAGCTCACGTTCGGCGGCGAGAACGCCGAGGCGTATTTCAGCCCGGACGGGAAGAAGCTGATCTACCAGTCCACGGCCGAGCGCGGCGGATGCGACCAGCAGTACGTCATGGACCTCGCCACCGGCGAGACGAAGCTCGTCTCGAGCGGCAAGGGACGCACGACGTGCGGATACTTCGCGTATCCGGCGGGGGACCGCATCCTCTATGCGTCGACCGAGGCGTTCCAGAGCGAGTGCCCGCCGCCGCCGGACCGCAGCCGCGGCTACATCTGGGGCGTGTATCCGATGTACGACATCTTCATCGCCAAGGCGGACGGCTCGGACCGGAAGCGCATCACCGAGACGCCCGGATACGACGCCGAGGCGACGTGGTGCCACAAGGGCGGGAAGATCATCTTCACGTCCGTGCGAGACGGCGACCTCGATCTCTACGAGATGGACGAGAACGGCGGCGGCGTGAAGCGCCTCACGAACACGCCCGGCTACGACGGCGGCGCGTTCTACAACGCCGACTGCACGGAGATCGTCTGGCGCGCGTCGCGCTTCGCCGATCCCGCCCAGCTCGCGGACTACCAGAAACTGCTCGCCGAAGGCTTCGTGCGGCCTGCGAAGATGGAGCTGTACGTGGCGAAGGCCGACGGCAGCGGCGCGAAGCAGATCACCAGCAACGGCGCCGCGAACTTCGGCCCGTACTTCACGCCGGACAGCAAGCGCATCATCTATTCATCGAACGTCCTCGACCCGCGCGGCCGCGAGTTCGACATCTTCGTCCTCAACAAGGACGGCAGCGGCGACCCGGAGCGCATCACCACCGCGCCGGCGTTCGACGGCTTCCCGATCTTCAGCCCGGATGGGAAGTGGCTGGTGTGGGGCTCGAATCGCGCGAACCCCGAGGGACGCGAGACGAACCTGTTCATCGCGAGGTGGGTCGACTGACGCGTGTGAATGGTTGGAAACGACCCGTAAGTTCCTGTTGAGCCGGACCCTGCCGGAGCGTAGGATGCCGGGCCATCGTGACAATAACTGTACGCGGACGTTCCCTGCTCGCCGCTCTTGTCGCCATCGCACCGCTCCTTTCGGGTGCGGACGACGTCTACTCCTCCAAAGCAGCCACGCAGCCGGAGACGGTCTTCCACATCGGCCGCCCGGAGCAGCTTCCGGTGATCATCGAGCTCCGTGCGGCGCCGCTGGTGGAAGCGCGCCGGTCGCAGGACGTGCGGCTCGCGTCCGAGAGTCTCGACGCGCTCACGTCCCGGCTTGCGAACGACCTCGCGCGCATCGAAGGCGAGGCGCCGGGCCGCGTTGCCGCGCAGGCGAAGGACACCGGCGCGATCCGCCACACGTACAAGATGGTGTTCGCGGGCGCGAGCGCCACGGTCAGCCGCGCATCGCTGGCAGCGATCCGCGCGCTTCCGTACGTCAAGGCCGTGCACGAGGACAGCGAGATGAAGGTGTCTCTCGCGAAGAGCGTGCCGCACATCGGAGCGCCGCAGGTGTGGCAGCAGTACGGAGCGCGCGGCAAGGGCATCATCGTCGCCGTGATCGACACCGGGATCGACTACCGGCACCGGACGCTCGGCGAGGGATTCGGGCCGGGGTTCAAGGTCGCCGGCGGATATGACGTCGTGAACGGCGACGCCGATCCGATGGACGACCACGGACACGGGACGCACGTCGCCGGGATCGTGGCCGCGAATCACAAGGAGCTCATGGGCGTGGCGCCCGAGGCGACGCTGCTGGCGTACAAGGTGTTCGGGCCCGGTGGCGGCGGGTCGGCGTCAACGGTCCTCGCGGGCGTCGAGCGCGCGATCGATCCGAACCAGGACGGCGACCCGTCCGACCGCGCGGACGTCGTGAACATGAGCCTCAGCGGTCCTCTGCAGACGAACGATCCGGTCATCGCGGCCGTGGAGCGCGGTGTCGCCGCCGGCGCGGTGTTCAGCCTGGCGGCGGGAAACCTCGGCGCGATCGGGGCCCTCGGAACGCCTGCCCTCGCGCCTTCCGCGATCACGGTCGGAGCGACGGATCTCGAGGACGAGGTGGCGACCTTCTCCAGCGGCGGCCCCGCGGGCGGCGGCTACGCCTGGGCGATGAAGCCGGAGATCTCCGCGCCGGGCGTGAACATCCGCTCGGCCGGGATCGACAACATCCAGAAACTGTCCAGCGGCACGTCGATGGCCGCGCCGCACATCGCCGGTGTCGCGGCGCTGCTCCTCGAGAAGCATCCGGACTGGACGCCGCTGGACGTCAAGACCGCGATCGTCACGACCGCCAGACCGGTCGCCGGACGCGACCACGTGCCCGGCCCCTTCGTGCCTTTCGCGGGCGCTGGCCGCGTCGACGCGCCGGGCGCGATCGGCGCGACGGTGTTCCCGTCGCCTTACGCGGTGACGTTCGGGCTGATTCGTACGAAAAACCAGCCGGCGGTCGCGAAGCAGAAGGTGACGTTGACCAACCGCGGCACGACGTCCGAAACGCTCACCCTGCAGGAGCCCGTCGTACCGGGAGGCGCGACGATCGCCGTGGTGCCCCAGAGCGTCACGCTGGCTCCGGGCGCGAGCGCGGAGCTGGAGCTGGAGCTGACGATCCCCGCGGCCATGGCGCCCACCGACTCGGGCATCCTGATCTCCGGGTTCCTCACGTTCGCCGGTGCGAAGACGTCCGTCCGGCTTCCGTGGACGATCGTGAAAGCCGACGTCGTGCAGGTCACGGTCGGGGGCAACGACGACTTCGACCTCTACATCTCGAACGGGGTTCATGCGGCGCCGATGTGGCTCGAAGGGCCGCGTACGTACGCGGCCTACGTCCCGGAGTATCTGGGGACCGACATCCTCGTCATCACCCAGCCGGCGGACGGCTCGGATCCGCGGCTGATCGTGCGCGAGGCCGCCGAGGTCGACGGCTACGTCGAGATCGCGGTCTCGCCGGACGAAGCGGTGCATACGGTGCGCATCGAAGGCGTCGACGAGCGCGGCGTGGCCTTTCCGAAGATCACGTCCGATGCCACCGGTCTGCTGTGGCACAACCTCCGGCTGCCGTCGCTCGGCGTGGTGAATCTCTATTACGGCGAGGCCCGGCGCCAGCTGCGCCTCTCGCCCTTCGAGCGCATGCGGGTTCTCACCTACGAGATGGTCGACTCCGAGGGGCACCGCTACTTCGCCGCCTACCGGCAGCTGCGCAAGCTCGCGCAGGACGAGACCCTCTCGATTCAGCCGTCCGACTGGACGTCGCAGAAGATCCGTACGACGTGCCCGAGCGAGTGCGAGCTGAGCGTCGGAGTCGGAACGGGGAATCCGCTCGCGTTTCGCTACCATCCGCTGCCGGCGGGCACGAGCGAGCTCACGCTTCACCTCACGCCCGGCGGCGATCCGGCCCTCGACTTCCGCGCGTACGTGCTGCAGCGCGAGAAGAACTACCGCTACGACACCGACGGGAATCCGTGGACCTACCTGGCGAACGCCATGCGGAGCATCGACGGCCGCTTCTCGACCGCCCCCTTCGGCGTGTTCTCGAAGGCCGATTACTCCTCGCCGGACCGCGCGGAGCCGCTCGTCCTCGGCGAGGGCCCGGCGGTCCTGCGCATCGCCGCCGGCACCTTCATGACCGAGGTTCGTCCGTGGGGAGTCTGGGGCGAGTCGTTCGGCGGCAGGATCATGCGCGAGCTCGACGTCAAGGTGGAGCGCACCGACGGCGGTCCTCTCGCGCCGTTCCGTTACTACGGGCCGGGGCTCTGGGGATTCCGCGTGAAGCCCGGCGTCCATCGCCTCACCGCGAGCAGCGTCTATCCAATCGCCGGGCGCGAGGGCCGGGTATCACAGGTCTCGCTCTATGACACGACCGCCCGGAACGACGGACCGCCGACGCTGACGGTCGTGCGCGTCGAGAACGGACGCGGTGTGGCAGCGACGACCGTCGCCGCGCGCTCGCTGTCGCGAGTCGTGTTCGCGGCGCGCCAGTCCACGCTGGGACAGACCGACTGGGAGGTGCAGCACGCGCGGGTGAACGCCGCCGAGACCAAGGCGTGGTGGCGCCCGCACGGCGCGGCGGACTGGCTCCCGCTCGAGGTGGTGAATACCGGCGAGGACTACTCGTACAAGTCGATGTTCCCCGGCTCGCCGGGCACGCTCTTCAGCGCGTCGCTCGCGCCCGCGGTTACCGCCGAAGGCGGCGTCGATCTGAAGTTCTCCGTGACGAACCTCTTCGGCGGAGCGACGGAGACGACGTACGAGCCGGCGTTCTTCGTCGGCCCGCCGGGCACGCGGCGGCGCCCGATGCGCTGACCGCACTCCAAACGCCGGCGCTCCGCGCGCCTTTGTCATCCCGAGCGTCGAGCGAGGGACCTGGGCGGGTGGGGCGCGAAGCACATGCCTGCCACCCCACCCACCCAG
>DASUSN010000161.1:0-8377 GCA_036375075.1 Thermoanaerobaculia bacterium | reverse complement strand
CGCGATGCACATGCCTGCCGCCCCACCCACCCAGGTCCCTCGCTCGACGCTCGGGATGACAGGACGGCCCGGCCTCGTTTCGGTAGCGCGATGAGGCTCCTGTTTGCCCTGCTCCTCGCCTTTCCCGTCCTCGGCGCCGAGGTGACGGGGTACGTCTACGCCGTCGACGGCAGCGTCGTCGAAGGCGCGACCGTGCGCGCCGGAACGGCCAGCACCGTCACCGGCAAAGACGGGAAGTTCGTCTTGAGCGAGCTCGCCGAGGGCGTGGTGGAGCTGGAGGTGAGCGCGAAGGGGCTGCCCACCGTCAAGCCGCTGGTGCTGGCGGGGGACTTCGTCAGCGTCACGCTCGCCGCGGTCGAGTCCCGTCCCTCCTATCCGCAGCCCGGCAGTACGGGAGAAGGGACGATCCGGGGACGCATCACCCTGGACGGCAAACCGCTGGCGAACGCGCCGGTCGTGATCGGGGAGACGCGCGTCACCACCAATGCGAAAGGCGAGTACGTCTTCACCGGACTCGCGTCCGAACGCCACTTCGTGAACATCGACGAGCGGCTCTTCCCGCGCATCCGCTCGCCGTTCACCGGGCGGATGTACCAGGAGGGACGGGAGCCCAACGCCGCGGACCTGCGCCGGTCGCGCGAGGCCACCCTCGACTACGCGCTGCGCGCCGCGCCGATGGTCCGCGGCCGCGTCGTGGACGCCGAGGGCAAGCCCGTGGCCCGCGCGCGCGTGCAGCTCGTCATCGCCGGCCGCTCCACACTCGACTTCGCCCACGAGCTCGGCTCCCCGCGCACCGCACCCGACGGCCGCTTCGCGTTTCCGGCGCCCGACTGGGCCGAGAACGAGAACGTCAGCGTCGCCGTCACTCCCCTCCTCCACTCCACCATCCGCTCCAAAGCGTTCGCGATCGGCGACAAAGACCACACCATCGACATCACCCTGCCGAAGCTGGAGACGGTGCGCATCCGCGTGCTCGACCGCGCGGGCAAGCCGGTTGCCGGCGCGCGCGTCGCGTACGCGACGACGGCGGATACCGCGAGTTTCGAGTCCCCGAACCACCTCGTCGATTACGGCGTCGAGCAACGCATGCCGCGCACGAATGCCGAGGGTGAAGTCAGCGTGCAGCTCGCGGCGGACACCTACGACTTCGCCGCGGCGGCCGAGGGATTCCAGACCGGGGCCGTGACGAAGGCCATCGCCAAGCCGGCCACCGTCGACATCACCCTCGAGCGCGCGGCGCTGCTGCGGGGTCGCGTGCACCGCGGCGGCCGCGGCGTCGCGGGCGTCAGCGTGAACCTCGTCGGCGGGCGCACGCGCGACTCCAACGCCACGACCGACAGCGAGGGCAGGTTCGAGCTGAAGGGCATGGCCCCCGGCACGTACCGCATCGTCTTCTACAAGCAGGAAGAGCTCATCGACCGCACCATGGAGGTCGAGGCGCCGGGCGACGTGGACGTCTCGCTGCCGCCGGCCGGCACGTTGCGCGGCCGGGTCATCGACGCCGCCACCGGCGAGCCGGTGCGCGAGTTCGCGTTCTCCGTCCAATCGGTGCAGTCGGGCGCGAACAGCGTCAACCGCGGCGAGTCGACCGCGAGCGGCACCTTCACCCTGCAGATCCCCGCCGGCACCTACCGCGTCACCGCCGGCGCGCAGAACTTCACGTCCAGCGAGCCGGTCGAGGCGCGGGTCGTCGAGAACGAGACCACCACCATCGACATCCCCCTCGGCCGCGGCGCGACGCTCAGCGGCCGCGTGACCGACGACAGCGGCCTGCCGATCGCGGGCGCGGACGTAACCGTGATCTCCGCGAGCTTCGAGCGCTCGCGCCGCGCCGCGCGCGTCGGCCCGCCGCAGACCCAGACCGCGGACGACGGCACGTTCACCGCCTCCGGCATCGAGGCCGGCGAAGTGCGCCTCATGGTGCGCAAGCAGGGCTACGTCCCGCACCTGAAGAACGTCGAGGTCTCGGGAACGATGTCTCTCGACGTGACGCTCACGCGCGGACTCTCGCTGAACGGCATCGTCCTCCGCGACCGCAGGCCGGTCCCCGGAGTGCAGGTCGGCGCGTCGTCGTCCGCGATCGGCGGCGAGCACCAGTCGGCCATCACGGACGACGACGGCCGCTTCACCATCTCCGGCCTCATCCCCGCGCGCTACACCGTCAGCGCGTTCTTCGAGGACCAGCACACCGAGGTGAAGGACGTCGATCCGGCGCAGCGGCGGGAGCTCGTGCTGTCGCTCGATCCGAAGCCGCGCGGCGCGATCTACGGCGTCGTGACCGGCATGCCGCCGGCGACCGGCGGCAAGTACGTCCGGCGCGTGGTCATGGTCAACAGCGAAGACACCGGCACCGAGGGGATGATCGACGAGGCGGGGAACTACCGCATCGAGAACGTGCCGGTCGGCAGGATGTGGGTGACGGCCGTCGTCGAGACATCCACGCGCACCACGCGCACGTCAGCGCGGCGCGAGGTGGAAGTGACCGTCGGGCAGCCGGTGCGCGTCGACCTCGATCTCGCGGGCAGCGTGCGGGTCATCGGGCGGGTGACCGTCGACGGCAGACCCGTGTCCGCCGAGGTGGGCTTTTCCAGCGAGCAGGGCGCGATGGGTGGCACGCGCACGCGCGAGGACGGCTCGTACGAGATCCTGCTCGCGACGCCGGGGCGCTACCACATCTACGCGCGCGCCGAGCAGCTCGGCGACCGGCACTTCACCACCGTGCGCGACATCCGCGGCGGCGAGACCCTCGACATCGACCTGCGCGAGCAGACCCTGGAAGGATCGGTCATGGACGCGGTGACGCGGCAGCCCATCGCCGGCGCGCTGGTGACGCTCACCCCGGCGGCGACCGCAGCGTCGGGCGCGATGATGTCGGTCTCGGCGGAAGTGCCGACCGACGCCAACGGCCGCTTCCGCATCGTGACCACGGCCGCCGGCGCCATGCGCCTGATCGTCTCGGCGCCCGGCTACGCGCAGCGCGTGGTGCCGGTGGGCGCCTCGCCGGTGCAGTACGCGGTCGAGCTGTCGCCCGTGCCCGACCTGCGCATCCGCGTCCTCGACGCGCGCACCGGCACGCCGCTCGACGCCTACCTGGTGTTCGGCGACGCGAACGGAATCGTCCCCGCCCGCCCGCGCCGTAGCACGGACGGCACGACGTACATCTTCTCCGTCGCGCCGGGAACCTACCGCGTGACGGCGACGGTGCAGGGGTACACGCCAAAGACGGTCAACGTCACGGCGCCCGGCGCGGTCGACATCACCATGGAGTGAGCTTCGGGTCCATGCGGCTCGCGTAGCTTGCTGTCATCCTGAGCCGCGTAGACGGCGAAGGACCCCGTGCGATTTGCGCCGCCCGCGCCTGAATCAGGGGGTCCTTCGCCGCGCTCCGCCGGCTCAGGATGACAGTTCGTCACTCCCCCAGCTTCGCCTTCAGCTCGCGGAGCTCGTTCGCGAGCAGCGCCACCTGCTCCTCGAGCTTCTGCACGCGCGCGGACAGCGGCTCGCCGCGCACCGTCTCGGTCTCGTGTACGACCGGCGCGTCGTCGACGACCGCTCCGCCCACGAGGTGCGCCCAGCGCTCCTCCTTCTGCCCGGGCCTGCGCGGCAACTGCTTCACCAGCGGCTCGGAGTGCGCGGCCATGTCGCGCAGCACTTCCTCGGCCTCGGCGACCGAATCGAACGTCTGCAGGCGGTCGCTCCGCCCGCGCAGCTCGCCCGCGGTCTGCGGGCCGCGGAGGAAGAGGAGCGTCAGGAGCGCCTTCTCCTTCCGGTTGAGGTGCCAGACGGGGTCGAGGTTGTGGTCGTAGCGGACGGCGCGTCCGCCGAGGACTTTCCAGACCAGCTTCTCGTCCTGGAGGCGGTCCAGCGCGCGCTGGATCTCCTCGTCGCCCAGCTCCATCACCGGCTCGCGGTTCGACTTCTGGTTCGCCGCCGCGACGAGCGCGTTCAGCGTGAGCGGGTAGTACTCCGGCGTCGCCAACTGCTTCTCCATCAGCGAGCCGAGGACGCGCACTTCGACCGGATCGAGCGTGCGGGGGATGCGGGGGCGGTGTTTTCCTTCGGTGTCGAGGGTGGGGATGAACGTCATGCGGCGGATTCTAGCGCCGCTGATTCGAACACCGCAGGCTTCGCGTCGCGGCTGCGGCCGAAGTAGTTGTCCGCGCGCATGGCCACCTTGCGGGCCAGGGCCATGAACGTGGTCATCTTGCCGCCGAAGACGTTGATGAGGTTCCCGTCGCGGACGACGCGGAAGTCGCGGCCGATGGCGCTGGGGTTGGTGGCGCGCCCGACCAGCGGACGCACGCCCGCGAACGCAGACTGCACGTCGCGCCCGGAGATGGGCGTGCGGAAGTAGTGGTTGAAGCGCTGGATCAGGTAGTCGATCTCCTCGGCCGTGGCGTGCACGAGGTCGGGCGGCCCTTCCTGCACGACCTCGGTCGTGCCGACGAGCGTGGTCCCCTTCCACGGGAGGACGAAGAACACGCGATGGTCGGTGGTGGACTGCAGCAGCAGCCCGGTGTCGCTGATGGCGTGGTCGAGGACGATGTGCGAGCCGCGGACGAGGGAGAGGACGTACGGCGCGTCGATGCCGTTCACGCGCAGGAGCTCGTTCATCCACGGCCCGGCGGCGTTGACGACGAGGTCGAAGCGCGGCTCGTCGCCCTGGTCCGTGCGCAGGATCCATTCCTCGCCGTCGCGGCGGATGCCTTCGATGCGCGTCCGCTCGCGCACGGTGGCGCCGTCGCGGATGGCGGAGGCGACGACGGTGCGCACGAGCGCGAAGTCGTCCACCTGCGCGTCCCAGTAGGAGAATCCGCCGCGGAGTCCGGTCTCGACGAGCGGTACGCGGCCGAGGAGCTCTTGCGGCTCCAGCGGGCGATGGGCGGCGATGTTGTCTCCGCCGGCCAGACGGTCGTAGAGCGTCAGCCCCACGCGGATGGCCGAGCGGCTGCGCGGACTGTCCTCATAAACCGGAAGCAGGATCTCCAGCGGCTTGACGAGGCCGGGCGCATGTTTCAGCAGCCACGCGCGCTCGCGGAGAGACTCGCGCACGAGCGCGAAGTGCAGGTGCTCGAGATACCGCAGCCCGCCGTGGATCATCTTGGTGGTGGCGGAAGAGGTCTGCGCGCCGCACGTGCCCTTCTCGAAGAGGGTGACGTCGTACCCGCGCCGCGCGAGCTCCCAGGTGATCCCCGAGCCGTTGATGCCGCCGCCGATGACGGCGATGCGGTTGGCGGATGTCGGTTGGCGGTTGGCGGTGGACGTCTCCGGCGGCATCGAGAGCATGGTATCCGGCACATTGCCGGATCGCGAGAAACGAATCGTGACGGGCGTGACCCCCGTCACATCGCGAACCGCCGCCAATCGAATGTGGCAAAGCCCCTGCAATTGCGCTCAGCAGTATGTCGGTGCCGGCAGCGATCGAGCCCCTGGGAGTTGCGCAGGATGCAAGCACCGACCTGGCCGTGATGCTCACCGGCGGTGGTGCGCGCGCGGCATATCAGGTCGGACTGCTGAAGGGCATCGCGCGGCATTTCCCGCATCTCCGCTTCGAGATCATCGTCGGCGTTTCCGCCGGCGCGATCAACGCCGCATACCTGGCCGCGTACCGCGGCACGCTCGCGCAGAAAGCCGACCACCTGGCGGCGATGTGGTGCGAGCTGAATTGCGACTCGATCTATCAGTTCGACTGGAAGGTGCTGATGCCCTTCCGCTCGGCGCTGGCGTCGATCTCGCCGAAGAAGCTGCGCTGGGCGCAGTCGCAGCCGCACGGGATCGTCGACACGACGCCGCTCAAGGAGCTGCTCTGCCGCGTGCTGAAAGTCCCGCCGGGCCAGGCCATCCCGGGGATCGAAGAGAACATCCGGAGCGGCGACCTGCGCGCGCTGGCGCTGATGACCCTGGACTACAGCACGGGCCAGACCGTGCGCTGGGTGCAGGGGCGCAACTACGACATCTACGAGGGACCGAACCGGCGCGTGTCGCTGACGCACTTCACGATCGAGCACATCCTGGCGTCGGCCGCGCTGCCGTTCGTCTTCCCCGCGGTGCGCCTCGGCGACGAGTGGCACGGCGACGGCGGCATCCGTCTGGCGGCCCCGCTCTCGCCCGCGGTACACCTGGGCGCGAAACGCATCCTGGCGATGTCGACGGCGTATCAGCGGACGCTGGACGAGGCCTCGACGCCGGTGGTCAGCGGCTATCCGCCGGCGGCGCAGATCCTCGGCCAGCTCGTGAACGCGGTCTTTCTCGACGTGATCGAAGAGGACGCCGCGCGCATGGAGCGGATGAACGACCTGCTCCGCAAGATGGCGCCGCACGAGCGCGACGGCCTCAAGCCGATCGACCTGCTCGTGCTCCGCCCTTCGGTGGACCTGGGCAAGCTGGCCGGCGAATACGAGCGCTACCTCCCCCGCAAGCTCAAGCTCCTGGTCCGCAGCCTCGGCGCGAAGGAAACGGAGTCGCCCGATTTCGTGTCGCTGCTGATGTTCGAGCCGACGTACACGCGACGGATCATCGAGATCGGCGAGGGGGACGTGGAAGCGCGGCTGCCCGAGATCCGCGCGTTACTCGGCGAGGAGCGGCGGCTCGCAGCAGCGGGGTGACGGAGAGGCGCCCCGCCGCGATAGAATCGCGCGCGAACGAAATGGCGGTCCTACACCTCGAGCTCCTCGGCGATTTCCGTCTCCGTACGGAGTCGGGCTCGCTCATCACGATCTCCGCACGCAAATCGCAGGCGATGCTCGCCTATCTGGGCGTCAAGCCGGCGCAGCTCGTCTCGCGCGACAAGATGGCCGGCCTGCTGTGGAGCAGCACCGCGCCGGAGCAGGCGCGCCAGAGCCTCCGCCAGACGCTGTCGACGCTGCGGCGCGAGCTCGCGGCCGTGTCGCCGCAGAAGATCCTCGTGGAGGAAGGCGACTTCCTCTCGCTCGACGCGAACGCCGTGTACTGCGACGTCGTGGAGTTCGAGTCGCTGGTCGCCACCGGGACGCCGGAGGCGCTGGACCCGGCGACGCGGCTGTACGGCGGGGACTTCCTGGACGGCTTCCAGATCGACGAGGAGAAGTTCGACCAGTGGGTGCTCGCGGAGCGCGACCGGCTGCATCGCATGGCCCTGCGCGCGCACGCGCAGCTCGTCGAGCAGCTCGCGCGCAACGGGTCGCTCGACGAGGCCGTCGCCATCGCCCAGCAGGCGCTGCGCGTCGATCCGCTGCAGGAGTCGATGCACCGCACGCTCATGAAGCTCTACCAGCAGAGCGGCGACCTGCTCAACGCGCTGCAGCAGTTCGACGTGTGCGCGAAGATCCTCCGCCGCGAGCTGGACGTGGAGCCGGACGCCGAGACCCGCGGCCTGCAGCAGGAGATCGTCGAGCTGCGCAAGAAGCGCAACGCGCCGCAGCCGGTGGACCGCGACGCGCGGAAGAACGTGCTCATCGTCGAGGACAACGTCCTCAATCGCGAGCTCACCAACGCGGTCCTCAAGAGCGCGGGGTACAACGTGATGCTCGCCAAGGACGGCGCCGAGGCGCTGATGCTGATCGGGCGGGAGCACGTCGACCTGATGCTCCTCGACGTTGACCTGCCGTTCATCGACGGCCACAAGGTCCTCGAGGCGCTGCACGAGAAGGGCATCGACGTGCCGACGATCTTCATCTCCGGCCTGCCGGGCGAAGAGCCGGAAGTCCGCGCGTTTGCCATCGGCGCGGCGGACTTCATCCGCAAACCGGTGAAGAACTCGGTGCTGCTGGCGCGGGTGTCGAAGGTTCTGCGGTAGCTCCCCGCGAATGGCCGCGCTTGCCACGACCCCTCCGCGAACCTAGAGTGCAGGGTATGCGGAGAGACGAAAAGATCCTGGTCGTCGAGAACAACCCCACCATCAGCCGGTCCATCGAGGAGCGCTTCAACTGCGACTGCGCGACGGACGGCTGGGACGCCATCGAAAAGCTCGAGACCGGCGACTACGCGGCCATCGTGATCGACGCCGACGTCCCCCACCACAGCGGCTACGGCGTGCTGGCCTACCTCCGCGAAGAAGTCGGCGAAGAGCTCCGGAACGTGATCTTCATGACCAGCTCCGACCGCGACGTCGTCCGCCGCAACTTCGGCGCGCAGTTGACGGTCGTGGGCAAGGACGAGGCGGTGGAACAGATCACGCGGGTGCTGGAGGGGTAACAGACCGGTCCCGCGGGTAACCGCGGAGCGCCGGCTTCCAGCCGGCCGCTACGCCGCCTTCCAGGCGGCATCATTTCTCGCGAGAGGCGTGCCGGCAGGATGCCGGCGTAGCGGCCGGCTGAAAGCCGGCGCTCCGCGATATGGAGTGCGGAGGCAACCGCCTCCGCTTTCGTATTCGCACGTTCGCGCGCTGAGGCTACCGAAT
>DASUSN010000160.1:0-88925 GCA_036375075.1 Thermoanaerobaculia bacterium | reverse complement strand
GTGGGGCGGCAGGCACGTGCTTCGCGCCCCGCCCACCCAGGTCCCTCGCTCGACGCTCGGGATGACAGGTGTGCCCGGGCACTCCTCACTTCTGTTTGCGTGGCTGGCGCGTCGCCATGGCGCGCACGCAATCCTCGATCCGCTTCGCGCGGGTCTCCGGCTTCTTCGCCTCTTCCACCGCCTCGGCCCACTCGCGCTGGTGGGTGAAGCTCATCTCCGTCCAGCGGTCCCACGCCGGAGGGGCGGTTTTGAGGGCTTTGGCCAGGTCGGCGGGTGGCTCGACCTCGCGCGGGCTGTCGTCGAGGGCCAGCGTCACGGTGACGGTCTCGCCGCCTTCGAGTCCCGCCGCTTCGCGGTTGCTCTTGCGCAGCGGGATGCAGGTCACGCCGCCCATCGGGGCGATCGTGCTGCGGTAGGTGTAGCCGTTCACGGTGACGGTCACGGGCGCGCGCACTTTGCCGAAGACCGGTTTCGGGTCGAACGGCACGGGGATGTAGCACATCGATCCCTCCCGCACGACCTCCGTCTTGTATGTCTTCGAGGGCATGCAAATATTGTTGCATACGCGCGGAGTTACACTGCCGCGCGTGAGCATCGACGACGACGTCCGCCGGCACGTCTACGACGTCACGATGCGCGAAGGCACACCGCCCTCGGCGTCGCGGCTCGGCGAGTTGGCGAGCCTTCCGCCGGGCGAGGTCGCCGCGTCGCTGGAACGTCTGGCCGCGGCGCGCATGCTCGTCCTGCGCGATGGCGAGGTTCTGATGGCCGGCCCGTTCTCCGCGGTGCCGACGCCGTTCCGCGTCACGACGCCCACCTTCACCTGCTACGGCAACTGCATCTGGGACGGCCTCGGCATCGCCGCCACGCTGCAATGCGACGTGGACATCGACACGAGCTGCGGCGACTGCGGCGCGGCGATGCGCGTCGCCGTGCGCGGCGCCGAGGTGAGGGGCAGCGGCACGATCCACTTCGCGCTGCCGGCGCGGCAATGGTGGCAGGACATCGTCTTCACGTGAAAGACGATGCTGCTCTTCCGGTCGGAGGAGCACATCGACCGCTGGTGCACGACGTGGCGCCTGCCGAAAGGCGCGTTGCTGACGCTCGAGGAGGGGTGGCGCCTGGCCCGCGTCTGGTACGGCGAAGATCGCCGCGACCCCGCCTGGCGGCGCCGGACGCTGGAAGAGACGGAGGCGGTGTTCGCGGAGCTCGGATTGACGTCCGGCTTCTGGAACCTTCGGTGAAGGCTCCTGTCCTCCGATTTGCCGGTCGCGCAGCATAGGAACTTCTTAGGATCGCAACCTTCGCCGCCGCTGCCGCCGTCCACCTTTTCAGCTCCTGCTAGGAACTTCTTAGCAACGCGGCCCCCGATGCGCGCCCTACATTGCGCGCAAAGGAGAAACGCAGTGACCATCATGGAAACGGTTGTCGAGCGCAGTGCAGCGGCGGAAGCGCTGGAGACGATGCTGACGATCCGGGCCTTCGAAGAGCAGTCCGCGGCGCTGAACGCGGCCGGGAAAATCGGCAGCGTGTGCACGTCCGTGGGGCAGGAAGCCTCGGCCGTGGGCGTCGTCAGCGCGCTCCAGGGCCACGATCTGATTCTCACCAACCATCGCAGCGCGGGACACCTCATCGCCCGCGGCGCCGACCCCGGACGCATCCTCGCGGAGATCTCGGGCAAGGCCACGGGCTACTGCAAAGGGAAGAGCGGCAGCCTGCACATCTCGATCAAGGAGCTGGGCGTCGTCCTGACCTCGACCATCGTCGGCGGCGAGCTGTCGCTCGCGCCGGGGGTCGGCCTCTCGCTCTCGATGCAGGACACCGACGCCATCGCGGTCGTCTTCTTCGGCGACGGCGCGGCGACGGAGGGCATCTTCCACGAGGCCCTGAACATCGCGGCGGTGTGGGAGCTCCCGGTGCTCTTCGTCTGCGAGAACAACCAGTGGCAGGCGTTCGTGCACCGCAAGGAGACGATGCTCACGGATCACGTGAGCGAGTGGGCGGGTAAGTTCGGCATGCCCGCGGTGACGGTGGACGGGAACGACGTCGAGGCCGTGAACGCCGCCGCCAAGGACGCGGTCGCGTACGTGCGCCGGAATCGCAAGCCGTACTTCCTGGAGACCTACACCTACCGCCTGCGCGGCCACCTCGAGCCGGACGATCAGGCGTACGTGAACAAGGACGAGCTGGCGTCGTGGAAGTCGAAGGACCCGATCGCGACGCTGGAAGCGCGCCTCCTCGGAGACGGCGCGCTGACGATCATCGAGCTGGAAGAAATGAAGGCGCGCGTGCGGGAGGCCATCGAGTCCGCCGCCGCGTTCGCCGAGGCATCGCCGTATCCGTCGTTCGACGAGATGACGACGGACGTATACGCGTAAGGAAGAGGAACGACCATGAAGACCATGACCGTAGACCAGGCACTCAACGAAGCACTCGCCGAAGAGATGCGCCGCGACCCGCGCGTGATCGCGTTCGGGGAAGGCGTCGCCACGAAGGGAATTCAGCTCGTCGAAGAGTTCGGACCGAAGCGCGTCCGCAATACGCCGCTGGCCGAGGGGATCATCGCGGGGACGGCGGCGGGAGCGGCGGCGACCGGGCTGCGTCCCGTGATCGACCTGCTCTTCGCGCCCTTCCTCACGTTCGCGATGGAGGAGATCGTCAACAGCGCGGGCAAGCTGCGCTTCATCTCCGGCGGCCAGTTCTCCTTCCCCATGGTGGCGATCGCACGCACGGGCGCCGGCTGGGGCGTCGGCGCGCAGCACAACCACAACCTGGAGTCGTGGTTCGTCAGCTCGCCGGGGCTGAAGGTGGTGATGCCGTCGACCGCGGCCGACTTCAAGGGCCTGCTCAAAAGCGCGATCCGCGACGACAACCCGGTCGTGTTCTTCATGGACATCGGGCTGATCTACCAGCCGGGCGAGGTGCCGGACGGCGATCACGTCGTGCCGATCGGCAAGGCCGCGGTGCGGCGCGAGGGAAGCGACGTGACGCTGATCTCGTACGCGAAGACGGTGCACACCTGCGTGGCGGCCGCCGAGGCGCTGGCGGAGCAGGGCGTGTCGGCGGAGGTGCTGGACCTGCGCTCGCTCAAGCCGCTGGACGAAGACGCGATCCTGGCGTCGGTGAAGAAGACCGGCCGCGCGATCGTGGTCCACGAGGCCGCGGGTCCGTGCGGCGTGGGCGCGGAGATCTCGGCGATCCTCGTGGAGAAGGCCTTCGGCGCGCTCAAGGCGCCGGTGGTGCGGTTGACGGGCCCGGACGCGCCGGCGGCGGCGTCGTTCCCGCTGGAAGCGGCGTACGTGCCGCAGTCGGACGCGATCGTGGCGGCGGCGCTGCGCGGAATGGCAGTGCACTAGACTGTCATCCTGAGCCGCGTAGACGGCGAAGGACCCCCTGCGGCTCGCCGCGTGCGCGCCCTGAGGCAGGGGATCCTTCACCGCGCTACGCCGGCTCAGGATGACAGGGATGCGCATCGCGTTCATCGGCGGGATCTACTCCAACTATCACGCTCTCACGGCGGCGCTCGACGAGATCGGGCGCCGCCGTTGCGACGCCACCTACTTCCTCGGCGATCTCGGTGCCTTCGGGCCGCATCCGGACCGCGTCCCGCAACTGCTCATCGAGCGCGGCATCCCCGGCATCCAGGGCAATTACGAGGAGTCGCTCTCCACGCGCGCGAGCGACTGCCACTGCGGCTACACCGACCCGCGTGACAACCACTTCGCGCAGATCTCGTACGACTACACCTTCGCGAACACGAGCGACGCGTACAAGGACTGGATGGGGACGCTCCCGCGGGAGATCCGCTTCGTCGCGGACGGCAAGCGGTTCCTCCTCGTGCACGGCTCGCCGCGCAGGATCAACGAGTTCCTCTGGCGCTCGACGTCGCCCGAGCCGTTCCTCGAGAAGCTCTGCCGCGACCACGACGCCGACGTCATCGTCTGCACGCACACCGGGCTGCACTGGCACAAGGCGCTGAGCGGCGGGAAGCACGTCATCAACGCGGGCGTGATCGGGCGCCCGGCGAACGACGGACGCACGAACGTGTGGATCACGATCGTCGACGGCGGGGAGGTCGAGCACGTCCCGATCGCGTACGACCACCAGACCCTCGCCGCGGAGATGCGCGCGGAGCGGCTCCCCGATGCGTTCGTGGAGACGATCGCCGGCGGGTGGTGGACGACGTGTCTGGAAGTGCTGCCGCCTAAGGAACGGGCGGCGGGGAAGTTTTAGCCAGCTCCGTCACGCCTTCCTTGGCCGTCTTCGTCGTCGGCTGGAAGTCCATGGGCGGGAGGGTCCAGGCCTCCAGCCAGTCGCCGTCGGACGACGGGATCAGCAGGCGGTTGCGCTTGCGGTCGAAGGCGATGCCGCCGGGCGACGGCTTCCGCGCGAACAGCGGGCGGAGCTCGCCCGATCTGCCGACGTGCAGTCCGTCGTCGTAATGGCTGGACACGATGACCGTGCCGTTCGGCAGCACCACGATGCCGTCGTAGGCACCCGGGCCGCGCAGGACGGCCTTGGTGCCCATCCCGCGGTTCCACGCCAGCACTTCGTTGCCGTACGACTGCGCGATGAGGAAGCGCGTGCCGTCCCATGCGATCCCGCTGGGGGAGCGCAGCTCCTCGCCGGAGATCGCGATCTCGATCGCGTCGGAGTCGCCGATGCGGAAGATGCGGCCGTCGCCCTGGCGCAGGCGCTCCTTCTCGCCGCGGATGCGCACGTCCGTGTCCGTCACGTAGATCGAATCGTCGGGGCCGACGGCGACGTCTTCGAGGTACACCGCGCCGTGCGACGCCAGGTCGATCTTGCGCAGCGCCGCGCCGGTGACGCGGTCGAACACGCGCACCGCGTCGATGTCCGCGACCCACAGCTCCGTCCCGCGAATGGCCATCCCTTTCGGCGCGTCCAGTCCGTCGATGAACTTCGCGTCCTCCACCTTCCCGTTGGGCGTGATGCGCGAGATGAAGCCGTTGCCATCCTTGCCCGCGGCGGCACCGTCGACGTTGGAGACGAAATAGACGTCCTGTTCTTCGTCATGCACGACGGAGCCGGGCCCGCGCAGGTCCGCGACGCGAAACGCCCTCGACAACACCGGCGTGGCCGCGAGCTCGATGGCGCTCGACGAAGCCGAGGAGATCATGGGCCGCGGCATCGCGCCGTACGTCACCCGGTAGATCGTCCCGGTCGCGCGATCGCTGAACAGCAGCGCGCCGTCGGGCGCCGCGGTCAGTCCCTCGATGTCGTTCGCGCCCGACGCGAACTCCTCCGCCGCGACCGGCTTGTCGTTTTCGAACTTCACGCGCAGCACTTTCGATCCGCTCGCGGAGAACGCATCGTGGCGGAACCCCTCGGGGAACTGCGCCCCGCGATAGAAGGCGAAGCCGCTCGCGCGCGCCGGCAGCTCCAGCGCCGCGGCCTCGCTCGACCGGCAGAACTTCTCCTTCGTCATTCCCTCGGGCGCGATCGCGTTCTGGGCAGGGCTCCGGCCCGCGCAGAACGGCCAGCCGTAATGCAGGCCGTCGCCGAGGCGATTCAGCTCGCCGCCGTTCGCGCTCCAGAGATCGCCGGTCTGCGGGTTCGCGTCGATCGCGGCGGTATCGCCGAGGCCGCGGGCGAAGATGCGCCGGTTCAGGCCGTCCGGATCGAACTGCAGCAGCGTCGCGTGCTCCGGATGCGTCTCCACGCACTCCGTGCACGCGCTGCCCACCGCGACGTACAGCTTGCCGTCGCTCCCCAGAGCGAGAGCCCGGCGTCCGCTGCCGGGGAGCTTCTCGACGACGTCGCGCGGCTCGCTGAACGAGCCGTCGGGCAGCCGGTTTGCCGCGACGATGCGGCTCGTGCCCGCGACGTACAGCGTGCGCCCGCGCGTCGCCAGCCCCTGCGCGCCTTCGACCGAGGCGATGGCGGTGCGCATCTCGTCGGCGATGCCGTCGCCGTTGGTGTCGCGCAGCGCGATGACGTCGTTCATGGCCGGGCGGGTGACGAGCACCGTGCCGTCGTCGAGCGCGAGGATCGCGCGGGGTCCATCGAGGTTTTTCGCGAAGACGTCGACCTGGAAACCCTCGGGCACGTTGACCGAGAGCAGAAGAGAGAGCAGAACGTTGGTGAGCATGGTTCAGCGCCTGAGTAGAGCTCGAAGATGCGCGTCTCGCATCGACGTTCCCTAGCGCAAGAGGTGTGCCCTTTTGGAGGGGACAGGGGGGCAGGGCGCAGGGCGCAGGAGATAGAAATTCGAGGTGCGCCTGCGGAGCGGCCGCCTGGAAGGCGACGCTCCGCTCGACGCGGGGGCGTCCGAGGCTCTTCTGCCCCCTGGGCCCTGCCCCTGCGCCCTTCTGCTAGGGCCGCCGCAGAGGGTCGCGGCGGCGGTCCGCCGGATCTCCCTCTTCCCAGCCGAAGTCGCGATCGGTGAGCTCCTTCATCTCATCGTCGAGCTCGCGATAGCCGGTGGGAGGCCGCTCGTCGTGCCCGCCGAGGGGTACGCCGCGGCCTTCGCCGCCGTCTACCGAGCCGGTGTCCTTCTTTTTGCGTCCGAACATGCACAGAGACAGTTGCAAGGGACATGACCGGGGAGCCGGTGGCGTGAGGTTTGATTCCCGGGGTCCCGGGAGGATTTACGAATGATGCAAAGGAAGAATCTGCTATTTGCAGCCGTCCTCAGCTTCTTCACCGCCGCGTGCGCCTCGATGACCGGCACGACCAGCAGCATGCCGAACGTCGACGGCCACATCGCGAACATCGCCATGGTGGCGAACGAAGGGGAGGCGCAGCAGGGGACCGCCGCCGCGGCGCGCGCGACCTCGGCGGACGTGCGCTCGTTCGCGCAGATGATGGTGACGGACCACACCAACGCGCTCAACGCCGCGCGGGACACGGCGTCGCGCAACGGCATCGCGCCGCTCGAGAACGACACGACGCGCGCGCTGCGCGACGGGACGCCGCGGGTGATCGCGAATCTCGACACGTACCGCGGCGCCGACTACGACCGGCGGTACATGGACTACCAGATCGCGCTGCACCAGTGGCTGCTGAACGGGCTCGACACGACGCTCATCCCGCAGGCTTCGAATGCGGAGCTCAAGTCGCTGCTCCAGACGCAGAGAGGCTCGGTGGCCGCGCATCTCGAACAGGCGCGCGCGATCCGCGGAAGGTTGTAGGAAAACGGCTGCGCTTGCGCGAAACGTAAACAACTAGCACACGGTTTGCAGTATGGGAAAGACGTCAGCGTTGGTCACCACCGGGCCGCCAAGCTACAACGCTGACGCTTTCCCCCTTGTTGTCCGGCGACCAGCGGAACGGCGAAGCCGCTGGTCGCCGGTTGTTTTTTGCACCGGTTTCCGGGGGCGGCGGCGGGTCTTGCCGCGACGCGGCGGCGCGCTCGCTCAGCGTTTCCGGATGTGCTTGCGCATCCGGTCGAGCTCCTCACGCAGAAAGTCGATCTGCGCGAGCATTTCCTCGACCTGCTGCGTCGTGTCGCTGTGTGCGCTGCGGCCGCGCAGCGCCCGGCGCTCGGCCGCGACTTCCCGCCACAGCTCGGTGCGCTCCCGCGTCGCGAGGGCGGCGATGCGCCGGGCGAGCGGATCCGGATTCTCGTCGCGATCGTCGCCGCCGTCGAGCAGCTCCTGCGGAGCGACGTGAAGCAGCTTCGCCAGCACCAGAAACAAGCCGAGGTCGAGCGACTGCTTGTCGTTCTCGATCCGCGACAGCGTTGCCACACTGATTTTCGCCCTTCCGGCCACGTCGGCAAGGGAGCGGCCCTGGGCCTGCCGCAGCTCGCGGATCTTCTCTCCGATCATGCGGTCCATGGTACGTACCTTTCTGCGAACAGCCAACATCCCGGATGGCCGCCGACCCCCTGCGCGATCGGGTCTGCGGAGAATGTTGCGTCAAGTTTTCACCCCATGCAAGTCAGGTTCCGCTCTCGCCGCGGCAGCAGGAGCGGAGCGCCGTCTGGAGCTCGTCGAGCGAAAACGGCTTGGGCAGGACCGCGGCGCACGACAGCGTCTCGGCGAGACGCGACCAGTGGCTCGGCGGCAGCGTGGTGACGACGACGGTACGGCTCAGGAGGCCGGGCGTGTGGCGGGCGACGAACTGCAATACGTCCGCGCCGCTCACCTCGGGCAGGATCAGGTCGAGAACCATGGCCTCGAAGCGGTGCGTGGCAAGCAGCGCCAGCGCACTGCGGCCATCGGCTGCCACGATTGCGCGCCTCGGGAGCATCCGTACGACGACTTCCAGGAGGCTCCGGATGGACGCGTCGCCGTCGACGACGAGCACCTCTCCAGGATCGGGCATTTTTGCGTTTAGTGCAAAATAGTACACCCGATAGGGGGCAGCCGGAGCGCGAATTCGATCGGCTTGCGCTCAATTCCGCGTGCGCGTGCGCTTGGGCGGCGGGTCGTCCTCGAACAGCATCGGCGCTTTGCGGCCGGTCACGCCGAACTCCTCGACGAACGACTCGAGCAGGGCGGCGAACTGCTTCCGGTCGCGCGCGGACATGCTCTCGACCGCCGCGAGGATCTTCTGCTGCGCGGGGGGCGGGGACTTGCGGATCACGGTGCGGCCTTTCGGCGTGAGGCGGAGCTCGATGTGCCGGCGGTCTTCCTTCTTCGCGGTCCGGGTGACGTACCCCGCGTCCACGAGCCGCTGCACGACGACCGAGGCGGAGCTCTGGTCGGTGGCGGTGCGCTCGGCGAGCGCGTTCAGGGAGAGCACTTCGTCCTGATCGAGGGCGTGGAGCACGAACATCTGCGCCGCGCTGATGCCGTACTTCGATTGCGCCTCGCGATCGAACAGGCGCAGCGCGCGGACGAGCTGCCGGATCGCGTTGAGAATGCGCTTCCCTTCGTCATCGGTCTGGGTCGCCATAGGGCGGAGCATCGTATAGTGCGCCCATGCCGGGCATCAATGCCATCCGCTTCATCGCGGGCGACGTCGGCGGCACGAAGACTCTCCTCCGCTGTGTGGACGAGCACGGCTCGGTCGTCGCGGAGTCGCGCTTCGACAGTGCCAGGTACTCGACGTTCGGCGAGCTCCTGCACGAATTCGATCCCGGCTCCGTCCACGCGGCATGCTTCGCCGTCGCGGGCCCGGTGTTCGAGGGCCGCGCGGAAGTCACGAACCTCGGCTGGGTGATGGAGGAAGCCGCGCTCGCGCGCGCTTTCGCGATTCCCCAGGTCTCGCTGATCAACGACTTTCACGCGGTCGCTCTCGGCGTGCCGTTGCTCGGCCCGGGCGACCTGATCTCTCTGCAAAGCACGCCGCGCAATCCGAGCGCGCCGATCGGCATCCTCGGCGCAGGCACGGGGCTCGGGGAGGCCATCCTCGTCCGCGGCGAGGTCATCTCGACGGAAGGCGGTCATCAGGACTTCGCGCCGCAAGACGAGGAGCAGGCGCGGCTCTTCCTCGAGCTGCACCGCCGCTACGGTCACGTGAGCTGGGAGCGCGTCGTCTCCGGCATGGGCCTGACGAACATCCACACGTTCCTCGCCGGCGAAGCGCTGGAGCCCGCGGAGATCGCCGAGCGTGCCGAGGCCGGCGATCCGCGCGCGCGCCACGCGGTCGAGATCTTCGTCGATGCCTACGGCGCCGAGGCGGGCAACCTCGGCCTGCGCGTCCTCGCGCGCGGCGGCGTGTTCCTCGCCGGCGGCATCGCCGCGAAGAACGTCGAGTGGTTCACGGACGGGAAGTTCCTGGAGGCGTTCCTCCGCAAAGGCCGCTTCCGCGACGTCATGGCCACCATGCCGGTGGACCTGATCGTGAATGAGCAGGTCGGGCTCCTCGGGGCGCTGAGGCGCGCCCGAACGATGAGCGATGAACGATGAACGATGAACGATGAACAGGAGGGGGACGTTCATCGTTCATCGCTCATCGTTCATCATTGGAATCGCGGCACCGGCTCTGCCGTTGCGGCAGCCGCGAAACTATCGCAGGAGTCTTGAAAACATGGGTTTGTCTGTCGGCATCGTCGGATTGCCGAATGTCGGGAAGTCCACCATCTTCAACGCGTTGACCGCCGCCGGCGCACAGAGCGCGAACTATCCTTTCTGCACCATCGAGCCGAACGTCGGGATCGTCCCGGTCGTCGATTCCCGGCTGGTCCGCATCGCCGGTCTCGCGGAGAGCAAGCAGGTCGTCTTCACCGACCTGAAGGTCGTCGACATCGCCGGCCTCGTCCGCGGCGCGAGCAAGGGCGAAGGCCTCGGCAACCAGTTCCTGGCGAACATCCGCGAGACGGAAGCGATCCTGCACGTCGTCCGCTGCTTCGAGGATCCGAACGTCGTGCACGTGGAAGGCAGCGTCGACCCCGAGCGCGACATCGAAGTCATCGAGACCGAGCTCCTGCTCGCCGACCTCGACGCGCTCTCGAAGCGCAACGAGCGCGTGAGCCGTCTGACCCGGGTGGGCCAGAAAGAGTACGCGGGCCAGGCCGAGGCGCTGGCGAAGGCCATCGCCGCGGTGGAGAAGGGGACGCCGCTGCGCGCCGCCGGTCTGAGTGAAGAAGAACAGGCCGCGCTCGCGGAGCTGAGCCTCATCACCCTCAAGCCGGTCCTGTACGTCGCCAACGTGGCCGAGGACGACCTCGGCAAGGAGACGCCGCTGCTGCAGAAAGTGCGGCGCGTGGCGCAGGAGAAGGGCGGGGAGGTGGTCGTCATCTGCGGCGAGCTGGAAGCGCAGATCGCGCAACTGCCGGCCGAGGAGCGCGGCGACTTCCTCGCGGACATGGGGCTGGACGAGCCGGGCCTGGACGTCCTCGTGCGCGCGGCGTACAAGCTGCTCGACCTCGAGACGTTCTTCACCGCCGGACCGAAGGAAGCGCGCGCGTGGACGATCCACCGCGGGTCGAAGGCGCCGCAGGCCGCGGGCAAGATCCACAGCGATTTCGAGCGCGGCTTCATCCGCGCGGAGACGATCGCGTTCGACGACTACCTCACCCACAAAGGCGAGCAGGGCGCGAAAGCCGCAGGGAAGATGCGCAGTGAAGGGAAGGAGTACGAGGTACAGGACGGGGACGTGATCCTGTTCCGCTTCAACGTGTGACGCAGTTCACGATCGACTCGGACGAAGGCCTCCCGATCCGCGGCGACTTCGATGCGGCGGACGATCCCCGCGCGCTCGTCGTCGTCGTGCACGGATTCAAGGGCTTCAAGGACTGGGGCTTCTTTCCGTGGACGGCGCAGCGCCTGATGCAGCACCGCCTCGCGGTCTGCCGCTTCAACATGTCCCGCAGCGGGATCGGGGAGGACCCGGAGACCTTCAGCCGCCTCGATCTGTTCGAGCACGACACCTACTCGACGCAGCTCCGCGATCTGGCGGCGGTGGTGCGCCACGCCCAGAATCAGTTCCCCGGCCTGCCCACCTTCCTCCTCGGCCACTCCCGCGGCGGCGGGGTCGCGCTCCTCGGCGCCGAGGACGTCCCGAACCTCCACGGCGTCGTCACCTGGGCCGCGATCTCCCGTGTCGACCGCTGGGACGCCGCCACGCAACGCGAGTGGCGCAAGCGCGGCGTGCTGGAGGTCGAGAACGCGCGCACGAAGCAGATCATGCGCATGTCTCCGGTCATGCTCGACGACTACGACGCCAACGCCGCGCGCCTGGACGTCCTCGCCGCGGTGTCCCGGTTGCGCGTCCCGCTGCTCGTCCTCCACGGCGCCCGCGACGAGAGCGTCCCCGTGGACGAAGGCCGCCTCATCGCCTCCCGCGCGTGGGAGCCGTCGCTGGTCATCCTCCACCGCGCCAGCCACACGTTCAACGCCATCCACCCGCTGGTGCACGTGCCGTTCGAACTGCTCACGGCGGCGGAGCTGAGCGCGCACTTCGTGAACGCGTGCGCGTAGCCGTTCCCTCCTTCCAATCAAACCTCTGAGAACCGTGTCTGTGGAGGCAGGAACCTGAAAAGGTGAGTCTCTCCCGTGGGTCTCGGAGGAGCCATGCTCGGTCGACGTATCGGTAGTTGGATCCTGGAGCGCGAGCTCGGTCGCGGAGGGATGGGCTCGGTGTTCGAAGCGCGTCATGCCTCCCTGCAGACGCACGCCGCGGTCAAGGTGATCTCGGCGGGACTCGAATCCGAGGACTCCTTCCGGCAACGCTTCCGGCGCGAGGCAGAGCTGCAGGCGCAGCTCCGCCACAACAACGTCGCGCGCGTGCTCGATTACCTCGAGGACGGGGGGCAGTGGTTCCTCGTGATCGAGTATCTCGACCGCGGCAGCCTCGCCGAGCTGCTTGCACGCGGTGAAAAGGTCTCGCGGGACCAGGCGGTTGCGTGGACGCGCCAGGCGCTCGCGGGACTCGGGCACGCTCACGAGAAGGGCATCGTCCACCGCGACATCAAGCCCGCGAACCTGATGTTCAGCGCGAGCGGTGAGGTCGTCGTCGTGGATTTCGGGATTGCGCGTGCCGATGCGGCTCCCGGCCTGACCGGGACCGGGATCGCGATCGGGACGCCGCATTACATGAGTCCCGAGCAGATCGTCCGGCCGGATCGCGTCGATCGCCGCGCCGACATCTACTCGCTCGGCATCGTCCTGTACGAGATGCTGGCCGGCCGGAGGCCGTTCCACGCCGACTCCGAGTTCTCGATCCTGCAGGCGCAGGTGTCCGAGCCGCCGCCGCCGCTGCGGACGATCGATCCCGGCATCCCTCCGCAGCTCGAAGCCGTCGTCATGCGAGCGCTCGCAAAGAATCCGGACGATCGCTTCCCGGACTGCGAGTCGATGGCACGGGCGCTGAGCGGCGACGTGGCCGTGCCGGCCCGGATGCTCGACGCGCCCGTGCCAGCCGGCGGGACCGTCATGCGCTCCGCGTTCTACGAGCGGGCCGCCGTCGCCGACGCCGGGGGGCCGTCGCCCGGAGACCTGCGCGACCGCAAACGGCGCGCGTTTCAGCGGCGGCTTCTCGGCGGAACGGCCGCGGTCCTCGCCGTTGCGACGGTGCTCGCGGTTCGCTTCTCCGACGACGCCGGCGACGTGCAGCCAGGGCCTGAGGTCACGCAGACGGAGACCACGGTGACGACGACCACAGCGACGACGACCACAGCGACGACGACCACCACACAGACACCGGTGAACCCGGACCGGCCAGCCGATCCCGGCAGGCAAGACAAACAGGTCGAAGTGTCGAACGGCACCCATGAGCAATCGGTACTCGGGTCGCAGCAGAAGCCGGTTGATCCGCCATTCGGTCGCCCATCCGAGCCTCCGTTCCGCGATGCTCCCTCACAGCCCCCTCCAGCGCAGTCCCCGCCGATGCCGCGTCTCCCTGAGAATCCGCAGCTCGCCGTCATCGGCATGGGGAGCGATCCGAGCTTCGCGGGAGCGCTCGAGCAGGAGCTCGAGCGCCGGCTGTCCACGCACCAGGTTTCCGACGAGCACGGCGTCCCTGAAGTCGACGAGCTTCTCGCACGGAAGGACGTGACACCGAAGGCCCTCGGCGCCGAGCTGCTGAAAGCGGGCTTTCACGTCCTCGTTCTGCTGCGGGTCGAAGGGGGCGAAGAGCGGGAAGTCCGGTTCGGAGGCCAGTCCCTCTCGGCGAAAGGGGCCAGAGTCCGGCTCACCGCCTATCTGCTGCCCGCCAACCGCAATCTCGGTCCCGGCTGGACCGAGCTGGTGGAGTACACCGAGCTCTCGGCATCCTCGAAAGCGAGGCAGGCCTTCATCGGAGCCACCGCGGACCTGCGTCGCGCGATCGACGACGAATGGAGCCGTCTGCGCGCGGCGTCGTCTCCGGCAGGCGCCCTGGAGGCCACGCGATGACCGCCGCCCTCAGTCCCACGATTCATCTCGGCACTGCACAGGCGCTCGTCGTCGGACGGACACCCGACAACGACGTCGCGATCGATCACCCGCTCATTTCCCGGCACCACGCGCGACTGGTGCGGGCCGGGTCGCAGTGGAGCGTCACCGACCTCGGCTCGACGAACGGCACGTACGTCAACGGCCAGCGAGTCGCCGTCGCGACGCCGCTCGTGATCGGCGACGTCATCGATCTGGGCGGAAGCCGGCTCGTGCTGCTCGACGAAAACCGGATCGAGCGCCGCGACTACCGCGGCAATACGCGCGTCGAGGCCCAGGAGCTCGCGATCCACGCCGGCGGACGCTGCCTGATCGAAGGCGTCTCGCTGACCCTTCTTCCGTCGGAGCTGGTCGGCCTCATGGGGCCGAGCGGCGCGGGGAAGACGACGCTCATGACGTCGCTCAATGGATACCAGGCGCCGGCGTCGGGACGCGTGCTGTTCAACGGGCAGGACCTGTACTCATCGTTCGACCAGTTCCGTCTCGGCATCGGATATGTGCCGCAGGACGACATCCTCCACGGCGATCTCACCGTCGCCGAAGCGCTCTATTTCACCGCGCGGCTGCGCCTGCCGGGAGACACGAGCGACGCCGAGATCGCGCAACGCATCGACAAGGTCCTGCAGCAGCTCGGCATCGCCCACATCCGCGATTCGGTGATTGGAGCGCCGTCGCGCAAAGTCGTCAGCGGCGGCGAGCGAAAGCGAGTGAACGTCGCGATGGAGCTGCTGAACGACCCGCCCGTGCTGTTCCTCGACGAGCCGACGTCCGGTCTTTCGTCGGAGGACGCGCTGTCCGTGATGCAGTGCCTGCGCGAGCTGGCGAGGGAGGGGCGCACGATCCTGCTGACGATCCACCAGCCCAGCCGCGAGGTGTTCCGGCTCATGGACAACCTCGCCGTGGTCTCGCGCGACGTGAAGAGTCGCAATCCTGCGCGGCTCGTCTATTACGGCCCCGCGTATCCCGACGCCATCCGATTCTTCAATCCGGGGAAAGAGCTCCCCGCGGAACCGTCGCCCGACGGCGTGCTTCGCGGCCTCGCCGAGCGGCCCACCGCGGAATGGCTCCATCGCTACGAGCAGTCGCCCATCCGGAAGCGCTTCGTCGAGGAGCGCGCGGGACGGCGCATGGCTCGCCGCGATGGCGCGGAGAGTGCGCCGCGCCGGCCTCCCTCCGCCGTGCGCCAGGCATTGGTGCTCATGAAGCGCGGCTTCCGGCTGAAAGTGCGCGACGTCTGGAACAGCTCGATCCTGTTCGCGCAGGCCCCGGTCATCGCGCTCCTGGTCGTGCTCGTGTTCGGCGGAGCCAGCAGGGCCGGCGCGAATCCCGTCGAGTTGCAGCGCGGGGGCGTCGCGGCCGCGACGATCTTTTTCCTCGTCAACATCGCGGCGATCTGGTTCGGCTGCTCGAACGCGGCACGCGAGATCGTCGCCGAATGGCCCGTGTTCAGCCGCGAGCGGATGGTGGGGCTGCGACTGTCCGCGTACGTCGCGTCGAAGCTCGGGCTGCTGAGCATTCTCGGACTGGTGCAATGCCTCCTGCTGCTCGGGATCGTGCGCATGGGATGCCGCGTCGACGCGCCGTGGCCGCGGCTGTTGCTCTGCCTTTTTCTCAGCACCCTCGTCGGAACCTCCCTCGGGCTGTTGATCTCCGGGCTCGCGCGCAGCTCGGAGGTCGCGATCTCCCTCGTTCCGATCGTGATCCTGCCGATGGTCGTCCTCGGTGGAATGATGCAGCCGCCTCACCGGATGGACCAGCCGGCGCGGACGCTCGCGCAACTGGTTCCGTCGCGCTGGGCGTTCGAGCTCTCCGTCGGCATCGAAGCGCAGCATCGCGAAACTGTCGCGCAGGCCGCGGATCTCGCGGAGCCCTATTTCCCCACCGACAAGCGCTCGCGTGAGGCGACGGGATTCGCCGTCCTCGCCGCGAACGTGTGCGTGTTCCTCGCGGGAACGCTCGCCATCCTCCGATCCCGCGACATCCATCTGTAGCTCATCGAAGCAGAAAGGAAGCAGTCATGGCGTTGAAAAAATCGTTCGGCAACCTCGGGATTGCAGCGGCTTTGTTCGTCCTGTGGAGCGCATCGTCGTTCGCCAAACCCTCGGGGAATCTCCGATATACCGTCGTCGTCGACGAATTCGAGAACAAGACCGAAAGCCCTCGAGCGCTCGGCAACGAGTGGTCGACCCTCCTGACCACGAAGCTGCATGAAAGCGGCAGTTTCATCGTGGTTGGTCAGACGAGCGCGCAGCTTGCGGCTCTCAAAGAGCAGCTCCGTGGCGCCTCGGGCCTCACGGCGCAAGGAAAGAAGACCGCCGTGCGCGGGCAGATGACGCCGGCGCAACTGCTCGTCCAGGGCGTGATCACGCACATCAACGAGGGATCGGCGGATCAGGGGGGCGGCATCGGCGTCGGCAAGTTCAGAGTCAATGCGGGACGTAAGAAGACGGAGATCCGCGCGACCCTGCAGATGATCGATGCGACGACCGGCGCGCTGGTCGCGGCAAAGAATTTCGTCGGGATCGCACAGCAGCGGTCGTTCGGCCTCCAGCAGTCCGACCACGGAACCGTGAACATGGGGCAGGACAACAACGTTCACGAGGCGTTCGAGAAGGCGATCTCGGACGCGATCCCGTGGATGGTCGCGCAGCTTCCGTCCGTGCCGTGGCGAGGCACGGTGGTGAAAGTCGACAAGCAGAGCGTGATCGTGAATCGAGGGTCGCGTGAAGGCGTGACTGCCGGCGACGAGTTCATCGTCGGCGAATCGGAGCTGCTGCGCGATCCGGACAACGGCGACGTGCTCGACGAGATCGTGCACGAGCGCGCGCGGCTCCGTGTCGACAAGGTCAACGAGCGGACGTCGGTGTGCTCGGTCATCGACGGTACGATCGGACAGATCGTCGAGCGCATGGGCATTCAGTACAAAGCGGAGAGGTAGCCATGCTGAGGCGAATCGTTTGCGCGCTGAGCCTTGTCGTCGCCGCCGGGGCGGCCGCGGAGGAGGCCTATCCCTTTCAGGGAATGACGCCGCCGCGGAAGATCGGCGGCATGGTCTCGATCGCGGGGGCGCCGCTGCCGGCCGTGCCGCGAGGATCGGTTCGAACGGCGATTCGCGTCTACGAGCCGATTCTCGCGGGCGTGCGGATCTTCGGCGATTCCCACACACTCGCCCGAGGCTGCGGGTATCTGGCGACGCTGTACGCGGCCCTGGGGGACATGCCGAAGGCGAAGAGTCTCTTCGACGAAGCACAGGCGATCCTCGAGAAGCACGGCGGCGAGGGGCGGGATCTCGCGTGGGTCTACAACAACCGCGGGCTCGTGCAGCTCGAGAACCGCGAGCACGCCGATGCCCTGCGGTCGTTCCGCAAGGCCGTCGCGATTCTCGATCCGCGGCGGGAGGAGTATCTGGAGCCGCGGGTCGTGGCTCTCGAGAACCTCGCGTCCACCTATCAGTTTCTCGGAGATGCGGAGAATTCGGAGAGCGCGTATCTCGACGCCCTCGAGATCCTGCGCCAGTTGCGCAAAGAGAACACTCGCCCGCATCAGGTCACCCTCAGCAACCTCGCATTGCTCTATTGCAGCATGGGCGATTACGAAGAGGGACGAAAGATCCTGGAGAAGCTCGCCGCCGCGAAGGGACTGCCTCAGCCCCTCCGCTTCGGCATCCTGAACAACCTGGGGCAGCTCCTGTCGGAGATGAAATTGTTCGCCGAAGCCGAAGCCCGGCTCATGGAGGCGCAGTCGATCGCCTCGGGCGAAGAACAGCGCGGAATGGTCCTGATGAATCGCTCGATGTCGTATTGGCTCGGCGGCAAGTTCGAGCGCGCCGCGGAGGTCGGGCAGGAGGCGCTGCACCTCATGGAGGATGTGCACGGCGGGGACTCGTTCCCGGCTGCGATTGCCAGGGCAACGGTCGCCGCCGCGGCGATGAGCCGCGGCGAACTGGTGAAAGCCGACCGGCTGTTCGTGCAGGCCCGGAACTTCCTGTCGAAAGAGAAGTCGAGCGAAGACACTCTGATCTTCGTCCTGCGAAACCTGGCGCTCGTGGCGCGGCGGCGCGGTCAACACGAGCGGGCACTCGCGTTCAGCCGCGAGGCGCTCGCGCTGTCGAAGAAGCACCTCGAGCGGATCCTCGCATTCGGCACCGAGACGCAACGGCTTGCGTACCTGAGCCAGGTTTTCCCCTACGACCAGCTTGCGGACCTCGGTGAGCCGGAGCTGCTCGCCGACGCGGCGGTGAGCATGAAAGGCGCGGTGCTCGAGTCGCTGCTCGCGGAGCGGGCGATGGCGAGAAAAACGACGGCGCTCGCGGATCGCGAGCAGCTCGACCGCATCAATGCGTTGAAGGTCGAGATCATGGAGAAGATCGGCCGCGGCAACGCGGATGTCGACCGCCTCGAGCGCGAGCTCAAAAAGGAGCAGACCGTGCTGACGAAGCGGCTCGGGTCGAGGCCCTTCCCGTCGCAGTCTCGTCCCAAACTCTCCACGCTGCAGGCGGCGCTTCGCGACGGCGAGGTGCTCGTCGAGGTTCTTCGCTATCAGCGCATCGCGGAGGGTTGGAAGCTCGTTCCCGCATATGGAGCACTCGTGGTGTCCGGCAAGGACGCTCCCCGCTGGGTGGCTCTGGCCGACGCGGATGCGCTCGATCCACGCATCGAGCGTCTGCTCGGGCAGTTCGACCGCGGAGGCCGCGGAACCAGAGTGGAGAATCCCGAAGACGCACATGTCGTCGCGACGCTTCGCGAACTGCACGACCTGCTGTGGAAGCCGCTGGTGAGTGCGATTCCAGGCGAGGCAAGCCGGATTCTCCTGAGCCCTGATGGCGCGACGTGCTTCCTCCCATGGGCCGCGTTACTCGACGATGACGGAGATTTTCTTGCCGAGCGATGGCAGCTCACGCAGTTGAGCGCGGGGCGCGATCTGCTGCGCGTTGCGGCTGCCAACGATGCGCGGGGAAAAACGCTCCTCGCACTGGCGGACGGAGGCGAAGATCTTCCGCATAGCCGCAACGAGGTCATGCAGATCGGCCAGGCCGTCGAGAAGCTCGGATGGCGCACGACGGTGCTCCTCGGCCGCGCGGCGGCGGAGAACGATCTGCAGCGCCATCCGCGTCCCGGCATTCTCCACCTGGCGACGCACGCGGGTCAGTTGCGCGGCGACGCCGCTCGCGGGGTCGGGACGCGACTCAGCAGAAATCCGATGTACCGCGGCTACCTGGTGCTTGGCGGCGGGAAAGACACGCTGGCTGAATGGCAGCGCGGCGTGGCTGTGCCGTTCGAGAACGACGGCATCCTCACCGCGGAGGAAGCGAGTGGCCTCGATTTGAACGGGACGTGGCTGACTGTTCTCTCCGCATGCGAAACGGGAGCGGGCGACGTGCACGCCGGTGAAGGCGTGCTCGGATTGCGCCGGGGTTTCGCGATGGCGGGGACCAAAAATCTGCTGTTCTCCCTCTGGCCCGTCCGTGACGATGCCACAGCGCAGTTCATGACCGCGTTCTATGACCGCTTGTTCGAGACCGCTGATGCCGCTTCCGCCTTTCACGAAACGCAGGTGGCGGAGCTTCGCCGCTGGAGGAGCGATCGTGGCGTAGCTTCGGCGGCCTACCGCGCGGGTGCCTTCGTTCTCACTCGCTGAGCTACATCCGCACCTGCGCTCCCAGTTCGATGACCTGGTTGGGCTGCAGCGAGAAGAAGTTCGACGCGCTGGTCGCGTTGCGGGTCATCCAGGCGAAGAGTTGCTGGCGCCAGGCGGCCATGCCTTTGGCGCGGGCGGCCACGAGGGTCTCGCGGCCGAGGAAGTAGCTGGTGGTCATGGGGTTGAAGGAGACGGGACCCTCGATGCCGGCGAGGATGCGAGGGAGGTTGGGGTCTTCCATGAAGCCGAAGCGGAGGATGAGGCGGTAGACGCCCTGGCCGAGGTCGATCCATTCGTGGCGCTCGTTCTCGGCGAGGTGGGGGGTCTCCTCGACGTTGACGCTGAGCAGCACGACGCGCTCGTGCACGACTTTGTTGTGCTTGATGTTGTGCAGCAGCGCGGTCGGGATGCCGTGCTGCTGCCGGGTCAGGAACACCGCCGTGCCGCGCACGCGTACGATGCGGCCGCCGGCGAGCTCGCCGAGGAACATGTCGGTGTCGAGTCCGGCCTCCGCGAGCCGCTCGGCGAGCAGGCGGCGTCCGGTGAACCACGTCGTCATCAGGGTGAACACGACCGCGCCGACGAGGATCGGGAACCAGCCGCCGTCCGCGACTTTCACGACGTTGGCGCCGAAGAATGCCAGGTCGATGAGGAGGAACGGCACCGCGAACGCGAGCACCGCGGCGCGGCTCCAGCCCCAGCGCTCGCGTGCGACGACGGCGAACAGCGCGGTGGTGATGCCCATCGTCGCCGTGACGGCCACGCCGTACGCGCCCGCGAGGTTTGTCGCCGCGCCGAAGCCGATCACGAGGCCGATCGCGCAGATCATCAGCAGCCAGTTGATCGAGGGGATGTAGATCTGTCCGATCTCGCGCGCCGAGGTGTGCTGGATCCGCACGCGAGGGAGATAGGCGAGCTGCACCGCCTGGCGCGTGAGCGAGTACGAGCCGGAGATCACCGCCTGCGACGCCACGGCCGCCGCGAGCGTGGAGAGAACCACGAGCGGCCAGAGCGCCCAGCGCGGGGCCATGAGGAAGAACGGATCGCTCGCCGCCGCGGCGTTGCGCAGCAGCAGCGCGCCTTGCCCGTAGTAGTTGAGCAGCAGCGCGGGGAAGACCGCTGCGAACCAGGCGATACGGATCGGCTTCGCGCCGAAGTGCCCCATGTCCGCGTACAGCGCCTCGCCGCCGGTGACGACGAGGAACACCGCGCCGAGGACGAGATAGCCCGCAATCTGATGATGGATCATGAACCGCGCGGCCCACAGCGGATTCACCGCCGCGAGCACGTGCGGCATGTCCACGATGTTGTAGAGGCCGAGGGCGGCAAGCACGGCGAACCACACCAGCATCAGCGGGCCGAAGAGCGTTCCCACGCGCGCGGTGCCGAACCGCTGCACGCCGAACAGCACGACCAGCGCCCCGACGGTCAGGGGAACGATCCACGGGTCGAGCAGCGGCGTCACGACGCGCACGCCCTCGAACGCGGACAGCATCGTGATGGCGGGCGTGATCATCCCGTCGCCGTACAGCAAGGCCGATCCGAAGAGGCCGAGGGCGATGAGCACCGAGCGGCGCACGCCGCGCTGCCCCGCCTCGCGCGGCCGCACCAGAGACATCAGCGCGAGGATGCCGCCCTCGCCGCGGTTGTCCGCGCGCAGGACGAAGATCAGGTATTTGACGGTGATCACGAGGATCAGCGACCACGTGATCAGCGACAGCACGCCCAGGACGTTGTCGTGCGTGGGCGGGATCTGATGGCCGTGGTGAACCATGAAGCACTCTTTGAGCGCGTATAACGGGCTCGTGCCGATGTCGCCGTAGACGACACCGAGGGCACCGAGGGAGAGGGTGAGGAGGTAGCGGCGTTCCACGGGGCGAAGGTAGCAACGGGGAGGGGGCCGTGACCGGATCTTTAGAAAGTCTTTAGGACGAATAGGACGAATAGGACCTATAGGACGAATAGGTAGCACCGGTCTCCCTATTCGTCCTATAAGTCCTATTCGTCCTATTGGTCCTATGCGCGCTCTTGCCCACTGGCTGACCATGCTCGCCGCGATCGTCGCGATCACCGCGGCGGCCTCCGCCGCGCGCAGCGGGCCGACCACGGTCGCGTTCCTTTACCTCTTCGCCGTGGTGTTCCTCTCGATGTGGGGCGGGCTGAAGGTCGGCATCGCCGCGTCGCTGCTCGCCACGGCCTGCTACAACTACTTCTTCCTCCCGCCGCTGCACACCTTCCACATCGACGACGCCCGCAACTGGACCGCGCTTGCCGCGTTCCTCGCCGCCGCGCTGGTCGTCACGCGCATCATCTTCAACGCGCGGGCGCATGCGGCCGAGGCGGAGCGGCGGCGGCTGGAAGGGGAGGCCAGCGCGCACATCGAGCTGCTGCAGCAGAGCGACGCGTTCAAGACCTCCCTGCTGCGCGCCGTCTCCCACGATCTGACGACGCCACTCACCGCGATCCGCATCCACACGGCTTCGCTCGCGCGGCATGCGGCTGCTTCGCCCGAGCTCGCATCGACTGTCAGCGCGATCGCCGGGGAGACCGAGCGCCTCCATCGCCGGATCGACAACTTATTGACTATCGCCCGACTCGAGTCGGGTCGCTTCACGCCGCACCCCGAGCCTGCGCCGCCGGCGGACCTGTTCCGCAGCGTGCAGGAAAGCCTCCCCGCCGTGTTCGCGTCGCGGCCGGTGACGATCTCCGTCGCCGCCGATTGCCCGGACGCTTACGTCGACCCGTCGCTCGCGCTGGAGATCCTCGTGAATCTCGTGGAGAACGCGCACCGCGCCTCGCCCGCGAATGGACCGATCGAGCTGGCCGCCTTTTCAAACGATACCCGCGTACTGCTGGAAGTCCGCGACCGCGGCCGCGGCGTCGCCACCGACTCCGACGTCGTGCAGCGCGGCCTCGGGCTGGAGATCGCGCGCGGCCTCACCACGGCCAGCAACGGCACGTTCACGCTGGAGAACCGCGACGGCGGCGGCGCGGTCGCGCGCGTCGAGCTGCCGGCCGCGGTGATGGATGCGGCGGAGGTGGACGAGTGACGAGCGAGCCGGTGGTGCTGATCGTCGACGACGATCCCGGCATCCGCGAGTCGCTGTGCAACGAGCTGCGCGCGGCGGGCTACGACGCGATCACCGCCGCCGACGGGCGCGCGGGCCTGGCCGCGTTCCGCGTGCACCTGCCCGATCTCATGCTCACCGACCTGGCGATGCCGGGCGCGGACGGCTTCGCGCTGATCTCGCAGATCCGCGCGTTCTCGCGCACGCCGATTCTGGTCATCTCCGTCCGCGGCGCGGATGCCGACAAGATCCGCGCGCTCGACCTCGGCGCCGACGACTTCGTGACCAAGCCGTTCTCCATCCCCGAGCTGCTCGCGCGCATCCGCGCGCAGCTCCGCCGCGGGAGCGCGGCAGCGTCCTCGGTGCTGACGTTCGACGGCCTCACCATCGATCTCGAGCGCCGCCGCGTCACGCAGGGCGGACGGGAGATCAAACTCACCCGCACCGAGCTCGCGCTGCTGGAGCTGCTGGCGACCCACGCCGGCAAGCCGGTGTTCATCGAGCAGATCATCGCCCGGGTCTGGAGCTCCGCGCCCGGCACGACGCACGACACCGTGCGCGTGCACATGAGCGCGCTGCGCCGCAAGATCGAGCCCGATCCGGCGCGGCCGCGATACATCGTGACCGAGCCGTGGATCGGCTACCGGTTCATCGCCGAGCCGAGCTGAAACGACTTTTGTCGTGGCCGCTACAAAAGCGCGCCGGCAGTGTCTCTATGAACGGCGATGTCAGGAAAATCACAACTGATGTCCGTCTGAATGGATAGAATGCTGCCCGTCCACTCACAAAGAAGCGGGGTTCCTATGGAGCTGATCGGACAGCGGTTCGGCCACATCCGTGTGACTGAAGTTGTCGGCCAGGGCGGCATGGGCGACGTGTATGCCGGCTACGACGAGAAACTCGAGCGGAAAGTCGCGGTCAAGGTCCTGAACGCGGACCAGCGGCCCGACGCGGATGCCCGCGAGCGGCTGCTGCGCGAGGCGCGCGCGCTGTCGACGCTCGACCATCCGAACATCTGCCGCATCCACGACTACCTCGAGCACGAGAACGTCGACCTGCTCGTGCTCGAGTACATCGACGGCAAGACGCTCGACGACATCTCGCTCGAGAGCCTCTCGCGCAGCGAGAAGCTGCGCATCGCCGGCGCCATCGCCGGCGTGCTCGTCGCCGCGCACCGCGAGGGCATCGTTCACCGCGACCTCAAGCCCGAGAACGTGATGATCACGCGCGGCGGCGAGATCAAGGTGCTGGACTTCGGCCTCGCGCGGTGGCTCAACCGCGTTCGCGGCACGGGACTCGGCGCCTCCCCGGACAAGCATTCGAAGGTCGTGCCGCTGCTGCACGTGCGCAGCAGCGGCGACACCCTTCCGCTGCCGAGCGAGTACGACAGCGCCGCCCCGCGCGGCACCGCGGTCGGCGTGACGCTCGGCACTCCGCTGTACATGAGTCCCGAACAGGCGCGCGGCGACGCGCTCACGCCGTCCAGCGACATGTACTCGTTCGGCCTCGTGCTGCAGAAGCTCTTCAGCGGCACCGATCCGCATCCGCCCGAGCTCCCCGCGCGCGAGATCATCCTGCGCGTCGCCCGCGGCGAAACCAATCCCCTGACCGGGGTGCCGCACGACGTCGCGCACCTGATCGAGCGCCTCAAGCAATTCGCGCCCGCCGACCGCCTCACCGCGGTCGAGGCTCTCGACCGCCTGACGTACATGAGCAGGCGTCCGCAGCGGGTGCTGCGGGGGGCAATGATTTTCGTGTTCGCCCTGCTGCTCGCCATCGGCGGCTGGCGGTATACGGCCGATCTGAAGCACGAGCGCGCCCAGGCGGAGCTCGCGCGCGCGGAAGCGGAGCGCCGGCGCAACGCGGCGGAAGACCTGATCAACTTCATGGTCGGCGATCTGCGCACGAAGCTCGATGCGGTCGGCAGTCTCAAGGTCCTCGACGACGTCTCGAAGAAAACGCTGGAGTACATCGGCGACGTCGATCCCGCGCGCATGAGCACCGCGGAGCTCGTGCGGAACGCGAAGGTGCTGAACCAGCTCGGCGACGTCCAGATCCGCCGCGGCGATCCGCCGGCGGCCTTGGCGCTGTTCCGCGACGCGCTGAAGCTGGCGGAGACGGCGCGGAAACGCGAGCCGCAGAATCCGGACACCCAGCTCGCGTACGCCCAGAGCCGCTTCTGGCTCGGCGATGTGGCTCGCCGGGAGAGGCAGTATCCGCAGGCTCTCCAGTTGATGCAGGAGCACCTGACCATCACGGAGCAGCTCGCGAAGCAGTACCCGCAGCGGCAGGACCTGCAGACCGAGCGGACGTACGGCCACAACGGGGTGGGGCTGATCCTGGAAGCCCAGGGAAGCCTCCGCGAAGCGCTCGCGCATTACGAAGTGAGCCTCCGCGTGCGACAGGCGCAGGTCCGGCAGAAGCCGGACGACATGGCGCTGCTGGCGGACCTCGCGCCGGCGTACAACAAAGTCGGCCTGGTACGGCAGAAGCTCGGGAGCCTCTCCGAGGCGCGCGACTACTTCAGCCGCGAGCTCGCGACCTATCGCACGCTCCTCGCGGCGGATCCCGAGCACACCCAGTGGCAGCAGCGCATGGCGGTCAGTCTCACGTTCCTGGCGCTGACGCACTGGTACATGGGGGACGTGGACGGCGCGCATGCGCTGTGGCGGGAGGAGCTCGCGATCGAGCAGGCACTGGCGAAGCACGATCCGGCAAACCTCGACTGGCAGCGCAACGTCGTGGCGACGACGCGCCGGCTCGCGAACGTGGCGGAGGCGCGCGGAGAGACGTCCCAGGCGGCCGCGCTGCTCGTGCAGGCGCAATCGCGGTTCCGCGAGCTGCAGAAGCAGGCCCCGCACAACAAGGCCCTCGGAGCCTATTGCAACGCGGTGGACATCGACCTGGCGCGCGTGCTCGCCGCGGAAGGCTCGACCGGCCGGGCGAAGGCCCTCCTCGACGAGACGATCGCCCGTGTCGAGACGTCGTCCGACCGCTCCTCGCAGATCATGCTGGCCCGGGCCGCGAACACCCTCGGAGAAATCATCCGCGAGAGCGATCCACCTCGCGCGGAGGCGGCGTGGCGCCGCGCCGAACAATTGCTCGAGCCACACGTTCAGTCGACGAACGACGTGCTCGAGCGCGACCTCTGGTGCCGTGTCCTCGTCCACCGCGGACGCTGCGACGATGCCCGTCGCGAGCACGCGCGGCTGCGGTTGGCGCGCTACGACACCAGGGCCGTGGACAAGGTGCTCAGCCTCGGTGGCTGCAAATGAAAGAGGAGAGGAAGCCGATGGCCACTTTCAAAGTGAATTGCTCGATGCAGAAGAATCCGAACTCGGTGACGGTGAACGTCGCCCCGTTCCGGCGCGACGTCCTGGACAAGACACCCACCATCGAATGGGAGGCGGACGGCAACGGCACGACGTTCCCGGCGACGAACTACTTCTCGTGGAAGAGCGGCGGCCCCGGCACGCTGCCGGCCCGCAGCTCGGACGGGAAGAAGCTCACGCTGGCTTACACGCAGACGGCGCCGAGTGACTGGACGTACGCGATCTCCCTCGAGAACGACGGGGTCACGGTCGACGTCGATCCGGAGATCCACAACGATCCGCCGGTGCCCTGATCGGAAGGACTACTCTTCCCGGTCGTCTCCGCCGCCGGCGAGGTGTTTCCCGCGGTTGCCCGGCAGCTCCGTATGCTGCCGGGTCCCGCCGCGGCGGCGGCGGCGACGGCGGGACGGACCGCCGGGCGCGCCCGCGGTCAGCGTCTCGTCCTCATCGTCCTCGTCTTCGCGGGGCGCGACTTTCGTCTCCGGTTTGCCGCCGCGGTTCTCGAGCTTGTCCTCGTCGAGCAGCCAGACCCACTGGGTTGCCCGTTTCTCCTCGGCCGCGGCAGGCGCTTCGCGGCGAGGCGGCTTCGGAGGCTGCTGCGGCGGCTGCTGTGGCTGCGGTTGTTGCGGCGGGCGCGTTTCCTCGCGTTTCTCCGCGGGCTGGGACAGCGCCGTGATGCGGCGGCGTCCCCGCGCGCTCTCCGGCGCCTCCAGGCGCTTGACGCGGACGAGCACGTCCTCGCTCAGGCGGCGGTTCACGGCGATGAGGTCCGCGAGCAGCGCGATGAGCCACGTCTGGAAGCCGGTGATGAGGAAGACCGCGGCCAGGATCAGCGACTGCACGTGGCCGCCGCGGTCGCCCTGGAAGAAGTACCAGAGGAAGCGTCCGCCCAGAGCGACGCCGAGGAACATCAGCACGGCGCCGATGGCGAAGAAGGTCTTCAGCGGGCTGTAGAGGGTGTAGATGCGGAAGATCGTCGCCACCGACTTGCGCAGGTAGGTGACGATGCCGCGATACAGCCGGGACGGACGCGTGGGGGCGTTGGTACGCACCGGCACGCTCTGCACGCCGAGGTTGCGGTTGCCCGCCTGAATGATCGTTTCGAGCGTGTACGTGAACGGATTGAAGACGTTGATCTGCATCGCCGCCTCGCGCGAGAATGCGCGGAAGCCGCTGGTGACGTCGTTCACGTTGAGGCCCGAGGCCTTGCCGACCGCCCAGCTCCCCGCGCGCTGGAGGGTGCGCTTGAGGGGCGACATGTGCGGCGAGCTCTTCACCTCGCGGTCGCCGATGACGACGTCCGCCGCGCCGCGCGCGATCGGGGCCACGAGCTTGGCGATGTCGGCGCCCGAGTACTGGTTGTCCGCGTCGGTGTTGACGATGACGTCCGCGCCGAGGCGCAGGCAGGCGTCGATGCCGGCCACGAAGGCCGAGGAGAGGCCGCGATGCGACTTGAGCTGCAGGATGTGGTTCGCGCCGGCTTTGCGGGCGGCCTCCACGGTCCTGTCGGTCGACCCGTCGTCGATGACCAGCGACTCGATGGAAGTGAACCCGTCGAGCTTCTTCGGCAGATCGCGCAGTGCCTGCGCGATGGTCGCCTCCTCGTTGAAGGCGGGGATTTGAACGATAAGCTTCATAGTGTGAAAGTCAGTGTGATCATGCCGGTCGAGCGCATCGGCGGCGACGCGGAGCGCGCCATCGCGTCGGTACTGCAGCAGGAAGCGCCGTTTGCATTCGAGCTGATCGTGGTTTCCGCCGAGCCGCTCATGCTGGACGCAGAGACCCGGGTCAGGAACGTCGTCGAGGGGAATCGTAATCCCGCAACTCGAAGAAATCGAGCGGTTTCCGTCGCGGCCGGGGAGATCCTGGCCTTCATCGACGACGACGCGACGGCCGATCCGCGCTGGCTGGCGGCCGCCTGCGCGTACCTCGACGCCCATCCGGACGTGCTCGCCGTCGGCGGTCCCGATCCCGCTCCGCCGGACTCTCCGGTGAACGAATTGATCGCCGACACCCTGCTGGCGGCCCCGTGGATCGGGAGCGGCGTGGCGGCGCACGAGAACCGCCGCGGCGTGTTCGACCTGAAGCGCGCGAGCGACGTGGCGCTGGTGAACCTGTTCGTCCGCCGCAGCGCGTTCACCGGCTTCGACGAGGCGATCGGCTACATCGGCGAAGACACGGCGCTGCTGCAGGAGCTGATGCAGCGCGGGAGGGTGGTCTACCACGACGGGGTGCGGGTGTTCCATCGCCGCCGCGCGTTTCCGGGGCCGTACCTCCGCCAGCGCTGGCGGTACCGGGTGAAGACGGGGCAGTTGCAGCACGCCCGGCGCGACCCGCGCGTGACGGCGTTCGTCGCCGCCGGGGCGGTCGGATTGCTGTTCGCACCCTTCCTCGTCCTCCCGTACGCGCTGGCCACTTTCCTCCTCGGCGTCCGCGTCACGAGGCTCCCGCTGCGCTGGTGGCCCTTCATCCCTGTCGCATTTGCGATGCATCACCTCACTTACTGGCTCGGAATCGTGACCGGGATCACATCGAGGAGGAAGTAAGGCACGTGGGGTGCAGGCGCGGGCCCCCATGCTCGAACGCGAGACCGACTTCGACTCGACCCTGATCCGCCGCGGCGTCACCGCCGCCACGTTCAACGACATGGCGGATTTCGTCGACACGATCCAGCACCGCCCGCTCGACAAGCTCCTCACCGAGCTGCCCGCTCTGGCGGAGCTGTCCTCGACGAAGTTCAGCCTCGCGCGCCAGGCCTTCCGCCGCCGCGCGCGCTCGCTCGACCGCCCGGATTACGAGCAGCTCCGGGTCATGGCCTTCGAGGTAGCGGACGGGGCCAGGGGTGAGGTGGGGGAGCGGATCCGGTCGTTGTTCACGTTTGCCTAGGACGGATAGGACGGATAGGACCGATAGGACGTATCAGGGTCCTATGCGTCCTATTCGTCCTATAGGTCCTATCTGTCCTACTGAAATTGCTTACACTTGCCGCAGGTTGAGACCGTCCGCGGCATGAAGTTCACCGACAAGCTCCAGTACCTCCGCTATCTGGTCGACAAGCGCGGCATGCGCCCGGTCTACCTGATCCTCGGCCTGACCTACGACTGCAACTCCTTCTGCCGGACCTGCTTCAACTGGGAGCAGCTCCGGAAGAACAAGGAGCACGAGCTGTCGCTGGACGAGATCAAGCAGACCCTGTCGTCCATGGGCGACCTGCTGTTCATCGTCATGAGCGGCGGCGAGCCGTTCCTGCGCCGCGACCTGCCGGAGATCTGCGAGTTTCTGTCGACTCATAACCACGTCAAGCAGATCACCATCCCCACCGGCGCGATCACCAGCGATCTGATCGCGCGGCAGGTGGAGACGACCCTGCAGCGCTGCCCGTCGACGCAGATCGTGGTGAACCTCTCCATCGATCACATCGGCGAGAAGCACGACTGGATCCGGGGCGTCCCGAACAACTACGAACGGGCGAAGAAGACGTACGCGCTGCTGATGCCTCTCAAGGAGCGCTACGACAACCTGACGGTGAACGTGCACACCTGCCTGTGCACGTACAACGCGGACGATCTCGACGTGATGTTCGAGGGCGTGCGGCGCGATTTCCCGAAGGTCTCCTTCCACTCCTTCGAGATGCTGCGCGGCGATCAGCCGGACAAGAACATCCAGCCGATCACCACGGAAAAGTACCGCGCCCTGCTGCCGAAGCTCGAGGACTACTGGAACGGCTACCGCAACTACGACGGCTTCCTCAAGTTCGTGAAGATCTACTCGCGGCAGATGGAGCTGGCCGTGCTGGAGCAGGAGACGCAGGTGCGCCCCTGCCACGCGGGCCGGGTCTCGGGCGTGCTCGACGCGCGCGGCGAAGTGCGCATGTGCGAGCTGCGCGACCCGGTCGGCAACGTGCGCGACACCGGCTACGACTGGGACGCGCTCTGGTTCTCCGAGGCGGCCGAGGAGCAGCGCCGCTCGATCCGGGCCAAGGAGTGCCACTGCACGCACTCCTGCTTCATGTCGTCGTCGCTCGTGTTCGATTGGAGAACGTGGGGTGCGTATCTGCAGTCCACGGTCGTGAATTTCCTCAGCGCCGCGTGAAGACGATCCTCGTCGGGCCCGTTTATCCCTACCGCGGCGGCGTCTCGTACTGCACGGTCGAGCTCGCGAAGCAGCTCCCCGGCGTGGACGTGATCTCGATGTCCCGCCAGTTCCCCAAGTCGCTGTACCCGGGAGGCCAGGACCTCGACCCCACGCTGCCGTCGTTCCACGCGCGGCGGCTGCTGGACATCCTGAATCCGTTGACCTGGCTGCGCACCGCGCTGACGATCCGCCGCGAGCGGCCGGACGCGCTGGTGCTGGTCTGGTACATATGGGTGTGGGCGCTGCCGTATCTCACGCTGCTCGCTTTCCTGCCGAAGCGCACCCGCGTGATCCTGCAGTGCCACAACATCAGCCACAAAGAGCCGGCCTGGTGGAAGAACGTGCTGACGAACATCGTGCTGCGCCGCGGCGACGCGCTGGTGGTGCACGCGAAGACGGAGGCGGAGGACGCGGCGACGCGCGTGCCGCCGGCGCGCATCGTGACGTCGTTCCTGCCGGTGCATGGCATGGGCGGCAAAATCCCCTCCCGCGAGGAAGCTCGCCGTACTCTCGGCCTGACCGGCAACATCGCGCTCTTCTTCGGCCACATCCGTCCCTTCAAGGCGCTCGACGTCACCCTGCGCGCGTGGCGCCTGGTCCGGCCCGACATCACCCTGATCGTGGCGGGGCAGGCGTGGTGGAAGAGCGAGGCGGAGTATCGCGAGCTGGCCCGGGGGCTCGACAACGTGCGCCTCGACTTCCGCTTCATCCCCGACGCGGAGATCGCGACGTTCTTTGCCGCCGCCGACGTCGTCCTGGCGCCCTACCGCGTCGAGGCGCAGAGCGGCGTCGCGCTCACGTCGTTCCACTTCGGCCGCCCGGTCATCGCCACGAACGTGGGCGGGCTGCCGGAGATCATCGAGGAAGGCGTCAACGGGATGCTCATCCCGCCGGAGAGCCCCGAGGCGCTGGCGAGGGCGGTGGATGCGTTCTTCGCGCGGACGGACCGGGAAGCCATGGACCGACACGCGGCGGCCGCGGCCCGTAAATACTCGTGGGAGGAATACGGCGCCGTGTATCGGCGCTTGGTTGCTGGCGAATGAAACTCTCTCCGAGCCGGATCAAGGTCGGCCTCGAGCTCACCTCCAAGTGCAACCTGCGCTGCGGGATGTGCCCGCTGCCGGTGCTGCGCCGCCCGTACGAGGACATGGAGTGGGCGCTGGTCGAGAAGGCCGAGCGCGAGATCCACGGCAACGGCCTGAAGCTCAAGTGGCTGCACGAGATGGGCGAGCCGCTGCTCTATGGCCGGATCGACGACGCCATCCGGCTGTTCCCTGAGGCGTCGCTGTCCACGAACGGCCTCGTGCTGACCCCGGAGGTCGGCGCGAAGCTCCTCGGGTCGCCGCTCAAGCGCATCCGCATCTGCGTCGACTCCGTCGACCCGCAGGTCTATCCGCAGATCCGCACGGGCGGCGACTTCGACAAGCTGGTCGACCTGACGCGCAAGTTCCTGGTCCAGGCCAAGGGCTCCCCGCTGCGCATCGAGATCCAGAAGATGCGCTCGCGGCTGACGCAGGACGAGACCGTCGACGACTTCCGCAAGCTGTTCGACCTGCGCTCGTTCAAGAACGCCCGGGTCATCGAGCGCACGTGCGAGGCGCTGGACGTCAACGAGGAGACGGACCTCCACGGCAAGTTCTACGGCTGCGTGCAGGGCGCGTTCTTCACCTGGGTGGTGATCTTCGCCGACGGCCGGGTCACGCACTGTTGCTACGACGCCCACGGCGACCAGGTCCTCGGCGACCTGAAGACCCACACCCTGCGCGAGATCCTCGCGGGTCCCCGCTTCGCCGAGATGCAGTCGGCCTTCGAGCGCCGCGACTTCTCCAACCTCCCGCGCTGCGGCGAGTGCTTCAAGCACGGCGGCGAGTCCCACGCCTTCAACGACATGCTGACGCGCGTGCAGAACCTCCCCGGAATCGCCAAGGACGCGGTGCGGAAGGTCATCGATCTGCGGTACCGGTGACGACTCTCCTCAACCTCCTCCTCGGCATCGTCCCCACGCTCATCCTCGGCGCGAGCATCGCCGCGGGCGTCGAGGACGACGCGTACCATCGCCGCGTGTTCCTGCTCGTCTACGCGCTCTGGGCGTTCACACTGGCGGGGTGGAACTGGCTGGAGTCGGCGCACGTGGCGTGGATCGTTCTCTGGGTCCTGTTCGGGTTGGTGGCGATCGCGTTGCGGCGTTACTATCGATAGCCATGAAACGACTGCTGACGGTGACGTTGTTCGTGGGGATCGCTCTGTCCGCGGAGGCGCGGGAAGGGTTCGGGTTCAAGAAGAAAGCCGTCGACGTCATGCGCACCATTCCGCCGGCCACGAACGCCGGCGCGCGGCGCGTGGCGATCCGCGTCGAGAGCGAGCGCGGCGCCGATCAGGACGACGCGCGCACGCTGGAGCGCTACCTCACGGAGCACGTCGTCGACGGCGGCGGGACGGTGGCCGAGGGCGGGAAGCCGGAGGTCGAGCTGAACGTCGCCATCGACCGCCTCGAGTCCCACGAGACCTGGGAGACGTACACCGACTACGAGCGCCAGCAGACCAGCACGAAGCGGGAGTGGAACGAGAGCAAGAAGAAGTACGAGGACAAGCCGGTCTACAGCAACGTCGCCGTGCAGAAGCAGCGCAAGGTCGTCACCGCGAGCCTCTCGGGCACGTGGGACATCGCGGCGAAGAACAAGGACGTCGCGACCGGCAATCTCGACGAGGACTTCCGCCGCGAGTACGGCGACTACGACAACGCCCCCGCGCCGTCGCAGGTCGAAGACGACATGCTCAAGAAGGCCGCGAAGCAGATCGCGGCGCAGCTCGTGCCGACGCAGGAGCGCACGGCCGTCCTCGTCCCGCGCGCCAGTTTCGAGCCGCTCATTCCGCTCGCCGAGAGCGGAGCGTGGGACCGCTACCTCGCCGCCGTCGAGGCGATGCCGGCGAAGAAGAGTCCGAAGGACGAGGCCTTCCGCCACTACGCGCTGGCCATCGCCAAAGAGGCGATCGCGTACGGGAAGGAGAACCGCGCCGAGGCGCTCGACCTGCTGCGCGCGGCACAGAGCCACTACGAGACCGCCGCGTCCCTGAACGCGGAGGAAGAGCTGTTCCGCAAGGGCTACACGAGTCTGCTGTCGACGAACAACATCGGCTCCCCGCTGTCGCGCATGACGGACTCCGTCGCGCGTTACGACGCATGGAGCGCCACCGGTACCGCCACGCGCGTCGCCAGCACGCAGCCCGTCGCGGCGCAGCCGTCCGCGAAGCCTTCCGGCGGCTCCGGCATGCGCAATCAGACGGTGATCGATCTCGCGAAGGCAGGCCTGTCGGACGAGAACATCATCCTCGCCATCGACGCCGCGGCGCAGACGCAGTTCGATGTCTCGCCCGAGGGCTTGATCGCGCTGTCGAAGGGCGGGGTGAGCAAAGGCGTGATCGCGCACATGCAGAAGAAAGCGAAGAAGTAAGAACCAAATGTAGGGCGCGGCTTCAGTCCGCCTCCCGGGGGCGGGACGGGCGGCCGAGGATGCTGCCGCGTTGGCACCGGGGGGCGGGCTGAAGCCACGCCCTACATTCGCTCAGAAGACCCAGCTCAGACCAGCCGCGTAGCGCATCAGCGGATCGAAGTCCGCTTCCTGCGATCGCAGCAGCCGCGTCGCCTCGGCGCGGAACGCCGTCCGCGGCGTCAACCGCAGCCGCACTCCCGCACCGGCCTGTGCGCTCACTCGGTCGTTCAAGCCGTAGCCTTCGCTCACCTGAATGAGGACGGTGCCCGGGAAGTTCGGCACGAGGCTCTCCACCGGCGCGGGATCGTCCGGCGCTGCCACGTAGCGCAGGCCCGCGCGCACGTACGGCGCGATCGCCTGATCAGTGAGGAAATGCCGCGTGACCGATACGTCCATTGGAGTGACGCGGTACTCGTGGAACTCCGTCGCCGGGATGAGCATCCCCGGCTGTCCATCCGGCATCGGTGCATAGAACACACGCGTGTACGGCGAGTGATGGGTCTGCGAGGCGACGGTGAATTCCACGTCCCACTGCGGCGCCGGCACATACGCGATTCCGAGGCCCACGCCCACCCGTGAGTCGTCGACCGGGAAGGTGTGCCCGGCAAACGTATTGTTCGTGTCCGTCGAGATCTCGGCGGCGAGAACACTGATGCGCCAGCGATCCTCCGGCGGATCACCCGCGAACAACGAGCTGCTGCAAAGAAGGAGAAGGGAGAGGATCAGTATTTTTCGCATGTCGTTCGTTTCCGACCCTGGGACGGGCCGGGCGCGAACGTAGTTTTGAGGATGCGAGGAATTGTTACTTTGTGTCGGTCCAGAGTCGCTGCGGATGCCAGCCCAGCGCGTGCGCGCGCGGCGTGCGAACGTTCTGATCGAGTGCCAGGGCGTCCGCGAAGGCGCCGAGCTCCGCGCGCGCTTCCTCCATCGGAGTGCCGGCAATCGACGGGAACACCTCTTTCGCGCGGCGCACCTCCGTCACCGCGTGGAACACGCCGCGCGCGCCGCTCTCCACGACGAGCCGGTAGAGCTCCGCGACGTCTTCACGGTGGACGAGCGGCCAGCGGTTCTCGCCCGTGTCGACATACAGAGGATGGCTGAACAGCCACGCGTCGTCGCCCCAGATCATGCCGGGCCGGATCACCGCACCGCCGGCGGCGAGCACCACGCGCTCGTGCTCCGCGCGCGGGCCGCGCGCGGGCGCGGTCTCGTCGCCGCCGTCCACATTGCCGAGGACGAAGAGCACCGACGTGTAGATCAGCGCCGGGCCCGCGACGGCGTCGACGAAAGTGCGGTCGACGTCCATGCGATCCGCCCCGCCTTCCACCCCCGCGTGTACGATCGCGTCGGCGGCGAGCGCCGCGTCGCGATACGACGCGGGCTCGCGCAGGTCGCCGTGATGAGGATGGATGCCGTAGCTCAGCACGCGCGCGGCGCTCGTCGACGAACGGACGAGCGCCGTCACGTCGTGCCGTGCGCGCACGAGCGCGGCCGCGACGGCGGAGCCGAGATAGCCGGTGGCGCCGGTGAGGAAGATCTTCATCGGAACGAGATCGCGATGTCGTCCATCGTCAGCACGCCGCAGCGCGCCAGCGTGATGCGCGGGATCGAGTTGACGACCATCGCCGCCGTGGCGCGATCGCCGTGCACGCCGCCTTTGATCTCCATCTCCACGTCCGGCACGCCCCGCACGATCACCCGGTCCGCCGCCACGTCCTCCGCGCCCACGTACATCCGCAGCTCCAGGCTCACGTCGATGCGGCCCTTCCCGTAGATGGTCTGGTGCACGCCCGCCACCTGGCCCGGCGCGACGCGCAGGTACTGCGTCACCACCTCGCGGTCCGCGACGATCGGCTCGATCTTCTCGTCCGTCACGCTCTCGAACTCCACGCCCAGTCCCGCGCCCACCATCAGCAGAGACTCCCGGAGTCCCATGTGCTTGATCTTCCCCGCGTCGACCGCCGCGCGGAACTCCTCCACGGTCATCGACGCACCGACCTTCCGCTGCAGCGGCTCGCGCCGCGTGGACGCGTTCTGGATGCGGATGATGTCGACCGACTTCACTTCCTGGCAGACCGACGTGATCGTGAGCGGCAGCTTGTCCATGACGAAGCCGGGATTCACGCCCGTGCCGAGGAGGCCGACGTTCTTCGCGCGCGCGACGTGCTGCAGGCGCTCGCGGACTTCCGGGTCGAGCGGGAAGGACAGCTCCTCGCACGTCGACACCACGTGGCATCCGCGATCGAGCAGCGCTTCGAGCTGAGCGACGACCTCGCGCAGCCGCGACCCGGTCGAGTGGCAGACGACGTCCGGCTTGCCCTGCAGCTCGGACGTGACGGTGACGCCGACCTTCCGGTCCAGCCCGATCACTTCGCCGAGGTCCTTGCCGATCTTGTTCGGGTCGATGTCGACGGCGCCGACGATCTTCACCCACGGCTTGGTGAGCAGCAGACGCGCGATCTCGGCACCGATCGGGCCGATCCCGTATTGAGCGACGGAGATGGGTTGCAGTTGATTCATAGCGGCGCGGGATTGTATGTCGAGTGCTCCGCCGCGCTCATCCATGTCTGGAACCTATCGGAGTCAAATTGGGGAGGGAGGTGTGGATTTGCCGCTATAGTGACACTCCTCAAGGGAGGAGACATGTTCATGCGTCATTCCGTCGCGCCGGCGTGCCTGATGCTGTTGCTCGCCTGCAGCCCCGCGCTCGCGCAGCCCGGCCATGCGGACCGGGTGGAGAATTACCTCGCCGACGTGGTCGTGCGAACCGACGGCGACCGGGTGACGGTGCTGCTCGACACGATCGTCGATGCCGGCACGGCGCCGGACGGGATCGTGGACCAGTGGTTCGTGCTGCAGACCGCCGAGCCGGTGCTCACGCCGGTCATGGTGCACCTGCCGCAGGCCCTGGTCGTCCATCAGCCGCGGGCCTTGCGCATCAGCACCTCCGATCAGCGCTACGAACTGCTGATCGATCGCCCGAAGACGCCGGACGCCGCGATGACGACGCGCATCGCCGGCATCGGCCTCTCGCACAACACGGGAACGAAAGGACCGCGCCTCGGCGATCAGCTCGATCGCAGGGGGCGTGTCGTCACGACGTGTGACTGGTGTCTGACGCAGGACCCCGGCCCGGGTGGAGGGAGCGGCAGCGGGAGCACGTCCTGTCCGTCCGGAGGGCCGGGAGCGACGCAGTGCAGCGCGTCGTACGGCACGAACAGTTGCTCGGTGTCGTGCGCGAGCGGCTACTACGCGTGCTGCCAGGCGCTCCCGGGCTCCGCGTATTGCCGCTGCATCAAGGGCTGACCAACCAACTGTCATTTGACATGTTTTGCGCGGTGTCACCCCGCGAACAGCGACGGCTCGGCCTCCGTGACGGGGGCGTCCTCTTCCTCGTCCAGAAAGTTCGACACCCCCACGCCCACCAACCGGAACCGCGCGTCGGCGGGGAAGCCGAACCGTTCCAGGAGGTCGACGCCGATGCGCGCCACCTCGTCGCCGCTGGCCAGCAGGCCGGCCGCGCTCTGCTGGCGCGTCTGGGTCCGGAAGTCCGGGGTGCGCAGCTTCACCGTCACGGTGCGCCCGCGCATGGACCGCTCTTCGAGCGAGGCGAAGATCTTGTGGGCCTGCTCGCGGATCCAGGCCGCCGCTTCCTCGCGCGTGACGTCGGTCGAGAACGTGTTCTCGCTCGACCACGACTTCCGTTTGCGCGACGGCTCCACCGGGCTCTCGTCGATGCCGCGGGCGAGCTCCCACAGGCGCGTGCCCCACTTGCCGAAGCGGGCGATGAGCTGCGCCTGATCGAACTGGTGCAGGTCGCCCACCGTCGCGATCCCCATGTCCGTCAGCACCGCCTCGGTGGCCTTGCCCACGCCCGGGATCTTGCGCACCGGGAGGTCCACGAGGAAGCGCTCCACCTGATGGGGCTTGATGACGAACATGCCGTCCGGCTTGCGCCAGTCCGAGGCGATCTTCGCCAGGAACTTGTTCGGTGCGACGCCGGCCGAGGCGGTAAGGCGGGTCTCCTCGCGGATCTCGCTGCGGATCTTCTCCGCGGTCTCGGTGGCGGTGGGGATACCGGTGAGCTCGTGCGTGACGTCGAGGTAGGCCTCGTCGAGCGAGAGCGGCTCGACGAGCGGCGTGTGCCGCTCGAAGATCCCGCGGATCTGATGGGACACGGCGCGGTAGCGCTCGAAGTCCGGCGGGAGCCACACGCCGGAAGGGCAGAGCCGCTTCGCGCGCGACGCCGGCATCGCGGAGTGCACGCCGAACTTGCGCGCCTCGTACGACGCGGCGCAGACGACGCTGCGCTCGCCCGGCCAGCCGACGATCACGGGCCGGCCTTTCAGCGACGGATCATCGCGCTGCTCCACGGACGCGTAGAAGGCATCCATGTCGATGTGGAGTATCTTCCGCATCACCAAGGATGCTAACCGACATCGCCACTCCCGCCTTTCTCGTCGACCGCCCGGCCGTCCTGCGCAATTGCGCGAAGATGCGAGATAAAGCACGCACGTCCGGTGTGGGATTCCGCCCTCACGTGAAGACGCACAAGTGCGTGGAGGCCGGCCGCATGCAGCATGGCGGCACTTTCGGCCCGATTACGGTGTCGACGCTGGCGGAAGCGGAGGTGTTCGCGGACGCAGGATTTCGCGACATCACGTACGCCGTGCCGATCGCGCCGTCGCGCGAAAAACTCGCCCGCGCGGCCGACATTGCACACAGGGTAGAGCGCCTGAGCGTCCTGATCGACTCAGATGCGGCCCTGCGCGCGCTCGAGGAGTTCGACTTCACGTTCGACGTTTCCCTGAAAGTCGACTGCGGCTATCACCGCGCCGGCGTCGATCCGGCCAGTCCGGACAGCGTGCGTCTCGCGGTGGCTCTGGTGCGCTCGGAGCGCGTCCGCTTCCAGGGGCTGCTCACGCACGCGGGGCATTCGTACAACGCCCGCGACGCCGAGGAGGTCCGCCGCATCGCGGGCGAGGAATCGGGCGTGCTCACGCGCTTCCGCGCCCTCCTGGCGTCCGAGGGGCTGGGCGAGGCGCGGAGGAGCATCGGCTCGACGCCCACGGCCTCGGTCGTCGACCGCTTCAGCGAATGCGACGAGGTGCGTCCCGGAAACTACGTCTTCTACGACGCCTTCCAGGCGACGATCGGCTCGTGCGCGATCGAGGACGTCGCGGTGTCGGTGCTGACCACGGTCGTCGGCTCGTATCCCGAGCGCGGCTCGCTCATCGTCGACGCCGGCGCGCTCGCGCTCTCGAAGGACGCGGGACCCGATCACATCGACCCCCGCTTCGGCTACGGCCTGGTCTGCGACGCGGACCTGCGCCCCCTCTCGTCGATGCGCATCGTCGCGCTGTCGCAGGAGCACGGGAAGATCGTGACCTCGGCCCATGTGCCCGTCGGCACCCGCCTGCGCATCATCCCCAACCACTCGTGCCTGACCGCCGCCATGTTCGACCGCTACCACGTCGTGGAACGCGGGAAGGTCGTGGACACGTGGAGGCCGGTGCGGGGATGGTGAGCAAAGCGGCGGTTCCTCGGAGTTCCTCGGTTCCTCGGAGCTCCTCGGGTGAGGGAGGCGCCCACCCGAGGAACTCCGAGGAACCCCGAGGAACCCGAGGAACTCCGAGGAACCGAGGCCCCCATGCAATTGCTGACCGACGGCCCTGAGACATCGAAGCACGTCTTCCTCTTCGCCCACGGCGCGGGCGCGCCGATGGACCATGCGTGGATGAACACCGTCGCGAAGGGGATGGGGGAGGCGGGGATCCGGGTGGTGCGGTTCGAGTTCCCGTACATGGCCGCGCGGCGGACGAGCGGGAAGCGGGGCGCGCCCGACCGGCAGCCGGTCCTGCTCGACACGTGGCGCCGGGTCATCGAGGAGCATGGCGGCGGGGCGAAGGTGTGCATCGGCGGCAAGTCGATGGGCGGGCGGATGGCGACCATGGTCGCGGACGAGATGGGCGTGCGGGGCGTGGTCTGCTTCGGCTATCCGTTCCACCCGCCGGGCAAGCCCGAACAGTTGCGCACCGCGCACCTCGAGCAGTTGCGCACGCCGACGCTCATCCTGCAGGGGACCCGCGATCCTTTCGGAACGCGCGAAGAGGTCGCCGGCTACCGGCTCTCGAAGGCGATCCGCGTCGAATGGATCGAGAAAGGCGATCATTCGCTGAAGGGAGGCGTTCCGGAGGCAATTACAAGTGCCGCTTTGTTCAATACGGAACACTGAGACGGAAGATTGACGCATTTCCTTCTTCCCGTGAGGGCTATGTTGCTGCTAGAGTTACTTCCGGACATGCGCCCAAGGATCCTCATCGTCGAAGACGACCCGACCACCCGCGAGGCGCTCCGGCGGGTGCTGGAGATGGAAGGCTGCGCGATCGACATGGTCGTCGACGGCGAGAAGGCGGTCGGCGCGCTGGCCCAGCGCAAGTACGACGTGATCATCCTCGACATCGCCCTGCCGAAGATGAGCGGCACGGACGTGATGGAGTACATCGCCAGCTCGACGCCCGAGGTGCTTTCGTCGATCGTGGTGGTGACGGGGCTCGAGGCGCGGGAGATCCGGAAGCTGTTCCCCGACATCTGCGAGACGCTGTCGAAGCCGGTCATGCCCGGACGCCTGATCGCGGCCGTCCGCCGCTGCCTGGCGGTCACCGCCGGCCGCACTGCCGCCGGCGCCGCCGGAATGTCCGGCATCTTCGTCGCATGAGCCGTGCGCCGTGCGACCGCTGACTACGACGCTCACGCCCGCCGAAGTGGCGACCCTCCTCGACTTCCCCCCCTCGCTCGTCGACGCTTTGCTCGACAGCGGACGGGTTCTCTGTCACGTGAAAGGCGGCGAGGTGCGCGTGCCCCTCGCTCAGCTCGAGGAGCTCTTCCGGGAGGCGCTGATCCGGGTCTATCAGGGCGAGGCGCCCGCCGCGGAGCCGTCTGTCATCCTGAGCCGCGAAGACGGCGAAGGACCCCCACCCGACGAAGCGGCAAGCGTTCCTGCCGTGGAGTCCTTCTCCGTGTTCGCGGCTCCGGAGGACCGGCCGGTGCCGAAAGCAGCTCCGCCCGAGCCGCCCGACCAGCGCCGCATGCCGCGCTACATTCCGCGGCGCCAGATCGACGGGCTCTTCGGCGACACGAAGTTCAGCATCGTCCAGATCTCCGCGAGCGGCCTGCGCATCCGTCATCGCGAGCCGCTGGTGCCGGGGAGCGAGGCCAAGCTGACGTTCGCGCTGCTCAAGCCGGCGCGGTCGGTGGTGGTGCGGATGCGGGTGGTGTGGACGAGTCTGGCCAGCTCCGGCGAGGACCGGTTCGCGATCAGCGGCCTGCGGGCGATCGAGCACGCCGACCGACTCGCGCGCGCGGTCGACTCGCTCCTCGCGACGCACGAGCTGCAGCCGGAGCGGCGCGCGCGGCAGCGGCGGTCGGACGACGCGATGTCGGTTCTGGCCACCGCCTCCGACGACGAGATCGCGCTCGTCACCTCGGCCATGCGGAGGTTCGCATCCGATCCGGTGGAGGCGAACCGCTGGTACTCGCGGGCGCGCTTCGCGCTGTCCGACGAGAACGTGCGCCGCGTCGCACCCCCTAAGCCGCGCGACCGCGAGGAAGTCCTTGGCATCTGGGAATACCTCGAGCGGCAGGTGGAGATCGAAAAGATAGCCAGCGTCGTAGCCTGGTCCCGCGCGAGCTAGCGGTCCCCCTCCTCCGTCCCACTCTGTGTCTCTGTGTCTCTGTGGTGAATCCGACCACGCCTCGCAGGAGGCACGTGCATTCACACGGAGACACAGAGACACAGAGTGGGACGGAGGAGGGGGCTACAACCGCTCCACCGTGGCGCCGATGATGAAGCCGGAGAAGTTCGTGTTGTGGCGGATGGCGTCCACGCTGAAGCTCGGGAGCGTCTCGATGCGGCTCAGTTTGCGATACAGCTTCTGATACGCCACCGTCTGCAGCTCCACCGCCTCCGCCGTCAGCGGCACCGCCAGCCCATACCGCTCCGCCTCCATCCCGTCGAGCCGGATCGGCCGCCGCACTTCCTCGGACACCGGATCCCACTCGCCGACCAGGATCACGGACATCGTGTCGTCCTGGGACTCGCACACCACCAGGTCCGCGTTCACGCCCACCACCCGTGCGGACGACCGGTTGCGCTCCTGCTGCAACAGCGACTGCAGCGGCTTGGCCTCCTCGACGACGGAGATCTCCGCCTCCTCGGGGCGCAGCCAGACGATCTCGCCGATCTCCTGCGCGCCGATCCCTTTCAGCGAGACCGACCCGAGGAGACGGACGCCGATGTATCCGTCCGCCGTGGCCGGGAAGCCGACGTACACGCTCCATGGCGTGCGCAGGCGGTAGAGCTTCTGCGCGTCTTCCATGAGCTCCGTCGTGAGCTGCTTGAGGAAAGGGATGGACACGACGATGCCCTCGTTGACCAGATGCCCGTTCTCGTTCACGTACGCATAGAACTCGCGCTGCTGCTGCGAGTTGTCGGCGTCGTTCGCGCTGCGCGCGAGCGGGGCGAAGAATCGGTAGACGTCGTTCTGGTCGTAGCCGTGGGTGAGGAGGAAGTGCTGCATGTCCTCCAGCTCCTTGGTCGCCTTGCCGGTCGTGAGGCGCGACAGCTCGACGATGCCCGGACCGTAGAACTCCATGAGCTGCGTGCCGTCGGCCGAGACCTGCATCGGCAGCAGCCGGTAATAGCCGTAGTTCAGGGCGATGCGCATGCCGCGGTTGAACGCGAAGCCGTTCACGCGCTGGTGGGAGTAGAACTGCTGGATGGCGATGGCCGCCTGCACCGCGCGCGTGGCGCGGCGGGACGTGTAGAACGCGCCGTCGCCCAGGAACTTCTCGAACTGCAGGTTGTGGCGGCGGGTGATCTCCACCAGCTCGCGCTGGAAGTCCAGCATCTGCCGGTACGAGCTCTGCTCCTCGCCCTTCCCGCCGCGGGCGATCTCGCCGAGGGTCTCGGTGAACGAGGTGATGTCGTAGACCAGGCCGTAGCGGTAGACGATCGGCTCGACCACCCCGCGGCGTCCGAAGTTCATCGGGCGGATCGCGCGTGAGTACGTCGTGCCGTCCTCGCCCACGTTCTCGCCGTCGGCCGTCGTCTTCATCCAGATCATGCCGCGCCGCAGCGTCTGCACGATGAACGCCTCGAGGACGCGCCGGGCGACCGGGTCGACGATCGACACGTCCGTCCCGTGCTCTTCGAGCAGTTGCCGCACGCGCGGATCGAAGAGCGCGATCACCGGCGGGATGGACGTGTCGGGGTAGCCGAGGAGGATGAGCGCGCGGCGGAGGACCCGGTCGCGGGTGACGATCTCGGCGGCCTTGTTGCGCAGATCGTCGAACGCTTTCCGGAACAGGGTGAAGTCGCGGCGCAGGTGGGCGAGGAAGTAGCCGCGCAGCTCCCGCAGGTCCGGACTGACGAACTCCTCGCACGCGATCAGGGGGTTCTCCAGGGCCAGCTCGAGGAAACTGGTGACCTGCGCTTCCTCGCGGATGGAACGGGCCCATTTGCCGTGGAGCGCGTAACGCAGCCTCTCGGCGTCGTCCCGGGTGATGCCGGCGTCGATGGCGCGGCGCACGAAACCGGTGAACAGGTGCGCGGTCTGCTGGGTGTGCAGGAGCCAGAAGACGGAGTGGTAGTCCGCGAGGACGCTGGAGTCGATGGCGTTGCGGGCGAGCTTGAGGGCCTGCTCGCGGTACGAAGTCAGGAGGTCGTTCGCCCGGACGCTCGGGGTCCCCCGGGAGGCCAGCTCCTCGTCCAGCCAGCGTGAGAGGCGCCCCTGGAGGTCGTCCAGGGCGGAAGCCTTGGTCAGCGGAAACCCATATCCCTTCGGTTCCAGCTCGTCGAGAAGAAAAATTTTCGAGGGGACGGGGAAGAGGGTGGACGAGCGCCCCAGCGCGTCCGTCACGAATTGACGGAGATCGAGCTCGCGGCGGAACGGAAACGCTTCCTGCCGCTGACGCAGGAACCGGACGAGATTTTCGTGCACCCGGAGGACGGGTCAGTGCAAACCCAACGCCGACTCGGCAGCAAAATTGAATGTGGCGTTTCAACGGGCCGTACAGTCCCACTTCAGCATCGCCGTTTTTCCATAGATCGATCGGGAGGGTTCAGCGTGCGCAAGCCTCTTGCCGTACTCCTTCTCCTGCTGGCCATGGGGGCCAGTGTCTTCGCACAGACGGCCGTCACGCCCGAGTCGCGGCTTGCGCTCGGGATCACGGCCTACAAGTCCGGCGACTTCGCCTCGGCCGTCGTCGACCTGCAGGCGGCCGCTCAGGGCTTCCTGTCTCCCGAGCAGATGCAGGCGTACGTCAACACCGGCCGGTTCGAGCGCCTGCAGTCGTTCGAGACCGCCCTGGTCTACCTGGCGCTGGCGCAGATGCGCCTCAATCGGGAAGACGACGCCCGGGAGACGCTGATGCGCCTCCATTCCGCGGAGCGGATCGCCCCGACCTACGCCACCCTCTCCCTGGGCCCCGAGGCCTCGGAGATCGAGTCCCTCGCGGCGGCGCTCACGCCCGGGAGCCTGCTGCCCCGGAACGTGCAGGTGGCGGGCAACGACGACCCGACCGCCGCGCTGCCGGCCATCGTGCCGAAGAGCGGCGACCGCATGGCGGTGAAGAAGACCATCGCCGAGGAGAAGGCCGAGCGGCAGGCGATCATCGACGAGATCGTGGCCCGGGAGCGCGAGCGTATCCAGCGCGAGGCCGACGCGCGCATCGCCGCGGAGCGGGAAACGATCGAGAAACAGGCGGCCGAGCGGATCGCCGCCTCGCAGCGCCAGGCCGACCAGCGCATCAGCGCGGCGACGTCCGACGCGCAGCAACAGATCCAGCGGTTGCGCACCGACGCCGAGCAGCGCGTCGCGGCGGCCGAGGCGGAATCGCAGAAACGCGTCGCCGCGGCGGAGGCCCAATTGAAACAGCAGATCGCGGCGGCCGAGGCGGAGGCGAAGAAGAACGCCGACGCACGGATCGCCGAGATCCAGCGCCTGACCGAAGAGCGCGTCCTCGCGGAGCGCGCCGCGGCGGAGCGCTCCGCCACCGTGCGCGTCTCGGAGATGGAAGCGGCGGCGCGGCGGGAGTATCTCCTGGCCCTGCGCACGGCGGAGACCGCGGCCGGCAACGGCCGCATCGACGAGGCCGTGCGCATCTACTCCGGTCTCGCCGGCTCCACGGCCGTACCGCGCGAGGTGCTCGCGGAAGCCGCGGTCGGTCTCTATCGCACCGGCTCGTTCCGCGAGGCGGCCCAGGCCTTCAACAAGTTCGGGACGTTCGCGAAGGGGGAGGAAGACCTTCGCTATTACTACGCCGTCGCGCTGTATGAGACGGGGAGCTACGCCGAGGCGCAGAAGGAGCTCTCGTGCGCGCTGCCGTTCATCCAGGTGACGGACGACGTGGCGCGGTATCGCGTGAAGATCGAGAACACGGTCGCACAGACGGCGAGGAAGTAAGACAGAAGAGAGATCTCGGATCCCCATGACCCCAGAGACCCGCCGGAATGTCCTTCGTTACGGGATCGCCATCGATCTCGTCATCCTCGCAACCGGTGCGGGGATGCTGCTGCCGCCGATGCCCGCCGTGCTGCTGGCCGTATTCGGCGCGGCGGTGCTGGTGTCGACCTGGAAAGGAGGCTGGCCGGGCGGACTGACGGCGCTGGTGCTGTCGGTGATCGCGCTGGCGGGGATGTTCTCGTTCGGCGCGCTGCCGCTGCTATTGTTCGCGACGGCCTGCGCGGCGGCCGCAAGTGCTCTCGTCGTCGCGACCCGGCCGAGGACGGCCGTCGCCCTGGCGGGTGTTCCGGTCAGCGAGCCGGTGAGTCTGCGAGTCGACGAGTCTCCGAGTCTTCGCGTCGCCGAGTCTCCGAGTCTGCCAGTCGACGAGTCTCCGAGTCTTCGAGTCGACGAGCCTTCGAGTCTTCGCGTCGCCGAGCCGGCCGTCGAGGAGACCTCGACGACTGGACGACTGGACGACTCGACCGCTCCGCCGGCCCAGGGCGCGATCGCCCGGGAGCTGGAAGCGCAGGCGCGCGAGGAAGCCGAGCGGGAGCTGGAAGCGCGGCTGGCGCGCGAGCGCGAAGAGGCGAAGCGCGGGAAAGCGCGGCTGGCGAAGGAGCGCGAAGAGGCGAAGCGCGAGAAGGCGCGGCTGGCGAAAGAGCGCGAAGAGGCGAAGCGGGAGAAAGCCCGGCTCGAAGCCGCGCGCGTCGAGGCCGAGCAGCGCGCCGCCCGGGAGCGCGAGGAAGCCGAGCGGGAGCTGGCAGCGCGGCTGGCGAAGGAGCGCGAAGAAGCGGAGCGCGAGTAGGCGCGGCTCGAAGCCGCGCGCATCGAGGCCGAGCAACGCGCCGCCCGGGAGCGCGAGGAAGCCGAGCGGGCGCTGGAAGCGCGGCTGGCGAAGGAGCGTGAAGAAGCGGAGCGGGAGAAGGCGCGGCTCGAGGCCGCGCGCATCGAAGCCGAGCGCGAGAAGGCGCGGCTCGAAGCCGCGCGCATGGAAGCCGAGGAACGTGCCGCCCGCGAGCGCGAAGAGGCGGAACGCGAGAAAGCGCAGCTCGAAGCCGCGCGCATCGAGGCCGAGCAGCGCGCCGCCCGGGAGCGCGAGGAAGCCGAGCGCGCGATGCAGGCCAGGCTCGAGCAGGAGCGCGAGGCCATGCGCCTGGCACTCGAGCAGCAGCTCGCCGCCGAGCGCGAGGCCATGAGCAAAGAAGCCGAGGCCCGCATCGAGGAAGCCGCACGCGCGGCCGTACCGCCACAGCCGCCATCACCACCACCACCTGCTCCGTCGAAGCCCGCTCCTGCCGCGCCCAAACACTCGATCCTCCATGCCGTCAGCGACACCGTCAGCGGCTGGTTCCATCGCGAGCCGCGGACGCGGCCCAATCTCGCGACCAAGCGGCTCCCGAGCAACGGCACCGCCACGAAGCGGACGCCGGCTCCACCGCCCCGCCGGAGCGCGTCGCCGCATCCGCCGAAAGTCCGCAGGCCGCGCCTCGTGATGCTCGAGCGCCGCCGCGGCACCGCCGATACGATCCTGCCGAAGCTCCGCCAGCGCGGCATCGAAGCCACGGTCGTCGAGCGCTGGGTCGACGCCGTCGACGAGCTGCTGCGCGTCAAGCCCGACGCGCTCCTGCTCGACGTCGAGCATCCCGACTTCGAGAAAGCCCATCGCACGACGATGGAGAAGAGCGCGAACCTGCCGATCGTCCTCACCGGGCGCTCGACGTCCGCCGCGCCGGCCAACGTCGCCTACGCGTCGTTCGCCACCCGCCCCTACGATTCCGAGGAGCTCATGCGGATCGCGGAGCAGGCCATGTCCCGTCCCGACGAGCTGCTCGCCGTCCAGATGATCCAGCGGACGCCGGCCGCGGCGCCGAAGCCGATTCCGGTGGCCACCGTCGCCCCGGCGAAACGCCCCGAGCCGCCGCGGCAGGACGTCGTCGTGGCCATGAAGCCCGGCTCGAACGAAGAATACGAAGTGCAGTGCTACACCTGCCGGGTGGGCTTCAACGCCGTCGAATCCGACTGGTGCAGTTGCCTGGCGAAGGAGCGCACGCTCGTCTGCACGAACTGCCTGACGTGCTTCTGCAAGGCCCCTCCCGCGTACAAGGAGAAGTTCTGGGTCGAAGCTCCGCCGCGCCTGTTCGAGCGGAAGACGGCCGAGGGGCGGAAGAACGGCGGGCTGGGTAGGAATCCGGGACTGGGCGAGGTCACGCGCCCGCTCGTCCTCACCGTCGAGGACGACGAGGAGATCCAGGCCATCGTCCAGCGCGTCTGCGCCAACCTCGGATACGGCTTCATCTACGCGACCAACGGGCAGGACGGCCTGGAGCTCGCGCACGAATACCGTCCCAATCTGATCCTGTCGGACGCGTTCATGCCCAAGCTCGACGGCCGCGAGATGTGCCGGATGCTGAAGGACGAGGCGGAGTTCGCCGACACGCGCATGGTCGTGATGACCGGCCTGTACACGGATACGAAGTACCGCAGCGAGGCGCTCAAGCGGTTCCACGTCGACGACTACGTCGCCAAGCCGGTGGCCATCACGGACCTCATCAACCTGCTGCAGAAGCATCTCGAGGGAGTGACCGGGCTGCCGATGCAGGACGACCTGCACGAGATGCATCGGCAGGAGCTCCTCGAGGAGATGGAGGAGATCGAGGACGTTCCGCTCTCCGAGGTGCTGGCGGCGCCGGATTCGCCGCAGATGCAGATCGCCGCGCCCGCGCCTGCAGCCGCGCCGGCCCATCCCGATGCGTACGAGGTCTGCTGCGCGAATTGCGAGCAGACGTACGACGCGACGCGCACGGAGTGGTGCCGTTGCGTGGGCCGCGACAACACGCTGGTCTGCAATCATTGCGGCGGCTGTTTCTGCAAGGCGCCGGCGGCGTACAAGGAGCGGTTCTGGAGCGACGCGCCGCCGTCGCTCTTCGAGCGCAAGATGATCGGCTCCAAGCGCAGCCTCGGCGCGCGCGTCAACCCGGCGCCCGGGGAGGTGAAGCGCCCGCTGATCCTGCTCGTCGAGGACGACGAGAACGTGCAGCTCATCGTGCGCACCGTGGTGACGACCATGGGCTTCGGCTTCGTCGTCGGGGCGAACGGGCAGGAGGGGTTGTCGCTGGCCCGGGAGTACTCGCCGGACCTGATCCTGTCCGACGCGTTCATGCCCAAGCTCGACGGGCGGGAGATGTGCCGGCTGCTGAAGGAAGACCCGACCACGGCGCGCTCCAAGGCGATCGTCATGACCGGGCTGTACACGGACCGGAAGTACCGCAACGAAGCCCTGGACTACTTCAAAGTGGATGATTACGTCGCCAAGCCGCTCGCGGTCGACGATTTGATCAAGCTGTTCAAGAAGCATCTCCCGCAGGAAGTGGCCACGGCACATTGAGTGCATTGGCCGAGGTCGGCAGATGAAAGGTCGCATTGCACTGGCCGGGTTGATCGCGCTCACGTTCGTGGGCGCGTCGTGGCAGCTCAATCCTCTCGTGACCCGAAAAGCGCAGCCGGCGGGGCCCGTTCCCCTCGGTTGTGACGAAGCGCTCGCGCCCGCGCCGATGCCGCGCGTGAACGTGGCGGAGATCCCGGAGCGCGAGACCATCGTGCCGGTGGCGCTGCCTCCCGCGCCGCCGCCGAGCCGCTCGCTGCGCGAGGAGCTGGAGTCCGCGCACCGCGCGCTGGTGCGGAACGACCGCCCGGCGTTCGACGAGCATCTGCGCGCGGCCCGCTCGATCGTCGAGACCTATCCGACGGGCGCGGAGCGCTCGCGCGCGGAGGAAGTGCTGTGGGCGCTGAACGACGCCGCGGTGCTGTGGGACGCGCAGTTCGCGTCTCCGTTCTTCGACGAAACGTCCGACGCGTACACGCGCGCGAGCCGCTACGCGGGCTATACCGACGCGATGCGGCGCAGTGTGTTCACCGACGACAGCGAGCGGCGTTTCTATCCCGCCGCGGAATCGCGTGATTTCGTCGCCCGCATCGCCACCGAGCGCCTGCAGCGCCTCGGCGTCCGCGGTGCGGCCGCGCCGCCGCCGCGCGTGGCGCGGGCGGAGGTGACGGAGACTCCCCGCCGTTCGGTGGCGTCGCCGCCGTCGTCTTCCTCCTCGTCTCCCGCTCCGCGGCGCAGCACCAGCACGCGCACCACGACGTCGCGCACGGCCTCGTCCCGCAAGTCCTCTCCCATCCGGAAATCCAGTAAGCCCGCCGCGCTGGCGAAGAGCGTCCCGAGCTCCTCACCCGATCCCTCGGATGCCGCGCCTTCGCCCGCGCCGGCGGAGCCCGCACCGACGGCGCCGCCGGCGTCCGCGCCCTCCCAGACAGGCGCAGATACCCCGGCGCCGCCGGTCGCGGAGGACGTGCCCGTCGCGGAGGACGTGCCCGCGCCGGTGGCCACCGACAGCGCGACGACCACAGCCGCGCCGGTGTCCCCCGAGCCTGCGCCGACGTCCACGGCCGTGGTCCCCGCGGAGCGCCGCTCGGTGATCGTCCCCGCGCTGCTCATCCTCATCGGCCTCGGCGTGCTGATCGTGTTGTTCCGGGCGTCGAAGTAAACCACCGCCACGATTCATCCTCACGCCCTTTGGAGTGCGGAGGCAATCGATCGCCTCCGCTTTCCTATTCGGTAGCCTCAGCGCGCAGACGTGGGAATCCGAAAGCGGAGGCGATTGGAGGCTGTCTCAAAACCCCATGGGACCGCCGGCGTCCCGCCGGCTGCCGGGGCGGCGTCTCGCCGCCCCGGGTGGGAGGTGGAGCGTGCCACGTGGCGAGAGGCTCCGTCCTCCCGAGTACGCGTCGGCGGAACGCCGCCGCACAGCCGGCGGGACGCCGGCGGTCCGCTGGGTTTTGAGACACCCTCCATTGCCTCCGCACTCCAAAAACCGAGGGTGAGGCCATGCCCTGCATGGGCAGCCGGTCCGGAACGCGACGTTGCTTACGGTCTCATCCGTGGCATACTCCGTTCCTTCTTTCAGCAGGCATGGATCCGGGGCAGGGAGAATGATTGAGCTCGGCGGTCGCACCGTCAGCGATCTGTCGATCGGGTACGACTGTGACGTCGACCGCGCCAGCGGCGCGGCGACGCTGCGCGTCCCTGTTCCCCTTCCGCCCGGCCGCAACGGCTTCGGTCCTTCTCTCGGCCTGAGCTACACCTCCGGCCGCGGCAACTCGGCCTTCGGCCCGGGCTGGGCGCTCCACGGGCTGCCGGTCATCGCCATCGACACCCACGAGCGCGTGCCGCGCTGGGACGGCACGGACGGCTATGCCCTCAGCGGCGACGAGCTCGTGCCCTGGCTGGCGTTCGACGGGACGAACTGGAAGCCGCGCGGCTTCGTCGACGGCGACTGGTCCGTCGCCTTTCTCCGCAGCCGCACCGGCGGCGCGCAGGTGCGCGTCGAGAAGTGGGTGCACCGCGCCACGGGCCGCATCCACTTCCGCACCCGCGATGCGCGCAACACCGTCACCATCTTCGGCGCGCGTCCGGACGGACGCACGCGCGTCGCCGACCCCGGCGATCCCTCGCGCACGTACATATGGCTCCCCGAGCTGCAGCTCGACGCCGCCGGCAGCGCGATCTGGTTCGAGTACGAGCCGGAGACGCTCGACGGCGTCGACCGCGGCGCGGCCTCCGAGCGGCGCCGTCCCGCGCTCGCGCAGCGCTACCTCAAACGCGTCCGCTACGGCAACGCACAGCCGGTAACGCTCACCGGCGACGTGCTGGCCGGCGTGCTGCCTCCGGGCGTGCGCTGGTGCTTCCTCGGCGTCTTCGACTACGGCGACCACTCCGACCCCACGCTCCCGGCGCCGGCCGCCGATCGCGCGTGGCCCGCGCGGCGCGATCCGTTTTCGGACTGCCGCGCCGGATTCGACATCCGGACCTACCGCCTCTGCCGGCGCATCCTCTCTTTCCACGACTTCGACGAGCTGGGCCCGGGCCCAACTCTTACCGGCGCGCTTGTCCTCACCCACGACGAACAGCCGGCCGGGTCGACGCTCCGCGAGGTCTCTTTCATCGGCCATCGCCGCGACGGCACCACGCGCACGTCCCGCGCGCTTCCGCCACTGCGGATGACCTACGCGCCGCCGTTCGTCGCGTCCGCCTTCGTGGCCGCGCCGGCGGAGACGCAGCGCAACGCCCCGGCGGGATTCGCCTCCCGGCGCCACGCTTTCGTCGACCTCCTCGGCGAGGGACTGCCCGGCATCCTCACCGAGAGCGAGAGCGCCTGGTTCTTCAAGCCGAACGAGGGCAACGGCCGCTTCGGCGAGCAGGCCCTCGTGCTCGAGCGTCCCGCCACCCGTCCCGGCGCCTGGGCCTTCGGCGACGTAGACCGCGACGGCGACACCGATCTCTCCCAGATGGCCGGCCGCCTGGCCGGCATGTACTCGCTCGACCGCGATCGCGGCCGGTGGGACGGCTTCCGCCCCTTCGACGCGCTGCCCCATGTCGAAGGCATCCACCGCGCGCAATGGGTCGACCTGAACGGCGACGGGCGCCCCGACATCGTCATCCCCAAAGGCGACCGCCTGGCGTGGTTCGCGTCCGAGGGGGACTCGTTCGCGGACCCGGTGGAGATCGCGCTGCCCGCGCGCTCCATCCCCACGATCGCCGAAGACCCGATGCTCGACCTCTTCTTCGCCGACATGAACGGCGACGGACTGGTCGATCTGGTGCGCGTCACCAACGGCCGGGTCGAGTACTGGCCGTCCCTCGGCAACGGCCGTTTCGGCGACTCGGTCCTGTTCGAGGGCGGGCCGTCGTTTGCGTCGGACGCGGAGTTCGACGCCGGCCGCCTGCGCTTCATCGATCTCGACGGCACCGGGACGACGGACATCCTCTACCTAGGGCGCGGTGAAGTGGCGATCTGGCGCAACGCCTCGGGCAACCGCCTGCTCGAAGGCCCGCGCCTGCGCGGCCTGCCGTACTTCGACAACGTCTCCACCGTCGGCGTCCTCGACTTCCTCGGCGACGGCCGGCCCTGCCTGGTGTGGTCCACGCCGCTGCCGAACGAGACCTCGCTCTCGTATCTCCCGCTCGCCGCCGTCGAGCGGGCCGGACTCCTCCTCGCCGTCGACGACTCCCTCGGTCAGGAGACGCGCTTCACCTACTCCTCGTCCGCCACCCACTACCTGCGCGACCGCCGCGCGGGCAGGCCGTGGACGACGCGGCTGCCGTCGCACATGGCCGTCGTCGATCGCCGCGAGGTGCTCGACCGCATCGGCGGCACGCGCAGCGCGCAGCGCTTCGAGTACCGCGACGGCTTCTACGACGGTCACGAGCACCAGTTCCGCGGCTTCGGCCGGGTGGACGTCTATGACACGCCAGGCGACGCGAGCGGTCCCGAGCCCGGCGTGACGCCCGCGCAGGCGTCGCTCACGCGCACCTGGGCGCACGTCGGCACCGCCACGCGGCAGCCGCCGGACGGCGCGTACACCGGCGACGCGAGCCTGCCGCTCCTGCCGCCGCACGTCATCGACGCCCCGGCCCTCACCGCCGAGGAGATTGAAGACGCGCAGCGCGCGCTCGCCGGACGCGTGTGCCGCGTGGAGACCTACGCCGTCGACGGCAACGGCGCCGTCGCCGCACATCCCTTCTCCGTCGCCCAGACCAGCTACCGCATCGTGCGCGCGCAGCCCGCGACGAAACAGGCACAGGCCGCGTTCGACGTGCTGCCCGAGGAGACGCTCGAGGCGGTGTACGAACAGGCGGCGGGCGATCCGCGCGTCACCCAGACGCTCGCCGTCGACGTCGACGCGTACGGCGTGCCGCGGCGCGATGCCGAGGTGTCGTACGCGCGGCGGGTCGGCCAGCCGCGCGACGTGGCGGAGCAGAACGACACCACGGTCCTGGTCCACGACCACAACCTCGTCCACTTCGACACCAACGACCGCTTCGAGCTCGGCGTGCCGGTCGAAGGGCGCACGTACGAGCTGACCGGCGTCGCGTACACCGGGCGCATCACCCGCGCGGCGCTGCGCGACACCGCGGTCACCAACGCCCTCGCCGCGCCGAAGAAGCATCACGAGACTCCGGGCCCCGGCGTCACGGCGATGCTCCTGTCGTGGGACCGCAGTCTCTTCTGGAACGATACGCAGACCGCGCCCCTGCCATTCGGCCAGGTCGGTGCGATCGCGCTGGTCCACCACGAGGAGTCCGCGTGTTTCACGCCGGAGTTCGTGACGGCGGCGTACGGCGGACGCGTCGGCGGCCCGATGCTCACCGCGGCCGGCTACTTCACCCGCGACGGCTTCCTCTGGCAGACCGACGATACGCACGTCTTCGGCGGCGCGTCGCGCTTCTACCAGCGCGAGGCGCTGGTCACGCCGGGAGGCGCGCGGACGTCGTTCGAATACGACCCGTACGCGCTGGAGATCGTCGCCCAGGCCGACGCGCTGACGAACCGCGTCTCCGGCGTGGTGGACTACCACGCGCTCGCCGCGTGGCGGCTCACGGACGTCAACGGCAACGTATCCGAGGTGCGTTACGACCCCCTCGGCGTGATCGTGACGACGACGGCGACCGGCCACGTCGAAGCGCAGCCGTGGGGCTTCGACGCGCTCGCCTCCGTCGTGCCGCGCACGCCGCCGGACCTGGCCGATGTGCTCGCGCGGCCGGAGCACTACCTCCAGGGCGCGTCGCAGTTCGTCTGGTACGACCTCGACGCCTGGCGCCGGGACGGTGTGCCGCCAGTGACGGTGCAGCTCACACGCGAGGAGCTGAAGCACGACGGCCGCGGTGGCGGCACGTCCACCGGCCGCATCCAGATCGGCCTCGCCTATCTCGACGGCCTCGGACGCACGCTGCAGACGAAGTCGCTCGTCGACGCGGGGCCGGCCATCCAGCGCGACGGCGGCGGCGCAGTGATCGTCGACGGCGGCGGCAAGCCGATCCTGGCGAATGCCGCGGAGCGCTGGCGCGTGTCCGGCCACGTCGTCTACGACGACAAGCAGCAGCCGCGGCGCACGTACGAGCCGTACTTCTCGCCGTCGTCGCGCTACGAGAGCGACGCCGTGCTGCGGCAGTTCGGCGTGGCCACGCTGGTCAGCTACGACGCCATCGGCCGCGAGACGCTGCGCCTGCATCCCAACGGCACGTTCTCCCGGACGACGTACCGGCCGTGGAGCGTCGACCGCGAGGACCCGAACGACACCGTGCTCGACTCGGCGTACCGCGCGGTGCGCGAGCCGCGTCCGGTGGGCGATCCGGAGCGGCAGGCGCTCGATCACGCGAAGACGCACGCGAAGACCGCCACGACGGTGTTCCTCGCTCCCGACGGCGCCGAATGCGGCACGCTGGAGCGCGGCGGCGGGACGGCGGACGACCGCCGCAGCGAGTCGCGTCGCGACGCCGAAGGCAACGTCGTCGCCGTCGTCGACCCGCGCGGCCTCACCGCGTTCACCCATCGCTACGACATGCAGGGCCGCGCGGTGCATGTGCACAGCATCGACGCGGGCGACACGTGGACCTTCCACGACGCCGGGGACCGGGCGGTGCGGACGTGGGACGGGCGCGGCTTCGAGGTGGAGAGCGGCTACGACGCGCTCGACCGCCCCACCACCGTGCACGTGCGCGGCAACGGGCTCGATCACCGCGTCGAGGAGCGCACGTACGGCGGCACGGACAGCGCCGCCGCCGCGAGCAATGTCCGCGGCGCGCTGGTGCGCATCCGCGATCAGGCCGGCGAGACGTCGGTGGCACGCTTCGATCCCGCCGGACAGCCGGTCGCCACGACACGGCGCCTGCGCACCGGCACGGGCGAGGCCGACTGGCGCGCGGCGGTGCCGCTCGACACCACCGTCTTCACGACGTCGTTCGAGTACGACGCGCTGGGCCGCACGCGCGCCGCCACGCTGCCGGACGGATCGACGCGCACGCTCACCTTCCTGCGCGACGGCGGCGTGCAGCGCCACGTCGTGAGCACGGCGGACGGCAAGGTCGTCAACGTCCCGGTGCTCGACGGCGCCACGTTCGACGCCTACGGGCGGCGCCGGACGCTGAAGCTCGGCAACGGCGCCGCGCTCGAGTTTCAGTACGACGCCGAGACCGCGCGCCTCACGCGCCAGACCGCGACCACGGCCGCCGGCCGCAAGCTGCAGGACGCGCAGTACACCTACGACCCGGCCGGCAACCTCGTGCGCCTCTTCGACGGCGCGCTGTCCGGCCCGGGCGCCGTCGTCACCGGCTCCACGCTGCCGCCGCGGCGCGATTACACGTACGACGCGCACTACCGCCTCACCAGCGCGACCGGCCGCGTGCATCAGGCGCTCCTGCAGCACGACTACATCCCCGCCATCGGCGGCGCGCTCAAGGGCACGCGCCACATCACCCTCAACAACGGCGCCGCGCTCGAGGCGTTCACGCGCACGTACGAGTACGACCCGTCCGGCAACCTGAAGCGCATCCGCCATACCGGCACGACGCGGAGCTGGACCACGGACCTGTGGATCTCCGCGTCGTCGAACCGCTCCATCCCCGCGCTGGACCGCCTCGGCGTCCCGGTGCCGTCCCCGGAATCGAAGTTCGACGCGGCCGGCAATCTCCTCGCCCTCGAGCACCTCCGCCGCATCGAGTGGAGCTGGCGCTCGACGCTCGGCCGGGCGGTGGTCATCGAGCGTCCGGCCGGCGACGTGAGCGACGACGAGGTCTACACGTACGGCGCGGACGGACTCCGGGTGCGCAAGGTGACGACGCGCAAGAACGGCGGAGGGGTCGTCGAGGTCATCGAGAAGGTCTACCTCGGCGACTGCGAGCGCAAGCGGATCACCCGCGGCGGAGTGCTGATCCTGGAGCGCTGGACGTCGCACTTTTCCGTCGACGACGAGCGCATCGCGCTCCTGCACCGCTGGACGCGCGACGACCTCGCGCGGGAGACGGACGACGTCAGCAAGGCGCGGTTCCGCTACCAGCTCTCCACGCACCAGGGGTCCTCCGCGATCGAGCTCGACACCAATGGCGACGTGATCTCGTACGAGGAGTACTTCCCCTACGGCGGCTCGTCGTTCATCGCCGGCGACCAGGTCCGCGACGTCGAGATCAAGGAGTACCGCTACAGCGGCAAGGAGTGCGACGACGCCACGGGGCTGTACGCGTACGGCTACCGCTATTACGCGCCGTGGATGGGACGGTGGCTGAGCCCCGATCCCATCGGGCCGCAGGATGACCTGAACCTGTATCAGTTCGTCCTCGGCGATCCCGTGGGGAATGTGGATCCGGACGGGCTGCAGACGAGTACTACGAACCTCCCCGTTCAGGGATATGTCGCCAAAGGGCTGACCGAACGGGAGGCCATCCGCCAGTTCAATGCGTCACAAGGACTCAGCCTCGGCGTCAAGGTAACGGATCTCAAACCTCTGGGGGACGGCAACTGGGAGATCGTCAACTCTCGCCGGCTGACAGCGCAAGAGCTGGGGGCCGCCCACGCGAGCAAATCGCCGCTTGCGCGAGCGTTGACCGAGGGGCCGAGCGGAGAAACGTTCCGCAGCCTCCTGGACAAACCGGCCGTCGAATGGCCCGAGGACTTCGGCAAGGGGACTGCCGGCGGGGAGACCGGAGGCGGAAAAGGCGGCGCGGAAGGCGGTACCGGCACCGCGGACGCTCCGCGCGAGCAGCAGGGCAGCGATGGAACCGGCACCGGAACCGGCCGCCGGGGAACCGGCACCGGTGGCGGCGGTACCGCGGCGCGCGGTGAAGGCCGCGGGAAGACGGGGGAAGGAACGTCCGCGGGCACGGGGACAGGCGAGCGCCAGGGCTCGGGCACCGGCACCGCGAGCGAGCCCGGTGGAAGCCGCGGCGGCACCGGAACGTCCGGCGGCGGCGCACGCAAAGGCGGCGAGACCGGACACGGAACGCGCCACGGCTCCGGCACAGGCGGCGGTCACGGCCCCCGCGGGCACGCCAACACCCGTGGTACCCCGAACGGGGTGCAGGAAGGCGCGCAGGGCGGCATCGCCGGAGGAGTCGCCGGCGGCGACGTCCGCGGTGGAACGCAGGGCGTGCCGAACGGTCAGGTCGCCGGCTCGGCCAACGGCGTCGACAACGGCACCGCGCCGAACGATCCGAACAACAACCAGCAACAACAGCCCGGCCCCCCGGGCATGTCCTCCGGCACGGACCCGAACGGAGCCCGCGACGGGTCCACGACGTCCTCGCGCGAAGGCAGCCGCACCGGCCACCCGCAAGGCCGCGCCGGCGGCTCGAAGGAAGGCCGCGCGGGTGGCGACTCCGCGAGCGGCGTGGCGGGCGCGCCGAATCGCGCGCCGGAGCGGACGCTCGACCGTCTGACGCGGTACGCCGGCTACGCCAACTTCGAGTTCAGCCAAGGCGCCGCGGGCGGTCAGCGCGGCGGCATTCCGGGAGCCACTGGCAAGTACAACCTGGGATGGTTCGGACAGGTCGCCTACATCGGCCTCACGGTCGTGACGTGGGTCAGCCCGGCATCCATCATCAAGGGAGTCAAGATCGGCGGGAAGCTGGCGATCCGCGGTGTGGCAGCGATCACGCGGACGAGTGCGCAGAGCATCGGCCGGCTCGGGCTTCGAAAGGCGCTCAAGGAAAGCGCGAAGCTCGCTCGAAAAGTGGGCGGCTCGCTGATCGACAACAACACGCTGTCCGCCATCTTGCAGGGCGACGCACAGGCGTTGAAATTCGCGGAGCGCAATGCCGGCCGTCTCTTCATCAATACCCGCATCGCCAAAGAAGCCCTCAAGAAATATACGCCCGAGGCGTTGGCCCAGGTCTCCGAAAGGTTCGGAATTCGCCAGCTGCCGACGAACGTCGGCCGTACCCGCGCGCTGATGAACAGCATGGGCATCACGGCGGCGAAGCGATTCAACGACCTTTCCGTGGTCGAGACCGCGCGACATTACGGGCTGCGTCTGGTCAGTGGTGACACGGGGGTCATCACCGCGGCGCTTCGCTCCGGATACAACAAGCCGGGCCAGCTCGCAGCACGGATCTTCGAGCACGCTCAGACGGCGCGCGTCGCCTGGTACGAGAAGGCACGGCACGCGGTGGAGACCTACGCGAAAAGGATCAATCCCTTTTCCATCACGGGATCGCCACGATGAGGACATTGTCTTGAACGAACATGTCATTCGACAGGAGTACTCGGACGACGAAACGGTGGCGGACTATCTGTGCGAAGTCGCGCGTCGTCTCGATCCGCTCTTCCCCGGAGGGATCACCGAGATTCCACTCGGCCTGTCCCTGTTTGCTCTTCTGCAAGCGCAATCCATCCACTTCTTCGATGGATTCGTCATCAACGACATCTCCGACCCGGACAAGATCATCGGGACCGATCCCGCTCTGGTCGTCGTTGCGGCACTCGATGCCGACGTCCGGCCTCCGAGCTTCTGGGACAGCCAGCGCTTCCCGCGCGGCAACGATGACCGGCAGGACCAGATGTACCGCGCTCTGAAGGAGCGCATCGCCACCTTCCCCGGAATCACCCGCATCGACTGAGGAGGTTGTCTCTTGAACCACGCCGAGCTGCTCCGGCTTCGCCAATACCAGCACCTCACCCTCGACGCCCTGCGCGGCGTCGAGCCGCAGCTTGCCGAGGCCGTCGATGCCGAGCTGCGCGAGAGCGCGCGGACGCGCGTCCTGGCCGCCATTCCGCCCGCCGCCGCCGAGCTGCGCGAGCGCGTCGCCGCGCTCGACCTCGGCGGCATCCGCCCCGACGCGGTTCGCGCCCGCATCTTCGAGACCCTCGGCGACTCCGCCGAGGAGCTGCGGCGGCTGGGCGTGGAGCGGACGGCCACCGATCCCCTCCGCACCACCGAATTCACCGCCAGCGCGCTGGCCACCGATCCCGACACCTTCAAGCTGCTCGAGCGCGCGAAGCTCATCGAGGTCGCGACCATCGCCGGCGTGAGCATCGCCGCCGTCGACCGCATCGCCAACGACGTCATCGGCCCCAGCGGCCTGAGCGAGTCCGTCTTCCAGAACCTCGTCGCCCAGGGCAAGCTCTCCTACCCGGAAGCGGTGCCCCTCGGCGACGTCCACGTCCTCTACGAGCTCGCCGGCGAAGACCGGCAGCTCACCGCGGCCCTTTACGCCGAGCCGCAGAACAACGTCCGCCAGCTCGCCGCGCTCGACGCCGCGGGCTGGCGCGAGCTCCTCGACCGTCGCGGCATCCCCACGCCCGAGGGCACCACGCGCGAGGAGTACGCCACCGCCCTCTCCCGGCGCTTCGCCGCCTTCGTCCCCGACGCCGCGTTCATGAGGCGCCTGCCGCGCGTCGACGAGCGCCTGATGCCCGCGGCCACCGACATCCAGCCGCTCCTCGGCCGCTATCCCAACGCCCTCGACGTCGACCTCTCCACGCTCGACCTCAGCGCCTACAACGCCGAGGAGATCCGGCGCTTCACCGAGGCCCACCGGACCCTGCGCGCGGCCGCGCTCTCCTATCCCGGCTTCGGTCTCACCGCCATCCTCCAGGACACCACGCGCTCGCCGTTCGACCGCATCAACCTCGCCGGCCAGCGCCTGGCCATCCTCCAGCGCACGTTCGAGACCCTGGCCGAGGGAGATCTGCTCGAGCTCGACCTGTCGCCGGGTAGCCCCGACCTGCGCCATCTCCACTTCGAGCAGACCGGCGCGACGCCCGAAGAGCAGAGGATGATCACCGAGACCGTGCGCGCCTACCAGCGCACGTACTCGCTGACCCAGGACGTCGACGACGCGCACCGCCTCCTCGGCGCCGGCTACGGGTCGTCCGTGCAGGTGGCCACGAAGCGGCTCGCGGACTTCGAGGCCAATGCCCGCGTGACGAACGCCGAGGCGTACTGGAAGGACGCGCGCGGAAAGCTGATCGACACGACCCTCGCCGCGGCGTCGATGATCGACCTGCAGTACGGCTTCTTCGGCGACCTCACCTTCGGCAACGTCCCGCCGTCCACGCACGCCTTCCTGCGCAAGCTCGAAGGCTACGACTCGCTCTTCGGCAACCTCGCCTTCTGCACCTGCGAGCACTGCCAGTCCATCCTCGGCCCCGCGGCGTACTTCGTCGACCTGATGCACTTCCTCGACGAGCACATCCGGCCGCAGTTCAAGGGCAAGACCACGCACCCGCTGGACCTGAAGGTGCGGCGGCCGGACCTCTGGACGCTCGAGCTGTCGTGCGAGAACACGAACACGCGCATCCCGACCCTCGACATCGTCAACGAGGTGCTCGAGAACTACATCGCCCGCGACCGCGGCTACGGCGGTCCGCTGACCGACCGGGCGGCGGTGCGCACGAAGGTCTATACCGACAACCTGGCCTCGGCCACCAACTCGTTCGTCCAACCGTTCCACCTGCCGCTCACGCGCATCGACCTGTACCTCGGGAAGCTCGACTCCACGCGCGCCGCCGTGGCCCGGGCCCTCGGCGCGACGACGCAGACGGTCGCCGCGGCGGAGCTGTCGCTGTCGCCCGCGGAGTGGACGCTGGTCACGCAGCGCGAGCTCGACCTCCCCGATCTTTCGAAGCTCTACGACGTCGCATTCGCGGTGGCCGGCAGCGGCGTCGCACCCGTCGACGCGCAACTCATCGTGAACAGCACCGGCCTCAAACGCGAAGAGCTGGGCGAGCTGGTGGCCACGCGCTTCGTCGCGGCGGGGGGCGCCACGGTCGTGATCCGCGCGGAGAAGCGCAACAGCGACAGCGTGCAGAACGACATCGAGAACGTACACGGCCTCACGGCCGACGCGCTCGACCGCATGCACCGCTTCACGCGCGTGTGGCGCCGGCTGCCGTGGAGCATCCCGGAGCTCGACCGCGTCCTGACGGCGCTCGCCGACACGACCCTCGACCCGCAGGGTCTGGCCGCGGTCCGCGACCTGCAGCGCCGCCTCGGCACGAGCGTCGACGAGACCATCGCCCTGTTCGCCGAAATCCCGCAGCGTCCGGAGCGCGCCTCGCTCCTCGATCGTCTCTTCCATCCCGCGGGCACCGCCACCGCGGACCGCTTCCCGCAGGCCACCGCGCGCTTCGTCCACCCGGCTTTCCGCACGAACACGACTGTGCCCGCCGATCGCCTGCTGCCACGCCTCGTGGCCGGCATCGGCGTCGATCAGGCCACGCTGGGGACGCTCATCCGAAGGCTCGCCGCGTTCCTGGAGCGCGGCGACGGCACGTATCTCAACCCCGACGCGACGAACGAGGAGGACCGCTACTTCGTCCTCACGGCACGCAACCTCTCGCTGCTCTACCGCCACGCGCTGCTGGCGCGGGTCCTCGGCCTCAGCGTCGCCGACCTGTTCCAGCTCATCGAGCACGCCGCGATCGGCGGGCGCGTGCTGACGCTGACGGACCTCCGCAACCTGCTGGACTTTCACGCCTGGTGGAAGTCCAGCGGCTACAGCCTGGACGACCTCTCCGTCGCCGCCGGACGCACGCCGCGGGACGCCTCGCGCTATCCCGACCCGATGCCGCTGGCCGCGTCCATCGTGCACGACGCGGTCGAGGGGCTGTCGTTCACGGACACCGTCTTCGCCGCGGCCCTCGGCGTGACCGAGAAGGCCTCGCGCGATCTGATCGCCGCGAACCTGACGGTCATCGAGAGCGCGGGCGCCGGACGCTACCGGCTCGTCGCGGGCATCGATATCGCGACGGTGAACCTCAGCATCCCCACCAGCGCGACGGTGCCGGTGCCACCGTCGGGCTCGCGCAGCATCGTTCCCGACGAGGCGCGGATGGTGCTGAGCGCCTACGAGCCAGCGGCGGTGCTCGCGCGCGCGCTGGGCGCGGCGCTCCGCTTCGACACGCTGAAGGTCGAGGCCATCGCCAGGCTCGCCGGCCAGTCGCTTAAGTCCGATCCCATCGCCCGCGCGATGCGCGGAGAGACGACGCCCAACGCGGTCGAGCAGCTCATCACCGCCATCCGTCCCCACGTGGTGGCCCTGCAGGCCCGGGAGTGGGACGGGCCCGCGATCGACTTCCTCCGCCAGCAGCCCGCGCGCTTCGGCTTCACGCCGCCGACGTTCTCCACCACCACGCTGCGCGCACTGTCGCTCTACACGGCGCTCGCACGCCGCCGCACGGGCACCGCCGCCGACGCGCCGCTCGTCAGCGCGGCGGACATCCGCGCGGTGCTCCTCGCCTTCAACGCCGGCGGCCCGGACTTTCCCACCTCGGCCACCGACACCCTGGCGCGCGTGCTCGGCGTCGACAGCGGACTGGTGGCCGGGCTGCGCGGCCGGATCACGCTACCGGCCACGGCCGCGCACGCGCTCGAAGTCCTCGATCGCGCCGCGGCGCTCGGCGCCGCCCTCGGCCTCGACGGCGAGGCGCTCAGCGCGCTGATCCGCTCCGACAACGCCTCGCTCGAGCGCGGCGCGGACGCGTTGCTGGCCGCGATCCGCGCGCGCTATCCGGAAGAGACCGAGCGCGCGAAGCAGCTCTCCCTCGTCGAGGAGCCGCTCCGCGAGAAGCAGCGCGACGCCCTCGTCGCGTGGCTGCTGCACTCCCAGAGCCCGCGCGTCTTCCAGTCGACCAACGACCTCTTCGCGTATTTCCTCATCGACGTCGAGACCGGCGGCTGCTCGACCACCTCGCGCGTCGTCTCGGCGACCGGCAGCGTGCAGATCTACGTGCACCGCATCCTGCTCAACCTCGAGCAGACCGGCGACGGCGCGCTCGATCCGCTCGTGCTGACGCTGCCGTCCCTCGCCGCCTCGGAATGGACGTGGCGCAAGAATTACCGCGTCTGGGAGGCGAACCGGAAGGTCTTCCTCTGGCCGGAGAACTACATCGAGCCCGACCTGCGCGACGACAAGACGCCGCTGTTCCGGGAGCTCGAGGACGAGCTGCTGCAGACTTCCCTCTCGGATCAGGACGTGCTCGACGCCTATACGAAGTACATGAAGGGCTTCGAGGAGCTGGCGTCGCTGACCATCGCCGGCGCGTACCACGACCTGCGCACGACGCCCGAGGGGACGGTCGACGTGCTGCATCTGTTCGGCGCCGCGTCGACCAATCCGCCCACGTACTACTACCGCACCGGGCAGAACCTCATCGCCAGCGGACGTGATCCGAAGCAGGGCGCGGTCTGGACGCCCTGGAAGAAGATCGACGTCCAGATCTCCAGCCGTCAGGTCGGGCCGGTCGTCTTCCGGGGGAGGCTGCACCTGTTCTGGGCCGACTTCAAGACCCGTCCGTTCAACGTCGTGCGCAGCGGCGGCAGCGAGTTCGCCGGATACCGGCACGTCATGTCGCTGCATTACACGATGCTCCGCCCGGACGGCTCGTGGACGCCGCCGCAGGACGTCGAGCTGCCGTCGAGCAACTTCTTCGGTCCGTCGCGGGGCATGATCCAGGACGACCTCTCCGGCTCGACGCCGGACTTCGAAACGACGGGACGCCTCCACCCCGAGCCCCTCGACGACTACACCCTGGACGGCGTGAACTGGCTGGGGGTCTGGCCGGACGTCGTGCGCAGCGGCGCGGCCGGCGATCAGTCGCTCGTCCTCCGCCTGCGGAACTTTCATCAGCCCGGACGGGTCGACCTGTTCCGCAGGCGCTTCATCATGTCGCCCTCGAGCGCGCCCGCGGGCCGCCCGGCGCTGCTGGTCGAGCAGGGAAACCGCCTCAAGTTCGGCATCCCCTGGTTCGCCTATCTCCTCGGCTGGAACGGCTCGGCCATCGCCAACCTCCTCGCCGATGACGCGCGGGGCACCGTCTACTACCACCAGTTCGGCCTGGGGCGGTTCCTCGATCCGACAATCAGCGGCGATCTGGCCACCGTGCCCGCCGAGACGCACATCCTCGCGCTCACCGGCTCGGTTGAAGACGCCATCCTGCAGATCGGCCCGGACGTGCTGCTGCTCCAGGGCTCGTTCACATCCGACGACCGCTACGTGCTGCGCCGCATCGGAACCACGCTCTCCGAGGACGTGTCGTACAAGCTGTTCGTCGACGGGGTGGACGGGCTGCTGCACACCACGACGCAGACGGCGCTGCGCGAGGCGCCGGTGCCGCTCACCGCGATGACCTCGCGCGTCATCGACCGCCTGGTCTCCGGGAAGATCGACTTCAGCGGCGCGTACGGCGTGTACTACCGCGAGATCTTCTTCCACGTCCCCTTCCTCATCGCCAACGCGCTCAACGCCCGCGGCGAGTTCGCGTCCGCGCAGCGCTGGTATCACCACATCTTCGATCCCGCGGCGTCGGAGGTCATCGACACGACCGGGCTCACGGGCGAGGAGAAGAAACGGCGCGCGCTGGACCGGGTCTGGCGCTACATCGAGCTGCGCAACCTCGGCCTGCCGAAGCTGCGCGAGATGCTCACGGACGAGAACGCGCTGGCCGTCTATCGCCGCGATCCGTTCAACCCGCACGCGATCGCGCGGCTGCGCCTCTCCGCGTACCAGAAGTCGATCGTGATGAAGTACGTCGACAACATCCTGGACTGGGCCGACCACCTCTTGACGCAGTTCACGATGGAGTCGGTCGGCGAGGCGCTGATGCTCTACATCCTGGCCAGCGACATCCTCGGCCGCCGCCCGGCGAAGCTGGGCGATTGCGGCGAGGGCGCGGTCACGCCGAAGAATTACGAGACCATCAGCGCCACCCTCGGCAAGGGCGAGGAAGTGTTGATCGAGCTGGAGACGTGGATCTACGGCAGCAAGAAGACCAAGTGGACGCTGCCGAAGAACATCAAAGGGCAGTTCGCCTACGACCGCACGCACATCCTCCGGGCCATCGAGCTGCGTCCGCTGGTGAAGCCGCCGCAGGTGCCCTTCGCGGGAGAGGGCCCGAATGTGGACGCCGGGCACGTGGCCTTCGACGGAATCGACCTCGCTTTCAACCCGAACGTCGCCAATGCGCCGAAGAACGTCGGCGGCGAGGCCCGCGGCGTCTTCCTCGGCTCCGAATGGAACGACTCGCGCGTGGGCAACTGGGGACCGCAGCTCTCCGGCAGCATGCGCAAGACCGAGAACGTCTTCGGCCGCGGCGAAGGGCCGCGCGACCGGCACGACGTCGTGGAGAACCGCTTCGGCCGCGTGAACGATCATCGCGGCCATTTCGACATCTCCGAGTGGATCGGCTCGTACGGCTGGAGCATCGTCCGCCAGATCGGCCCCGTGTTCTGCATCCCCGCGAACAAGGACCTCCTCGCCTACTGGGACCGCGTGGAGGACCGCCTGTTCAAGATCCGCCACTGCATGGACATCCACGGCACGAAGCGCGAGCTCGCGCTGTTCGCGCCCGAGATCGACCCGCGACTGCTGGTGCGCATGCGCGCCGCCGGCCTCACGCTCGACGACGTCCTCGGCGCCACGAGCGGCAACCTGCCGCCGTACCGCTTCCTGTTCCTGGTCGACCGGGCCAAGGCCTTCGCCGGCACGCTGTCCAGCTTCGGCGCCGCGCTGCTCGCCGCGCTGGAGAAGAAGGACGCCGAGGAGCTGAACCGCCTGCGCATGGTCCAGCAGCAGAACCTCACGCGCATGTCCACGCAACTGAGGCGCTGGGAGATCGAGATCTCCGAGGAGTCCTTGCAGTCGGTCGAGCGGCAGCTCGAGGCGGCGACGTACCGGCGCGATTACTACCAGGCCCTGGTGCAGCAGAACCGCACGCCGGCGGAGATGGCGGAGTCGGTGCTGCGGCATACCGTATCGGCGATCCAGGTCACGGAGACCGCGATCGACATGGCTGCCGCAATCTCCGCACTCATCCCCGACGTCGGGTCGCCGTTCGCGATGAAGTACGGCGGTACGCAGGTCAGCGGCAGCCTGGCGAAGTTCGGCAACTCGATCCACGCGGCTGCGCAGGGGATCGGTGCCATCGCCACGTCCGTCGGAATCGAAGCCACCTTCGACCGCCGCGCCGAGGGCTGGCGTCACCAGCAGGCCCTCGCCGAGCACGACATCGCCAACCTCGAGCGCCAGCGCGAAGCTGCGCGCATCCGCCTGGAGATCGCCGAGCGCTCGCTGGAGATCCACGAGAAGAGCATCGAACAGATGGACGAGATGCTCGAGCTCATGGACGGCAAGTTCTCCAACCTCGGCCTGTACACCTGGCTGTCCACGCAGATGCGCCGTCTCTACCGCGACGCGTACCAGAACGCCCTCGCCCTGGCGAAGCTCGCCGAGCAGGCCTTCCGCTTCGAGCGCGGCGACGACACCCTGCCCGGCCTCACCTACAACTACTGGGACGCCACTCACGCCGGCCTGCTCGCCGGCGAGCAGCTCCTCGTCGAGCTGCAGAGCCTCGAGCGCCGTTATCTCGAGACCAACTACCGCGGCCTGGAGATCGACCAGCCCTTCGCCCTCAGCCAGATCGCGCCCGATGCCCTGCTCGCCCTGCGCGAGGAAGGCGAATGCCGCTTCCGCATCTCCGAAGCGTTCTTCGATCTCTTCTACCCCGGCCACTTCAAGCGGCGCATCAAGGCCGTGCGCCTGACCATCCCGTCCATCACCGGCCCGTACGTGAACGTCAGCGCCACGCTGACCCTCGACAAGAGCTGGGTTCGCCTCACCCCCGCCGTCCCCGGCACCCTGACCGAAATTCCGCCGCGGCGCAGCGTCTCCGTCGCCACCAGCACCGCCCAGAACGACGCCGGCGTGTTCGAGCTCTCCTTCCGCGACGAGCGCTACATGCCCTTCGAAGGTGCCGGCGCGGTCAGCGAATGGGTGCTCTCGCTGCCCAAGACCTTCCGCCAGTTCGACTACCAGACCATCAACGACGTGATCGTCTCCGTCAGCTACACCGCCGAGCACGACGGCGCCCGCCGCGCCATCGTCGAGCAGGACAACGCCGCCATCGAGGGCTCGCTGCGGAAGTACCTCTCCACCAACTCCGTGGGCCGCCTCTTCAGCCTGCGCCAGGAGTTCTCCAGCGCCTTCTCCCAGCTCCTCCATAGCCCCGCCGCCACCCCGGTGCGCTTCGAGATCACCAGCCGCCACTTCCCCCTCGTCGTCGGCACGCGCGCCCTCGCCGTGCAGAAAGCCGTGCTGCTCCTCAAGCTCGCTTCCGGCGCGACCGCCGGCGCCTTCGCCCTCACCGTCGACGGCGGCGCCGTCTCCGGCTTCCCCATCGACCCCACCCTGGGCGACCTCCCCGCGAGCGCCCTCCCCGGCGCCTTCGGCACCAACCTCCGCTCCGTCCACACCGTCACCCTGACCAACCCCGGCAACCTGGCCCCGTCCGCGCCCCCGCCGGGAGACCCGTCCGCGTTGGACGCGGACAAGCTCCTCGACGTGCTGCTGTACGTGGAGTACCGGTTGGCGCCGTGAGGCGTCGCCAGTGTCATCCCGAGGTCGCCCTCGGGATGACACTACGAGCTCCCCCGCCGCCTCGAATGCACCTGTCCCGGAGGGACAGAAGAAGGTAGCCGGTGGCAAGCCGCGAAGCGGCACAGCCACCGGGCAGGGTCGCGAAGATTGCGCGCCCCGGAGGGGCGCCAGAGGGCCTTCTGCGACCCCTCCGGGGCCGAGATCGGAGGCGAACGTGGACCGGTGGCTGCGCCGCTTCGCGGCTTGCCACCGGCTACCTTCTCTGGTCCCTCCGGGACGTGTCAGGAAAAGCCAGCGTGGCGCAGCGAAGGATCCCCTGATTCAGGCACGGTGCGTAGCGTCGCCCCACGTCCGGCACATCGAACGCGCGGCGTCGTCCACATTCGCAGCGGTCGACCTTGCGCCCATACGGCGTCGTGGAGCACGCTCTGCCGCATTTGGAATGCGGCGTTTCGCGAGGCCGGCGCGCGTTACCGCGGCGGCAGGCGGAACGTGTTCGCGCGGGCGACGATGCGGGGGCCGTAGAAGCGCTCTCCGATTTTTCGGAAAAGCAACGTCAGGGCGAAGATGGGGGCGATGAAGGGGCGCATGACGTCGACGATGAGGACGGCGCGGACTTCGTCGGCCTGGTTGTAGATCTCGTGCTCCCAACTGTCGTCGAAGAGGACGCTCTCCCCTTCTTTCCAGGTGTAGTACTGGTCGCGGACGCGGATCTGGGGCGGGTTCTGTTTGGGAACGCGGAGGCCGAGGTGGTAGCGGAGGTAGCTGCGGGTGGGGCCGGTGTGGGCGGGGATGGATTTGCCGGGGTCGAGGATGGAGAAGAAGGCCTGGTTGACGTGGGGGATGCGGTCGAGGACCGCGCAGGTCTTGGGGCAGAGCTTGCGGTTCTCTTCCGGCAGGGCGTCGAGGCAGAAGAGCATGAAGACGTTCCACCGCTTGTCGCGATGGAAGCGGGCGGACGAGTAGAGCAGGTCGGTGTCGAGGTCGTGGTACCGCGGCATGTGGTCCTGGTACGGCAGGAGGCGCTCGAGCTCCGCGCGGATGTCTTCGTACGCGGCGTCGATGGCGCGCAGGTGGGGCATGGTCTTGTCGATGTCGAAGAAGACCGGCCGGCGCTTCCCGCCGGTGAAGAGGTCGAGGAAGGGGTTGGCGAAGCGGGAGGCGTTGTAGAGTCCAACATTGCGGCGGATCCAGGTGAGCGCTCTGCGGACGGGGTTCATGGCGGCTCCTATGCCTGAGGTACGCGACGAAGGACGAGGGATGCGTTCAGTCCCCCGAAACCAAAGGAGTTGCTGAGGACGGACTCGCCGGCGAGCGGCGCGGGCTCGCCATCGACGAGATGCAGCGATAGGCTCGCATCGCGCGCGGCGCGGGGCATGGCCGGGATCCAGCCTTCGTCGAGTCCGAGGGCCGTGGCGATGAGCTCCATGGCGCCGCTGGCGCCGAGGGCGTGGCCGTGCAGGGCCTTGGTGGAGGAAACGGGGATGCGCACGGTCTCTTCTCCCAATAGCAACCGCAGCGCCGCCGCCTCGGCCGCGTCGCCGAGGACCGTGCCGGTGGCGTGGGCGTGGACGTGGGCCAGGTCGCGCGCGTCGACGGCGGCATCAGTAAGCGCCTCGCGCATGCAGCGGACCATCCCGTCGGGATCGCCGACCGCCCACTCGCGCGCGTCGGCCGACATCCCGAACCCCGTCACCTCGGCGTAGACATGCGCGCCGCGGGCGAGGGCGGCGTCGAGCGGCTCGAGGACGACGGCGCCCGCGCCTTCGCCGAAGACGATGCCGTTGCGGTCCGCGGCAAACGGACGGCAGCCGTCCGGCGAGAGGACGCGCATCTGCTGCCACGAGCGATACACGCAGTACGAGGGCAGCGTCTCCGCGCCGCCGGCGACGGCGAGGTCGGTCATGCCCCACTGAATCATCCGGTAGGCCTGCCCGATCGCGTGCGCCGACGACGCGCAGGCGGTGGAGATGTTCAGCACCGGCCCGCCGATGCCGTGGGCGATCGACACAGCGCTCGCGGCGGCATTGACCATGGTCCGGAGGATGGTCACCGGATGGGGCCGCGTCTTGCGGCGAAGGATGCGATAGCTGGCGTGGTCGCGCGACTCGTCGCCGCCGACGGCCGTGCCCATGATCACCGCCGCGCGCAGGCGCCGCGGGTCGCCGTCCGGAGAGCCCGCGTCGGCGAGGGCCTCGCCCGCCGCGGCGATGGCGAAGCGGGAGAAGCGGTCGAGCATCTTCAGCGGCACGCCGCCGACGTCTTCCCGCGCGGACTCCGGCTCGCGGGCCATCCCCGCCGGATGGCGCAGCGACTCGACGGGAAGATCGTCCGGCCAGGTGTCATCGAACGACTCGCGCACGCCGATGCCCGCGCGACACTCCAGCAGCGCGCGGCGGTATTCATCCACGTTGCAGCCGAGGGCCGAGACCACGCCCATCCCCGTGACCGCGACGCGGCGCGGAGTCATAGCTCCACGTCCCTCTTCACCACCAGCACCGCGTTCAGGCCGCCGAAGGCGAACGACTGCGAGACCGCGGTGCGGACGTCCGCGTCGCGCGCGAAGTTCGGGACGTAATCGAGATCGCAGTCCTCGTCGCCGCCGAGGTAATTGACCGTCGGCGGGAGCACGCCGTGCTTCATGGCCAGTAGCGTGGCCACCAGCTCGATGCCGCCCACGCCGCCGAAGGCGTGGCCGTGCATCGACTTGGTCGACGAGATCGGCACCTTCCGCGCGTGCGACCCGAAGGCGCGCTTGACGGCCTCCGTCTCCACCCGGTCGTTCACGGCCGTTCCCGTGCCGTGGGCGTTGATGTAATCGATGTCGGCGGCGTTCACGCGGGCATCGGCGAACGCACGCTCGAGCGCGTTGGCGGGGCCGCGCGCGTCCGGGTGGACGGAGTTCGCCGCGTCGGCGCTCATGCCCACGCCGGCGAGCTCGCCGTAGATGTGCGCGCCGCGCGCGCGGGCGCCCTCCAGCGTCTCCAGCACGACCACGCCCGCGCCGTCGGCCAGCACCATCCCGTCCCGCTCGCGCGAGAACGGGCGGCAGGTCGACTGCGACAAGACCTGCGCGGCGTTGAAGGCCTGCAGGATCGAGATCATGATCGGCGCCTCGCTGCCGCCGGTGATGGCCCGCGCGGCCAGCCCGTTCTTCACGATCAGATAGGCCTGCGCGATCGCGTGCGTGGCCGCGGCGCAGCCGGTGGAGACGACGAACGACGGCCCCATGGCGCCGTACTCGATGGAGATGAAGCCGACGGCGGCCTGCAGGTTGGCCTTGGGGACGAGCACCGGATGGGCGCGCATGCGGCGCTGGGCGAACAGGCGCGCGCCCGCTTCCTCGCGGGCGTGCTCCCCTCCCCCGCCCGTGCCGAGGATGACGGCGGTGTCGAGGTGATGGCCGTTCCCCGCGGCCAGGCCTGCGTCGTTCATGGCCTCGCGCGCGGCGACCTGGGCGTACTGCGCGAACGGGTCGCGCCAGAGCAGCTCTTCGCCGGTGAAGTGGTCGTTGGGGTCATAGCCGCCCACGGGAGCGGCGGGAAAGACCGACTCGATGCCGTCGCGCGAGACGCGCGTCGGGCGGATGGCGCACCGCCCCGCGGTGAGCGCGTCCCAGAACGTTTCCTTCCCCACTCCCAGGCTGGTCACACAGCCCGCGCCGGTGATCACGACGCGGTGTGGAGGGGCAGAGGTCACGCAAGCTCCGACACGCGCAGCTCGCGCTCGGCCTTCCGCTCCAGCAGCGAAAGCACCACGTCGCGCGCCTCGGCCACGTTGCGGAACGTGTCGAGGTTCGCGTCGATGATCGAGATCTCGTAGGCGTCCTCGATCTCGAAGATGACGATGGCCCGCTCGAGCGACTCCAGGCCCAGGCTCTCGAACCGCGTGTCCGGGGTGAGCGGCGTCTGGCCCAGGGACGGCTTGACCTTGCGGATGGCGCGATAGATCTCGTTCTCGATGCTTCCGGCGTCGTGGCTCATGGACTCTCTCTCCCTCTCGCCTGTGGTGTCACTTTTCTCGACGTCACTTCCTCACCGGGCGCCGCCTCCGTGCGAACAGCGACGACGCCGTGGTGATGGTGATCTCGCTGCTGACTGTCTTGGAATTGGACCCGGTGGCGACGAGTGTATAGGTAGTCGAGCCGGCCGGGGGGGTGACCGTGGTCTCGCCGCGCCCGCTCGCGTCGAACGTGAGGGGGACGTCGCCGGGCATCAGCTTCAGCGAGGTCGCGGCCTGCACCTGGTATTTCAGCTTGGTGGCCTCCCCTGCCTTCGGCTGCGCCGGGTCGGCGACGACGACCTGGATCTCCAGCCCCGTCCCGCCGAGCTCCTGCGTCAGGGGGCCGCCCGGACCGATGGCGTCGAGCCGGAAGTGCTTCGGCCCGAGCTGGCTCACTCCGTACGTCTGGCTGTTCGGCGCGGAGACGGTGTAGCCGACCTCGTCGAAGTTCGGGTAGCGGAAATACGCGATGTGCATCGGCAGGAACCGGACCGTCACCGACTTCGCGACCGGTCCCTGGTAGCCGGCGGCGGACAGGACGAAGACGACCGTGTCGGCGTTGTTGGGGAGGAAGTCCCTCGGCTTGACCGCGCGCACGCCTTCGTTGGAGACGTACTTCGAGCCCCTGGCCGGCTGCAGCGTGACCTCCGGCGAGTAGGCCACGCTCCAGCTCAGGTTCACCACGCCGTCGATGGGAATGGGCGGCGGGTCCTTCGGCAGGAAGCGGGTGATGACCGGCGGGCTGAGAAGAAGCGGTACGGTGAACGGGATGGGCGTGTCGGGCTGCTGGAAGACCGTGGCGGTGAAGATGGTCTGCGGCGCGTTCTGGAACGGCGTCCGCGGACTGCTGGCGGTGTAGGGTCCGGTGCCGCTGCGCGGGTACTGCGTGCCGTCGTCGGGAGGGAGGAGGGTGACGTAGAGTCCCTTGACGATGGTCCAGTTGATGTTCGTGGACTCGCCCGCGCCGACGCTGTTGGCGTCGGCCCAGGCGAAGATCTGCATCTTCGCGCCGAGCTTCCCGAAGGCGATCTTCGGAGGCGAGATCTGCGTGCCGACGATCTCCATGACCGCCAGGTCCGCGCTGCCGACCTGATCGTCCAGGAGGATGCCGTTGAGCGTGAAGGCCAGGCTCTGGAGCGGCTGCACCTCGACGTCCGCGGTGGTGAACAGCTTCAGGATCGTTCCCAGCGAGCTGTCGGTCATCACCCCGTTCCAGTCGCTGTCGGCGGGAGGAACCACCTCGATCGACTTGGGCGCCTGGGTGATGCCGCCCCAGCCGCTCACCGCGATCAGGTCGCTGCCCGCCGTCACCATCACGGGGAACACCGTGCTCGGATTGGTCACGGTGAGCACGCTGGAGATCGTCGAGCTCACCTCGCCGCTGTTCGGGTTGAGCGTGTAGGTGAACTTCGGCAGTTGCTGGTCCTCCGCCGCGGGGGTGGAGAGCCGCAGCCCGTCGAAATCGGGTCCGGTCTTCTTTCTACGCATGTTCGTCGTCCTTTCGGAGGGCGCCGCTGAGCTTCAGCCAGCCCTCGCGGATGGTCATCGCGCCGGTCGGGAGGGCTCCCTCCGGCTGCATCTGCTGCAGCGGTCCCTCTTCGCGCCAGAACGTGACGCCGCTGCGCTCGATCCACGACCACTTGCCGCGGACCTCGGCGGGCAGCGGCATGCGGATCTGGTCGGGGTCGATGAGGAGAGGTCCCATCCGGAACGTCGCCGCCATCGCGGTCAGCGCGGCGTCGACCGGACCGTTCGGCAGGGCCACGCCCTGCACCGGGATCGCGCCCGTGACCGCGGGGATGTAGCCGCGCGGGTCGACGAGCGCCGTCAGTTTCACGGTGGTGACGCTGTCCGGCTGCAGATCGAACGTATGGCCGGTGAACACGTACGTCCCGGTGGCGCCCACCGGGCTCGGCGACGCGGCGGCCGACGACGCGAGACGGAGTAGATCGCCGCGGAAGTCGCGCGAGCCGCGGTTGAACACCGTGCGCCGCACGTGCCCCATCCGCGGCTCGTAGCCGTACATCGCGTAGCACTTGCTGTAGTCGTCGTTCTGGAAATAGCCGAGGGCGCCGTTCCGGGCGAGCTGGAAGTCGCCGATGCGCGTCGGGAACTTCACGGCCGTCGGGAAGCCGGCGGTGTCGCGCTTGCCGGTCTGCTTCCAGGCCTGGTTGTAGGCCGGGTCGCCGTCGAGCTCCATCGTGATGAGCGCGCGGACGACGGCGATGGGCCGGCCGATCAGCACCGAGAGGTTCCCCGACGGCGCCGGGCCAAGGGGGTCGGTGGCCCACAGCGACACGTCGATGAGGTCGAGCAGCTCGTCGAGGACGTTCGAGCCCGACCCGCGGTTGACCAGGGCGCTGTTCAGCATGCCCTGGACGAACGCGAGCAGGTGCGCGCTCTCGACGGGCGAGATCTGCGGCGGTCCGCCGAGCGGGGCGTCGCTGCCCGGCGCCGCGTCCCAGCGGATGCCCGGGCCCTCGTCGCGCTCGATCCGGATCACCTCGCCGAGGCTGTGGCCGTGCGCGTCGAACACCATCAGGCTCTGGTTCAGGTGGTTCGGCAGCAGCCAGCCGCAGAGCGGGCTGGTCTCGTCCGACGAGTTGCTGCGGATCGCGTCGTTCTTCGCATCCACGAGCCGGAGGTCGAGCCGCACCGGCTGCGCCACCCGCGGCACGGTCTGCATCCAGCCGGCGTTCGTGGTGCCCCGCGTGGTCAGGCTCTCCGACCGCGTCGGCAGAATGGGCCCCCCGGCGATCGAGCCGGAGAGGATCTGGCCGTACGCGTCCACCACCCGCAGCCGCGTGATCTGGAAGTGGCCCGCGCGCACCGGGAAGAAGCCCGGCGTCTCCTCGACGGTCGGCGTCGGCGCCCAGGTCATGACCCCGGCGATCAGCGACGGATCGACCCCCGGCGGCGGCGTGGTCGGCTCCACTTTGCGCATCAGCATGACCTGCGCGAAGCCGGTCAGCGACTGGGTCATCACGTCCAGCTCTTCCAGGGTCTTCGCCGTCGTCCTGAGCTGCTCGACCTGGTAGGCGGGCAGACGGTCGAGCCCGGGCGTGCTGGCCAGGAACTCCGAGAGCTGGTCGCTGAGGCCTTTCGGATATTGCGACGAGAGGATCGTGCGCACCTGGACCTTGCCCGTGGAGGACCCGACCGAGTTGGCGGTCCACTTGTAATCGAGGTCGCCGAGCTGCCACTGCGACAGCATGCCGGCCATGCTCGTCGACGTCGGCGCCCAGGAGATCTCCCAGTCGAGATAGAGCGGCGTCCAGGGCGGAGCCCACTTGGAAACGCAGGTCTTCAGCGGGACGCGCACCGGCTGCGGCGGGAACAGCGACACCAGGCCCGCGGCCTCGGCCAGCGTCTCTTCGTCGATGTCCGCCGTCGGCAGCGGATTCCAGATCAGGGTCTGCTGCTTGGAGATCTGCTCGGTAAGGGCGACGATCTGCGGCTCGGTCGGCGGCGGATTGACGACGCCGGCCTTGGTGAAGGCGATCCCGGCCAGCCAGCGGGCATTGCCGAGGTTCAGCAGCATCGCCTCCAGCCACAGGTCGGTGGTCTCCTTGGGAATGCTCACCCCGGACGGCAGCGTGAGCGGGCCGAGGATGTCCGCGGCGGTGAGCGTCACCGGAGGCTTCGACACGATGCCGGTGAAGTCGACCACGAGACCGCCGAGGGTCTGGCCGGTGAAGCGCGTGAAGAGCGTCTCGTCGGGATAGCGCGGCTGATCGAGCTTGGTGTCGCCGGATGCTCCGGCGAGCAGGACGACGGGATCGGCGGCCTGGTCGAACTGCGGGAGGTTGGACCGCGTCAGCACGTACTCGGTGCCGAGGAGCGCCTCCAGCTCGTCCTTCTGCCTGTCGCGCTGCGCGCTCAGGGTGGCGATCCGGTCCATCCCCGCGCTGATGATCGGGGTCAACTCGTCGATGTAGGCCTGGATCTGGTTCTTCAGCGGCGGGTCGAACGGATCGACGCGCTGCAGCTTCCAGCCGGCGGAGAAGAGCTCCCACTTCTGCGACGACAGCGTGCGCGCGAGCGTGCCGAGCTCCAACTGCGTGGTGTTGAGCGCGGTGAGCTTCGCGGTCTGCTCGGGCGTGAGCGGGATCTGCTGCACGCCGCCCATGCCGTCTTCCTGCGCGTCCTGGGGGCGGATGACGATCCAGATCAAGCCGCCGTTGACGGCGGCGAAGCGGGCGTTCTCGGCGGCGATGTCGAAGCCGACGGGATCGCTCACGTAGTCGAAGATGCGGTTGAGCTGGAACGCGAGGAGCAGCCGTTCGGCCTCGAGCGGATCGGACGGGTTGAGCTTCGGCCCCATCCACGCGCTCACCGCCTCGGCCGCATTGCTGCCGATCGCCACCTGCGGCGGCTTGGCGGCGGCGATGATCGGCGGCGGCGGATAGGCGAACGCCGTCCCCTTCCAGCCGACGTTGAAGACCATGCCGTGGCAGAGGGTCTGGCTGGCCAGCTCCTTCTGCGCCGGCGTCGCGGGCGGACCGCCGGTGATGGGGTTGGCCTGCAGCCACGACTGGAAGGCCTGTTTCGCCTGCGCGATCCGCGTGTCCTTGTCCTCGGCGCTGCCCACGCCCCACTGGAGCGAGGACATGATGGCCTCCCACTCCTGCTGCGTGGTGAAGCCGGTGCCGGGACCGTAGAGCGGATCGTCCTGCGGGCGTGCGTACCATCCCCACACCGCGTAGGTGATGTCGCCCGCCGGCAGGGTGATGGGATCGTAGAAGGCGAAAACGTTGCGCACGTTGCCGTAGATCGCCGACCAGCTCAGGTCTCCCGGCCCCGGCGCGCGGAGGAAGGAGACCGGCGACGCGGCGGGACCGGTCCAGGTGGCGAGGTCGTATTTCTTGCCGATGTACAGGACCCGCCTCGGGTTCGCGGGATCGGGATAGGTGTTCGTCCCTTCGGTCCGCGGTCCGAGGAAGTCGCTCTGCAGGACCCAGGCGACGACGTCCGGCTTGTCGTTCGGATTGGCGCGGTAGAAGCGGGTGATCATCCAGCGGTCCGGGACCGGCGGGAAGGTCACGTCGGGCGATTCGTCGGTGAGCTGGGCGGCATGGCGGAGGGCGGCGGGCAGCGTCCACTGGAGGTGGATGCCGACCTCCGGCGCCGGCCCGTCCTCGAAGGCGCTGGGCGCGGGATCGGCACCGCCGGCCAGGCGGGTGTAGTCCATCGCCACCTTCGCCCACTTGCTGGAGCGGTTCGGCGTGCCGACGAGGAGGGCGTCGAGCGTGACGGGCGTCAGCAGGACCGGGCCCGCCCAGAGGGGATTGTCGATGGCCTGCAGCTTGATGCTGGTCATGTGGTCCTCATTTCCCCTGCGGCTTGAAGTTCTGGAGTCCCGCGGCCAGGACCATCTGGACGCCGAACTCCGAGGAGGTGAAGGTGCCCTGCGGGGAGAGCGCGTTCTTCGCGGCCAGCGCCGCCTTCAGATTGGTGGCGGCCTGCTGCACGTTCACGACGCCGTTCGCGCCGACGGGGATGGCGGCCGACGGCGCGGGGCTGCCGGTGAGCTGGATGCCGGCCTCGTATCCGCCGTAGCCGAGGCCGCGGAGGACGACGTCGTACCCGCTGCCGGACGTCGCCTTCAGGACGCCGAAGTGCAGCGCCTCGGGCGGCTCCATGAGCGCCACGCGGCCGGGTACCCCGCGGATGATGCAGAGCAGCACGTTGGGCGTGAGCCGGTCGACGCGCAGGAGCTGAAGCGGCTGGTCCGCCGCGTCGAAGGCGTGCACCTCCATCCCCGGCCAGCCGGAGACGACGGTGGAGCGGAGCAGGAACCCCGTCCAGGTGTCCGCGTCGGCGGCGCCGGAATCGATGGCCAGGTCGATACGGGCGCGCGCCGCGGCGTCGGTGCGCGCCGCCTTGCCGCGCAGCGAGGCGCGGGCGACGACCGCCTTTTGCGCGGCCGCGAGCGCGAGCGCCTCGAACTGCTGGTAGAGCTGGATGTAGTCGGCGCTCGAGCCGACGCCCACGCTCACCGCGCCGTCGACCAGGCGATAGAGCCAGTTGCGATCGAAGTAGAAGAAGCGGATGGCCTCGTCGGGCAGCAGCGCCGGGTGGGCGATCGTGTACTCGAAGGGCACGCCGTAGAGGAGCATCGCCCGCCCGAGCCATTCGCTGATGGCGGGCGGAATCTCCGGCGGCTTGGGCTCGTCGGCCGCAGCGGGGTCGGTGAGCGCCGCGCGTGCAGCGGGAGGCGTGGCGGCGCGCCTGACGAGGCTCCAGAAGCTGCTGCCGCCGCTGTGGATCGGTCCGAGAGTCATTTGCGGTCACCTCCGAAGACGCGGTCGAGCAGCGCGAAGAGCGGATCGCCGCCGGCATCGTCGTCCTCCAGCCCCGCGGCTTTCGCGGCGAGCTCCTCGCGCGGGACCACGCCGGGCAACTCGGCGTCGGAGCGGTGCTCGTGGCGGATCACCCGCGGCTCCTCGGCCAGTCCCGCGGCCGCGGCCAGCCACATCTTCGCGGCAAGCTCCGGCCCCGCGGCCTGAAGCCGGGTGGCCTGCAGCGACGAGATGCCCGGGAAGCTCTCGAGGCGCGCGGTGAGATGGTCGAGCAGCGCCAGCTCGTTCAGGTACTGCTGGTACGCGCGGCGCCACTCGAAGAGCTGCCGCGCGAAGGCCGCGTCGGACAGGCCGAGCAGGCGGCCGATCTGCCACGCGCAGGCGTAGCTCTGGTCGAAGACGCCCGTGCCCGGGACGCTCGCGTCGTCGGGACCGGGATCGTAGCGGATGACGTTGTCGGCGTACTGATACGGCGCGAGCGCGTCGACCTTGGTCGGTGCCGGGCTGCCGGGACCGCGATACCAGGAGGTCGTGGTCTCGCCCGACCGGGTGTTGTTGAAGAGCGGGACGTAGCCGACCTGCAGCGCCATCTTGGCGAGCGTCTGCTCGCGGGTGAGGTTCCCCTCGAACGGCGTGAAGGGGAACTGCAGCAGGTCGATGGAGACGTTCTGCAGGATCTGGAGAAAGTCGCCGCGCGCCGCGCGGGCGGTGAACTGCCAGCTCGCCAGGACCACCACGCGGACGGACTTGCCCGAGGGCTGGGTGGAGCCGCCGCGGATGTTCGCCCCCTGCCCTTCCAGCGACACCAGGTAGACCGTGTTGGTCGCACCCGCCTTGGGCAGCCGGTTGCCCACCGCCAGCGAGAAGTAGCCGTCGGCGTTGAGGCCGAGGATCTCCTTGCCGTCGGTGTTGACCAGGCGCGCGTGCGCCAGGTACGGGAGGTCGTTGATGGTCGGGGTGATCGTGGAGAAGACGCTCTGCGGCAGCTCGACGGCCAGCAGGTTCTGGGTCAGTTCCTGCGGCGTGAACTGGCTCTTGCTGATGTTCGGCGGGATGACGGTGGCAGACGGCGTGAGGAGCTGGTCGAGGGTCATCTGCTTGACCTCGATCGGCGCCCCCCCGGAGACCAGCTCCTCGGGATACAGCGTCAGCAGCGCCACCCACGGCGGGGGGACGTCGTCGCCGGCCGGCACGCTGCCGTCGATGGTGCGCGTCCACGGGAGCGTGGGATCGGTGAAGACGACGTGCGGCAGGCTGCGCTCGTAGTCGCCGGCGAGGTTCGCGGGCGGAAAGACCTGCTGCACGGTGCCGGGCGTGAGCGTGAAGCGCGGGCCGTCGACGGAGAAAGCGCGCAAATGCTCGTACTTCGGCGTCTCGGCCGGGAGCTGGACCTCCTGGTTGACGACCAGCCGGTAGTTGCCGGAAGACAGCGGCGGGAGGATGGCTTGGTAGAACTGGATCTCTCCGGGGTTGATGGTGTCCCCGCAACTGACGGCGAGGTCCTGCGTCACGAGTCGGGCTTCAAGCATTCGCAGCCTCCTGGGCGCGGGCGCCGGCGGGATCGAGAGTCACGGTCGAGGTGCGCGCGGCGCGCGAGGCGATCGACGTCCCGACCGCATGCGCGACGAGAGAAGACCAGGACTGGCTGGCCTCCCCCGCCTCGGGCAGGATTCCCCACACGCCCTGCAGGACGAGGTCGTCGCGATCGGTCTCGACGAGCACGGCCAGCGACAGCTCCGGCGACACCGGCACGTCGAAGAAGAGGATGAACCCGCCCGCGGCCTCCACGATCTCGCGCGGCGTCGCTTCATCGCCGTGCCCGTGGGTCCACGGCCCGCTGGCGGGCGTCAGGCGGACGCGGACGTCCGACGGGGAGTTCCTCGGGTTCCTCGGAGTTCCTCGGAGTTCCTCGGGGGAGAAAGCGGAGCTGCGCGAGTCCTTCGGTCCCCCCGAGGAACCCGAGGAACCCGAGGGACCCGAGGAACTGATCACAACCGCCACCGTGCGGGTGGCACCCGGCAGGAGCGTTTCGACCCAGCCGCTGCGCACGCGGCCGGACTCGCGGACGCGGTTGTCGGCGAGGACGCGCGAGGCTTCGACGAGACCGCGCTCGACGAAGCGGCCGCGCCGGCGGCGCACCGGCGTGGCCTGGGGGCGCACGAGGCAGCCGTCGCCGGCGAAGGTGTAGCGGGCGACGCGGGCGAGCATGGTGTCGTGCTGCCAGCCGACGGCCCGGCCTTCGTCCGCGGCACGCGCGCCCTGCATGGCCACTTTGGCTGTGCCGGCGGGCAGCGTGGTGTCGCCGCCGTCCGTGACGACTTCGGCGAGGAGCTCGTCGTGTTTGTTGAACGCGAGGAGGCGCACCGGGAGGTCCCCCGCGACGCGGGCGGTGGCGTTCCGGCCGGACGGCGTGGTGAGGGAGTAGACGGCGGTCGTTCCCTCGGACAGCCGCATCGAGCCGGTCGGCCTCGACGGCCCGCCGCGCTCGACCCACGTCCCCTGCAGACGCGGCGCGTCGAGCCGCAGCGCGGGAACGCTGTCGCGGTCCGCGCGCGGCGGCCGCGCGGTCCGCGCGCTCTCGTAACGATGCGCGGAGCCGAGCAGCGTGACCGACGGCGCGGGCTCCGGCGCGGGACCGGCTTTCAGCACGATGCGCTTCGACGCAGTACCGGTGCTGGTGGTGCTGCCGAGATCGGTGCCGAGTTGCGCGAGCGCGGGCGGCGCGGTGTAGATGGAGTCGGCGAAGAACGCCAGCACCGAGAGCTGCGGATTCTGGACGGCGGGCACGCCGTGGTCGCGCAGCACCTGGAAGAGCGTGTTGCGCGTGGTCACGACGTCCGGCGCCATGATCGTGGCCATCAGGCGGTGGAAGGCGTTGGCCTGGTTGAGCGCCGCGGGCGCCGTCCAGACCGGGGGCAGCGGATAGAAGCGGGTCTCGCGCTGGACGTAGCCGAACGCACGCAGCAGCGGCATCGGGCCGATCTTGTCCTTGCAGCGCACCTGCACGCCGTCGAGGGTCACGCCGGAGTTGGCGTTCGGCAGGAGCGAGGTCTTCGGATCGGGCGGCGCCACGGGATTGAGCGGGTCTTTCGACCAGAGCGCCGCCGGCGCGCCGGTGGGCACGGCGGCGGTGACGATCTTCTTCGCGGCCAGGTCGACGTCGACCCACTGGCTGGTCGTCGTGTCGAAGCCCTGCATCGTGACGGTCAGCGGCGTGGTGACTCCCGGCACGTTCATCGGCCGCACGCCCATGGGCGGGCCGCTGGGCAGCGTGCCGGCCGCCTTGGTCACCGTCATCGTGGATGCGGGCACCAGCGTGCTGACGGTCATCCGCCACGCGGAGGGATTGATCAGCCATCCGTGCGGCCCGGATTCGGCCACGAGCCCGAGCGCCGCCGTGGTCTTGATCACTTCCTGCTGCACCGGATCGCCGGCCGTCCCGACCCCCTGATTGGTCTTGGGCGCCACGGGCTGCGGGAAGAAGGCCTGGGAGAAGTCGTTCCACGTCGCCAGCGGCTCGGTGGTGAGCTCCTTGTCCTGCTCGCCGATGGGGATGGTGAAGGAGATGACGTACCAGTCGATGCGCGCGCGGCCCGCGGTCGGCGGACCCCACAGCTCGAGCAGCGCGCCGAGGGACGCGGAGAGCGTGACGGAGACGCCGGCGATCTCGGTCTTGAACGCGACGCCGACGGAGATGTGGATCTCGACCTCGTAGTAGAACGGGTTCCACTGAATGAGGAAGTTCGCGCCGGCGTCGAGCCACGCGCGGATCGGCCCCATCTCGAAGGCCGCGCGGAGATTGCCGCCGGCCATGAACGCCGAGGGCGTCAGCGCGAAGTACGCGCCGCCTTCGATCATCAGCCGGCCGACGCTGACGTCGACTTTCCAGAGGATGCCGACGCGCGGCACGTCGGGGTAGTAATCGGGCTTCTCGAAGCTCGGGTGATAGCCGCCCAGGGTGATGACGAAGTTCCCCGCGTGCTCCCCCGCGTACCAGAACATGATCGCGAAGCCGCCGGTCAGCTTCACGGGCGGCGCGAGGATGTACGAGTTCGGCGTGAGCTGCCCCCGCAGCGACACCAGCCCCTCGGCCGGCTTGAACGAGGCGATGACCGCGAGCTCGACGTAGGCGATGGTCTTCGGCGACTTCGGCGGCAGAGACGCGGACATCACGCCGACCAGGTCGATCTCGAACTCGCGCCCGAACTTCAAGAACAGGAGCGCGAAGGTGCTGAGGAACTGGTACGTGGAAAACTTCAGTCCCGCCCCGACCCAGTAGACGCCGATCGCGGGCGGCACGGTCGTGCCGAGCTTCATCAGCGCCTTGGTCGGGTCGGCCTTGCCGTCGGCGTCCTTCGGGAAGTAGTCCGGGTTGATGGCGCCGGCCACCAGCGGGAACTCGCCGATGTCGCCGGGGCCGGGGATGACCAGGCTGCGGTTGAAGCCGAAGCCGGCGGCGAGGCCTTCGACGAAGAACTCCGGCGGACCGCCGAGCGGCACGTTGAGGTTGACGAAGACGAACAGCGAGATGGCCTTGCGGCAGTCCGGCGAGTTCGGATCGACCTTGCAGACCGGGTCGTTGGGGTCCACGGGGATGACGCCGAACGAGCCGAGGGCGTCGAGGCCGAAGCTCGCGGCGCGCAGCATGGCCATGCCGTCGTAGCGCAGCGGCGAGTCCTGCTTGAAGAAGCCGCCGCTGAGCGTCACCGGCCCGCCCCGGAACTGCACGTCGAGCCCCTGCACGTCGAGCTCGTACTGCGTGTAGTCGGTGGGGTTCTTGACGTTGAACGAGACGCCGAGCTTCTTCATCCCCACGAACAGGCCGGCCAGCGTGACGCTGCCGTCGAACAGCGCGCCGAGGTGCGTGTCGGACTGCCGCCAGGAGAGGCCGAGCTGGTTCACGTTCAACGGTCCGAACGTCCGCTGCACCGGGACCCAGATCTCCGTCGCGCTCTTCTCGCTGCCGTTGAAGAAGGTGATGGTCGGGAACGTGTCGCCCTTGATGAACGAGGCGCTGGCGGAGAAGGCCGGATTCGTCGGCGGATTGGCCGGCGTGCTCCCCGGGGCGGCGGCCTTCGTGCCGGAGCCGAGGAGGTTCTGCGCGACGGGATTGGTCTTCTGGCCCTGGACGGCGGTGTTGGGCGCGAAGGTGATCCCGATGTCGCCGAGCGTGATCGCGCCGCCCCACTTCACCGGCGAGACGCCGGTCTTGAAATCGAACAGCACCATGCCGCGCGGCTTGACCGCGCCGAGCGTGAAGCGGCTCAGGTCGACCAGCGGCTTCTGCTGCGCGCCGACGAAGTCGACGCCGAGGTTCACCAGCTCCACCTGCGTGTTCTGGAACTCGGGCGCGGTGGCCGTGAGCGGGACATAGACGCCCACGCCCGGCACGAGCGCCGCGTCGCGCAGCCAGTCCTTGTCCGCCGCGCCGAGCTGGAAGACGAAGTTCGGCGCGCCCGGCAGCGCGATGTTGCGCACCGTGGCCCGGATGCCCACCGCCCCGCTCGGGTTGGTCCCGACGACGATGCTGCCGCGGTCGTTGCTGAACGTGATCACCGTGAACTGCGCCGACAGCAGCGCCTTGAGCAGGTTCGCCACGAACTGCGGCACCGTCAGCGCGAGGATCTCGTCGAACGAGCGCAGGACGTACTTGCCGTTCTCCTTGCGGATGAGGCCCGCCGTGTCGAGCACCTGCCCCGGCGTCGTCGCCAGCAGCGGTCCGTCCAGCCAGCCTTTGATCGTGGTCTGGTTGAGGAGCACGATCGAGACGTAGCGCGGCGCCGCCTGCGTCAGCACGAGGATCAGCCAGTCCGTGATGGCCTTGCCGAGGTCGGGCGGATTGCCGAAGAAGTTCGGCAGGAGCTCGCGATAGAGGTCGCTCCTCGTCACCGCCGATCCCATCAGATCGAGGCCGGAGGTGAACTTCTTCGTGGCGTTGTCGAACTGCAGCGTGAGGCGCGGCGCGCGGCTCTCGCCCGCGATCGGCGTGGAGAGCGCGAGGCCGAAATTGAACAGCGGGATCGGGCTGGTGAACGCGCCGGTCGAGGGGTCGTACGGCATGCCGATGCCCGTGACGTCGACCGCCACCTGCAGGATGGAGAGCGGCGGCAGCGTGACGCCCACCCAGGCCCCCACCTGGTCGGCGGTGCCGAGCTTCTGCGCGCCGACCATGATGATGACGTTGTTCGACGCCTTGTAGCTGATCAGGCCACCGGTGGCGGTGAGCGTCAGGCCCGCGACCTTCAGCAGGTCGACGACGGCGGCCGCGGTGTTGTTGACGTTGGCCGTGGTGAAGCGCCCGCCGAGCCAGCCCAGCGAGGCGGTCTCCAGCTTCTTCGCGTCGGGCGCCGCGGCCAGCAGCGCGGTGACGAGTCCGGAGACGTCCAGCTTCGTGCCCGCCGAGGAGAGCGCGTCGGCGAACTCCCTCGCGCCGTTCTCGCGGAGCGCCTGCAGCAGCTTCGACGTGAGCTGCGGCAGGAGCTGCTGCGCGAAGACCTGCACCGCGCCCTTGATCAGCTCCTGCCAGCCGGGGAACGGCACGAGCTGCAGCGCCATGCCGCCCTGCGTGCCGTCGGTGACGCGGAGATAGAAGGTCTTGTCGAAACCGGTGTCGAGCGCCAGCGGCGCCGCGGCGCCGGGGATCGTGGCGGAGGCCACGACGTTGCCGTCCAGGCCGGGCTGGAAGTTGGGGCCGAGCGAGATGCCGAAGGCCAGCTTCTCGATCTTCGCGAGGTTGCCCGCGATCGGCAGGGCCGCGCTGAGCTTCGGCCGGATGGTGACCTTGTTCGTCGCCGTGACGGCGGTGAAGTCGACGGCCATCTGATACGGCAGGCCGTAGACCTGGAAGCCGTCGGCGATCTTCTTCGTGCCGATGCCGACCGACGGGAACGTCGTCTCCGGCATCGTGGTCAGGACCTGATTGATCTTGGTGATGTTGAGCTGTCCGTTGGCGCCGAGGACCGCGTCCCCGAGCAGCCACGCCAGCGGATCGTCGAACAGGCCGAGGAGCGACTTCGTGTGCCACACGCCGCCCGTGTCCTGGCTGGCCACGCCGAGCGCGTTGAGCACCACCTGCGCGACCGGATACCGCTGCAGCACGAGCGGATCGATGACCTGGGAGACGATGACCGACAGCGCGTAGAACGGCGCGACCTCGGACAGCGCGGTCACGAACTCGTTCGCGTTGAAAGGCCAGAACTGCAGCGGCGGCGGCGCCGGCTGCGTCCCGTCGCCCCACGCCATCTGCAGCGTGAACGACGTCGTGCCGCCGGTGAAATCGACCGTCAGCGCGGGCACGAGGGCCAGGCTCGCGAGCGGGTTGAAGAGCCGCAGCGCCACGCCCAGCGTCGGGCGCGTGGCGAAGCTCAGCGACACCGCGCCCGAGAAGTCGAGCAGCGATCCGACCTGCGCCTTCCCCGGCGCCAGCGCCACGCGCACGACCGGCCCGGAGAGCACTTCCAGTTGGAAGGGCCCGAACGGCACCGGCTCCGAGATCTGCACGAGCTGCGAGACCACGTCCTTCAGCGCCAGCGGGTCCCCGAGCAGCGTCTTGAAGCGCGTGGACAGGTATTGGGCCGGATGCGAGAAGAGCTGCACGAAGCCCGGCGGATCCGGCACCCAGCCGTGCGCCTCGTCCTGCACCAGCCCCATCGCGTTCAGCACCACGAGCAGCGGCCGCGGCACGGATGGCGGATTGACGCCGGTGGCCTTCCGCAGGAGGTTCGAGACGATCGACAGCGCTTGGGCGTCGGTGACGAGGGCCAGGAGCCGCTGCGAGGCGAAGCCGAGCGGATCGGCCAGCAGGGCCAGCCACCCCGGCGGGTTGATGCCGCGCACCGTGAGCGGCGTCTCGACCGGGACGGCGAGACCGATCTGGACGAGGAGCGCGTAGACCTGCTCGTAGGCGCCGTCGCCGAGCGCATCGCGGAACAGCACCTGCAGGCCGCGGTCGAACGCCTGCAGGAGCGCCTGCTGCGCGCTGTCGTCCGCCATGGCCTCGGCGATGTTCACCTGCGCCACGACGGGCTGCCCCGGGAACTGCAGCTCGTACAGCATGAAGTACGGCTTGGCCTTCAGCACCGGAGCCGCGATCGTCCCCTCGGCGCTCACGCCGATGCCGACCGACAGCGATCCGAGCGAGAACCCGGTGGACGTGAGCGGGACGAGCTTCCCGGTCTTGGGGCGGATGAGCGTGTTGAGAGTGCCGCCTGGGACGCCCGGCAGAGGCACGAGCGCGCCGGTGGCCAGCGAGCCGTTCACCAGCCGGAGCACGACGCGCGTCACGGCCTGCAGGTCCTTCGGCAGGTCGTAGGTGTAGCTGTGATCGATGCCCACGCCGGCCGTGCCCGCGGCCTCGTTCGACCAGACCGCAAGGCCGACTCCGGACACGAGACCGAGCGGGACGTGGAACGGGTCCTCCAGCGTCCCGGTGCCGGGGATCGCCGGCGCGTTCGTGTTGGACGTCGCCGCCCACGCCATCAATTGCAGCGCGGCCTTCAGCCGGTCGGGCTTCGTGACGATGGCGTTGATCTGTCCGCGCAGGGCGCCGAGCGGATCGGAGAAGCTCGTGAGCCGGAGCACCGGCATGTCCGCCGGCCAGGTGATCCCCGGGGGCATGAGCGGCCCGAGGTTCGGCAGGAGGCCGAGGATGCCGTCGATGGCGAGGCCGACGCGGTTGGTGCTCTGGTAGACGGCCATGCCGGCGACGCCGGTGAGGACCTGCCCGAACGTCGCCGCGCCCTCGGTGACGAGCTTCTGGAGTGACTCCGCGTCGCTGAAGTTCATGGTCTCGCCGACCGGGAAGGACTGGCCGCCCATGGTCAGCGTCGGAGCACCGGCGACCATGGACCAGCTCCAGCCGTCGTAGGGGCTCCAATACACCGAGAGCGAGCTGCGCGAGACGCTGAGCGAAGCGCCCGCGACCTGCGGCGTGGTCACGCCCTTCGGCAGGTCGAGCGAGAAGCCCGCGCCGGGGAAGATCTGCACGCCCGTGGGGATCACGCCGCCGCTGGTATCGAGGTCCAGGCCGAGGGCGTCGAGGGTGAAGTCGAGGTCGATCTCGAAGGTCTCGGAGACCTTCAGCTTCGGCGTGAAGCCGAAGCCGGCCACGAGCCGCTTGCGCGTCGACGCGACGCCGCCGGTCAGCAGCATCTGCGCCGTGGCCGTCTGCGCCGCGGGCAGGTCCTCCATCCACACCTGCAGCGACGCGGGCAGGTTGGCCGTCAGACTGAGCTCCACGCGCCACGGCTCGGCGGGCGTGCCCTTTCCGGTGACCGTGACGGCCGGGCCGCCCACCTGCACCAGCAGCGTGCCGGCCTGCTTGACCATGAAGTAGAACGGGATCTGGCCGTCGACCAGGACGGCGTCCGACAGAAGCCTGCCCCAGTAGCCGAGGAGGTTTCCGACCGGGTCCTGCACCGACTTCCGGATCTGCTCCGCGCTGCTGAGCGGCGGGGCAAGAGAAGCCGGCCACGCCGTGGCGCCGCTGTCCGGAGCCACGATGCCGAGGAGCGCGGCGATGCTGTAGCCCGGCGCGGTCTTGTCGCTGCCTTCGATGCCGAAGAGCTTCAGCAGCGCGCTGCGAATCAGCCCGATCACTTCGTCGAGCGCCTGGTCGACGACGTTGCCCGGCTGGGTGAGGTCGATGGACGCGTAGCTGCCGGTGGGCGTGGTGACGCCGTTCAGGGTGAAGCGCGGGATGACCTGCAGCGTCCCGGTGGCGTTGCCGATCTTCAGCCCCGCGCAGAGCGAGCCGAAGACGTAGTCCTGGCCGGCGACCTTCCCGCTGAAGAGCGGATCGTCCTTGCCGCCCGTGGTCCCGTACCCCACCAGGCAGATGCCGCTGTCGAAGAGGAGGCTCGTCGGATCGGCGGAGACCGCGCCGGTCGTGGAGAGCCGGAACTGCGCGAGCTCCACGCTCGCGGTGATCTGCACCGCCGCGCTCGAAGTGCCGAGCCGCATCTTCGTGCCGGTGAAGTCGATGCCGGGATAGAACGTGCGCGTCCCCTGCTCGTCGACGGTGGTGCCGATGGTGAACGAGAGCGCGCCGATCGACGGGAGATCGAGGATGCTGATGGCGTACGGATCCTGGCGCGTGCCGGCGCCGGTGACGAGCGGCGTGGGGACGCCCTGCAGTCCCTGGATGGACGAGAGCCACGCCTCGAGCACCTTGGGATTGGAGAGGAGCGCGTTGAACCAGTTCTTGAAAGGCTCCGTCGGGCTGCCGCCGCCCACCACCGCCGCGGCCAGCTGGTCCCAGCGCATCAGCGGCAGGACGACGTCCGGGAAGATGGGCTTGAGCGCGTCCGGCACCTGGGTGGTCAGGCCGAGGACCGGCAGGAGGTAGTCGATCGACTTCTTGTCCCCCGCCCCCAGCGCCTCGGACAGCGCCGAGACGAACAGCGAGGAGACGGTGGTCAGGATCTGCTCGCCGGTGAGCTGGGTGAGGTCGGCCAGCGAGCGGTCGGAGGCCTTGAGGTCCGTGGGCAGCTTGAGCTGCATCACCACGATGGAGATGTCGGGCTTCGGCTGCGGCAGGAGGGAGAGGCTGGCGCTGAGCTTCACGCCTTTGAAGGAGAAGCCGTAGCGGTCGATGATGGCCGTCTTGCCGGCGAACTCGACGCCGCAGTTGAGCGGATATTTCTCCGAGCCGGCGACGACCGAGACGTTCCCGTTGCCGACCGCGACGAGCGGCACCATGCCCCACGCGCGCACTTCCAGGTCGGCGCCGAGCGGCCAGATGTACGTCGTGCCGATGCCGAACACCGTCTCGCCGCCGACCGTGTTGGACGTCAGATACAGGCCCGTGGGGGTACCGGTCTCGGGGTTCTGGATCGGATACCAGGTGCCGAGGTGGCCCGGGTCCTTGATGGGGATGCCCAGCGCCTTGCCGCCGATGTTGCCGAGGAGCTGCGCGAGGAGCCCGGCCAGCTCGGCGCCGTGCGTCTTGAAGGCGTCGCCGGTCTTGCCCACCGGATCGGTGAACCACAGCGGGTCGAGCTCGTAGACGCCCGGCGAGCCGGCCTTCGGCCGGAGCAGTCCGGCGGCCAGGGCGAGCTGCAGGACCTGCGGGTCGAGGCCTTCGACCTCGATCGGCGACGGACCCGCCGCGAGCAGTGCGGAGTCGCGTAAAGCCAGGGACGTCGTCGTCATGCGGGAAGGCTCCTTTCGCGGTCGTACAGGGCGTGGCTTCAGCCCCAGTGGCGTCAACTTCAGGCGAGAGCGCCCCTCACCCCGGCCCTCTCCCCGCTCCCCACACAACCGCCGCGGGGAGAGGGAGACGGGGACGGACACAGTCCCCTCTCGCCGCGCGTGGTGAGAGGGTTAGGATCAATGGCGTCAACTTCAGGCGAGATCGCCCCTCACCTAGCCCTGTCCCCGCACCGCCATCCCCCGCCCGCGAGGCGAGGGGACGCTGCGGAGCGCCGGCTTCCAGCCGGCCGCTACGCCGGCTTCCAGCCGG
>DASUSN010000159.1:0-39123 GCA_036375075.1 Thermoanaerobaculia bacterium | reverse complement strand
GGGTGGGGCTCGAAAGACCGTGCCTGCCGCCCCGCCCACCCAGGTCCCTCGCTCGACGCTCGGGATGACAGGGGGGGAGCTACTCGAACAGCGTGTCCACGTACGCCTGCGGATCGAACGGGATCAGATCGTCCGCCGCCTCCCCCACCCCGACGAACTTCACCGGGATGTCGAACTGGCGCATGATCGAGAGGATCACGCCGCCCTTGGCCGTGCCGTCGAGCTTCGTCACCACCATCCCCGTCACTTTCGCCGCTTCGAGGAACGCCGCGGCCTGACTCACGCCGTTCTGGCCCGTGGTCCCGTCGATCACCAGCAGCGTCTCGTGCGGAGCGCCGGGCAGCTCTTTCTCCACCACGCGATGGATCTTCGAGAGCTCCTGCATCAGGTGCGACTTGTTGTGCAGGCGGCCCGCGGTGTCGATGATCACCACGTCTGCATTCCTCGACTTCGCCGCCGCGACGGAGTCGTGCGCGACCGCCGCCGGATCCGACCCCGCCTTGTGCTTCACCAGCGACACGCCGACGCGATCGGCCCACATCTGCAACTGCTCGATCGCCGCCGCGCGGAACGTGTCCGCGGCGCCGAGGACCACCGTCTTCCCCTCGCCCTTCCAGCGCGCCGCCAGCTTGGCGATGGTGGTCGTCTTCCCGGTCCCGTTCACCCCCACCACGAGGATCACGAACGGCTTGGCCCTGCCGAGGTCGATCGTCGACGCCACGCGCTTCGGAATCAGCGCCCGCGTCTCCTCGCGCATCACCTCCGTGAAGCGCTCCATCTTCGTGATCTTCTCGTCCCGGACGCGCCGCTCGACGCGCTCGACGAGCGACGTCGTCAGCTCCGCGCCGACGTCCGCGCCGAGGAGACCTTCCTCCAGACCGTCGATGGCGCTCTGATCGATCGGCAGGTCCGGAGTCAGCGACTCCTTCACCTTCTCGATGATCTCGGTGTGGGTCATGAACAAGCCGCGTTTCAGCTTGTCGAAGAAGCTTTTCTTTGGTTCACCCATGATCTAGTCGTCGAGTCTTCAAGTCGTCGAGTCGCCGAGGGATTCCCTGCTCGACGACTGGACGACTCGACGGCTCGTCACCTCGTGCCCGCGTCGCGGGCGGCGATCGCCCGCTTCACCATCTCTTCATCGATTGTCAGAACGCCCGCCGTGCGCGGCTCGAACTCGAGCGCCCGGATCACGCGCCGGTACGTCTCCCGCAGGGCGCGGGCGCCGAGGCGCTTCTGCCGTGCCGCGTCCCAGGCGATCGCAATCAGCGCGCCCCGCGTGATCTGGAGGTCGATGCCGAAGCGCTGAAAGTATGCCCGCGACGTGCGGAAGATCGACGCGTCCGGCTCCACGAAGATCCGCGCCAGATCGCCTTCCGCGAGGTCGTTGAGCACCACGATCGACTCGAACCGCGAGACGAACTGCGGCGTCATCCCGTAGCGGAACAGGTCGTCGTACTTCAGATAGTCCGCCAGATGGAACGGCAGCTCCTCGCGCACCTCGCCCGAGGCCGAGACCACGACCACCGGCTTCATCGGCACCACGTCCTGCCCGATCGTCGCCCGGCGGTGCACGCTGTCGTACAGCTCCTCGAACGCACCGCCCGCGACGAACAGGATCTGCCCGGAGTTGATCACGAACGTCCAGCCGTCCGCCTCGAACTCCACGTTCTCGTTCTCCATCAGCGTCAGCAGCGCTTCCTGCGCGACGATGCCCCGCACGTTCGGCTGCTCGCTGACCTGCGCGCGGATCTTGTCCACCTCGTCGACGAACACGATCCCCCGCTGCACCGCCTGGATGATCTCGTCCGGCGTCGCCGCCGGGCCGGCCATCTTCCGCGCGTTCGCGTACAGCCGGCCGAGGACGGCCTTCCCATACCCCTGCCGCTCCTCCGCCAGGACGTTCGCGTTCAGACGGACGACGTTGGCGTACTCGCCGAGGTCCGGGGTACGCGCCAGGAACTGTTCGACCGCGCGCATGAGCGTGGTCTTCCCCGAGCCGGAGTTCCCGATCAACAGGATGTTCGGCGCCGGATGGCCGACCAGGTGCTTGACCAGCGCGACGGAGATCTCCCGGATCGCGTCATCCTGCCCGACGACCGATTTCCGCAGCTCCTCGAAGATGTCCTTCGGCTTCAGGGGGAAGGTCATGCGGGGCGGCATTGTAATGGAGCGACCATACGCTCCAGTGACGGCTTCGCGGCGGCTTGTCGCTGCGCCAGCCGCGGGCGATCAGCGCCTTTGCCAGCAGCGACCGGAACGTCTGATGGGTCACCGCCACCACCGGCCCTTCCAGCCCCTCCAGCCACGCCGCCGCCTCCCGCGCGCGCGCCTCTTCCTCCGGCGTTGCGTGCGAACCGCGGAACAGCCACTTCACCCCGAACGTCAGCGCCCACAGCGCCAGCGGCAGCTTCACCCCGCGCAGATTCGGCGGATGCAGCTCCAGCTCCCGCAGCAGCGGCGACACGAGCACGTCGTCCCGGAGCAGCTTCGCCGAGGCGATCGCTCGAGGGGCGTCGCTGGCTACGACCACGGCATTCGCCGCCAGCGCCTTCAACGCATCCGGCGGCCTCTCCCCCTCCGCGATCGCGGCCGCCTCATAGCTCTCGCGCCACCGGTGAAAGCCGGCCAGGTCGATCCAGCCCGCGTGCACGTGCGCGGAGCGGCCGTGGCGGACGAGGTGAATGCGCGACACGATCAGCTCAGATCCGACGCCACCCGCAACATCCTCGCGACATCCGCCAGACGTTTGTCTCGCGTCCACAGTCGAGCGTCTTCCGTGAGAGTGACGGAGACGAGCAGATGAGCGTCCATGTACCCGAGGCCCTTACCCATGAGCTTGTGCTGCTCGATGTAAAAAAGCGTCTCCTGGTCGGTAGCCACGACGGCTGCCGGAAGACTCGAGAGAAGTTCCAGGATCTCTTTGCGATTTTTCAGGGTGCCGCATGCGAGCTCCCCGATCACGAACGGATGCGTCAGCACCTCGCCTGCTTCCAGAAGATCAGCGAGCGCCGGCACTCGCCGGTGAAAATGATCGATCCAGACCGAGGTGTCGACGAGGATCACGAAGAACGCCGTCGCTCCGGCGCGGCCGCCTTCGGATCGCTTCCGCCGAGACGCGCCAGACGCCTTGCACTCTCGCGAGCAATCAACGCCCGGAGACCCTCATGGATGAGCGCCGTTCGTTCCTGCGTCCCCGTCAACCGCTGGGCGTGTTCGATGAGCCGTTCGTCGAGATTGATCGTCGTGCGCATCGCATCTCCTGATATGCATCAACGATGCATCATGTGATGCGTATTTCATGCGACCCGGAGGTCCGCGCTCCAACTACGTCACGAAGGAGAACACGACCGCCACCAGGAGCAACAGCACCACCGCCGCCGAGATCCACATCGCCTGGATGGTCGGCTTGTGCATGTTCACCATGTCCCGGCGCTCGCCGAGGAGGTATTGGAGGTATTCCACGCGCGGGCGCAGGACGCCGACCTTCTCCTCGAGGTTCGGGTACAGCACCTCGTTGATGCCCGGGACGATCACCACCGGGATGAACGTCGCGCCGCCGTAGCGGGCGATGTAGTCCGCGAGCGGCTCGTTGTGCGGGTTGTCCGTCGTGCAGACCAGGCAGTGGTACACGGTCGTCGACTGCAGCACCGACAGGGCCTTCTGCCCCACGTTGCGCGCGCCGTAGGTGTGTACGACCGAGTCCGAGGTCTGGCGCAGCAGGCGCTCGTTCACGTCGTCGACGCGGGTGAAGATGAAGATCGTCTCCCCGCGGGTCAGAGGGAGCTTCTCCTCGCGGCGGTAGATGGTCTCGCCGTATTCGTCCCACCACTCAGGACCCTGTTCTGTCGTGAAGCCCTCCTCCCCGAGACGGGCCATGAGGCGGAGGACCGGATCGGTTCCTGCCGGTGATTCCAGAGGTTTCTCAGCGGTGAGCTTTTGCATATTTGTCCACGAGGCGAATCAGATCTTCGAATTCAAAGGGTTTGCCCATGTAGTCGTCGGCGCCGCACTGCCGCGCCTTCTCGGCGATGTCGCGGTCTCCGGACACGACGATGTAGGGGATGTTGCGCGTCTCCTCATGCGACTTCAGCGCGCTGCACAGCGCCTCCCCGTTCATCCCCTTGATGGTCAGGTCGGCGAAAATCATCGACGGCCGCTCCTGGCGGGCCTGGTCCAGCGCGCTCTGGCCGTCCGCGACGACCTGCGACTGGTGTCCGGACCGTTGCAGCACGAGCGAGATCAGACGGGCTACCTGGGGATCGTCTTCGACGACGAGAATCACGAAGGCCTCCTCAGAAGTCGAACTGGACGCGCACGCTTTTCCGCGCGTGTCCCAATGCCGCGCCGGCCAGGGCTCCGGCCGCGTTTGCGAGCGTATCGGACATCGACGTGACCCGAGTGGGCAGGAGCTCCTGCCACAGCGACATGGCCACGGCGACGGCCAGCGCGCCGAGGATCGTCAGCAGGTACGTCGTGCCGCGACGCCGCTTCGGCGTGTCGAGCCCGACGAACGCAAGAAAGCCCCAGGGCACGAACAGGAGAATGTTCGCGCTGACCGGCATGAGGAACGCCAGCACGGCGTCGCGCGAGACCGGAGCGCCGCCGCCGCCGAGGAGCCGGGCCGTCAGCTCCAGCAGCGGACTCCGCTCCGCCGCGTACGCCCGTCCGCTCAGCACGAACAACAGCGATGCCATCGCGGCCGTGACGAGCGCCAGCAGCGTGAACGTCGCCAGCTTCCGCACCGCGATCACCGTAACGTGGCGCTTTCCCATCGGCGGAGATTATCTGATACCGAGACATAGCTCGGTTTGGCTGCGATTGCGAGATGTGGACCAGAGGGCAGAGCGCAGAGGGCAGAGGGCAGAGGAAGGACTGAGGCTTCTGCCCTCTGCCCTCTGCGCTCCGCTCTCCAACTGTTAGAATCAGAACAACTTCTGATGCCCTCCCTCCGGTTCGCCCCCTATCGCGAGATCGCCAGTGAGATCGCCGTGCGCCTCGCGGCCGCGCGGGACGGGTGCGACCCGCTCGCTTCCTGGGACGAAGAAGTCATCGTCCCGTCGCGCGGGGCGGCCGAGGCGATCGCGGCCGAGCTGCTGCTGCGGCTGCCGCGCGGCATCGCCGGACTGCAGTTGCACTCCCTCGATGAGCTCGCGAAGGGCGTGCTCGCGGCCCACGGCCAGACCCCGCGCGTGGCCTCCGACGCCGAGCGCCGCCTGGCCATGCGCATCGCCGTCCGCTCCATCGACGACGTCATGATGTCCAGCCGCGGCGTGGCGACGATGCTGGAGCGCTCCTACCGCGACGTCCGCGACAGCGGCTTCACCCTGGCCGACTTCACCCGCCGCGGCACCCGCGGACTGCGCAACCCGCGGCGCACGGAGCTCGTCGTCCGCGCCTGGACCGAGTACGAGCGGATCATCGCCTCGCTCGACGTCATCGATCCCGCCGACCTCCTCGCCCGGGCGGCGCGCCTCGTGGACCGGCGCGTGAGACCGCAACTGCTCGCCGGCTTCTACGACATGACCGGCGCGCAGCGCCAGCTCGCCGAGGCATTGCTACGCGCGGAGCGCGTCGGCGGGATCTGGATTCCGTCCGAGGCGCCGTTCGCCCAGCCGTTCATCGAGGCGATGGCTCCTTATGGGTTCCTCGGGGTTCCTCGGGGTTCCTCGGGTTCCTCGGGTTCCTCGGGTTCCTCGGGTTCCTCGGGTTCCTCGGAGGGGAGAGCGGCGGCGTTCCCTCCGAGGAACTCCGAGGAACTCCGAGGAACCCCGAGGAACCCTGCGTTGACCGCTACCGCGTACAACACCCGGCTCGACGAGCTCCGCGACGTCTGCGCGCGCGCCGCGCGATTGCTCGCGGACGGAGTGCCCGCGCGGGAGATCGGCATCGTGGCCCGCTCGCTCGAGCCGTACGACGTCCGTCTCCTGAACCGCTTCGCCGCGGAGCACGGCTTCGCCACCACCCTCGGCGACGAGATCCCGCTCGCCGCGCACCACATCGGCCGCGGAGCGCTCACGCTGCTGCGCCTCAAGGACCGCGGCTTCCCGCGCTCCGAGGTCCTGGGCCTCGTGCGCGACGGGCTGCATACGAAGACGCGCATCGACGTCGACGCCGCGGACCGCGAGACCCGCCGCGCGCGCATCGCCGGCGGCACGCGCGAAGAGCTCGCGCGCATGCGCAACCGCTCGCCCGTGATCGACGGCTACATCGCCCTGGTCGCCGAGCTCGAGGAGCTGACGGCGGACCTCGACCTGGCGACGCTGGCCAGCTCCTTCCGCATCGAGACCGAGGAGGACCTGACCGCCGCCGAGAAGCTCGACGCCATCGCGTCGCTCTTCGACCGCGTGAAGGGCTCGATCGTCACCGACGCGATCGACGCCATCGAGCACGAGTCGATCTCCTGCGCCCCGCGCCCTGCCCCCCGCCCCCTGATCTGGACCGGCGAAATCCTCCGCTTCCGCGGCCGGGCGTTCTCCCATCTGTTCGTCCTCCGCATGCAGGACGACGTCTTCCCCCAGCGGCGCACCGAGGACCCCCTGCTGCCGGACTCCGACCGCCGCCTGCTCGGCCTCCGCGAGATCGGCGACGGCCGCGACGAGGAGCAGTTGCTGTTCTCGCTGCTCAGCGAATCGACGCTGAGCGACGTTCATTTTTCGTATGCGAGCGGGGATGGGTTCGGCAAGGTATTGCGCCCCTCGCGCTACGTGCGCACGGTGCCACGACGGAGTTCCTCGGGTTCCTCGGAGCTCCTCGGGGACCTCGGTCCGAGGAACTCCGAGGAACTCCGAGGAACTCCGAGGAACCGCCGGCGCTCCCTTCAGCTCATCGCCAAGGCGGGCACCAAATCCGTCTTCGACGGCTACATCGGCCCGATCGCGCTCGACCGCCCCCTCTCTCCGACCCAGCTCGAGGACTTCGGCGAGTGTCCGCAGAAGTTCCTCCTCAAGCACGTCCTTGGCGTGCAGGAGGTCGATCATCCCGAGCGCGAGCTGCAGATCCACCACCGCGACAAGGGCACGCTCGATCACCGCATCCTCGAGGCGTTCTACAAGGAGATGTCCGAGGACGACTTCCGCGCCGCGATGGCGTCGCTGCCGCAGTTGCCGGAGAGGCTGATCGCGCGCCTCGAGGAGCTCATCGACGAGCACTTCGACGACCACGAGCGCGACGTGCCGCCGTTCAACCGCACCGTGCGCGACATCGAGCGCCGCGCGACCAAGCGCATCCTTCGCGAGTTCGTCGTCGCCGACCTCGGCGACCTCGCCGTACAGGACCTCCTCCCGCGCCACTTCGAGTACCGCTTCGGCTCGAAGTTCAAAGAGCGCGCGAACCATCCGCATCCGTTCATCATCGAGACCGCGGGCGTACCGGTGCGCGTCGAAGGAACCATCGACCGCATCGACATTGGCCAGGCTGCATTCCGCATCGTCGACTACAAGTCGGGCAAGGCCCTCCGCCACGTCAACCTCGGCGACAAGATCGATCGCGGCGTGCGCCTGCAGCTCGCGCTGTACGCCATGGCCGTCGTCGAGATCTTCCAGGCCGATCCCGCGAACGTCAGCGGCACGATCAAGCCGCTGGTGGTGGACGAGAAGCCGGAGAAGTTCGTGTTCACGCTGTCGGAGAAGCGGGAGACGCTGCTGGAGACGCTGGAGATCTTCATCCGCGCGATCGTGCACGGGCAGTTCCCCGCGTTCCCGAATGCGAACGACGCGGAGTTCAACTCGTGCAAGTACTGCCCGGTGAACCACTCCTGCCGGACCAAGCACGACCTCGACGAGCGCTACGCCATCCAGCAGCTCCGCGATCCGCGCACCCTCCTGGGCGGAGGCGCGGCGCACTGATGCAACAGCAGGCGTTCTCGTTCACCCAGCCTCCGAAAAAAGAGACGGCTGCCGAGACCCGCCGCAACCTCGTCATCGAAGCCGGTGCCGGTACGGGCAAGACCACGGCGATCGTGGCCGAGGTGCTGAAGCTGATGGTGGAGCGGGAGGACCTCGACCCCGAGCGCATCGTGCTGATGACGTTCACCGAGAAAGCGGCGGGCGAGATCGCGGACCGGATCCGGGGAGCGCTGGAGGAGCTGGCTGTCATCCTGAGCCGCGTAGACGGCGAAGGATCCCCTGCCGAGAGCACGCGATCCGCACAACGCACGGGGTCCTTCGCCGTCTCCGCGGCTCAGGACGACAGGATTGCCTGGCCCGTCGACTCCCCTCACCCGCTCGTCGTCATCAACGATCCCGAGCGCGCGCGCCGCGCCATCGCCCATCACCTGGCGAACGTCGACCGCCTGCGCTCGCAGACCATCCACTCCTTCTGCCAGACCCTTCTGCGCACGTTCCCGATCGAGGCGGGGCTCGATCCGCAGTTCAAGATCATCGAGGGCTTCGAGCGCTCGCTGCTCTACGGGCAACTGTACGACGCGTGGCTGGACGCGGAGACGCGCGTGCATCCGGTGGAGGAGGCGGTCCACGAGCTGGACCTGCTGTTCGCACACTCCGGCTATCTGTTCCTCATCCGCAACCTGATCCTCACCCTCCTCGACCGCCGCGATCTCCTCGGCGAGACGGGCTACGACTTCGGCGTCTTCGAGGAAGACCTGGAGCCGAAGCTCACCGACGCGCTGATCTGGATCCGCCGCGATTCGGCGATGTGCAAGGACCCCGCGGCGGCGCGCGTCGCGGAGTACGTGCGGCGCATGCCGTTCGAGGGCGGTCCCATCGAGAAGTGGATCGACTACCTGCAGCCGATCGCCGCGACGATCCGGGACGTCAAGCTCCCCGGCTGCGGCGCGCTGAAGGAGCCGATGTCGACGCTGCGCGCGGGCGGCCCGGGCACGTCCGTCTCGGACATCCTCGTCAGCCACCGCGCGGCGATGGCGCTCGTCTCGCTCACGAGCAGGTTCCTGGCCTGGCTCGACGAGGAGAAGCGCAAGCTGGGCGTCGTCGACTTCGACGATCTCCTCCTCCGGACGCTCGCTCTGTTGGGCGACGAGCACGTGCTGGCCCGCGCGCGCACGCAGTTCGACTTCATCTTCGTCGACGAGTTCCAGGACACCGACCGCACGCAGGCGCGGATCATCGATCTCCTCGCCCGCGACGGATCGGGCGCGTACGTGCCGGGCAAGACCATCGTGGTCGGCGACCCGAAGCAGTCGATCTACGGCTTCCGCCGGGCGGACCCGCAGACGTATTACGAGATGACGAAGTCGCTCCGCGACCACGGAGCAGAGTGGCGCGTGCTGGCCGACCAGTACCGCAGCGATGCGCCGCTGCTCGAAGTGGTGAACGCGATGTTCGCGCGCCTCTTCCCGGAGCAGCCGCACGATCCGAACGTCTTCCGCCCCGCGTATCACCAGCTCGCCGCCGCACGTCCGGCCGCGCGCCGCGAGCTCGACGCGCGCATCACCCTCCTCCACGCGGAGCACGACGACAAATCGGACCGCTACTTCGCCGAGGCGGAGGCGATCGCGGAGTGGATCCGTTCGCGGCGGGACGGTGGACCGCGCGACCTGCAGCGCTTCGCCATCCTGTTCCGGCGCCTGACGCGCCTGGACGACTACCTCGACACGCTCCGCCGCCACGGCATCGACTTCGTGCTCCCCCCGACGCGCCTGTTCCTCGACCGCCGCGCGCCCGTCGATCTCCTCGCCGTGCTGCGCGCCATCGCCTATCCCTTCGACCTCGGCGCCCAGATCTGCGCGGCGCGCACGCCCTACTTTGCGCTGACGGACGTGGAGATCGTGGCCCGGGAGTGGGAGTCCTTCACGACGGCGATGGCCCGCTTCCGCGAGGAGTCGCGCCACCTCACCGTCAGCGCGCTCATCGACCTCGTCACCTCCACCTGCGCCATCGAGCGCGTCTACGACGCGATGACGGACGGCGACCGCCACCTCGCGCACCTCGAGCACGTCCGGGCCATCGCCTTCGAGTACGACACGCGGCAGGGCGGCTCCGTGCAGCAGTTCGTCGACGAGATCGCGCGCCGCCGCGGGGAGCCGGAGGAAGCGGAGCCCAGCCTCGTCGACGAGACGCAGAACGCGGTGCGCATCATGTCCGTGCACGCGGCCAAGGGCCTCGAGTTCGAGACCGTCATCCTCCCCGACCTCAGCTTCAGCAGCGGCAGCGGGTCGCTGCAGTTCTTCACGGTCGAGGAGCCGCGCAGCCTCGTCCTCGCCAACGGCACCGACACGATCTCCGCGCATTTCCGCTTCGCGAACGGCGAGCCGCTGCGCAAGCTGGCCCGCGAGCGCGACGAGGCCGAGTCGCTGCGCCTGTTCTACGTCGCGGTGACGCGCGCGCAGACGGACGTCGTGTTCGTCGTGAATCCGAAGGAGCGCAAGAGCGGCTTCCAGAAGGCGCTGCTCTCGCTGGTCCCCGAGCCGCAGTGGCCGGACCAGGGCCGCGAAGTCGTCCCGACCGACCTCGGCCCGATCGCGTTCGAACGGATGACGGGCTTCAGCCCGTCGGAGGCGTCGCGGCGCGCGCGGCTGCACGATCCCGCGCTCGAAGCCGAGCTGGCGGCGTCGGACATCCTGCCGCTCGCGATCGCGCCGCCCGAGACGCTCACCGAGACCCTCACGCCCGCCGAGGTCGCGGCGAAACGCGCCGGCTCGCGCAACAAAGCCGCGGGCATCCTCCTTCACCGCATCCTCGAGCTGTGGGACGGCCGCAGCGACGTCGAGCCGCTCCTCCGGCAGCTCGCGCCCGATGGCGACGCCGCGACGCTCGTCCGCCGCCGGCTCCAGACCATCGTGCGCTCGCCCACCCTCCGCCGCATCCTGGCCGCGGAGACGATCGGCCGCGAGATCCCCATCCGCTTCGTCGAGAACGGCGCCCCCGTCGAGCGCCGCATCGACCGCCTCCTCCGCGAGAACGGCCGCGACCTCGTCCTCGACTACAAGAGCGGCTCGCCCGAGGCGTCGCGCGTGCGGAAGGACCAGTTGCAGGTGGCCCGCTACGCGAGCGCGATCTCGCAGATGACGGGCCGCGAGTGCGGAGCCCTGCTCTGGTACGTGGACCTGGAGAGCGATCAGGTCGTCGAGTCGCCGAGTCGTCAAGAGCTCGAAGACTCGTCGACTCGTCGACTCGACGACTAGAATCCCGCCCTCGAAGACTCGTCGGCTCGTCGACTCGACGACTAGAATCCGCCCTCGAAGACTCGTCGACTCGTCGACTCGACGACTAGAATCCCGAGCTCGAAGACTCGTCGGCTCGTCGACTCGACGACTAGAATCCCAAGCTCGAAGACTCGTCGACTCGTCGACTCGACGACTAGAATCCGCCCGTGCCGCTGCCCAAAGTCCTCCTGCTGTCCTTCATCACCCTCATCACGATGGTGAACCCCCTCGCGGTCATCCCCTCCTTCGTCACCCTCACCAGCGACGTCTCGCGCGCCGGGCGCGCCCGCGTCGCCTTCGTCGCGGCGATGGCCTGCATCGTCGTCCTGGCCGCCTTCCTCGTCGCCGGCAACTGGGTGTTCCAGTTCTTCGGCATCACCGTCCCCGCGTTCCAGATCATGGGCGGCGTGATCTTCTTCACCAACGCCCTGCGCACCCTCGTCCAGGACGACGAGCGCCGCGCCTACAACCTCGGCGGCGAAAAGCGCATGGAGGACAAAGACGTGCGGAAGGCGGAGATCGACCCGTCGTCCATCGCGGTCGTGCCCCTGGCCATCCCCATGCTCTCCGGCCCCGGCGCGATCACGTCCACGATGCTCCTGGTCAACCTCTACCCCCGCCTCGAGCAGAAGCTGGCCGTGCTGCTCGCGATCGTCGGCGTCGGCATCGTCTCCTGGATCGTCCTCCTGGCCGCCGTCCCGCTCTCGCACTGGATCGGCGACCGCGGCCGCGCCGTCTTCACCAAAGTCATGGCCCTCCTCCTCGGCGCCATCGGCATCCAGTTCATCATCAATGGACTGAAGCCCGTGCTCACCGAGATCATCAAGGCGGGACAGTGAAAGCCCTCTTCCTCGTCAACGAGCGCTCCGGCCGCAAGCGCGACTTCGATATCGCCGAGGTCATCGCCCGCACCGCACCGTTCGAGCATGAGATCACCGGCTGCGCGCGCAAGGAGGACGTCGACGCCATCGTCGACCGCGCGGAGGCTGAAGGCTTCGATGTCGTCTTCGCGGTCGGCGGCGACGGCACGGTGCACGAGACCGCCAAGCGCCTCATCGGACGCAAGCCCGCGCTGGGCATCTTCCCCATCGGCTCGGGCAACGGCTTCGCGCGGCACATCGGCCTCCCCGTCGATCCCGCGCTGACCCTCGACTCCTGCCGCGGCGGCCGCATCGTCACGATCGACACCGCCGAGGTGAACGGCCACCCCTTCCTCGGCGTCATGGGCATCGGCTTCGACGCGGAAGTCTCCGAGCGCTTCGCATCCAGCACCGTCCGCGGCCTGCAGACCTACGTGATGGAGGGCCTGCGCGCATTCGCGGAGTACCACGCCGAGGAGTACGAGGTGACGTGCGCCGGCGAGACGAAGCGCGAGAAGGCCTTCGTCATCGCCATCGCCAACGCCAGCCAGTACGGCAACAACGCGCGCATCGCCCCCCTCGCGTCGCTGCAGGACGGCCTGCTCGACGTCGTGGTCGTCCACGATCTCAGCCTTCTCACCGCCCCCATGCTCCTCGCACGCCTCTTCCAGGGAACGCTCGACCGCGCGAACAGCGTGTCCATGACCCAATGCACCGACGTCCACATCCACCGCCCCGGACCCGGCCCCGCCCACCTCGACGGCGAGCCGTTCTCCCTGCCCGAGGAGATCCACGTGCGGATCGTGCCGCAATCGTTGCGGTTGCTCGTCCCGGATACGGCGACAGGGCTCTAGTGTCGTGTCACGACACTGGTGAGTCCTTGCTCGGGGAAGGCTCTCGCCGGTCCAACGATCGCGCCGGCCCAGTACTGACACTGCGCACTCCAAATCGCGAGGCGCTCTGAAGCCAAACGGCGGCGTAAACCGGCATACTGCGTCCGCAGTCATGTTCATCGGTCATCACGCAACCGCCTTCGCCGCGAAAAAGCTCGCGCCGCGGGTCTCGCTCGGGACCCTTTTCGCGGCGACGATCCTCCTCGATCTCCTCTGGCCGATCCTCATCCTCCTCGGCCTCGAGGACGTGCGCGTCGCTCCCGGCATTACCGCCTTCACGCCGCTCGATTTCTACGACTATCCGATCACCCACAGCCTCGTGGCGGTCCTGGGATGGTCCGTGGCGGCGGCGATCGTGTACTGGCTCTTTCGCAGATCGGCGCGCGACGCGGCCGTCGTCGGCGCGGCTGTGCTCAGTCACTGGGTCGTCGACTTCATCGCCCACCGCCCCGATCTCCCGCTCTGGCCCGGCGGCCCGAAGGTCGGCCTCGGCCTCTGGCACTCGGTCCCCGGCACGATCGCCGTGGAAGTGGCGATGTTCATCGCCGGCCTGGCGCTCTATCTCCGCATGACCCGCCCCCGCGACCGCATCGGCTCGATCGCGCTCTGGTCGCTGGTGGTCTTCCTCGCCGTCATCTACGTCGCAAACCTCACGTCACCGCCGCCGCCGGACGCGCGCTCCATCGCCTTCGCCGGGCTCGCGCAATGGCTGTTCGTCCCGTGGGGCTGGTGGATCGACAGACATCGAAGAATGAAGGAGGAACGGGCCCGACGGCTCCCTCTTTGACGCACACGTCAGGCGATCAGGCACCCGGATACGAAAGCGGAGGCGACTGACTGCCTCCGCACTCCATAGGCCTACCAGGGGATCGGTTTCCGGTCGCGGAAGAAGCCGCCCGTGGGGCCGTCGTCCGGCAGCGTCGCCGCCCAGACGATCGTGTCGATTCCTTCTTCGATCGAGCTGGTCGCGTTCGGGCCGCCCATGTCGGTGCGTACCCAGCCGGGACAGATCGAGTTCACCAGCACGCCGGTCCCTTTCGTCGCCGCCGCGAACTGGCGCGTCAGCGCGTTGAGGGCGGCCTTCGACATCGAGTACGACGGCGCGTAGTCGCGCATCGTCAAGAGCTGTCCCGCACCGGACGACACGTTGACCACGCGCCCCCAGCGCCTGCGGCGCATGCCGGGAACGTACGCCTGACAGAGCAACAGCGGTCCGCGGAAGTTGGTCTGCATCGTGGTCTGCACGAGGTCGCGGCCGACGTCGAGAACGCTGATGTGCTCGTCCAACGCCACGGCCGCGTTGTTGATCAGGATGTCGACGTCCGGCACGCGCTTCTGCAGCGCCGCGATGCTGTCCGGCTCCGCGACGTCGAGCTCCTCGGCGCGCGCTCCGTCGATGTCCGCGGCCGCGGCTTCTGCCTTCGCCAGCGTGCGGGCCGTGACGATGACGGAGTAGCCGCGCGACGCCAGAGCGCGCGCGGTGGCGAGGCCGAGGCCGCGGTTGGCGCCGGTGACGAGGACGGTGCGCTTCACGAGGTTCGATACTATCGCGAGCCATGCCTCCCCCACCCACCGCCCGTCTCGAGTTCCGCTGCTGGCGCGCGTCGGACGTCGACCTCGCCGCGACGCTCTGGTGCGACCCGCAGGTGATGCGCTTCATCGGCGGGCCGTATTCGCGGGAGGAGGTGGCCGCGCGGCTCGCGCGGGAGGAGGCGAACGAGACGAAGTACGGGGTCCAGTACTGGCCCGTGTTCGTCGCTGGCACCTTCGCCGGCTGCTGCGGCCTCAAGCCGCACTACGTCGAGCGCCGCCTGTACGAGATCGGCTTCCAGTTCCTCCCGCAGTTCTGGGGCGCCGGCTACGGGTCCGAGGCGGCGCGCGCGGCGATCGCATACGCGTTCGACGTCATCGGCTCCGCGATGCTGTTCGCGGGACGTCATCCCGACAACGAAGCGTCGCACGCGCTGCTCGCCCGGCTGGGGTTCGAGCAGATCGGCACGCACTACTTCTCGCGCACGCGGCTGCTGCACCCGTGGTACCGGCTGGCGTAGCCGTTCCCGCCAATGATCAGGTGGAGCGCCGGCGGCGGCCGGCGCTCCACCCACATCCACATGTTCACGGGCGGGCGCGGTCGCGATCCGTATGGATCTCGTAGCTCACGCCGCCGACTACCTCGGACGACTGATACTTCCGCGCGTACTCGGGCTCTCGCCGGTGCTCGATATCCACGCGGTATTCGCCCTTCGGTGTCGACGCGAGCCGGCGGAACGTGACCTTCAGCCGGCCCGGATGACCGGGTATGAGTTGCAGACCGTCAAAACGCGCTCCCTCCGCGCTGGTGATCCGGAAGCGGCCGCCTTCGCGGACGAATCCCGTTCCCTTCGCACCGCCACGATTCCACGCATCGAGGAGCAGGCCGTCGAGCTCCACGGTCGCCACGCCATCCGCGAAGAAGGACCGCAGGCCACGGCCGCGTCCCGGCCGGATGACCAGCGACTCCGGCCCGGAGAACTGATCGGCGTTCATCACCGTCATCTCCACGTCCTCCGAGCCGTCCGGCAGCAGGTCGACGATGTTGAGGTTCCGCCACACCAGGTTGTTGTTGGCGCGCACGTTCGCGTTGATGTCCGGCCCTTCCGCCGTCGTCATGGGATCGGCCGCCGAATTCCAGCGTGCAACCATGCAATAGTGCCCCGCGCCCGGCGGTGTCCACGATGTTTCGACCACTCGCGTACTGTGTGCAGCGAGCCCCGCAACCGGCAGCGACGCGATCTGCGTCCAGCTTCCCGGCCAGGTCAGCGAGACCGAGGCGTTGGCGATGTACAGCTCGAGATTGCCGCTGGCCACCGTCGACCCGCCGTTGTGCAGCTTCACATACGCCCAGTTCGTCGTACCGAACTCCGGATTCTCGTGCTGGTGCTGGTGCACCAGACCGGTGTCCTGTGTGTTGCGGACCCAGATGTACGGCGAGATCCACATCGGATCGGCGGCGGTCGCCGGATCCGGCTCCGCTCCGGTGTCATTCCACGTGTCCTTCATCCAGACGTTGGGCACCGACGGGGAACTGCAGCGGAAGTTCGCCACCGTCAGCGCCGTGTTGTTCAGGACTCGATGGTTGTCCGCCGTCGCGGCGTCGCCCATCGGATCGCCGCCTACCGGGTAGTTGACGGATGGATTCGACCAGTACTGCACGCGCGTGGAGGCCGGTGACGTCTGATAGGCCATGATCGTGCGCCACGGCGTGGCGGGAAAAGTGGGCGTGGTCTCGGTGTACCCGTGGTTGTACGGATACGGACCCGAGCCCGACGAATTCGCGACGTCGTGATCGGCGCTCATGTTGTGTCCGAGCTCGTGCCCGAAGCTGAAGTAGCCGGTCGCACAGTCGCGGCGCACGACCGAATAGGCATAGGCTTCGAACCCATTCGTGACCGGATTCATGAAGTAGCCGAGGCCGCAGGCGGTGCCGGTCTGCAGGATGAGCGACACCACGTCGGCCGCGTGGACGTTGCGCTGCACCGGCACGTCGTCCATGACGGTATCCGAAGGATTCTGCAGCTTCGTGAGGTCCGTGTTGAAGTTTCCGGACTCCGCGTAAGCTGTTTCCATCACGTGCACGAGCCGCAGGCGCTGGGTGACGTTGCTGTGGACGTACGACTGGTTCGTCTCCGCCACGGCCAGATATGCGGTGGCTTCGATGGCCGCCTGTCCGCCGGCGGCCGTTCGCGCCGCGGGTGTGTATGCAACCAGCACGTCGATATCGCTCGGGGGATCGGTCGCGCAGGTGTCCGCGGCAGGCCCGCCCGCCGGCAACGATGGCTGCAGCGGCGGCGCTTCGTCGGGAAAGCGGCGCCGGTCGATCTCCCGGAAGGTGTGGATGCCGTCAGCTGCGTAGCGCAGTTGATAGACCTCGCCTCGCGGCGTCTCGATGTTCGCGAGGACGGTTTCGCCGATCCGCACGAAGATGGCCGAGCCTCCTGGCTGTCCGGCCAGCCTGCCGTACCAGATCAGGCCTTTGCCCGGGATCTCCTCCACGCGGTCACGCACGAGGCGGAAGCGCTGCCCAAACGCGGAGAACTGCAGGTTGCTGCGCGCGGCCGTCACCTGCTCCCAGTCAACGGTCACGTGGTTCGTCCGGACGACCGTCGGGCTCGGCTCCTCGATGATTGGGCCGCCTCTTATGGAGGGACGGAGCAGGTCCCCCGCATTCGAGCCGGGCGATGACCCCGAGGAGGTGGAGCAGTGCCACAGCGGCACCAGCAGAATCAAGAGAAAGACGTTTGCGAATCTCTTCATCGGAGATCTCCCTTCGCCCGGATGGACGGACGGGAGATCCCGATTCCGGCTGGAGCGCCGGCCGGTTCAGTGCCCCAGCGTCGCTCTTCGCACCGGACGGCGCACGAAGAAGTAGATCGCGGCGCCCAGGAACTGTGTGAGCACGACGATCAGCACCCACAGCAACCGGTCCTGGCTGCCCGGCGCTTCGCGCGTCGCCGCTTCGACCAGCATCCAGATCCAGAACGCGCCGCCGCCCACTACGATCAGGAGAATGAGGATCTCAGGGAGTCCAATGCTGCCGAACGTCATCGTCCACCTCCCGGCGGCCTGCCGCCGAACTGTTCCTTCATCTCGTCGAACACCCGCAGCACCTCGTCAATTGCGCGCCGGCGGTGTGCGGATTTGAGATACACCCAACCGGTCTCCCGATACAACCGTGCGCCGCGCATGCGCGCCCAGGCGAAGCGGCCGGAGCGCACGTCCGGAGCGATGGCGCCGTACGGGAGGATGGTCACGCCGAGGCCGTTGGCGACCATGGCTTTGATGATCTCGACGTTCTCCGTCTCCATCACCACGTTCACGCCGATCTTCCGCTCGAGGAAGAGATCGTCCACCACGCGCCGCGTGTTCGAGCCCGACTCGAACAGGATCAGCGGCTCGTGCGTGACGGCCTCGGGCTCGATGGTGCGCGTGCGCGTCAGCTCGTGGTTCTTCGCCGTGACCACGACCATCTCCTCCTTCAGCACCGGCCGCACTTCCAGGTCGTCGCCGAGGATGGGCAGGGTGAGGAGGAGCAGGTCGATCTCGTGGTCGCGCAGGCTCCGCAGGAGGTCGGGCGCGGTGCCGGTGGTGACGCGCAGGTCGATGTTGCGGTAGAGGGTGTGGAACTTCTTGAGCAGCCTGGGCAGGACGTGCAGGCAGACCGTCATGCCGCCGCCGAGGCTGACGGCGCCGCGCTGGAGCTTCTGGGTGTCGGCGATCTGGGCGACGACTTCCTGCATGTCCCGCCAGATCCGGTTGGCGGCCGTCAGCAGGATGTGCCCCTCGGGCGTGAGGTTCACCCCGCGTCCCGTGCGCTCGAGGAGCAGAGTCCCCAGTTCCTCTTCGAGGAGTTTGAGCTGCCGGCTGATCGCCGACTGCGAGACGTGCAGCCGGTGCGCCGCCGCCGTGAAGCTCCCGGCTTCGACGACGGCCCGGAACATCTCCAGCTGGCGAACGTCCATCGACGGATGGTAGCAACGGGTACAGGAGAACGGTAGGACCTGTCGACGCTGCCGTCTGGAGTGCGGAGGCAATCGGAGGCCGTCTCAAAAACTCCGGACCGCCGCCGTCCCGGCGGCTGATGTGGCGGCGTCCCGCGCCGCCACCCCCGGGCGGGTGGAGCGCGCCACGTGACCAGAGGCTCCGGCCTCCCTAGTTCCCGGGCGGCGGGACGCCGCCCGATCAGCCGGCGGGACGCCGGCGGTCCCAGGGCGTTTGGAGTGCGGAGGCAGCCGCCTCCGCTTTCGTATTCGCACGTTCGCGCGCTGAGGCTACCGAATTCGAAAGCGGAGGCGGTTGCCTCCGCACTCCAAATCACGCCGCGGGTTGGAAGATGGCGGCGCGGTGCGGGCGGCGCGGGGCGCGGCGGGCGGGCTTTCGGGGGCCGTACCAGTTGCGCTCGACGGTGGCTTTGAGGTTCGCCAGGCCGGTCTCGAGCTCGCGGCCGAGGAGGTGGCGGGCGAGGAATGAGCCCACGCCTTCCATCGACCAGGTCACCAGGGTGGCGCCGTTCGCGGGGCAGAGGGTGAACCGGGCGACGGAGTGCGTCCGGGCGCGGTCGAGGTGGACGACCACGCGCGAGGGTGACGATTCCGTGATGACCATGCGTCCCGTGCCGGCGCGGCCGCTGCTCTTCCAGGCGTAGACGGCGCCCTCGCCCGCCGCGGGCTCGCTGTAGGCGCGGAGCATGACCGGGTCGAGGTCTTCGTAGGGCGACCACGAGGCCCAGAGGGGGAAGTCGTCGATGAGCTCGCGGATCTTCTCCGGCGGCGCCTCGATGCGCGTGGAACGGCGGAGGCGGAAAGCGTCGGGCTTCGCGGCGGCGCGGATCACGAGTACGGCGGCGAGAGTGGCGGCGACGATGGCAGTGATCATGGCGGTCTGTCCTTCCTCACTCATTCGTCGAACGAGCAACGGCAGAATCGACACGGCCCTGGAAAAAATTGTAAGAACACGCGAACTCTCCTGTCAGAGACACCGGCCCGGACGATGATTTGCCGCGGGTGCGGCGTTAGCATGACGTCGGGATGATGCGTTTCCTTGCCGGCGTAGCCACCGTTGCCTGCCTGTTCGGCGGCGGGGCGGCGTACGCGCAGACGGTCCCGGGATGGATGTCGAAGGTCTCGATCCACGGCTACGCCAGCCAGGCGTACGCGGTCAGCGAGGACCATCCGATCTTCGGGATCCCCACGGACGGCACGGCGGAGTACCGCGACCTCGCGCTGCAGTTCCGCTACGACGCGAACCGGCGGAACGCGGTCGTGGTGCAGTTCCGGCACGAGCGCTTCGGCCTGCGCCGCACGGAGGACGACGTCCAGCTCGCGTGGGCGTTCTATCAGCGCAACGTCTCCGACCGCCTGAGCCTCAAGGCCGGGCGCATCCCGCTGCCGCTGGGCATCTTCAATGAGGCCGCCGGCGCCGCCACGACCTCGCCGTTCTTCCAGCCGGCGCAGGAGTTCTACGACCTCCACTACACGAGCCGCACGGTCGACGGTGTCATGGGCTCCGCCTCCCTCGGCCGTCCGGGTCCGGGCGCCTGGAGCTTCGACGTCGACGCCTACTTCGGCCGCTGGGCGCTGGATCAGTGGGACCTCGAGCAGCGCGCCGACGCCCGCGGCGCGTGGGGCGCGCAGGTGTGGGCGAACACGCCGTGGCCGGGCGTGCGCATCGGCGGCGGCGCGTACCGCTGCAAGGTCGATCCGACGGACGCCTACGGCTACGGCGAGGACTACGACTACGCCGCGCTGCACGCCTCGATCGACGCGGACCTCGACCGTTGGCGCCTGGCCACCGAGGTCTTCACCGGCAACCTCGGCGAGGAGTACGGCCGGTATCGCACGTGGTACGGACAGGTCGGCTTCGACGTGACGCCGAAGCTGAGCGTCCACGCCCGGGGAACCCTCGCCCGGGTCGAGACGCCGGGCAGCGGCCACCACGCGCGCGTCAGCGACGACCTCGGCTTGGCGGTGAATTACGCGGTCCATCCCTCCCTGCTCTTCAAGGTCGAAGGACACACGAACGAGGGCCTGCTGCGCGACGACCTGCCGCGCAACCTCTATGCCGAGCCGACGAAGACCCGCTACTGGATCGCGAGCGTGGTGGCCAGTTTCTAGTACCCTGAGCGCGGCGCCGCCGAATGCTGAGCCAGCTCGTTCTCGCCACTGCGATCTTTCTGGCTGCCGATGCGCTGCGGCCACAAACGGCTGTCGCGTTTCGGGTGATCGCGCATCCCTCGGTTCAGCCCTCTTCGCTGAGCCGGGCGCAGCTCTCCGCGATCTTCATGCGCCGCACGCGGAGCTGGGCGGACGGCACGGAAGTGCGTCCCGTCGAGCCGCCGTCGCGCGCGAAGGTGCGCGAGGAGTTCTCCCACGCCGTCCACGGCAAGAGCGTCGCGTACGTCACGCGCTACTGGCACCGGGTGATCTTCGCCGGGCGCGGCGTGCCGCCCGAGGAGCTGCCGTCGGACGCGGCGGTGCTCGAGTACGTGAGGACGCACCGCGGCGCGATCGGATACATCCACGGCGCGACGCCGTGGGGCGAGGGGGTGAAGCCCCTCACGGTGACGCCATGACGTTCCGCGCACGCCTGGCGCTGGCGATGGGCGCGCTGATCCTGCTGATCGCCATCGCCATCTCGGTCTACCTGCCGAGGAAGTTCGAGGCCGAGGCCATGGCCCTGATCGGGCAGAAGGCGGAGACGCTCGCGGAGCTGACCGCCTTCACGATCCATCCGGCCATCTACTTCAACGACCGCGCGGCCCTCGAAGAGGCGCTGAGCGGCGCGCGGCGCGACCTGGACGTCGCGTACATCATCGTCACCGGAGCGGACGGACAGCGGCTCTCCGCGTTCCGTCCCGAGCGCGCGCGCTCCGCGGGGCTGCTCGAGGTCACGAAGCCGATCCGCGAAGGCAACCGCGAGCTAGCCCGGCTCCAGATCGGGATGTCGCTGGCGCGCCTGCATGCCGAGGTGCGGGAGATGCGCGTGGCCATCGGCGTGCTGAGCGCGATCATCCTCGGCATCGGGCTGCTGGCCGTGGTGCTGCTCAGCAACCTGCTCACGCGGCCTCTGCGCCACGTCGCGGCGGGAGCGCAGCAGGTCGCGGCGGGAGATCTCGGGCACCGCGTGCCGGAGGGGCGTCGCGACGAGATCGGCCAACTGGCGACGTCCTTCAACGACATGGCCGCGCGCGTCGCGGAGCGCGACGCCGCGCTGCGCCAGTTGTCCAAGCGCATGCTCTCCATCCAGGAGCAGGAGCGCGTGCGCATCGCACGCGAAGTACACGACGAGCTGGGGCAGGCGCTGACGGCCATGAAGATCGACATCCAGCAGCTCGCCCGGCGCGAGCCGCCGCTGGCCGAGCCGCTGGCGTCGATCTCGCGCTCGGTGGACATGACGGTCGACCTGGTGCGCCGCATCGCCACCGATCTCCGCCCCGCGATCCTCGACGACCTCGGCGTGACGGCCGCGCTCGAGCAGCAGTTGCGGCGGCTGCGGGAGAGCACGGGGATGCAGACGACGCTCACCGTGGCCGAGGAGCCGGAGCTGGACATGCTCACGGGCGTGACGCTGTACCGCATCGCCAAGGAAGCGCTGGCGAACGTGGTCCGGCACGCGGAGGCGACGGAGGTCGCGGTCTCGCTGGCGATCGAGGGCGGCGCGGCGGTGCTGGAGATCGGGGACAATGGCAAAGGCATGAGCCCCGACCAGATCGCCAGCCGGCACTCGCTGGGCCTGCTGGGCATCCGCGAGCGCGCCGAGCTCCTCGGCGGCAGCGTGGCCATCGAATCGAGCCCGGGCGGCGGCACCCGCGTCCGCGCCACACTCCCCCTCGGAAAGGACGACCCGAACCTTGCGAATCCTGTGCGTTGACGACCACGCCATCTTCCGGCAGGGCGTGAAGCAGATCCTGGCGCAGTACGACCGGCAGGCGAAGATCGGCGAGGCGGCGACGGCGGCGGCGGCCATGCAGCTCGCGCGCGAGTCGCGCTGGGACATGGTCATCCTCGACCTCTCCCTCCCCGACCGCAGCGGCCTGCAGGTGCTGACGGACCTCAAGCGCGAACAGCCCGAGCTGCCGGTGATCGTGCTGAGCATGCACGCCGAGGACGAGTACGCGATCCGCGCGCTGCGCATCGGCGCGTCGGGCTACGTGACCAAGGAGAGCGCGCCCGAGGAGCTGGTGGACGCGCTGCAGAAAGTCATGCGCGGCGGACGGTACATGACCCCGACGCTGGCGGAGAAGATCGCGTTCTCGTACGCGTCGCCGGCCACGAACGAGAAGCCGCACCACTCGCTGTCCGAGCGCGAGCTGGAGGTGCTGCAGTTGATCGGCGCGGGGAAGAGCCTGAAGGAGATCGCGGCGATGCTGTCGCTGAGCGTGAAGAGCGTGGGGACGTACCGCTCGCGCGTGCTCGAGAAGATGGCCATGAGCACGAACGCGGACCTGATCCGGTACGTGATCGAGAACAATCTGGCGCTGTGAGACCGAGTTCCTCGGAGTTCCTCGGTTCCTCGGAGTTCCTCGGAGGGGGCCGATGCTTCGTGTCGTTTCCTTCACCGCGTTGTGATGACCCGCGGCGCCGCGCTCATTAGGGTGGCGGGATGCGCAATTTCATTCTGGCGGCGGCCTTCGTCGCGAGCTTTGCCGCGGACGCGGCTCCGCGGTTCTGGGGGGCGCTCAAGCCCGGCGTGCATGCGGGGGGCTTTCAGGTGCTCCGCGGGGAATCGGCTCCGGGCTCGGCGGGCTGGCAGCCGCGGCCTGTCGAGATCGCGGTCTGGTATCCGGCCCAGGTGGGTCCGGCGGCGAAGACGCTGACGTACGGCGACTATTTCGCGATCGCGGAGGATCTGCGGCGCAGGTCCGCGCCGGGCGAGACGGACTTGCGGAAGACGCTGTCGGCCGCGATCAGCGGCGACGCGTCCGCAGTGCCGGCCGCGGAGGCGCAGTCGATCCTGGATGCGCCGATGTTCGCGCGCCGGGACGCGGCTCCGGCGGCCGGGCCGTTCCCGGTCGTGCTGTGGAGCGCGCGCTACGGCACGACTGCCGCGCAGGCGGTGCTGTCGGAGTTTCTCGCCAGCCGCGGCTACGTGGTCGCAACGGTGCGGCCGGTGGCGGCGACCGAGAAGCTGCCGTTCGAGCTGAAGACGCCGGACGAGAAGCTGGAGGAGCTCGACGCGCAGACCGACGATCTGCGCGGCGCCTTGCGCGCGGTCCGCGCGCTCGCGCATGCCTCGGATGAACGGACCGCGGTCCTCGCGTGGAGCTACGCGGGCGAGTCGGCGTGGCGCCTGGCGCAGGGCGACGCGCGCATCGAGCTGGTGATCGGGCTGGACACGAACGTCCGCACGAACTGGGTCTATCAGCCGGCCGAGGCGCTGGCGGCGATCGACGCGGCACCGCGTCACTACCAGTTTCTCGCTCTGGACAAGACCACGCCGGAGCTCAGCGGCGTCGCGCACGGAAACTTCAACGCGATCGAAGGGATGATCCCCGGCGTGGCGGGCATCGAGCGGGTGCAGCGGTGGTCGAAGTCCGGCGCGATTGCACGCACCGGCTACGAGACGATCGCGAGGCGCGTGGCGGCGGCGGTCGACGGCGCGTTCGCGCGCACGCGCCCGCGTCCGTATGTGTCCATCGAGATCGCGGGAAAAGAGCACCCCGTCACGGCGGACCTCTACCGCGCCGCGGGTACAGGCGGCCGCTGCGCGGCGCTGTTCCATCAGTCGGGGTCGAGCCGCGGGGAGTACCGGACGATCGCGCCGGAGCTCGTGCGCATGGGATACACCGTCCTCGCCGCCGACGTGCGGTGGGGAGACCGCGACCGCTGGAACGACGTCGCCAACGAGACGGCCGCGCGTCACGGCACGACCGCGGCGTGGGCGCGCGGCGACCGGGAGAAGGTCGCGCGGATCCGCGCGCGTGAGTCCGACGATCTCGACGCCACGATCGACTGGCTGCGCGCGAACGGCTGCTCCGCGCCGATCGTGGTGTGGGGGGCGTCGATCCAGGCGAACGGCGTGCTCGAGCTCGCACTGCGCCGCCCCGAGCACGTCGGCGCGGCCGTGGACGTCTCGCCGGGCGAGTACAAGAAGGACGCGCCGGACTCCATGAAAGAGAAAGCCGCGCGCGTACGCACGCCGGTGCTCGTGCTCTGGGGACGCGGTGAGGATGAAGTGTCGAAACCGGTGTTCGACGCGCTGCCGGAGGGAGCGAAGTCGTCGTACCGGTCGCACGGGCGGCACGGGAACGCGGTGTTCTTCGAGGATGCGAGAGCGTGGGTGGAGATGCGGGGGATGTTGGAACGGAGCTCCTCGAAGTAACCCTCTCCGTCCCACTCTGTGCCTCTGTGTCTCTGTGGTGAATAGGCACGTGCCTGGAGCGATGCACGTGGGTATTCACCACAGAGACACAGAGGCACAGAGTGGGACGGAGGTGTCACCAGGGCGCGTAATAGCCCTCGGGGGCGAACAGGGTCACGCCGCGGGCGGCGATCTCGATGGGGCGCCAGTCGTTTTCGTTGCGGCCCGGGTCGGCGCGGACGAAGAGGAGGAACTGGGAGCGCAGGGCGTCGCCGATGCGCTGGTAGACCTGGGGCAGGTCTTCCAGGCGGTCGAGGACGTACGCGCGGCCGCCGGTGGACTCGGCCATCGCGGAGAGGCCGCGGTACATCGCACCCCAGCGCAGTTCGTCCGGACGGGGGCCGCCGACTTTCTGCGTCGAGCGGTTCGGCGCGGTGGCGATGATGTGGATGGGCACGTGCGTGCGCTTCGCGAGGGCGGCGATGTCGGTCGCGCCGTAGCGGCTGGTCAGGTCGGCCCCGTCGGTGAACACGACCAGCGCGCGGCGTCCCTTCACGCCCTGCAACTGCAGCAGCCCCACGGCGATGGCGTCGTACAACGCCGTGCTGCCGCGCGCACGGAGGCCCATGACCTTCGTCCGCAGCCGGGCTTTGTCCGCGGTCGGGGACTGCACGAGCCGCGCGCGGGTCGAGAAGGCCACGACGAAGCCGCGGTCGCGGTCCGTCAGCACGCGGTCCAGGAAGCCGAGGGCCGCTTCCTGCACGTTCACGAGGGCATCCTGCATGCTGCCCGAGGTGTCGAAGACGAAGCCGACGGTGAGCGGGGACTCGGCGGGTTTCTGGATCGACTCCGCCGCGCGGCGCTGGCCGCCTTCGCGGATCGAGATCGCGCCCGGATCGAGCTGCGCCGCCGGATCGCTCAGCGTGACGGGCAGTTCGACGAGCTGCACGTCCGAGCGCTCCGTGTGCCCGCTCGCGTTGAGCAGCACCGCGTCCTCGGCCGAACGTCCGTCGCCGAGGTACGCGACCCCGCGCAGGACGCCGATCTCGTTCGGAATCTTCACGGCCGCCTCCCACGGCGGCGCGGTGACGACGGTGCGGACCTCGTCGTTCCAGGAGATCACGACGCGCTGCACTGTGTGGTCGGCCGGCGCGCGCAGCTTCATCCTCACGCTCGTCGCACCGCTCGCGGTACCCGGGGCCGGATCCACGATGCGGAACCAGAACCGCTCCCCTCCCCCGTTCACCGTGAGCTCGTCGCGGCCGGCCTCGTTGCCGAGACCGTCGAAGGCGATGACGCCGAGGGTGCGCTCCTCGGGGACGCGGCCGAAGTCGACCGTGGCCGCGAACGGTGGACGCTTCACGCGCTCCACCTCGGCGCCGTCGAGCGTGAACGCAACAGCCGCGATCTCGGCCGAGGTCACGATCGTGGTGACCGGCACGCGGCCGCTGACGACCTGCTCGCCCGGCGGGATGATGCGGATGGGGCCGGAACCGTCCGCCGCGGTCTCCAGCGCCGCGAGCGCGTCGTCGCTCGTGGCGGCGATGCGCGACTCGGCGTTGCCGAGGAGGTCGCGGGCTTTGGCGAACGCGCGCGCGGCTTCATCGTTCGCACGGGCCATGCGGTGCAGCAGGCCGATCGTCAGCCACGCCTCGCCCGCGATCTCAGGCGTGCTGGCGTTCGCGATCACCGAGTCGAGAGTGGCGAGGGCGCCGGTGGCGCGGCCTTCCTGCCCGTCGAGCAGCGCGCGGGCGACGGAGGCGTACTGCCGCGTCTCCGGCTTGCCGTTCGCGATCGCGCGGTCGAGGGCCCCGCGCGCCTCGGCGCGGCGGCCGAGGATCATGAGCGCGATGGCGGAGTCGAGCTCGCCGTCGTGCGGCTCGCCGCTCTCCGCCGCCACGAGCGCGCGCTCGACATGCGGCCCGACGTCCGCGATGTCGTCGAGAATGACGCCCAGGGTCGCGAGCTCCGGGATGCCGTCGTAGCTCAGGCGGAACGTCCCCTTGCGGTCGAAGACGCCGAGGCCCGCCTCGCGCGACTTCCAGATCGTTGCGAGCTCGCCCGCCGTGGACGGCAGCGTCGCGAACACCACTTCCGACAGCCGGCGCTGGATGGCGGGATGCGCGAGGGTCTCGCTCTCGAACCGCGGGCACGCGCGGCAGCGGTTCGGACGGAAGTAGACCAGGACGAGCTTCCGCTCCTCGGCCGCGCGGCGCAGCGCGTCGCGCCAGGCGTCGTTCGCGAGCGCCGCGCTGGACACGGCGTCGCCGCGCACCTCGCCGCCGGCGATCTCGATCGACTCGGTCCCGGCCAGTCCCGACTTCTCGTCGAAGACGGCGATCGAGACGCTGGTCGTCGGCGCCGCGCCCACCTTGAGGTCGAACCGGTAGCGCAGCACGCCGGCAGGCTTCTTGTCCTTCGGCGCGACGAGGCGTTTGGTCTCGTCGATGAGCCGCGTGATCTGTCCGATGTCGCGCCCGGCGACGAGCAGCACGGAGAAGTTCGCGGCGAGCTGCTCGCCCTCGGGCTCGAAGCGGAGCTGGTCGACGGGGATGGTCAGCTCGACCGGAATCACGCCGTCGCGCGCCGCTCCGGCCTGGATGTCGAAGTCGATCTCCCCTTCCGCGCCGGCCTCGAAGAGCCGCGCGACGAGCAGGTCGCGGGCGCGAGTGGCGTCGGAGCGGTCGAGGATGGTCTTCCGCGTGCGCACGATCTGGCCGCGATTGCGCGAGCGCACGTCGATGCGGCGCTCGCGATCGGAGCCGTCCGCCGGCGCGCGATAGGCGAGCGTGTAGTACGAGCCGAGGTCGCGGGCGATGCGGTCGACGGCGTCTTCGATGGCCGAGGTCCCGATGGCCAGCGTGCCGCCGGTGGCGGCGGTGAGCAGTCCGAGGGCCTGGGCGTCGTTCTGCAGGAGGGTCTGCTCGAGGGCCATGTCCGTGAGATAGGAATTCTGCGTCGGCTCGGCGTTCATGTCCGAGCTCATCTCCATGGTCATGGCGCGGATGCGGCCGGGGCCCGCGGGCAGATCGGGGCGCAGCGCGTAGAGGATGACGCCGTGGCTGTTCGCGGTGCGCGCGATGGCCTCGAGCATGCTGCCGGTGTCGTACTCCGACCGCACGCTGGCGCCGACCTTCGCCTGCAGTCCGGCAACCGCCTTCGTCCCGGCGTTCATGGGGAAGGCGGCGGAGACGTAGATCATGACGTTGCGATGGGTGGGCTCGGCGATGACGGCCACGGCGCGCTGCAGGGCCGCGGTCTTGCGGCGCATCAGAGCCAGGTCTTTCGACGCGTTCTGGCGTGCGCTCTCCGAAACGTGGTCCTCTCCGGCGAAGGGGATGCCGTCGGCCGCCGGCGCGGCCGCCATCTCGCGGAACCACTCCGCCTCGGCGTCGCCGATCAGGTCGGGAGGATCGGCGTGCAGCGTGGCCTCGGCCTTCGCCAGCGCGGCGATGATCTCGGCGCGCGTGCGGGTCATCTCCGTCAGGGGGCGCAGGCCGGTGCGGTCATGCCACGCGAGCACCTGGCCGCGATCGCCTTCGCCCATCGTTTTCTCGACGAGCGCGTTGAGGTTGGCGAAGAGCGTGCGCCGCCCGCGCCCGCGGAGCGGGAGGGCGTCGACGAGGACGACGATCGTCCGCGGCTGCCGCTGCGCGGCGGCGGCCTGCTCCACCTGGACGCCGGTGGCCGTCGCGGACACGTCGGCGCCGTCGTGGACTTCGGTGAAGTTCGTGACGGCCTGCGGCCGTCCGTTCTCCAGCACCTCGAAGTCCTCGGCTTTCAATCCGGAGATGTGGTTGCCCTTGCGATCGGTGACGACGGCGTCGATCTCGATCAGGCGGACTTCGACCTTCTCCGACAGGGCCGCCTCCTGCGCAAAGAGCGCGGGGGCGATGGATAGACAGAGCGCGGCAAGGGCATGCGTGCGCATAGCGGGATCGGAACGAGCGTAGCACGCCTCCTTCCGAGTCAAGTGGTGTCAGAGCCGGAAACTTAACTTGACGCTCCGCTGCCGCCCGTTAAGTTAAGTTTCCGGCTCTGACACCACTTGACCCCTCGTTGACGGATGAGCTTTCGCTTTGTTATTTTGAGTGCTGCACACCATGAAAGCCATCCGCGTCGTCCTGCTTCTCGGAACGCTCGCTGCGTCCACCGGTGCGTGGGGGCAGACTGTCGTGGACTACTCGCTCTCGCTTCTTCAGGGCGGGGTCGCGACTCCCGGCGGCGAGGTCAATTACGCCCCGGTCGTCGACGCCAACTGGTGGACGCAGGTACAGGAGCCGTTCGTCGTGCGCCTCACGGTGCCCCCCGGCCTGGAGCCGCCCGCTGCCTGCTTCGGCAGCGACGGGCTGATCGCGTTCGACGCGGAGGCGCGCGTATTGTCGTGGTCCGCGCGCATGGACAATGAGGTGCTCCCCCAGCGCTCCTGCCCTCTGATCTTCCGGGTGGCGCCGTCGGTGGCTCCCGGAACGGTGCTGACGCTCCAGGGCACGCTCACGACGTCGAAGCCGGACCCCAATCCCGCAAACGACTCGGCCACGATCACGTCGGTCGTCCTCCCCGCCTCGGACCTCGAGGTGACGGGCTCCGTGGACCTGCAGCGCTATCGCCCGGGCACGGCGGTGACGCATACGTTCACGGTAAAGAACCTCGGCCCGCTCGACGCGCATGACGTGGTGATCGCGGATCGCCTGCCGCTGCAGACCGAGCTCGTCTCGTTCGAACAGGTCACCGGACCGGCGGGGGTCTTCGATACGCTGCCCGGCGGACCGGAGATCCGGTTCCGCATCCTGACGCTGCCGAACGGCGCGGACGCGACGTTCCGGCTGGTGGTCAAGCCGACGCCATCTCTGGGAGTCGCGGACGTCGTCAACCGGGTCACGGTCTCGTCGACGTCGGTCGATTTCTTCGAGCGCAACAACGAGCTGTTCCAGTTGAGCCACGCCGGGCCGGACGCGGATCTCGCGATCAAGAGTACTCGCGGCGACACCATCACCCTCACCATCACGAATCGAGGTCCGGACACGGTGAACGACGTCCTGGTCTACAACACCCTGCAGGACGACGGCAGCCGCTACGACTTCGTCGAGCGGGTGCAGTACGGGAACGTCACCCCGTCGCAGGGAACCTGTGCCGCGCCCGAGCTCACGTCGATCTTCCAGACCCCGCCTCCGCCGGAGTTCTGGTCGGTCTCCTGCAACCTGGGCACGCTCGCGCCGGGAGCGACGGCGACGATCACGGTCGCCATCGAGCGGCAACCGGGGTTCCCGGCGTTCCGCCACTCGGCCTCCGTGAGCCCGGCGCACAACGACCCGAAGGCGACGAACAACGTGACGCAGGTCGAATTCAAGGCCGGACGGCGCCGCGCGGTGCGCCTCCGCAGATCCTCTCCCCGCTGACGCGGGGAGAGGATCAGGGTGAGGCTTACGGTTTCAGAAAGTCGACGATCCCGTACGCCGCGTAGTACCGCGCGGCGAACTCCTGGTAGAACTGGTTGGCGATCGCCGCGTCGTGGATGATGAGCGTGTTCTCGTCGTTCGTGTCCTCGCCGTTCGCGCTCCAGTTCATCGAGCCGGTGATGACGAACGGATCGCTCGCCGTGCCCTCGTCCACGATCATGTATTTATGGTGGAGGAGCTTGTCCTCGCCGTCGAAGCCGATGGCGGCCTTGTTGTTCCACTTGGTGCTCTGGTCGGGCGTTCCGTCCCGCGCCGTCATGTCCATCGAAGCGGACCAGTACGCATCCCAATAGCCGCTCTCCATCACGCCCTGCAGCTTGAAGCCGGTGAGCGTCCCGGTAGACTCCGAAGTGGAGCCTTCCCAGAGGGACTTGAGGTTGTTGGTGAGGGTCTGGTCCGAAAAGGCGTAGATGCAGAAACGCGCCGACTCGTCGGCATCCTGCGACACCGCCTGGTTGACCCGCGCCAGCGCACCCTCGGACGGTGAGAAGTAGACCTCGACGAGCTTGCCGCCCACGTAGACCGAGTGCGTGCCGTTGTCGACCTTGCGGCTGTGGAAGGCCGACGCGTTGATGTCCGGCGTGGCCGTCGAGCTGCCCCACATCTCCTCGAACTCGGCGGTGTACGCCGCGGCAAGGCTGGCGGAGCGGATCTCGACGCCGTGGTTGGTGTGGCCGGAGCGGATGTTCGCGGTGCGGTTCGCGTCGGAGCCGAACGTGTCGTTGACGGTGAAGTTCCAGCTCCCCGTCCAGACCCACGTGTCGTCGACGATCACGAACTTGTTGTGCATCTGGTCGCCCCAGGAGTAGTAGTTGTTCAGACCGCCCGTGGTGCTCTTCAACTCGCCGTCGGCGAGGAGATAACCGCTCTTCGTGGCCGTGCCCACCTTCACCGTGACCGAGGGAAGATCGCTCGGGCTGGACGGCAGGCCGTGATTCGTGCGGAACGTCGAGTCCTCGACGGCGAAGATCGCGGAGTCGGCGAAGATGTGACCGTCGTCCGAGGTGCCGAGGGTGTTGTCCGCCCCGCGGAGGATCTTCTCGTAGTACACGCGCGCCGTCTTGTAGCTCGCATCCTCGGACAGGTCCTCGTTGAGCGGGTCCTTTGCGTCGGCGATGAGGCGCACGGTGACGCCGTTGTCGGCGCGATCGATCAGCTCGTCGACGATGTCCGGCAGCTCGAGCTCGTACGTGGCCACGTCGACTGAAGTGGTCGCGGCCGCGATGCGGGCGGTGAGACGGTCCTCGAGGTTGACGTTGTAGTTCGCGACATTGCTCGTGGTCGCGCCCGCGGGGATCGCGCCGCGGTTGAAGTAGACGTTGATCGCTCCGTCAGCGGTGCTGGTCGTGTTGATCGACTCGGCGGCGCCTTCGTCGGTGAGGTCGTCGTGATCGTTGTCGATCAGGTCGGAGAGCGATCCCGGCGAGTCCGCCGACTCGGGATCGGGATCGGCGGTCAGCCACGTGCTGGAGATCGAATTCCACGCGGTCTCGAACGCCGCGTCGTACGCGGTGGCCATCGGGTAGTTGCGGATGTAGAGCGTGTTCTCGTCGCTCAGGGTGTTGCCGGACAGCGTGAAGTTCTGCGAGCCGAGGACGACCACGCGGCCATCGGCGGAGAGCGCCTTGATGTGCTCCGTGCCGCCCCAGTTCTCGACCTTCACGGAGATCCCGTAGCTGCGCAGCGATCCGTGCAGGCTGTACGCGTTATGCGCGGACGTGGCGTCGAGGATCACCCGCACCGTCACGCCGCGGTCCTTGGCGTCCTTCAGCGCGTCGACGATGGGCTGGCTGGTGAGGAAGAACGTGCGCATGTTGATCTTCGTGACCGCCTGGTCGATGGCGCGGACGATGGCGTTCGTCTCCGCGTCGTCGGTCGGCGCGAAGTAGCTCTCGATGACCGTGCCGTCGGCGAGCGTGGGCAGCACGTGCGTGGTGTTGTCGGTCTTCTCGTCGTGGAAATCGCCGGCGTACATCTCCTCGAACTCGGTGGTGTAGACCGCGGCGAGGGCGGTGGAGTCGATGAGCACGGAGAGGTCGCCGTAGTACTCGGCCTCCATCTCCGGGCGGGAGATGTTGGTCGAGCCGGTCCACACCCAGCGCTCGTCGATGACGAAGAACTTGTTGTGCATGATGCGGTCGTCCATGTCGGCGACGACGGTGCCGATCTTCTCGACCACGGTCTCGGTGGCGCGGTACGGATAGAAGCCGCTCTGGTAGGAGTCGACGACGCCGCGCACCGTCACTCCCCTCCCCTGCGCCGCATCCAGCGCCGCGATGAGCTCCTCGTTGCCGTTGAAGCCGTAGACGGCGAAGTCGATGGACGTGGCCGCGCCGTCGATGGCGGCGATGAGCGCGTTGGCCATCGTCTTCGGTCCGTAGTCGGGCATGACCGTGTTGAGGTGATCGGTGAAGTAGAGCGCGTACCAGTCGTCGGAGGTCCCGGCGGAGAGGTTCGCCGCGCGCGGCGTGCCGAGGCCGATGGAGTAGGCGGCGGTGGCGGTGTGCCAGTTCGCCGACGACGTGCCGGAGCCGTTCGGATCGGTGCGGCTCATCGTCGCGCGGCCGGTCGTGGTCCCCGCGAACCACGAGCCATTCTGGTTGGCGGTGTCGATGACGGTGCTGCCGGCGTCGCGCAGGACGAGCTGCTCGCCGGTGTCCACCATCGCGCCCGTGTAGATCTTGTCGGCGGTGACGCCGGGGACGGAGGTGTCGTCCGTCCGCTCGAGCAGGTAGTAGCCGTACGCGGCGATCGAGCCGCTCAGCGTGACGCTCGGGGTGCCGTCCGCGGCGATGAGCGTCCAGTTGGTCAGGCTGATCGAGCTGCCGGTGGTGTTGTACAGCTCGATCCACTCATCGGCCGTGCTGCCGGTGGTGCCCATCCACGCAACCTCGGTGATGACGACGTCGCCCGGGCTCGCGGCGTAAAGGGTGGCGGTGAACATGAAGACACAAAGGGTGGAAAGACGAAGCAATCGCATACGACTCAATACCTTCCTCCGGACAGAACGCCCGGACCCACGGATCTGACTTTCCTCAACACTACAAGAGGAGGGGTGGAAAGATTGCGATCTGCATCACCGAGTTCCTCGGAGTTCCTCGGTTCCTCGGAGTTCCTCGGCGTGGAGGGCTCCCCCCCCCGAGGAACTCCGAGGAACTCCGAGGAACCCGAGGAACCGAGGAACCGAGGAACCCGAGGAACTCCGAGGAACCGAGGAACCGAGGAACCCAAACAATCCTGCAAACGCCTGCCTCCCCGCCGCCCCACCCGGCCCGGCGGAGCGCACAATGGTCGCTTCAGATCAATCCCGCTTCATGGAGGCTTGTGCATGCTGGGCCGTCGACTCATCGCGTCGTTCGCCTTCCTCGCCGTTCTGACGGCGCTCTCCTGCCGCACGGCTGTCCTGGAAGCTCCCGAACCGGAAGGGCGGGAGGAAAGGGAGAATCCGGAGGAGCGCAACCGCTGGTTCTGGGAACAGCGCGCCTATCCGGCCGGGTCGATCCCCATCGCCGCGCACCGGTCCGCTCTCCTCCGGGAAAGCGCCAGGACGCTCCGGCTGTCCGCCGACGATGGGACGTGGACGAACATCGGACCCGCCCCCCTGCCCGAGCTGGTCTACAGCCTGGCCAGCTCGCAGGACGTGAGCGGCCGCGCGTCGACGCTGGCGATCCATCCGGGCAACCCGGACACGATGCTCCTCGGGACGGCCGAGGGGGGGATCTGGAAGACGACGGACCGGGGGGCGAACTGGCGGTCAGTGGGCCAGGACCTGCCGACGCTCGTCGTCGGCGTGATCCGCTTCAGCCCGTCCGATCCGGGTCTCGTCTTCGCCGGCACCGGCGAAGCGCGGGGCGCCGGTCCCCTGCGCGGCTTCGGCCTCGCGCGCTCGCGCGACGGCGGCGAGACCTGGCAACTGCTCCCCGCGAGCGGCAGCGGGTGGGATTTCAACTTCACCGCGATCACCGGCCTCCACGTCGACCCGCGCGACGGCAAGACGCTCTACCTGACCACGGCCACGATCGCTCCGCGCACGCTCAACTGGACCCTGCCCGCCAACCTGCCGCAGACCGGCATCTTCAAGTCGACCGACGACGGCGAGAGCTGGCAGCTCCTGCACGCCGCGAAGCGCCATCCTGTCAGCGGCTCGATGAGCAACGGCTTCAGCGATTTCGAATACGGCGGCGCCGCCGCGCCGAACCTGATGTACGTGAGCGAGTACCACGGCGGGATCATCCGTTCGACCGACGGCGGCGCGACCTGGCGTTACGTCACGCCGCTGAAGGCGGCCCCCGGCTACGGCACCTTCCCGGCCAACCCCTCGGCGATCAGCTACCAGATCACGAACAATCGATTCCAACTGGCGAACCGCCTGCCGAATCCCGCCAGCGAGGTCGATTTCCGCATCATCGAGATCGCCGCCGCGCCGTCCGATCCCCAGGTCCTCTACGCCGGTTACGACGCCCTCCAGGTGCGCCTCGACGTCAACGGCAACGGCATCTTCGACGCCTCCGACCGGCGCGTGAACGGCGCGCTTTTGTTCAAGTCCACCGACGCGGGCGAGACGTGGAGCTGGCTCGGCACGCGCCACGACGGCGTGCCGGACTACTGCGGCTTCCAGTGCTGGTACGACAACGTCATCTCCGTCCATCCGGCCAATCCCGACGACGTGATCCTCGGCGGCGCGGCAAATTACTCGCGCTATGCGGGCGAGCCCTTCGCGAACCCGGCGCGCCTGCTCGAGCTGCCGTGGCGCGGCGTCCTGTACCAGTCCCGGGACGGCGGGAAGAGCTGGAGCGACATCACGCCGCACTGCACCCAGATCAGCGCCGAGCCGGCACGGACGCAGGCGGGCGTCCCGGTGTATCCATGCGTGGCGGTGAGCAACGCGAAGATCGTGCATCCGGACATCCACGTGATCGTGCGCGGCGCGGACGGCCGGGTCTACGTCGCCGGCGACGGGGGCGTTTTCCGCGGCTCGCTGCCGGGCCCCGGCTCGGGCCACAAGCGCCGCGCCGTGGCGCCGCGGCGGCTGCCGGACCCGCTGGCCGGCGGGATCTATACGTGGGAGACGCTCAACAACGGTCTGTCGACGCTGCAGTTCTACCGGATCGCCGCGCACCCGGACGACCCCAACATCCTCCTCGGCGGGCTGCAGGACAACTCCGCGGCGTACTGGAACGGCAGCGAATGGCAGGGATGGGGCGCCGCGGACGGAACGGTCGCCTTCTTCCATCCGGTCGATCCGAAGCGCATCTACCTGGGAACGCAGTTCGAGGTCCATCGCCACGACGACGGCGGCACGAAGGAATTCTCCGAGGCGGCGGGATGGAAGCTGAGCGTCTTCGCCGGGGAAGAGTTCGACCTGAACAACGGCGAGACCACCAGCTTCGTCCCCGTGTTCGCGCTCGATCCCGTCGATCCGTCCATCACGTACGGCGCGAGCGACCGCGCGCTCTACCGCTCGACCGAGCGCGGCGCCGATTCCGTCCGCATCGGGCCGGCGACGAATACCGTGGGCGTTCCGACGTCGATCTCGGTCTCACCCGTCAATCGCCAGGTGGTCTGGGTGGGAACCGGCACCGGCTCCGTGTATCGCTACGACATCAGCGGCTCCGGCACCGCCGCCGCCACGCGGCTCAATACCGGACTCCCGAACCGGTTCGTCAGCCAGATCGTGGCCGGCTACGACAGCGCCGACACCGTCTACGCCGTCTTCAACGGCTACGACGCCAATACTCCCGGCACGCCCGGCAAAGTCTTCGTCAGCCGGAACCGAGGCACGACGTGGCAGAACGTCTCCGGCGACCTGCCCGACGTCCCGGCCAACGCGCTCGCGCTCGACCCCACCGACCCGAACCGGATGTGGCTCGCGACCGACGCTGCACTCTACTCGACGCGCGACGGCGGCCAGACCTGGCAGTCCGAGCGTCGCAACATGCCGGTGGTCACGGTGTCGGACGTGGTCTACCACGCGAAAAGCGGTGAGCTCGTGGTGGCAACCTTCGGCCGCGGCATCTGGAAAATGAACGCAGGGCAATGAGGCGCCGCGGAGCGCCGGCTTCCAGCCGGCCGCTACGCCGGCATTCTGCCGGCACGGCTCTCGCGAAGAACCGTGCCGGCTGGAAGCCGGCGTAGCGGCCGGCCAGGAGGCCGGCGCTCCGATGGTTACGCGCTCGCGGTCCCGCCGCAGGCGCCGGCCGTCGTGCAGCACGAGGTCGCGGCCGCGCCGGTCACTTCCGGCAGGTTGTCCTGCAGCACCACGAACGCTTCCCACTCGTTGCCGTCCGGATCGTGGACCCAGGTCTTGTCCTGCGTGGCGTAGCAGCAGTCCGTCTGCATCTCGTCGCGAGTCACCAGCCCCGCCTCCGCCCACCGCGTGCGGAACGCCAGCACGTCGTCGGTCGAGCGGACCTGCAGGCCGAGGTGGGAGAGCGCTCCGGCCTCGGCGAGGCCGGGAACTTCGTTGAGCGCGAGGTTGAGCGGCGGATTCTGCACGTCGAACTTCGCGTAGCCGGTGCGGACCTTGGCCGGCTCGATGCCGAGCATCTTCCGGTAGAACTCGACGCTGCGCTCGACGTTGCGGACGTTGATCGAAACGTGGGCCTTGAGAACCTGAACTTCAGCGGACATGGATCGTCTCCTCATATGCAATTTAACGAATATCACTTGCAAGATAGGTCCTGGCCTCACATCTGTCAAGATGCATATGTAGAATCGGAGGGGGACCCGTCGCCTGTAACCGAACGTTGATCGTGCTGCCTGTCACGCCGCGCGCGGCTCGCGCCTAGAGCAGGTGCGCGCTCTACTGACGGAAAGGACACTCCATGCGCTTCCTGCTGGTCACACTCTTCGCGGCAATCCTCAGCCCTGCGGCCATCGGCGACACCGAGGCCGGCGCCGGGAAGTTCCGGGTGGCGGACTCCCCGGAGCACTATCGAAGGCTCGCATCGCTCAGCGGCGAGCCGCGGGACGGGCAGCGCGGCCTGGACCGGCAGCAGTTCTCGCTGTCGGCGATGAGCCCCGGCTACCTGAAGGTGCTCGACGTCGCGCCGGCCTATCTGGACGTTCCGCCGGCCGCCTTTCCCCTGCCGGAGTTCCCCGCGAACAGCTCGGCGCAGACGCGCGCAGAGCTCGATCATCTCCTCGAGCTGCAGGCGCAGCGGACGCCGGAGGAGATCGCGTACGCCCAGCAGCTCGCGGGCGTGTACTACCGGCTCAGCGTGAAGCCGGGCGACGCCGACTGGCCGCGCATGCGGCAGAACCTCTTCCACATGGGCCGCCAGCTCGGCCCCTGGTTCTCTCCCGGCTCGCTGCCGGTCACCGCCGATTTCATGGCCCGCGTGTGGTCGGACGCGAGCTATTACCTCTGGGCGGCGAAGTTCCGCTTCAATCGCGTGCGGCCGTACACGATCGAGCCGCGCCTGCAGAACCTGGAGACGCCGAACTTCCCCGCCTATCCGAGCGGGCACTCGAGTAACTCGTACGTCGCCGCATACGTCTACGAGCTGTTGCTGCCCGAACATCGCGACCTCTTCCTCCGCAACGCCCGGGACATGGCCTACTCCCGCGAGATCCTCGGCGTCCACTTCGCCAGCGATTCCGAGTCCGGCCGCGTCTTCGCGCGCCAGTTCGTCGGCCGGCTGCAGCAGGAGCCGGCGTTTCAGAAGGACCTCGAAGCCGCGCGGCAGGAGATCCGCCGGGTGCAGGCAGAAAAAGGAGGGCGGTGATCCTCGACCCGCGGGCCCGCGCGGAGCTGCAGCGCGATCTGACGCGCCTCGCCGACGGAGATCGCGAGGCGTTCGAGGGCGTATTCACGCACCTGTGGCCCGTCGTCCGCTCGCTGGCCGCGCGTTATCTGCCTCCGCCCGACGTCGACGACGCCGCGCAGGGTGCGCTGCTCAAGCTCTTCGAGCGGGCCGGCGAGTTCGACCCCGCGCGCGATGCCGTCGCCTGGGCGATCGGCCTGGCGATGTGGGAGATCCGCACGGTCCGCCGGCGCTGGTGGCGGCGGCGCGACACGGGCACGCTCGACGACGCAACCGAGCTCCCGCTGCATGCCGCGACGCCCGAAGAGCGCGCCATCGCCGCCGACCTCGCCGCGGCCGTCGATCAGACGCTGGCGACGCTGCGCCCCGAGGATCGCGATGCGCTGCTGCGGTACGCGCTGGACGAGCGCACGATCGGGGCGGGGTTCCGCAAGCGGCTGCAGCGAGCGCGGGAACGGATGCGCGCCGCCTGGAGGCTCAACCATGAATGACGCGGTACTGCTCGCAACGGCCCGCCACGCCTACGAGCGCGGACGCGTGAAGAAGGGACTGCGCCAGGCCCTCTTCGTCCTGCCGGTCGCGCTCCTGCCGCTCTATCCGTGCATGGCCGCCGGCCGCGGCATGCTCATGCTCCTCCTCCTGGCCACCCTCGGCGCGCTCCTCGTCCTGTGCCACTGGCGCGGCCAGGACTACGCGCGTGGCGCGAACATCGGCCTGATCGCCGGCCTCAGTCCCTTGCTCCTGCCGGTCGTCACGAGCTGGATCTCCCCGGTGTGCTCCACCATCATCTGCGGCTTCCTCCCCGCGGCATCCGTCGCGGGCGGCTTCTTCGGCGCGCTCTCCCTCGCCGGCGCCGGCCTCCTCGGCGAACGCCCGTCGCCCGGCTTCTGGCTCGCGGCCATCAGCGTCACCGTGACCCTCGGCGCCGCCGGCTGCCTCCACGTCGGCCTCGCCGGCCTCGCGGGCCTGGCCCTCGGCCTGGCGGTAGGGGCGTTGCCAGTGCTCGCGCTCTACGTCGCCAGGGCCCGCTGAGCGTTTCTTCACGGGCGGCACGAATCGGCAGCGGTGCCATATGGAGTGCGGAGGCAATCGGAGGCTGTCTCAAACCCGGACCGCCGCCGTCCCGGCGGCTGAGCGGGCGGCGTCCCGCCGCCCGCATTCTGGGGAGACCGCAGCCTCTCGCCACGTGGC
>DASUSN010000158.1:0-137515 GCA_036375075.1 Thermoanaerobaculia bacterium | reverse complement strand
GCTTCCAAGAAACTCGTTGTTCGCGAGCCACAAGCTGCTTGCAATCAACATCTTGCGATCTGCTATGAGTCCGACATACTCAAGCAGGTTTCTTTCTCTCAGGCGCGGCGCAGCGTGCCGTCACCTGCTCGGGATGACACGGGGGCCTTCATCCTTCCGGCCTTCATCCTTCCGGCCTTCATCCTTCATCCTTCATCCTTCCAATCACCGGCAGCAGCTCCCCCAGCGCCGTGATCCGCGCGTGCGGCACGATCTCCAACCCGTGCTCCACCGCCGGCGCCACCGCCGTGCCCCGCGTGGGCGGGTCGAAATGGACGCCCTTCATCCCCACCCGCTGCGCGCCGTGTACGTCCGCGTACGGGTTGTCCCCCACGAACATGATCTCCTCGTACGCCACGCCCAGCCCGCGCCGCAGCTCCTCGAAGATCGACACCTGCGGCTTGCACTCGCCGTGCTCGTTCGAGAACACCATCACGTCGATCGACCGCGCCAGCCCCAGCTCCTCGAGGATCGTCCGCAGCACGGACCCCGGCGTCCGTCCCGTGTTGCTGATCAGCCCCACCCGCAGCCCGCGCGCCTTCAGCGCGGCGAGCAGCTCCTCCGCCCCCTCCACCGTCTTCGGCAGGATCTCCAGTGCGGCGCCGGCGTACGCGTCCTCCAGCGCCTCCAGCACCCGCTCCTCGAACGACGCCGGGGCGAGCTCCAGCTCCTCGAGGAAATGTTCGATCTGCCGGCGGCACGGCACGTCCAGATCCATCGACCAGTAGAGGTCCTGGCAGCGGTGCCACAGCGCGCGGTAGGCGTGCTCGATGCGGTCCGCCAGCTCGCCGAAGCCGTGCGCGGCGAGGATCTCCTCCATCCGCGTGAGCCGCAGGCGCTCCTGCTGCTTCGACAGCTCGGGCGTGTCGGTGATCAGCGTTTCCCAGAGATCGAAGGCAACGGCCCGGAGCGCCATCAGTTCAGTTTCACGCGGCCGCCGAAGCCTTCCTCGTAGCCGTGGAAGTACTCCAGCGCCGGCTCCGGATAGCGCCAGCAGTAGTAGCCGCCGCCGCTGTCGAAGTCGACGAGCCAGAGGCCTTTCACTTCCACGCCCATGCCGATGACGGACTGCGCCCACTCGGTCACGATGCGCTCGTACTCGGCGGGCTCTTCGGAGAGGGACTGCTCCACGCGCTCGACCGCCTCGCCGGTGATGCGTGCGACTTCGGGCAGCAGCGCGGTGGCCTGTTCGTAGGAGAAGATTCGTTTTGGCACGCGCGGCGAATGATAAATCCGGTTTTGTGCGAAACGACAGCTCTGTGCTAAAACGCGCACTGCTACAACTTGAGGGAGGACATACCGATGTCGGTACAGGACAGGGTCAAGGCCATCATCGTCGAGCAGCTCGGCGTGGACGCGGAGGAAGTGGCTCCGGACGCGTCGTTCGTCGAGGATCTGGGCGCCGATTCGCTCGACACCGTCGAGCTGATCATGGCATTCGAAGAGGAGTTCGGCGTGGAGATCTCCGACGATGACGCGGAGAAGATCCGCAAGGTCAAAGACGCCATCGAGTACATCGACAAGCGCGCGGCCGGCGGCGCCGGCAAGTCCGCGTAGTCCGCTTTTCCATTCGACTGCTTCCGGGGCGGGCAGCAAGCCCGCCCTACGTGTGTGAAGGAGCGACTTTCTTGAACAAACGTCGGGTCGTGGTGACCGGTCTCGGAATGATCTCCCCCCTGGGGGTGGGCAAAGAGCCCACCTGGCAGGGACTGGTGGAAGGTCGTTCGGGCATCGGACCGATCACGAAGTTCGACGCCACCGCCTACGCCGCGCGCATCGCCGGCGAGGTCAAGGGCTTCGAGCCCGAAAAGTGGATCGAGAAGAAAGAGGTCAAGAAGTCCGACACCTTCATCCACTACGCCGTCGTGGCCGCGCAGATGGCCGTCGACGACGCGAAGCTCGACACCCAGGCCGAGGATGGCGACCGCGTGGGCGTGATCATCGGGTCGGGCATCGGCGGGCTGCCGCTCATCGAGGAGATGCACCGCAAGCTCGTCGAGAAGGGGCCGTCGCGCATCTCCCCCTTCTTCATCCCCGGCCTGATCGTCAACCTCGCCACCGGGCAGATCTCCATCCGCTTCGGCGCCAAGGGACCGAGCTCCGCTCCCGCCACGGCGTGCGCGACCGGCGCGCATGCCGTCGGCGACGCGTTCAGGATCATCCAGCGCGATGAGGCGGACGTCATGTTCGCCGGCGGTTCGGAGGCCGTGGTCACGCCGCTGGCCGTGGGCGGCTTCGCCGCGATGCGCGCGCTGTCCACGCGCAACGACGACCCCGAGCGCGCCTCGCGCCCCTGGGACCGCGACCGCGACGGCTTCGTCATGGGCGAAGGCGCGGGCGTGGTCATCCTCGAGGAGCGCGAGCACGCCCTCGCCCGCGGCGCCACGATCTACTGCGAGCTCACCGGCTACGGCATGACCAGCGACGCGTACCACATCACCTCGCCCTCCGAAGACGGCGACGGCATGGTGCGCGTCATGCGGCGCGCCCTCAAGGACGCGGGGCTGCAGCCCACGGACATCGAGTACATCAACGCCCACGGCACGTCGACGCCGGTCGGCGACCGCATCGAGACCATCGCCATCAAGACCGTCTTCGCCGAGCACGCCTACAAGCTCGCCGTCAGCTCCACCAAGTCCATGACCGGCCACCTCCTCGGCGCCGCCGGCGGACTGGAATCGGCGATCGCGGCCATGGCCATCCGCGAAGGCATCCTCCCCCCGACGATCAACCTCGACAACCCCGACGAAGGCTGCGACCTCGACTACATCCCCAACACCGCCCGCCCGGCCCCCGGCATCAAGCACGTGCTGAGCAACTCCTTCGGCTTCGGCGGAACGAACGCGACGCTGATCTTCTCGCGCCACGAATAAGGGCGCAGGGGGCAGGGGACAGGGGACAGGAGACCCGCGATCGTCGCGGACTTGTGCGCACGTGCTTTGCATTGTAAAGTTCTCGTCATGCAATCCACTGCGCCCCGCGCCCTGTCCCCTGCGCCCTCGTCCGACGTCGCCATCATCGGCGCCGGCCTTGCCGGCCTCCGCCTGGCCCGCCTGCTGGCCGCGCGCGGGCTGCGCGTCGCCCTGCTCGACCGCAAGCCCTCCATCGCCGCGCCCGTGCACACCACCGGGATCTTCGTGCGCAAGACGTGGGAAGACTTCCCGCTGCCCGAGGAGCAGTTGGGGCCCGCGATCCGCGACGTGGTGCTCTATTCACCGGCGCGCAAGTCGCTGCACATCCGCGCCGCCCGCGACGAGTTCCGCGTCGGGCGGATGTCCTGGCTCTACCTCCAGATGCTCGAGCAGTGCGCCAGCGCCGGCGTGCAGTGGATCCCCGGCGCCCGCGTCGAGTCGTGCGACGCGGACGGCGTGACGTTCCTCCGCCACGGCCGCCGCGAGCGCCTGCGCGCGCGCTTCGTCGTCGGCGCCGACGGCGCCCGCTCCCGCATCGCCCAGCACCTCGGACTCGACCGCAACCACGAGATGCTCCTCGGCGTGGAAGAGATCGTCCCGCCCATCTCCCGCGAGCCCGTGCTGCACTGCTTCCTCGACTCCCGCCTCGCGCCCGGCTACATCGCCTGGGTGGCGAACGACGGCGAAGAGGCGCACGTCGGCGTCGCCGGCTACCAGCGCGGAGGCTGGGACGCCACGAAAGCGCTGCACACCTTTCGCGACACCCTCCCCTTCGCTGTCGGCCGCACCCTCGAGCGCCGCGGCGGACTGATTCCCGTCAACGGCATCCTCCGCCGCATCGCCAACGAACGAGGCCTCCTCATCGGCGATGCGGCCGGCGCCGTCTCCCCCCTCACCGCCGGAGGCCTCGACGGCGCGATGCGCCTCTCCACCTTCGCCGCCGACGTCATCGCCGCCTACCTCGAGACCGGCGACCCGGCCGTGCTCGCCCAATACACCGGCGACCGCTTCCGCACCCGCATCCTCGCCCGCCGCTGGATGCGCAACGCCATGCGCCTCGCGTCCGCCGCGCCGCCGCTGCTCGAGACCGCGTTCGCCATGCTGCGCCTGCCGCTCTTCCAGCGCCTCGCCGAGCACGTATTCTTCGCCCGCGGTTCCTTCCCCGACGTTCAGGCGCCGAGGATGCGGCGGACCATCATGAGCTGGCCGACGTGATACGCGTTGTGGTCGGCCGCCACGAGGATCTCGCGCAGCAGCGTCTGCCCGCTCCCGTGCGGGATCGGCGCGTAGAGGTCGGCCGACTCGTCCGCCGTCAGCTCCGCCAGCGCCCGTAAATCCCGCCGGTACTGCTCCGCGCTCTCCTCCCACGCCCCCTCGGACGGCGGCGCCTGCGCGGCCGGCCAATACCCCGCGGGAAACTCCGGCGACTCGTGCTTCCCGTCGCGGGAGAACTCCAGGATGTCCCACAGCGCGATACGCAGATGCTCGAGCAATTCCCACGGCGAATGCGGCGCCCCGGCCGGCCGCGTGCCGCGCAGTTCCACCGGAAAATCCTTCACCGCATCATCGAATCGGACGTGCGCGCTGTCCCAGTCCAGCAGGCGCACCAGGTGTTCGCGAAGTGCTTTCTCGTCGTTCATGGAGGGCTAAACACGGGGTACCGCGCTGGCGTTCGGCCTGGCGCAAGAATTTGCGATGCCCGTGACCGCCGTGAGGGTCACGGGCATTGTCACTCCACCGGAACCTTGAATTCGTACGAGGCGAGCCGCTCCGACTTTTGGCCATCCACTCCGAAGATCCCCAGCCGGTAAGTCTGTCCCTCGGTAAGAAAGGTATGCGGGACAACGATCTGAAACGCGTGCTCGTCGTCGGCCGGATGGGCATCGCGGTTACTCCAGAGAAGAGCATCGTTCGAATCACGCAGCTCGATCTGATAACGCGAGTAGCGAAATTCGTTGACGAGGACCGGCTTGAGCAGATACGCCTCACCGTCCTTGCGAAGCGGCAGCGGCGAGGCCGACCCCCGATTTCCGTCCGGATCGAGTTGCTGGGCCGCCGCGAGGATCAGCGGTTGCCTACTCTGCTCAGCGAAGTACCGCGCGCGGCCCTCCGCGCGAACGTAAAGCCCGAAGCAGATGACCGCTAACACAGCTGCGACAGCAGTCGGAACGTACAACAGCACACCGCGCTGCGCTTCGCCGCGTACAGCCTGTACTCGCGCTGGCGATGGCTGTCGCAGGCGCTGCTGTAACGTGCGCCAGCCTGAGGCTACCTGATCCGCTCCGACATAGTCGGAATCGCCCGGCCGAGGGGCATCGGGGGCAGGCTCCCTGTACATCCGCACCAACTCGGGATACGCGACGATGAGATCGCGGATCCGGTCTTCCTCTTGCTCCGAAAGCTCACCGCGGTAATACGCCTGCAGTTCTTCGGCAGTCGGCGGATCGCCCAGCTTCCGCCGCTCGTCCGCGCGCAGCTCGCGGCTCGCGTCCTTCCAATCCGATTTGTCGGTCATGATTCATTCCTCCGGGAGCACGCCTTCGTCTCCCAGTCGTTCGCGCAACAGCCGCCGTGCATCGCGGAGGCGCGATTTCACCGCGTCGACAGAGATGCGCAGCGTCGTCGCAATGTCTTCGTAGCTCCAGTCATCCAGCCATAACTGCAGGCACTGCCTCTGCCCTTTCGGCAAAGCGGCCATTTCCCGGCGAAGGCGCGTCCTGCGCTCCGCGTCGATCATGCGATCCAGCGGGTGCTGCTGCACAGCCACCGGATCCTTTCGAGAAGACTCCGTGTCGTCGAGCGACTCCGGACGCACCGCACCACGCTTGATGGTCGTCAGCGAGCGCACCCGGTTGTATCCCACGTTCCGCGCGATGGTCTCGAGCAACGCCCATTCGGCTTCGCCGCGGTATTCGTGCATGGTCCGGTAGAACCGTAGGAACGAGTCGTGCGTCAGCTCCTGCGCTTCCGCATCGGAGACACGGAAGACCGTCCGGAAAAACCGCAACATGCGCGCGGAATAGCGGTCATACAGGGACCGAAACAGATCGTCACTGCCACCGCCCTTGCTTCGCATCGTCATTGCTCGCATCCATTCTCGCGAACCGCGTATCTTATGAAAGCGTGAAGAGACTCTTTTTCGTTGCCATGGCTTTTGTTGCGATCCTCTGCGGCGCAGTCGCGGGTTGTAACGATGGAGCAGACACCAATGCCGTCAAAAAGTGGCGTACGGTCGAGCCGCGGCTGGAATGGAATGAGGTACGCGCCTCGTGCGACGAAAAGATCGAGACCCGCGATCAGGCAATCGCGCTATTGGTCCGCGCGAACGGCGACTGTCTCGATCGAGCTGTAGCCGCAGTCAGCAAGCACTCTAAAGAGGATCTCGCCGCGGCGTTCTTCATTCGCTCGCGACGGAAAAACGACCCCGTGAGCATGCTGCGTGCGCTGGATGCAGCATTGAAGTCGCAATCCGACGCTGCCCGTTTCAATCGCGCGCTCATTCAGCAGCAATTCGGTCTCACCCGCGAGGCACAGCACTCGTGGAGTGAGGTCCTGCAGCACGACGCACCGGCATGGAAGTCGGAGGCGCGAAAGCACCTCGAGCGGGTGCAGGCCGTGCCGCCCCGCTGGAGCTCCGAAAAGATGGCTGCCGCCCTCGAACGCGGGGACACATTAGAAGCTCGCCGCCTCGCTCGGGCCTTCCCCAAAGAGGCGATGGACTATTTCGAGACCTCCGCTCTGATCGACCTCCCGAAGGCGAGGTTACTCGCCGGTGTGTTTGATGATCCGTTCGCACGCGCGGTCGTGGACGCCGCTTCGCGAACGCACGACCGCTCCGCTTTCGAGAAGGGTGTGACGGCTCTTCAGCAAGCCAGATACACGCAAGCCGCCGAGCTGCTCGAACACGCGCGAAATCCCCTTCAGCTCCTCGCTCGCCAAAAAGCCGCAGGAGAGGTGTTCCGTTCAGGAGGCGACTGCCTGTCCCTACTCGAGCCAATCATTTCGGTGGCCTTAGACAACGGCTACCGGGACCTCGCGACCCGCACGTGTATTCTGCGAGCCGTCGCGCTGGAAGGGCAATCTCGATATTTCGAAGCCTTGCAGGCATATGACCAGGCATTCGCGCTCAACGAATCATCCACCCGCAAAGCACAAATCCTGAGCCGCCGAACCTTCAACTACAGCACGATTGGCAGATTCGAAGAGGCGTTCCGCGACGCCTTAGCCGTGTTACCTCTTCTTTCCGGTGTTACGGACCTAGATGCTATCCATCAAGGGTACGCCGCCGCCGCCAGAGCAGCGCGTGACCTGGGCTTTCCGGCCATTGCGCTCCAGTTTCAGAACGCTGGCGTCGAGCTAATTCAGAGAGCGATCACCCACGCATCTGCGGACGAGATTCAGGACGCGAAGCATCACTACGCTATCGCTCTCCGGGAGCGTGCCGACATTCATATCGCACTCGGTCACGACGCACTGGCCGAAGGCGATCTTGTGGAGGCCACGGAGTCCGCAAAAGCAGCGGATTCCGCGTACCTTCCACTGCTCAACATGCGTCTTTCCGAGGTGAGAGGCCATCAAGCGTTCGCGAAGGGCCGGCTCCCCGAAGCAGTTCAACACTTCACCGAAGCCATCGAGCGCGCTCCGAATGAATACGCCAGTTATCGTGCACATCTCTACTACAAACGAGGACTGGCCCGCGGAACAGCTCCCGAGTCGAACGATGACCTGGCCACGGCGCTGGCGCTGCTGCGGGACGAAGCAATCCAGCTACGCAACATGACTACGCGCGGCCACTACGAAGCTCTCTGGAAACCTTACTTCTCCCGCTTCCAGTCGCTGCATCACGAAATGATCGAGCGCCATGTCCGGCAGAAGGACGTCCAGGGTGCGTTCCTCTATGCAGAACAGGCGCGCGGCTTCGAGCCGCTGCAACTCCTCCTGCAGACGGCTTCGATGCCGTCCGGCTTCCGGAGAATCGACAGCATGGCTGCTTTGGAACAGATGCGTGCGGCGATTCCGGAAGACACGCTGATCCTTCAGTATCTGGTTCTGGAGGACAAGACGTACTCCTGGGCCCTTTCGCGAGAGGGCATCATTCCGTTCCAGCACGGCGTCGGCCGCACAGCAATCCGCACCTGGGTCGAGAACATCCATACGGCGATCATCGCCGGTCAGAACGTTCCGGCAACGACGATGCGTGCCGTGTACGATGGACTCTTCAGCACGCCGCTCGCGGGCTTGCGACACCGCCGGGTCGTCATCGTCCCCGACGGCCCCATGCACGGGCTTCCCTTCGCTGCTCTGGAGAGCCAGAAAGAGGGATACGTCATCGCTCGCCGCAGCATCGCCGTCGCAGGCAGTACGTCGCTTTATCTGTACTCAACGCTCCGCGACCGACAGTTTTCTCGCGGCGGCGACCCGAGTGTGCTCATCGTCGGCGATCCCGCTCTTGCCGATACGTCCCAGTTGCAGCAACTCGCAAATGCAGCCGCCGAGGCGCGACAACTTCACGCTGAATACCCCGGCTCCGACCTTCTTCTCGGCGATGAGGCATCCATCAAGCGATTCCTCACCGCCGCCAGAAACGCCACCATCATCCATTTCGCCGGTCACGCAGTCGCGAACCCATACGACCCGTGGCTGTCGAGACTCATTCTCGCTCCGGAGGGAAACAGCTCGGGCGATCTCACTGCAGAACGACTCCTCACCCGGCCAGAGGTCCTCAGCCAGACGCGCCTCATCGTGCTCGCCGCGTGCAGCACCGCGTCCGGAGAATCCATCGGGCCCGAAGGTCTCGCTCCTCTAGTCCGGCCGCTCATTGCGGCCGGGGTTCCGGCCGTCGTCGGTACGTTATGGGACGTGAAGGACAGCGCCACAACTCGCGAGTTGCTGGTGTCTTTTCATCGTCACTATCGGAACGGAGACGAGGTGGCAGTTGCGCTCCGGAAGGCGCAGCTCGAAATGCTCCGGGACAAACGACCCGCGAGAGCGTGGGCGGCATTCCAGGCGGTCGGCTATGCGGACTCGCCTTACGCACCACGCACCGCACAGGAGGAAAAACACAGTGAGCTTCATCGCAAAGATTCTCTTCACCGGCCTGATGGCCTTCGTTCCCAATGAGAACGGGACGGAAGTGACCGTCCTGCTCCTCAATGCCGACCAGCACCACACGTCCGACGGCGCCGCCATGCAGGCGCACACGCCGATCGTCTATGTCCGCGCCGGCGGCTGCAGCGGCAGTTGCGTGACCAACAATGCCACGATCGCCGGCTTCAGCTTCCGCGATCAGTCCCCCTCCGTCGCCCTCGACTCCCTCGCCGACGCCCTCGGCAACGGCAGCGCGTGGCTGATCTCCGGCTCGGACCTCACGGTCCAGGGCGGCAACCTGCCCGCACTGAACATCGTCGACGGCGTCCGCGGCACGGACGTCATCCCGACGACGTCCACACAGCGCGGCGACTTCTCCTGGATCGCCAGCCTTTCGGACCTCTGCGGCAGCGGCTGCACGCTGGACTCCGACGTCTTCGACGCCGTGCCGCCGTCCATCGTGGCCGCGCGCTTCACCATCGACAGCGGCGAGCTCTCCACCTTCAGTGTCGCGCGCCTCGGCAGCGACGTCACGCCCGTGCACTTCAAGCGCCTCGACGGCACCGGCAACACGTCGGCGTACGTCCAGGCCGTGAGCAGCTGGGTCGGCGTCGACATCGAGGTCCCCGGCAGCAGCATCCAGCTCGTCGAGACGAAGCACGACAACAGCACCGGCCGCTCGATGACCCTCACACCCGACTCTTCCGGCCAGGTGGAGATCGCCGTCATCAACCTGCCGCCGTTCGTTCCGCCGGCGTCGTCGAACAACAACGCGCCGCAGGTCGGCAAGCACTTCGAGATGTACTACGAGCTGCTGGACAGCCCGCCCGCGCGCGAGACGCGGCTGGTGCCGCGCGCCGGCGCGCCGAGCGGCACGACCGTGCCGCAGGTGAGCTGGTCGACGGTCCATCCGACGACGGCGGTCTACTCCGAGCTGCTCAACCGCCTGCGCATGGACGCCGGCCGCTCGCTGTACGACCGCACCATCTGCCCGCCGACGCGGGTCGACACTCCCTGAAGCTCCCCACCGTACCGCGGTTCGCCATCGCCCGATGGCGAACCGCTTTTCCATAGGAGGCTTCCATGAAGCACCTCTCTGCTCTCGCTCTGCTCGCGGCCCTCGCCGCCTGCGACTTCAATCCCGACGCGAAAGCCCCCATCGAGTCCGCGCGGATGCTCACGCGCAACTACACACTCCACGAGCTGACGGCCTACGCCGCCGGTACCGATTGCCGGGTCCTGCTCGTCCGCACGCGGACCGCCCTGGACGACGCGACGGTCGAGACGCTGCATTACGGCGACGGCGAGTCCGCCACCTATCCGGGCGGCCTGCAGCAGTACGCCGAGGAACGGAAATTCCGCGCCGTCGCCTACAGGGACCAGGACGGAGGCCTCTGGACCTACGGCTCGATCACTCGGCAGGAGGCGCAGACGATGCCGGTCTGCCGCTGACGCACGCCGCGAGCGGCATCTTCTTCGACGCGCCCTCGCACTGCAGTTGCGTCGCGACGCGCGCGTCGCGATCGCGATGGCGCCGGATCCACTGCAGCACCCGATCCTCGACATAGGAAGAAAGGGTATCCACCGTGACGAATCCCCGCTCGTCGGCCGGCGCCTCGCAGCGCAGGCCGTCCATCACCGCCGCCGTGAACACGCCATTACGCAATGTGTCGTCGTCGTACGCATACTGCCCCGCCGCCGCGGCCGACAACACCACGCGGCCGTCGCTGTTCGCGATCTCCTGCAGCAAGGCCGCGGCAGACCGTGGATCGACGGCGCCGGCACGCGTGTCGCGCGTCAGCCGCTGCCGGCAGGCGTCGAACAGGATCAATGCCCGCCGCACGCCGGCCCGCGAGACGATGTCTTCCACGTCGGCGGCCGCGATCTTCGTGCCGCTCATCTGCAGCAGCGAATCCGACGCGAGCAGGTACTGGACGCCGCGATCGCTCACACCGTGGGTGGCGAACGACACGAGGAGAATGCCCGCCGGTCCGACCGCGGCGGCCTGCGCTTCCAGCAACGTCAGCAGCTCCGAATGTCCGGCCGGCCGCACCGTCGCACCGGCCCGGACGAGCTCCTCGAGCCGGCGGCGCGAATCGGGCTTCTCGGCCTCGCCCGATAACGCCAGAACGACCCGCCGCGGCTCGATCAGCCGCGGCGTGCGCTCGAACGCCAGCAGATGCGCGAGGTCGATGGCGTCGTCCACCGCATACCGCACCTCCGTCAACGTGCGGTCGTGCGAAAACGCCCGTACTCCCACGAACAAGGCCGCCGATTGCGAGGCCTCGACCGGGCCGTCCGGCACCGGCTGCGCTCTGCGCGTCACGCCGCCGGAAACCGGCAGCGCGAGCGCAAACGCCACGGCGAGCATCCAACGCTGTCTCACAGGAAAGCAGCATTCTCTACGAAAGAGAGAACAGAGGCGATGAAACGCCACCTCCAATGTGCACTCCTGGTGCTGGCGGCCTGTGGCCTGTCCGCACCGTCGCTCGACGCCCAAACCCCGCTCCGCCGCCGCGCGCTGCTGATCGGCATCGACGACTACACCGCATCCACCCTTCCCCGGCCGCTGCGCGTCAAGACCGACCATCGCGGCTGGCCCGATCTCAAAGGCGCCGCGAACGACGCCGGCATCCTGCGGGAGATGCTCGTCCTGCTCTACGGCTTCGATCCGGACGACATCGTGCTGCTCCGCAACCAGCAGGCCACGCGCGCGGCCATCCTGCAGTCCATCGAGCAGCATCTCGTGAAGCCCGCGCGCAAAGGCGACGTGGTCTTCTATTACTACGCCGGCCACGGCTCGCAGGTGCCGAATCCGAGCTCGGACGAGCTGGACCGGCTCGACGAGTCGATCGTCCCCGCCGACTCCCGCCTCGGCGCGTCCGACATCCGCGACAAGGAGCTGCGCCCGCTGTTCAATCGCATCCTCGACCGCGGCGCGCATCTGACGCTGATCCTCGATCACTGCCACAGCGGCTCGGGATTCCGCGGCCTGCCGACCGGTGCACATCCGCGGGGCATCCGCCGAGGCCGTGAGATCAACGATCCGACGCGCTACGGGCCGCGCCCCGACGAGCGCGGCGCGTTGGTGCTCGCATCGACGCAGGACCTCGACCCTGCATGGGAGACGCGGGGCGACGATGATCTGATGCACGGCTCGTTCACGTGGGCCTGGATCCGCGCGATGCGCGATGCCGTCGCGGGGGAGCCGGCGCAGGAGACGTTCCTTCGCGCGCAGGCCCGGCTGCGCGGCGAGACGCCCTACCAGGCGCCGGCCATGCTCGGCCCGGCCGAGGCGCGGCTGCGGCCGTTCCTCGGCGTGAGGATCGACCGGCAGGGCGACCGGCCGGTCGTCGCCGTCGAGCGCGTCGAGCCTGATGGAAACATCGTATTGCAGGGCGGCTGGGCGAACGGCCTTTCGGTCGGGACCGAGCTGAGCTGCGTGAGCGATCGCGCGCTGACCGCGCGCCTGCGGGTCACGACCATCCTCGGCCTGGGCCGCAGCATCGCGCGCATGGAGACGGGACGCGGCATGCCGCAGGCGGTCCGCGCCGGAGCGCTGCTGGAAGTCGTCGGCTGGGCGGCGCCGCCGGGACGGCCGTTGCGGGTGTGGGCGCCTCGCGTCTCCGGAGACGTACGGAAGATCGCCAAACTCGCCCGACGGCTGGCGACGGCCGGGAAACCGCGCTGGGTCGCGGACCCGATCGATACCGCGCCGACGCACGTGCTGCGTCCGCGAGGCACCGGCTGGGAGCTGCTGGACCACGACGGCAATATCTCGCATTTCGACAACGAGCCGTCATTGTTCGCGGCCATCGCGCGCCTGCACCCCAGCGCGTCGCTGTTCGTGCAGTTCCCCGCCCCGGCCGCGCTCATTGACGGCATCGGGATCGGGCCCGGCACCGACCGCGAAGGCATCGTCCCGGTCGATGATCCCCGGGATGCCGACTACATCCTCGCCGGGCGTTACGCATCCCGAATGGAGTACGCGTGGTTACGCCCGCTCGTCCGCAACGACGAGCGCCGCGACAGCGGCCTGCCGCAGCGCACCGCGTGGGTGGCCGAGGATTTCCGCGACGGGACGCTGCGCGATTCGGTGGAGGCTTTGCGCAGGAGCGTGTTGACCCTGCGGCGCATCCACGCCTGGCACCGGCTCGAGTCTCCGCCCAATACCCGCGCACCGTACCGCCTGGTCCTGCTGCGCGAGAAGACCAAAGAGCTCGTCCGTGACGGCGCCGTCATCGGCGGCGATACCTACAGCGTCGTCCTCCGCGCAGCGCAGCCGCTGGCCTCGACCATCACGCCCCGCTACTACTACGCGTTCGTCATCGACAGCCACGGCAAGAGCTTCCTCGCCTTTCCGGAGACCGGGTCGGTCGAGAACCGCTTCCCCCTCCGCGACCCTGCCCCCACCGAGATCCGCCTGGGCAACGCCAGCGCCTTCGACATCACGCACCCCTACGGCGTCGACACGTACTTCCTGCTCTCCACCGACGAGCCGCTCCCCAATCCGTCCGTCCTCACCTGGGACGGTGTGCGGGTACCGGAGTGGACCCAGCCGCTCTCGCCGCTCGAAGAGCTCCTCTTCCTGACGACGAGCGGCACCCGCGCCACTCGCGCACTGACGACCAGCCGGTGGTCGATCGAACGCGTGGCATTCGAATCGGTCGCGCCGCGGAAGAACGCGGCCTCGCGCTGAACGTAGCCCGCGCGCCTCGCGCCACAAACGTCCGGCAACCGGATCTCTTCATCAGGATCGATGAGCCGCCTCGACGACCTGTATGCCCGTCATCTGCAACCACTGACGAAGAAGCTCATCGGCTTCGGTCAGTCGGAGCAGGATGCCGAGGACATCGCGCAGGAGACGCTCATCGCCACGTGGAAGCGGCTGGATCATGTCGCTCCGGAAGCCGAATGGCGGTATCTGGTCGTGGCGGCTTTCAACCTCGCCAGAAAGCTCGCTACTCGTCGCCGGCCGTTGACTTCGTTGGAAGCTACGCCTGATGCGTCCGACGAGACCTCTTCCGCCGAGCAGACCTTGATCGAACGGCAGGAGACCGAGCAGTTCCAAACCCGCTTCCTCGCAGTCATGCGCGAGCTTACTCCCGAGACCCAGCAGGCCATCTTCCTCAGAGCGCAGGGACTCCGATCGAAGGAGATCGCGTCGAAGCTGGGGCTGACGGACCAGGCGGTCCGTTCGCGCCTCTCCCGCGCATTCGAGCTCATACGAGCACGTGCCGGCGAGCCGCCGGCCGACGTGCGCTGGATGAGCCTTTTCGGAGACCACGATGATCACGAAAAATGACTGGGACGACGCGCTGAACGCGTGGGCCGAAGAGGAACGCGAGCGCCTCGGCGGCCCGCCTTCTCCCGAGGAAGTGATGGCGTATCTCGATGGCGAGCTGTCCGGCGCCGCGGCCGAGCGGGTCCGCGCGCTGCTCGTCTACTCCCCCGAGCTCACGCCGCTCCTCGACGAGCGCGTCGAGAAGCCGCAACACAAACCGCTCGCGCTGCGTGCGTACGCCGTGGCCGCGACGGTGGTCCTGGCGTTGCTCCTCGTGAATCGCCCGGATCGCGAGCCGGCTGTGGCTTCGTCGCATCATGAATTCAGTCCCTTGTTGACGCGGGGAACGGGCGTGACTCGAGAGCTGCCCGCGGGAGAGCGGGAGTACGTCATCACCGTAGTCCCCTCGCAACCGCCGGATGGCGAGCACGAGATCGAGATCGCGCGCGGCACGAAGCGGTTGTGGAGCGCGGGCGGAGTTCATCCGATCGACGACACCTTCATCGTGACGATCCCCGGGGAGTTCCTCGACGTGGGAACGTACACGCTGATCGTGCGCGGCGATGACGGCGTGGTCGATCGGTACGCGTTCCGCGTTACACCACGGCGGTAGTTCGTCAAGTACGCGCCACACTTTCCACGCGAACGGTGTCTTTGAACGTCATGAAGACGTGGCTGTCACTGCTTCTCGCCATCGTTCTGCTCGCGATCTCCATCACCACCGCGGTCCTGGTCCTCACCCGGCCGGAGGAGCGATCCGAGGGGAGATCGGTGCAGCGAGCGAAGAGCCGCGAGACGGTACTCGTGGAACCGTGGCGACCGGCGTCAACCGGGCTGTTCGTCGGCGTGCACAGGTTTCCTCACGACGAGAACCTCAATGTGCCGTTCGCGGCGGATGACGCGGTCGACCTCGCGCACAAGTTCTCCCTCGATCAGCGCTCCAGCCTTGTTCCTCCGGGGCGGGTCATCCTCGCGCTCTCCGGCGAGCCTCGGAAGGAAGAATCGAAACAGAGGCTGAAGGAACTGCGAGAGGAAGGCGCCGAGGTCGAGCACGCGACCGCGGGCGACATTCTCGAGCTGCTGAAGCGACAGACGGCGAGAGCCGGCGCCAACGGGCTGGTCGTCTTTTCCCTCGCCACCCACGGCTTCCTCGACGACCGCGGCGACGCCTACATCCTCGGCTCCACTTCCGATATCGGCTCGCCCGAGACCTCTCTTCGTCTGGCCACGCTGCTCGACACGGCGGGAACGGCGACCCGCTCGCTCGTCTTCATCGACGCCTGCCGGGACCGCCGCAACAGCTCACGCAGCGTAGGGCGCGATCGCACGATCGCCGCGCCGCTGATCGAGAAGATGGCCCGCGTGCAAGGACAGGTGATCTTCTACGCCGCCGCCGCCGACCAGGTCGCATACGACGACGAGGACCGCCAGAACGGTGTCTTCACCGGAGCGGTGCTGGACGGTCTGGACTGCAAAGCTTCCGCGCCGCGAGGCCAGGTCATTGCCGAGACGCTGCACACCTACGTCGAGCGCGAAGTGCGCCGCTGGATCGAGGCCAGCAACAAGCCCGGCGGTTCGCCCGCGACGCAGGTCAGCATGGAAGGCAGCGCGCGCAATATGCCCCTCGCGCAATGCTGGCGCAGCGAGAAGTTCCCCATCCGCGTCGTGGTGGACGGCGCGACGGTCTCCGCCTACGATCTCGACACGAATCCGCTCTGGCGCAAGACCTTCGCTCAACCCGTCGTGCACGCCGTACCGGCCGACCTCGACGCGGATGCGTTCTACGAAGTCGTCGTCGGCACCGGCGACACACTCCGTGCCTATGACCGCGACGGTAAAGAGCTGTGGGCGCACCCCGGGGACGGCATGTCCCTGGCTTCGTTCGCAACCGGAGACCTCTTCCGCAAACACACGACTCAGATCGTGGCTTTGTGGAACGGCAAGCATCGTTCGCGGGTAACGGTGGTCGACAGCGCAGGCAACGTGCGGTCCAGCGACGATTACGCCGCCCGCCTCTTCAACGTGGCCGTTCTGCGTCCCACCAACATGCACAACGCGATCATCGCCGTCACGGGGAGCGATCGCGTCTGCGGCATCGACGCGAAAAAGCTCTCGCCGCGCTGGTGCCAGTTGTTGCGGTCTCCCGCCGACACGATCCACGAGCTGCGCATCCTCGACCGTGACACGCGATGGCGCGACCTCGCCGTGTCGACGAAGAACGGGATGACGCTCTTCGATTTCAGGGGAAAGATCCTCAGCCGGAAAGCTGACTGGGTCGAAGTCCGCTAGGCCGAACGCGTTCGACCCTTTGAAGTGCCGAGGCAATCGGAGGCCGTCCCAAAACCCCCTGGGACCGCCGGCGTTCCGCCGGCTGCCGGGGCGGCGTCTCGCCGCCCCGGGTGGGAGGTGGAGCGTGCCACGTGGCGAGAGGCTCCGTCCTCCCGAGGACGCGCCGGCGGGACGCCGGCGGTCCGATGGGTTTTGAGACGCCCTGTAATCGCCTCCGCTTTCGTATTCGCTTGCCTGACGCGCTGAGGCAACCGAAGATCAAAGCGGAGGTGATTGCCTCCGCACTCCAAGGGCTGTGCTCAGGCGCCGTGGGCGAGGAGGAGTTGATCCATCTCGATGTCGCCGCGGTAACGGTCGCCTTCATCAGTGTTGACCATCCCGCCGGCCAAATTTGAGGGTCGCCTCCCTCAGTGTTGACCTCCCGCCGGCCAAATTTGAGGGTCACCTCCCTCAGTGTTGACCTCCCGCCGGCCAAATTTGAGGGTCACCTCCCTCAGTGTTGACCTCCCGCCGGCCAAATTTGAGGGTCGCCTCCCTCAGTGTTGGCCTCCGGCCGGGCAAATTTGAGGGTCGCCTCCATCAGTGTTGACCTCCCCACCGGGCAAATTTGAGGGTCGCCTCCCTCAGTGTTGGCCTCCGTGCCTGCCACCCCACCCGCCCAGGTCCCTCGCTCGACGCTCGGGATGACAGGAGCGCGTGACAAATACGGGCTAGGTTCCTTCGAACCACTCCGCGAACTCCACCTTCCCGTACTTGCGCGCCACGTCCCCTGCGGTCATTCCGTCGCTCGCCCTGGCCTCGCGGTCGGCGCCGTGGGTGAGGAGGAGTTGGGCCATCTCGATGTCGCCGCGGCTGGCGGCGCCGTGGAGGGGGGTGTAGTCCATCTGCTGGCGGGCGTTGGGGTCGGCGCCGCGCTCGAGGAGTATGCGCATGGTCTCGCGGTCGCAGGTGGCGGCGGCGGCGTGGACCGGAGCGACGCGCTGGGGGTTGGCGGCGGGGGCGTTGACGTCGGCGCCTCGGTCGATGAGCCAGCGGGCGAGGGCGCCGTGGCCGAAGAAGATGGCCATGGGCATGGGTGGGAAGCCGTCGGCGGTGCGCATGTTGAGCGCGGAGGGGTCGGCGGCGAGGAGCTCCTGCACGCGGGCTTCGTCGCCGAGGGCGCAGGCTTCGGGGAAGGAGACGGGGGCGCCGCGGTCGAGGAGGAGGCGGGCGATGACGGATTTGCCGTGGTAGATCGCCAGGAGGAGCGGGGTGGTGTTGTTCTCGTGTGCGGTCAGGAGAGAGGCATCGGCGTCGAGGAGCGCGGCCACGCGCGCGGCGTCGCCGGCCTTGATGGCATCCGTGAATTCGCTCATGGACGGGATGGTACCGCGCCGACTCCATATGCCTCCCTCCGTCCCCCTCTGTGTCTCTGTGTCTCTGTGGTGAATACGAACGCGCCTCGCAGGAGGCATGTGGGTATTCACCACAGAGACACAGAGGCACAGAGGGGGACGGAGGACCTCTACGCGGGGCAGACGGATCGGGGGAAATGCGCGCGAAGACGGCCGGAAAATCTACCCGAAATAGCCAAACGCCGGGCCGGGTGCGAACCGCTTTAACCTCTTCAAAGCGGCATCGATCTTGATCTGAATAACTACATGGAGGCCCGAATGAAACCCTGTTCCCATTGCGGTCACTCCAAAGCGGCGCACGTCGACGGGATGCGCTGCGCTCTCTGCGGTTGTGTCCCGGCGCGGCAGACGTTCGTGCAGGATAAGCTCGCTTTCCGCAGCTCGTTACCGACACGGGTGACGGCCAACACACGAAAACGGTGAGCTGAGCGCTAGGATGATTTCGGCACGATTCTTCGTTGCCGATTCGTATGGACGCTCAAATCAAGAGAACGCCGAAGCTCATCACCGTCTCGGAGCGCAACCTGCAGAACGCGGCGACTCGCCTGCTTCCCAAGCACAACAGGCTGGTCTCCTCGGAGGTCGATTACCTCCGCCGCGTCCTCGGCGATAAAGCCACGCAGGGGGACATCGACGAGAAAGTCCAGCTCGTCCGCCGTCTCCCGTGGCGGGACATCGTCGGCGACTCGTAGCGCCACGGCATGTAGTCCGCACCAGCGCCTCGCGTGAAGAAGCCCGGTGTGAAGAAGTACGACGTCGTCATCATCGGCGCCGGCGCGGCAGGACTGTCCGCGGCGCGCGCGCTCACGGGAGCGGGCCAGCGGGTCTGTCTCGTCGAAGCGCGGCCTCGCGTCGGCGGACGCATTCACACGCTGCACTTCCCCGATCTGCCGCTCCCCATCGAGCTGGGCGCGGAGTTCGTACACGGCGAGGTGGGCACGACGTTCGACATCGTGGACGCGGCGGCGCTGGTCGCCGCGCAGTTGCCGGACGATCACTGGTGGTCGGAGAACGGCAGGCGCGAGCGCATCGAGGATTTCTGGGGACTGATCGCCGGGATCCGCGGGAAGATCGGCGCGCTGAAGCGCGACATCTCGTTCGACGAGTTCCTGCGCCGGCGCCGCGACCTCACGCCGCGCGAGCGCCAACTGGCGTGCAATTTCGTGGAGGGCTATCACGCGTCGCACGCGGACCGGATCAGCACGAGCGTTCTCCGCGCTGCGGACGGGGAGCAGGAGGGGGACAACAAGCAGTTCCGCATCGCGAACGGGCAGGACGCGCTGATCGAGTGGCTGCGCGCCGGGCTCGATCCGCAGCGCACGGAGCTCCTCCTCGGCACGGTCGCGGAGCGGGTGCAGTGGTCGGACGGCGCGGTCACGGTGCATTGCGGCGCGCATCGCGTCCGCGCGGCGAAGCTGATCGTGACGATCCCGATCGGCGTGTGGAAGGCGGGCGCTCTGGCGTTCGATCCGCCGCTGCCGGAGAAGGAGCGGGCGATCGAGAAGCTGGAATCGGGGCACGTGGTGAAGATCGCCTTCCGCTTCCGCGAGCGTTTCTGGGACGACGTCAACTTCCTGCACACGTCCGACCGGCACATGCCGACGTGGTGGACGTCCGCGCCGTTCCGCGCGCCGGTGCTCACGGGGTGGGCCGGGGGGCACGCGGCCGATGCGATGCTGACCGAGGGAACGGACGCGATGATCGACCGCGGGCTGCAGGCGATGGCGAAGGCGTGGGACGTTCCACGGCGGCGGATCGACGAGCTGCTCGCGGGGACGTTCACACACGACTGGCAGGCCGACCCGTTCAGCCGGTGCGCGTATTCGTACGCGGCAGTCGGCGGGGCGAACGCGCACGACGCGCTGGCGAAGCCGGTGCGGAAGACGCTGTTCTTCGCCGGGGAGGCCACGAGCAGCGATCAGACGGGGACGGTGGCGGGAGCGATCGAGAGCGGGCAGCGTGCGGCGCGGGAAGTGCTGCGCGCGTAGCTTTCTCCGTCCCACTCTGTGGGACGGAGGAGGCTTATGCGGGCCGTTGGGCGGCTACGCTGCCCTCGGCCGTGCGTGGCGGCATCAACACCAGCGACGCGACCGCGTCGATGGTCACGGGGTGGCTGAAGTAGTACCCCTGGACCTCGCGGCAGCCGGCGTCCTTGAGGAACTCGAGCTGCTCCGCCGTCTCCACGCCTTCGGCGACCACGCGCAGCCCCAGCCCGTTCGCGAGCTGGATCACGGAGCTCACGATCGCGGCGTCTTCGAACTTGTCCGGGAGGTCGCTCACGAACGCGCGGTCGATCTTGAGCGCGTCGAGGGGGAAGCGTTTCAGGTAGCTGAGCGACGAGTGGCCGGTGCCGAAGTCGTCGATGGCGATGGTCACGCCGGCGCGCCGGAACTCTTCCAGCGTCGACATGGTCAGCACCACGTTCTCCATGGCCACGCTCTCGGTGATCTCCAGCTCGAGCGACTCGGCCGGGATGCCCGACTCCTGCAACGCCGACTGCACGGCGGCGCCGAGGGAGCGGTCGCGGAACTGGCGGGCGGAGAGGTTCACCGCCACGCGGAAGTTCTTCAGGCCGCGGTCGTGGAAGCGCCGCGCGTCGCGGCAGGCCTGGCGCAGCACCCATTCGCCGATCTTGAGGATCAGCCCCCGCTCCTCCGCGATGCCGATGAAGTCCTCGGGCAGGATCACGCCGCGCTCGGGATGCCGCCACCGCAGCAGCGCCTCCATGCCCACGATGGACATGGTCTCGACGTCGATCTGCGGCTGGTACAGGAGCGCGAACTCGCCGGCTTCCAGCGCGACGTGCAGCCCGTTCTCGACCGTCATCCGCTCCTGCGTCGACCGGTTCAGCTCCCGCGTCGACATCTGGAACGTGTTCCGCCCCTCGGCCTTCGCGCGGTACATGGCCGTATCCGCGTTCTTGAGCAGCGTCTCCGCGTCCGTGCCGTCGTCGGGGAAGACGGTGATGCCGATGCTCGTGGTGACGAACAGCCGGTGTCCGTGGATGGCCATCGGCTCGGCCACGGTGCGCAGCACCTTCTGTGCGACCGCGGCCGCCTCGCGCGGATGGGAGACGTCCTGCAGCACGATGGTGAACTCGTCGCCGCCGACGCGCGCCACGGTGTCGCCGTCGCGCACGGCCTCCTTCAGCCGCCGCGCCACCTCCCGCAGCAGCCCGTCGCCGACGCTGTGGCCGAGGGAGTCGTTGATGACCTTGAAGTGATCGAGGTCGAGGAACAGCACCGCCACCTGCTTGTGCCGCCGCTGCGCCAGCGCCACCGCGAGCGACAGATGCTCCTGGAAGAGATGGCGGTTGGCGAGGCCGGTCACGGCGTCGTGATAGGCCTGATACTCGATCTGCTGCTCGGCCGCTTTTCGTTCGGTGATGTCGCGGATCAAGGCGATGACGCCGAGGGTCTCGCCGTCGTCGCCGATGTAGGGACGATAGACCGACGACACCCATCCCTGGCGCTGGGTCGAGGGCACGTAGTAGTGCACGTCCGGAGACGACACGGTCTCGCCGCCGAGGGCGCGGGCGAGCATCTCGTCCACCCTTTGTTCGGCCAGGTTCGGGAACACGTCCGTGACCCGCTTGCCGAGGACGTCCGCGGGCGCGAGGCCGGTCATCTCGACCATGAACGCGTTCCACAGCACGTACCGCAGCTCGCGGTCGTAGACCACGATGCCCTCGCCGGCGTTGTCGAGGATGTCGCGCGCGAAGCGCCCGTTCTCGTTGTGGATCCGGGCCGCGCGGGCAGCGACGAGCTGACGGTAGACGATCGACGCGGCGACAGCGACGATCGAGACGGCGATCACGATCTGGAGCAGACCCATGCGCTTGCTGCGTGCAGGGTATCATCCCGCCACCTATGAACGACGTCACAACGACGAGGGACTACCCGGTCCGCAGGATCATCTTCGCCTCGGGCCTGGGCACGATGATCGAGTGGTACGACTTCTACATCTTCGGCAGCCTGGCGGTGATCATGTCGGAGCTGATGTTCCCGGCGGGGAACCCGACCTGGGCGCTGATCCAGACCTGGGCGCTGTTCGCGACGGGCTTCGTCGTGCGGCCGTTCGGCGCGATCGTGTTCGGACGCGTGGGCGATCTGGTGGGGCGCAAGTACGCGTTCCTGGTGACGCTCACGATCATGGGCTTCTCGACGTTCCTCATCGGGCTGCTGCCGACGTACGCGTCGATCGGCGCGCTGGCGCCGTCGATCCTGCTGGTCCTGCGCCTGCTGCAGGGGCTGGCCCTCGGCGGCGAATACGGCGGCGCGGCGGTGTACGTGGCCGAGCACGTGCCGGACGACAAGCGCGGGTTCTACACGAGCTTCATCCAGATCACGGCCACGCTCGGGCTGTTCGTCTCCCTGGGCGTGGTCCTGGGCGTGAAGAACATGATGTCGGCGGAGGACTTCAAGGCGTGGGGCTGGCGGGTGCCGTTCCTGCTGTCGATCGTGCTGGTGGCGATGTCGCTGTACATCCGCCTGCGGATGTCGGAGTCGCCGCTGTTCGCGGCGCTGAAGAGCCAGGGCAAGACGTCGCTGGCGCCTCTCAAGGAGAGCTTCGGGAGCTGGCCGAACCTGAAGATCGTGCTGCTGGTGCTGTTCGGGGCCACGGCGGGCCAGGGGATCGTCTGGTACACGGGGCAGTTCTACGCGCTGTCGTTCCTGCAGAGCGTGATGAAGCTGGACATCGTGCAGTCGAGCGTCATCGTGGCGGTGGCGCTGCTCCTGGGCATCCCGTTCTTCACGGTGTTCGGCGCGCTGTCGGACAAGATCGGGCGGCTGAAGATCATGATGGCCGGGAACCTCATCGCGGCGCTGACGTACCTGCCGATCTACAAGGCCATGACGCATTACGGCGCGGACCCGAAGAACCCGAACATGGTCATGCTCACGCTGCTGGTGTTCGTGCAGGTGCTGTACGTGACGATGGTGTACGGACCGATCGCGGCGTTCCTGATCGAGGCGTTCCCGGCGCGCATCCGCTATACGTCGTTCTCCCTCCCCTACCACCTCGGCAACGGCTGGTTCGGCGGGACGCTGCCGCTGATCGCGGGGCTGCTGGTGCAGGAGACGGGGAACAAGTTCGCGGGGCTGTACTGGGTGATCGGCGTGGCGCTGATGACGTTCTTCGTGGGAACGTTCTTCCTGAACGAGAGCCACCGCACGGAGATCTGGAAAGAGGCGGAGCACGCCCGCCCGACGTGATTTGCGCCGAGAAGCCTCTGTGGTCTCTGTGATCTCTGTGGTAAAGCGGTCCTCTCTTCGTGCGAGGCACGCGGAACCGTTCACCACAGAGACCACAGAGAGCACAGAGGCTTCGTCGAGAGAATGACGACGTATTGCGACATTGCGCCGGGGCATCCCTTTCATGGGCCCTATCACGACACCGAGTACGGGTTTCCCGTGCGCGACGACGACCGGCTGTTCGAGCGGCTGGTGCTGGAGATCAATCAGGCCGGGCTCTCCTGGCTGACGATCCTCAAGAAACGCGACGCCTTCCGCGAGGCGTTCGACGATTTCCGGCTGGAGCGCGTCGCACGCTATGACGCGCGCAAGCGCGAGAAGCTGCTGCAGAACGCCGGGATCATCCGCAACCGCCTGAAGGTCGACGCCGCGGTCGAGAACGCGAAGCGCATCCTCGCCCTCCGCAAGACCCACGGCTCGTTCGCCGCGTGGCTGGACGCGCATCACCCGCGGGAGAAGGGCGAGTGGGTGAAGTTGTTCAAGAAGACGTTCGTCTTCACCGGCGGCGAGATCACGGGCTCGTTCCTGCTGTCGACCGGCTACCTGCCCGGCGCGCACGAGCCGTGGTGCCCGGTCTACAAGCGCATCAAGGCAGGAGCTCCTCGGAACTCCTCGGAGCTCCCCGGTTCCTCGGGATAGCCCCCCCCCGAGGAACTCCGAGGAACCGAGGCACTCCGAGGAACTACGTCATGTGCTCCTGATACAGCCGGTGAAAGTGGTGCACGCCGTTCTCCCGCTGCGGGGAGAACCGTCCCGCGTCGTACGTCGACGAGCGCAGCCCCCGCTGCACGGCCTCGCAGATGTCGATGTCCTCGATCTGGATCTCGTCGGAGAACGCCACGGTCTCGTCGATCTGCGGGCGCACCGCGTCCGGGTCCTTGAAGTACCAGTCGAACAGCGTGGCCGTGCGGTTCGGGCCGATCGGCAGGATGAGGTTCGTGGAGAAGTTGTCGGGGTAGACGTTGAGCATCAGGTTCGGGAAGATCCAGAAGTAGCGCACCTGGTCGTCGCCTTCGCTGGTGCGGATGCGCTCCGGGCGCCGCGTCGGCGCGAACTGGATCGAGTACATCCGCTTGGTCTCAGTGCGGTAGTTGGGGTAATCGAGCTCGCGGAACAGCCCCGGGTGCACGATGGGGATGTGGTACCCCTCGAGGTAGTTGTCGACGTAGACCTTCCAGTTGCAGTCGAGCTCCCAGGTCTTGCGGTGCGCGAGCCGGAAGCCGCTGTAGTCGTGCGGCGGCATGTCTTGCAGCAACTCGCCGAGAAAGTCCGGGAGCGATTCGCCGGCCGGGTCGAGGTTCACGAACACCAGCTCGTTCCACACGTCGACCTGGAACTGCGGCAGCACGCACGACGCGCGATCGAAGTCCGCGACGCCGTCGAACTCCGGCGTGACCTTCAGCCGTCCGTCGAGCGAATACGTCCAGCCGTGATAGCCGCACTGCAGGACGGGACGCTTCCCCTCCCCGCGGGCGATGGGCCCGGCGCGGTGGCGGCAGACGTTGGACATCGCGCGCAGCACGCCGTCGCTCCCGCGCACGACCAGCACCGGCTCGTCGCCGATGGTGGTGGTGAAGTACTGCCCGGCCTCGCGGACCTGCGCCGCGTTCCCGGCGAGCTGCCAGGTGCGGCCGAACACGTTGCGGTTCTCCTGCGCGAGGACGTCCGCGTCGAAGTAGAAGCGCGACGGCAGGGTGGATGCGTACTCGAGTCGGGGATCGATCACCGGAATCTTCTCTTCACGACCAGATACACCGGAACGCTCGCCGCGAGCAAGCCGATCGCCCACAGGCTGCTCTTCGTGTCGCCGGCGACGGCGCCGCCGAGAAACGCGAGGGAGGCCAGCAGGGCCAGGGCGGTGGTGAACGGATGGCCCCAGGCGCGGTACGGCCGCGGCGCGCCCGGCTCGCGCCGGCGCAGGACGAACAGCGCCGTGAACGACAGCGCGTAGTTGGCGACGAAGAAGAACGCCAGCTTGGCGATCACGGTCTCGAACGTGTTCGTGACGATGAACGCCGCGGCGAGCATGCTGCTGATCATCAGCGCCACGTCCGGCGTCCCGCCGCGGTTCACTTCCCGCGCGCCGCGCCAGAACAGGCCGTCCTTGGCCATGGCGTAGATCACGCGCGGCGCCATGAGCACGTTCGAGCTCACGGCGCTGAGCAGGATCAGCACGACCAGCGCGCGCAGGAGGTTCTGGCCCGCGCTGCCGAAGATCCGGTCGACGACCACCCCGGCCGCGAAGTTGCTGCCGGCAATGGTCGGCAGGGCCACCACGGCCATGAAGGCGACGTTGATCAGCAGGTAGATGACCGCGATCGAGACCACGCCGCTCAGCATGGCCCGCGGGATGTTCTTCCCGTGGTCCTTCACTTCCTCGGAGAAGTAGATGACCGCGGACCAGCCGTCGTAGGTGTAGATCACGGCCTGCAGGGCGATGATGAACGCCAGCAGCATCCCCCCCTCGGCCGCCAAGGTCATGGCCGTCGGCGCCGCCGGCGAGCGCGTGCCGAACCAGAAGCACGCGGCCACGAACACGAGCAGCGCCAGCGCCTTGGCGAGGCTGGTCACGTTCTGGAGCGCGCTGCCGCTGCGGATGCCCAGCCACTGGACGATGGTGAAGAGCGCGACCACGGCCAGGGCCACGACCTGCTGCGTCCGGGCCGCGGGGATGAGGCTCACGGTGTATTCGCCGACGACGATGGCCACGGCCGCGGTCGTGCCGCAGGTCGAGATCCAGTCGCTCCAGCCGACCACAAAGCCGGCGTAATCGCCCAGGCCGTGGCGGACGAAGACGTACTGCCCGCCGGAGCGGGGAACCAGCGTGGCCAGCTCGGAGAGAGCGTTGGCGCCGAGGAGGGCGTAGAGGGCGCCGATGATCCAGATGGCCATGTACGGCCAGAAGCTGGAGATCTCGGCGGCGATGACGCCCGGGGTGCGGAGGATGCCCGCGCCGATGGTGTTGCCGATGGTGACGGCGAGCCCGAACCCGACCCCCAGGACGGCGAGAAGATGTCCGCGAGCGATTGCTTTTTCGGGGACCGTCATCCGGCCCTGGCAGTTTATCCTGAGTCGCGAAGCGGCGAAGGATCAACGGTGCCCCCTCGGCAACCGTGCCACAGGGGCGGTCTTCGAGAGGGCACCGGGTTGATCCTTCGCTTCGCTCAGGATTTACGCTTCGCTCAGGACTACTCGTCCTTGACCGTCACCGGGCCGTTCACCGTCGACAGCCGGACGGTGGCCGGGCCGGTGCCCAGCTCGATCACGCGCGGCTCGCCGTCGTCGTTCGAGCGCCAGCCGCCGCGGTCGCACTGCTCGGCCCTGCACGAGATCGGGCCGTGGCCGCGCGCTTCGATGTGGACGCCCGAGCCGAAGTTGCGGGGGACCTTCACGGTCAGCGGGCCGTTCTTGGTCGACGCGTCGAGCGTGCCGTTCCACGACGAGCCGTCGAGCTTCACCGAGAGCGGGCCGTTCGAGGCCTTGACCTTCATCGTGCCCGAGCCGCCGTGGATGCTGATCGGACCGTTGGTCGTCTGCGCGTCCACGTTGCCATCGACGTTGCGGAGCGCCAGCGGGCCGTTCTCGGCGCGCGCGACGACCTTGCCGTCGACGTCCACGAAGGCCACCGGGCCGTTCTCGGCCTGCACGTCGATGTCGGCGCCGCGCGGCGTGCGGATGTGGTACATCACCGTCCAGCGGCGCTTGCCGCGGTCTTCCGGCCCGTCGGCGCGCAGCTCGTTGCCGTTCAGCGAGACCTGGATCCGGTCGAGGTCCGCCTCCACCGTCGCGGCCTTGCAGACCGTGATCGTGTAGCCGGCGGCATTGCCGCCCTCGAAGCTGATCGGCGCGTTCGTGACCGCGGCCTTGATCGAGCGCAGGCTGCCGGCGTTGATGACCTCTTTCTTCACGTAGGTCCGATCGTCCCCGAACTGGATGTTCCGCTCCGAGCACTCCTCGGCGGAGCTGCGGTGGTTCTTGTCGTCGTGAGCGAACGCGGCGGTGGCCGCGAGCGTGAGCGTCAATGCAATGGCGAGACGTCGCATGTCGGTGGTTTCCTTTCCCTTTGCGACTACATACGCCCGCCGGAGGCAAAGGTTAGGAGGCCCCTCGAGGAGCGCTTTGGGCCGCATTGACGCCGGGGGATCAGCGTTTTACCTTATGCGCGATCGATCGCGAGAAAGATGGGGACCATGGCACGCACGAAAGTTTCCTCCAAATATCAGGTAGTCATCCCGAAAGATGTCAGAGAACGCGCGAAGATTCGTGTGGGGCAAGAGTTTACCGTCATCACGAAAGGTGGAATCGTTACACTCGTCCCCGACAAACCGATTTCGGCCATGCGCGGTTTCGTGCGGGGCATGCGTACGACCGGCTTTCGTGAGAAGAAGGATCGCTATTGATCGTCATCGACTCGTCCGGTTGGATCGAGTTCTTCGCCGATGGGCCGCACGCCGAGGAATTCGCTGCCAGACTGCGTCAGCCGGGCGCTGTCATCACCCCAACCGTCGCGATTTACGAGGTTTACAAATGGATCAAGCGCCAACGATCTGAAGACGAAGCGCTCACGGCCATCGCGACGATGAAGAAGACGACCATTGCAGACCTGACGGAGGAGATCGCCCTCACGGCGGCCGACCTGAGTCTCGAGCACGGCTTGGCGATGGCGGACTCGATGATCTTGGCTGTCGCGCGAGTCAATGACGCACACCTGGCGACGACCGACTCTGGCTTTGAAGGCATCCCTGGCGTGACGGTGTTCTCCAAGAAGTCCAGATCTTAGGCTCGATCTAGACCGGGCTCCGGAAGAACACGGCCGCGAAGGCGATGGCGAAGATCGCGTAGACGGCGGCGATCCCCCACACGACGGCGCCGGCCGACGTCGCATGTTTCACCAGCGCGAGCGCGCCGATGACGAAGTGGGTCAGGTTCCCGATCGCGACCGGGCGGTTGTAGATCCCGCCGATCAGGCTCCCGCGCGACGTCCAGTTCACCATCGCGAAGGCGAACCAGAGCGCGCCGAGGAGCTGCACCAGCAGAGGGAGCGGTTCCGTGGCCGCGACGCCGAGAACACGCAGGAGCTCGTGAGGGAGGAACGAGGCGGCGATGCCGGCCGCGCCGAGGACCAGCGCGCTCGCGCTCAGCAGGAGTTTCGTATTCACCCGCGCATTCTAGTGGTCACGGACAGTAGGGATACGGCGGCGGCCCGACCGTCAGCGTGCGCAACTGGAGCTGCAGGCGATAGATCGTCAGATCCCGGGCCGTCAGGATGTACAACGGATCGACGTACCCGCCCCACAGGTAGTAAATCCTCCAATCGCTCGGCGTGAGGGTCGTTCTCGGGTGGTTCTGGGCGGCCACCCACTCATCGACGGTCGCGAGCGTGGTGAAGATCGAGGGGTCGATCACCATCTCCCGGCGAACGCGCCCGATCTTGACGCAGATCGTCGGGGCAACGTGCCACGGCCATTCGACGTAGCACTTCGGGTTGTTGGGGGTAACGACGCGCAGCCGTCCCGGCTGGACGGCCTGGATCCACACTTTCCCCGGCAACGCGCCCATGTCGATCATCGTTCTGCACATCGCGTGAGCGCGAGCCCAGCAGCCGTCGTCCGGATACCGGAAGGGAATGCAGGGCGGCCGGATCGCACTGGGGTTGCAGGACTGGAGCGCCACGGCGTCGAAGAGCTTCTGGGCGCGGGCGGGCGAAACGCAGGGCTGCCCTTTCGAGCGCCACCAGTCGATCAGCCGTTGCCACGGCCGTCGTTGAAGCTGCCTCCGAGGTGCGAGGGGGGAAGACACGTCAGAGAGCGGCGTATACGGGCGAACGTCGATGATCTCGTGGTCGTCGGTCTCGGACACGGCCACGACCTCGCCCGTGGCGAGCGAGTCGCGCAGCTCCTGCTCCATCTCGTCGTAGCCGGGGACGCCGCGGCGGAGCACGTGCCGGGCGTGGGAGAACTCGAGCTCGACGTCCAGCCCGTCCTCCCCGTCCCTCAGGCCGACGACCCGGGTGATGTACGGGATGCGCAACCGGGTGATCAACTCCCTCGTCGGATCGAGCTCCAGGTACACCGGCAGCCCCTGCTCGAGCATCCCGTGCAGTACCTGAAAGTACCCCTCGGAGAAGCGGTTCTCCGGATCGAGCCGCACGCGAAGACCGTCTTCGAGCTCGACCGTGAAATCGCCCTCGATGCGGCGGACGGTGGTGACGATTGCGTTCTCGTTGGGCACGGCGGCCTCCTGCCGGAGTTCCTCGGAGCTCCTCGGAGTTCCTCGGTTCCTCGGAGCTCCTTGGGGGGCATGGCCGAGGAACTCCGAGGAACTCCGAGGAACCCGAGGAACCCGAGGAACCGAATACTACGCCTTCGGGCGAGAGGGAATCAGCGGAGGAGCCGCCGCCACCGGAGGATCAGGACTCCGGGCACGGCGAACAGCGCCGCGACGGCGACGTTGGCGAACAGAACGCGCGGGGAACAATCGCGGCAGGGCCACAGCATCGCGAGATACGCGGCGGCGGCGGCAAGGGAGATCGCCGCGACGAGCAGCCCCGCCCAGCGGCGTCGCAGCATCAGCCCGATGCCTCCGGCCAGCAGCAGCGCGGCGGCGGCGCCGAGAACGAGCATCCCACCCGCAGCCGTCCGCCCTTTCATGAGGAAGAGAAAGAACGCCACCGCCACCGCACCGGCCGCGACGAGGATGCCGAAGATGGTCAGCAGTTCCTTTCTGGGATCCAGGTTGCGCATGAGGGAGAGTGCCGTATGTGGAGTGCGGAGGCAGAGCGAAAGCTCAGCCGGTCGCGCCCTAGTTGCGCAGCCAGGACACCAGGTCCTCGGCGCCGCTTTCGCGGGCGACCTGCAAGGGTGTTTTCCGGTCGTGGCCGATCCAGTTCACGTCCGCGCCGTGGCTCACGAGCAACTCGGCCACCTCGCGCTGGCCGCCGCGGCAGGCGTGCCATAACGCGTTCGTCACGTCGTGCGGCGTGGGGGCGGGGGCGGCGGCGAGGTGGTCCCGGACGCGGTCGAGCAGGCCCAGGGCCGCCGCCTGCCAGATCGTGGTCCCGGCGCCTCGGGCGAGGAGCCGCCGGGCGGCGTTCCACTGGGCGAACACCACGGCGTCGGACATCGGCGCGCCACCGGTGAACACGGCGCCCGGGGCTTCGATGTCGGCACCTCCGTCGAGGAGGGCGTCGAGAACCGGGACGTCGTCGCTGCTCGCGGCCCAGTGCAGGGGCGTTTCCGGGGCGGGGTTGGGACCGGGGTGGCCGAATGGCGCGTTCACGTCCGCTCCGCGCTCGATCAGGAGGGCGGTGGTGCGGGGTCCGTTGGGAAAGTGGCCGGGCCAGTCGGCGACGATGTGGAGGAGCGTCCGCTTCGCTCCGCGGTCATCGACGATGCGGGCGGTGGGCAGGGCGGGATCCTCCGCGAGGAGAGCCTGCAGTCGGTCGACGTCGCCGGCGTGGATGGCAGCGACGAGGGCGGCGGCGCGGGGATCAGTGGCGGGGATGTCCACCGTGCACCGCTACCCGCCGAGGTAGGCTTTCTTGATCCGGTCGCTCGCCAGCAGGGCTTTGGTGTCGTCGCTGGCGGTGATGCGGCCGGTCTCCATCACGTAGCCGCGGTGGGCGGTGACCAGGGCCATGTGGGCGTTCTGTTCGACGAGCAGGATGGTCGTGCCCTCGGCGTTGATCTCGCGGATGACGCGGAAGATGGTCTGGACCATCTGCGGGGCCAGTCCCAGCGACGGCTCGTCCAGCAGCAACAGCGTCGGCTTGGCCATGAGCGCGCGGGAGATGGCCAGCATCTGCTGCTCGCCGCCGGACAGCGTCCCCGCGTTCTGCTTGATGCGCTCCTTGAGCACGGGGAAGAGGGAGTACACGCGCTCGTACTCCTCGCCGCGGATCTTGTCCTTCCGGAGGTAGCCACCCAGCTCGAGGTTGTCCTGGACGGTCAGGTTCGCGAAGATGCCGCGGCCTTCGGGGACGTGGGAGATGCCGCGGGAGACGATGGTGTGCGGCTTGACGCCGGTGATGTCGCCGCCGTTGAATTCGACCTTCCCCTCGCGCGGCTTGAGCAGGCCGGAGATGGTGCGCAGGGTCGTGGTCTTGCCCGCGCCGTTGGCGCCGATGAGGGTGACGATCTCGCCCTTGCGCACCTCGAGATCGATGCCGTGCAGGGCCTTGATGGTCCCGTACGCCACCTCGATGCCGCGGACGGAGAGGATGGTCGCGCTCACAGGTGTGCCGCCTCCGCGGGCTCGCCGAGGTAGGCCTCGATGACCGCCGGGTCCGCGCGGACCTCCTCCGGCGTCCCTTCCTTGATGGTCTTGCCGAAGTTCAGCACGACGATGCGCTCGCAGATGCCCATGACGAGCTCCATGTTGTGCTCGATGAGCAGGATGGCGATGTTGAAGCGGTCGCGGATGTCGTGGATGTCCCGCATCAGCTCCAGGGTCTCGGAGTCGTTCAGCCCCGCCGCCGGCTCGTCGAGGAGCAGCAGCTTCGGCTTCGCGGCCAGGGCCCGCGCGATCTCCAGCCGGCGCTGGTCGCCGTACGGCAGGTTCTTGGCGTCGAAGTGGGCGCGCGAGGCGAGGCCGAAGATCTCCAGGAGGCTCATCGCCTCGACCTCGGCCCGGTCCTCGGCCTCGTGGAAGCGATTCGTGTGCAGCACGGCGGACGTGCCGGAGTACTTGTAGTGGATATGTCCGCCGATCTTGACGTTGTCCAGGACGGAGAGGTCCTTGAACAGGCGGATGTTCTGGAACGTGCGGGCCACGCCGAGGCGGGTGATCTCGTACGGCTTCTTGTCCGTCGTCGCGACGCTCCCGACCCGGATCTCCCCCTCGGTCGGCTTGTACACGCCGGTGAGCATGTTGAAGATCGTGGTCTTGCCGGCGCCGTTCGGGCCGATCAGGCCGACCAGCTCCTGGGGCCGGATGGCGAGATTGAAGTTCGACACCGCGGTCAGTCCGCCGAAGCGGATGGTGACGCCGGATGCCTGGAGAACGGTTTCGTCAGCCATCGCTAAGTCACGGGCGGGCCGCCGTCGCGATCGAGCTTGTCGCCCGCGTCGCCTTCGTCACGCCCTTCCTTTGGAATCGTGTCCTTCCGCTTCGGGAGGAACTCCCACAGCTCGCGGCGCCCGAACAGCCCCTGCGGCCGGGTGAGCATGAGCCCGATGAGCATGATCGAGTAGATGACCATGCGCGGATCGCGCTTGAACATCTCCGGCGCGTTGTCCGGGACGAGGTCCTTCACGTACCGCAGCCCCTCGGGCAGGATGGTCAGCAGGATCGCGGCGAGGATCGAGCCGGTGATCGAGCCGAGGCCGCCGAGGACGACCATGGCCACGACCTCGAACGACTTGATGAACGTGAACATGGTCGGGTTCAAGTACGCCGGCGTGTAGTGCGCGAACAGCGCGCCCGCGACGCCCGCCAGGCACGACCCGATGATGAACGCCTTGACCTTGTAGCGCGTCGTGTCGACGCCCATGGCCTCCGCGGCGATCTGGTCCTCGCGCACCGCGAGGAATGCGCGGCCGACCGAGGACATCACCAGCCGGTGGGAGATCAGGATGGTCAGGCCGGCGAAGAAGAACACCCAGAAGAAATTCGACCAGGCCGGGATGCCGGTGAGGCCGCGGGCGGCGCCGATCTTCTCGATGTTCAGGATCAGCACGCGGATGATCTCGCCGAAGCCGAGGGTGACGATGGCCAGGTAATCGCCGCGCAGACGCAGCGACGGCAGCCCGACGATGTAGCCCGCGATCGCGGAAACGATCGCGCCGGCGCAGATCGCCACCAGCAGCAGCAGGTTCTGCCAGACGATCCGCTGCACGCTCCCCTCCGCGAACTTCTCGACGAACGGGCCGAAGTAGTAGACCGTGAGATACGCCGCCCCGTACGCGCCCACGGCCATGAAGCCCGCGTGGCCGAGGGAGAACTGCCCGGCGTGGCCGTTGATGATGTTCAGCGACACCGCCAGGGTGATGTTGATCCCCATCAGCACGATGATGCGGTTGTAGTACCGCATCGGCGGCCAGTAGACGGCGAGGTACTCGAGGGCGATCCACGCGCCGTACAGGACGGCGATGTAGAGGACCAGAAAGACCAGGTCTCTCAGCCACCAGGTTTTCGGCATCAACGGATGGCTCCTGGCGGGGGGAAATTGAAAATTGAAAATTGAAAATTGAAAAAAGACGCGTGCGTCATCGGACGGGGCCCTTTTTCAATTTTCAATTTTCCATTTTCAATTTCGCTTCTCATCACACCTTCTCCGGCTGGTATTTGCCGAACAGGCCGGAGGGCCTGAACAGAAGGATGATGATGAGGATGACGAAGGCGATGGCGTCGCGGTAGTTGGAGAACTGCGAGCCGCCGACGAAAGCCTCGACGATGCCGATCACCAGGCCGCCGACCACCGCTCCGGGCACGTTCCCGATGCCGCCCAGGACCGCGGCCACGAAGGCCTTCAGGCCGGGCATGATGCCCATCAGCGGGTCGATCTTCGGATACGACAGGCCGTACAGGATGCCGGCCACGGCCGCGAGCATCGAGCCGAGGACGAACGTCAGGGTGATGATGCGGTCGGTGGGGATGCCCATCAGCGACGCGGTCTCGAAGTTGAACGACACCGCCCGCATCGCGCGGCCGAACTTCGTCCCGTAGACGATGTACTGCAGCAGGGCCATGAATACGATGGCCACGCCCAGGACGATGAGCTGGTAGTTCGTCGTCACCACGCTGCCGAGGTGGATCAGCTTCTTCTCCACCAGGGTCGGGAAGAACTTCGGGTCCGGCCCGAAGACGAACTGCCCGCCGTACTCGAGGAGGAACGACACGCCGATGGCCGTGATCAGCGACGCGATGCGCGGCGCGTTCCGCAGCGGCCGGTAGGCGATGCGCTCGTTCAGGTAGCCGAGCAGGCCGCAGATGATCATCGACAGCAGCATCGCGATCGACGCGTTGACCAGGCTCGGCGCGTCGGGGTTGTTCTTGGCCAGGTAGTTGCCGGCGTAGAAGCCGACGAAGGAGCCGATCATGAACACGTCGCCGTGGGCGAAGTTGATCAGCTTCAGGATGCCGTACACCATCGTGTAGCCCAGCGCGATCAGGGCGTAGATCGAGCCGGCGGCGATCCCGTTCAGCAGGTTCTGAAAGAGAGTCTGCATGCAGAAAAAAGGTCCGGCGAAAACTACTCGCCGGACCTTCGGATGTCCAGTTGTTTTTGTGTGAACCCTGCTACTGCGAGGCCGTGGTACCGGTCGTACCGGTGGCGGTACCGGTCGAGCCGGCGGCGGTACCGGTCGCGGGCGTCGAGCCGGCGGCCGGATCGACCACACCCTTGAGGATGGTCGTGTTGTTGCGGACCTCGAGGATCGCCAGCTTCTTGCCGATCGGGTTGCGGTCCGGGCCGAGGTTGATCAGGCCCGTGACGCCGGTGAAGTTGGCCGTCTTGGCGATCTCGTCGCGCAGCTTCGGCCCGTCGGTCGTGCCCGCCCGCTTGATGGCCTCGGCCAGGACGCGCGCCGAGTCGTACGCCAGCGCGGCCAGCGAGTCCGGCTTGGCGCCGAAGCGCTCCTGGTACTTCTGGACGAACTCGCGGACGGCGGGGGACGGGTCGTCGACGTGGTAGTGGTTCGAGTAGAAGCAGCCGTCGAGGGCCTTGCCGCCGATCTCGAACAGCTTCGGCGACTCCCAGCCGTCGCCGCCGGCCAGCGGCTGCGTCATGCCGAGGTCGCGGGCCTGGATGGCGATCTGCCCGATCTCGTTGTAGTAGCCGGGCACGAAGATGACCTCGGGGTTGGTGGACTTGAGGGTAGTGAGCTGCGAGCGGAAGTCGCTGTCGCCCTGCGCGTAGCTCTGCTTGCCGACGATCTGCCCGCCGTTGGCGAGGAAGACGCGCTCGAAGTTCGCGGCCAGGCCGGTCGAGTAGTCGCTCTTCACGTCGATCAGGATGGCGGCCTTCTTCATGCCCAACTGCCGGGACAGGTAGTTGGCCATGGCCTCGCCCTGGTACGGGTCGATGAAGCACATGCGGAAGATGTAGTCGCCGACCTGGGTCACCTTCTCGTTGGTGGACGAGGGGGTGATCATCGGGACCTTGTTGTTCTGGCAGATCGGGGCCGCGGCCAGGGAGGCCGAGGACGCGACTTCGCCGAGGACGGCGATGACGTTGTTCTGCGAGATCAGCTTGGTGACCGCGTTGGCCGCCTCCTCGGACTTCGACTGGTCGTCCTCGGTGATGACGCGGATCTTGCGGCCGTTCACGCCGCCGCCGCCGTTGATCTCGTCGACCGCGAGCATGATGCCGTTGTGGGTCGACTGGCCGAACGTGGCCTGGCCGCCGGTGAGCGAGCCGTATTCGCCGACGAGGATCTCGCCTTCGGTGCCGCCGGTGCCGGCCGTGGTCGTTTCACCCGTCTTGGGCGGGCAGCCAAAAAGGACGAGCGAAAGGATCGCCGTCGCCAGGAACATCCATTGTTTCTTCATCAGCACTCTCCGTAGCGTCTTGGGCGGCGATTCTAGCAGTTGGCGGTTGCCGGTTGGCGGTCGGTGGGAAAGAACGGTTGCAACAACGGCACGAGCGGTCGGCGCCCCCCCATTCCCGCTCGCATCCACGCTTCATGCCCTCTTGCCCGGTCGTAGACACGCCGCGCGGTCGGGACGTACCAATAACATGATCACCGCCGCCGCCCTGCTCCTCGCTTCCATGCTTTACGCCGGGCCCGAGCGTGAGGTCAGTCCGCCGGTCCCGGGGCACATTCAGTTTCATGGGGCGGTGAGCCGCGCGGGGGATGCGACGCTGACGGCGTGGGTGGACGGGAGGTGGGACGTCACCAGTGTGATGGCGCGGGTGAACGACGGGGCGCCGTTCCTGGTGGCGACGGAGGCGAGCGCGCGGTGGGTGCGCGTCGCGACGGACGGGAGCGACTTCGTGGTGCTGTGGACGGCGGGCGCTCCGACGGTTTACGTGCGGCGCGTGCTGCGCGACGGGACGATGCCGGCGCCGGCGGTGGAGGTCGCGCTGCAGGGGTTCTTCATCGGGCCGTCGTGCGTGACGTGGAACGGAGCGGAGTACGTCGCAGGGTTCGTGAAGCGCGTGAAGTGGAACCCGCGGGGCGAGATCGTGGATGAGATCTGGGCGCGGCGGATCGCCCGCGACGGCACGCTCGGCGGCGAGGAGCTCCGCATCGCCGGGGGCTCGCACGGCGTGGCGTGCGCGTCGACGCCGGAGACGACGCTGTTCGTGTGGGGCTTCTCGCAGATCGAGGGCGCGACGCTGACGCGGGGCGGGACGATCTCGGGCAAGTTCCCGGTCATGGCGGGCGAGGCGCCTGCGGTCGCGTCGAACGGGACGGGGTTCCTCGTCGCGGCGTATGACCGCTACACGTACGGGCCGTCCGCAGCCGTGGTCACTCGCGCGATGGTGAGCGAGCTCGGGACGGTCACGGAGAAGCCGGCGTTCAACGTGGAAATCGTGCCGTACGGGCTGGAAGCGCCGGCGGTCGGTGCGCGCCCGAACGGCGGCTATGCCGTCGCATACGGCACCACGCCGCTGCGCCTGCAGGCGCTGGACGCGGCGGGAAATCCGGAGGGGACGGATCTGCTCCTGGCGCGGGAGGCCGCGTTCGCGGCGATCACTGCGGGAACGATCGTCTACCAGCGCGACACGGCGAATTTCGCGGAGCCGCGTTGGAGGCTGTTCGCGCGCACGCTGTCGGAGATCGGCCGGATGCGCCGCCGCACGACCCGCCAGTGAATGCTTCCTCCGTCCCACTCTGTGTCTCTGTGTCTCTGTGGTGAATAGGAGCGCGCCTCGCGGGAGGCACGTGGGTATTCACCACAGAGACACAGAGGCACAGAGTGGGACGGAGGGGGATTTACAAGTTCACCCAGACACTCTTGGTCTGCGTGTACTTTTCCAGTGCGTCTCTTCCCTGGTCGCGGCCGAAGCCGGACTCCTTGAAGCCGCCGAACGGGAGCGCAGGGTCGTACAGGTTGTAGGTGTTCACCCAGACCGTGCCGGCTTTGATGGCGCGGGCGATGCGGTGGGCTTTGGAGACGTCGCGGGTCCAGACCGCGGCGGCGAGGCCGTAGACGGTGGCGTTGCCTTTGGTGACCGCATCCTCGGCGTCCTTGAAGCGCAGGGTGGCGAGGACGGGGCCGAAGATCTCTTCTTTCGAGATGCGGTGGTCGACCTGGACGTCGTCGAAGATGGTCGGCTGGACGAAGTAGCCCTTGCCCGTGCCGATGTCGACGCGCTCGCCGCCGGCGACGAGCTTGGCGCCCTCGCTCTTGCCGGCCTCGATGTACGACAGCACGGTCTCCATCTGCTCCTTGGAGACGATGGCGCCGAGGCGGGTCTTGGGGTGGAGGGGATCGCCGGCGACCATCTTGCCGGCGCGCTCGATGACCTTGCTCATGAGCTCTTCGTGCGCGGCTTCCTCGACCAGCAGACGGGACCCGGCCGCGCAGACTTCGCCCTTGCCGTAGAAGATGGCGTTGAGGGCGCCTTTCGCGGCGGCGTCGAGGTCGGCGTCGGCGAAGACGATGTTCGGCGACTTGCCGCCGAGCTCGAGGGAGACTTTCTTGAGGGTCTTCGCGGCGCGGGCCATCAGTCCCTTGCCCACCTCGGTCGAGCCGGTGAAGGCGATGGCGTCGACGCCGGGATGGTCGACGATGGCGTTGCCGACGACGCTGCCGCGGCCGGGGACGACGTTCAGCACGCCCGCGGGCAGGCCCGCTTCTTTGGCGTATTCGGCGAACTTCAGCAGCGAGAGGGAGGTGTTCGACGCCGGCTTGCAGATCATCGTGTTGCCGCAGGCGAGGGCGGGCGCGATCTTCCAGACGGCCATCATCAGCGGGAAGTTCCAGGGCGTGATGGCGCCGACCACGCCGATGGGCTCGCGCAGCGTGTAGGTGAAGGCGCTGTCGCTGACGGGGATGGTCTCGCCGGTGTTCTTGCCGGACCAGCCGGCGAAGTAGTAGAGGCACTCGGCGGCGGCGGGGGTGTCGACGAACTGCGACTCGAAGATCGGCTTGCCGTTGTCGATGGTCTCGATGCGGCCGATCTCCTCGGCGCGGGCCATGAGGATGTCGGCGAGGCGCCACATCACCTTGGCGCGGTCGCGCGGCTTCATCTTCTGCCATTCGGAGCCCGGCTCGAGCTGCGCGCGCGCGGCCTTGACGGCGAGGTCGACGTCGTCGGGGCTGGCGGAGGCGATGTCGGTGATCTTTTCCTCGGTGGCCGGGTTGATGGTGGCGAAGGTCTCGCCCGAGCGGGCGTCGACGAAGTCGCCGTTGATGAAGAGCTGGTTACGCAGGGCGGCGGTCATGGGTGCGGATGCTAGCAAAACGGGGATGGCGGAAGCGAAGTGCCGCTGACTCATGTAGGGCGTGATGTCGAAGTTGCGCTCGTACATCGCGTGGATCTTCTCCATCTCGGCGTCGTTCAGCGGCGGGTGCTCGGACGCCTCCGCGAACTCGGCGAGCTGCTGTTCGTCGTAGATGTTCGGCAGCGCGGAGAGGATGCTCGGGTGGGCGTAGAGCCAGAGCAGCGCGAGCTGGCCGATGCTCACGCCGCGCTCGCGGCAGAGCGGGATGATGCGGTCGACTTTCTGCAGCCCTTCGACGAGCCAGGCGCGGGGACGATGGGAGCGGTGGTCGCTCTCGTCGAACTTCGTGTCGATCGTGTACTTCCCTTCGAGCATGCCCGAGGAGTGGGTGACGCGGATGAGGAACTGCGGGCCGGGATCGGATTTCCAGGCGCGGAACGACGGGTCGAACGCGGACGTCGTCTCGCACGCCCGCTTGTTCGTCTGCCCCGCCATCGCCTCGGGCACCCCGCCGTACGCCGGGCCGCGCTCGGCGGCGAGGATGAACTCGCGGCCGGGGTCCTGCTCGAGGACGTTGTAGATCATCTGCGTGACTGGCGCGCGGCGGACGGCGGCCGAGTAGATCCCCTCGTCGCGCCAGCCGATGGCCGGTCCGAGGGACGGCCCGTACGAGGAGATCTTGCCTTCGCTCTTGAGACGTTCGAGCGTCTCCCAATGCTCGTCCTGCAGCAGCACGGCCACGCGCGGGTTGTGCGGCTGATAGATGGCGATGTGGTCCGTGCCCAGGCGCTTCAGCGACTGCTCCAGGGCGAACCGGATGAACTCCGGGGACATGTTCTGCGGCAGCTCGCGCTGGCCGCGCGGACGCTCGGGGTTGTTGTAGAAGTCGTAGCCGAACTTGGTGCCGACGATCAGGCCGGGGTTCTCTTTCAGGATCGGCGCGAGGATGGTCTCGCCGCGGCCGTTGCCATACGCGTCGGCCGTGTCGATGTAGTTGATCCCCCGTTCGATGGCCGCCCGGATGATGCGGTGCGCGTCGTCGTCGGTATACGTCCCCCACCAGCCGGTGGTGAAGGTCCAGGTGCCCAGCCCCAGTTCGGAGAGGTGGAAGTTCGTTCCGTGTAAGTTGCGGTAGCGCATGGATGGTCCTTGGTCGAGTCGTCGAGTCTTCAAGTCGTCGAGTCGTCGAGTCTTCAAGCCGTCGAGTCTTCGAGGCGTCGAGTCTGAAAGTCTTAAGAGAAATCGCCACGAGTCCTCTTTACGACTTTACGACTAAGACTCGAAGACTCGAAGACTCGACGACTCCGCCGTCACTTCCCCGTAAACGCCGGGGTTCGTTTCTCAGTGTACGCGGCGAGCCCCTCTCCCGCGTCTTCGCTCTGGAAGAGCTGTTGCTGCAATTCCCGTTCGAGGGCGAGGCCGGACTCGATGGGAATCTCCCATCCGGTCTGGACGGCCCGCTTGATGCGGCCCACGGCTTTCGAGGCTTTGTTCGGCGGGCAGAAGCTCCAGGCGTAGTCCATCACCCGCTCCCACCACTTCTTCCCGTCCTCTTCCGCGGGCCAGACGTAGTTCACCACGCCCAGCTCGAGCGCCTTCTCGTACTCGTGCAGGCCCCCTTCGACCATCAGCTCGAGCGATTTCGTCTTGCCGACCAGGCGCGAGAGCCGCTGGGTGCCGCCCGTGCCGGGGAGGACGCCGAGGCCGACTTCCGGGAGACCCCATTTGCCGCTGCCCTGCAGGGCGATGCGGATGTCCGCGGCCATGGCGATCTCCAGGCCGCCGCCGACGCAGTGGCCGTTCAGCGCGGCAATCACCAGTTTCGGCGTCTGCTCGAGCCGGTTCATGGTCTCGTTGGCGTGGAGGCAGAAGTAGTACTTGAACTGCGGGGTGACCTCCGTGAGCATCCGGATGTTCGCGCCGGCGGAGAAGAACTTCTCGCCCGCGCCGCGCATCACGATCACGTGGACCTCGTCGTCCATGCGCGCCCGGAGGATGCAGTCGTCCAGGGCGCGGTTCATCTCATAGGTGTAGGTATTCGCGGGGGGGTCGTTCAACTCGAAGATGGCAACGCCTTTTTCCACGCGATAAGCAACGAGCTCGGCCATTCAGTCTCCAATTCGAGCGGATTTTACGAAAATCAGCGCCCCTGCACGCGCGACCTCTGCGATAATTCGCGCCGTCCTTTCGTCCCCCCAACTCAATCGTCGGAGATACTCATGACCGCTCGCCGTGCTCTCTCGGTCTTCGTTTTCGTTCTGTCTGCTTTTCTCGCCGCACCGCTGGCGCACGCGCAGTGCGTGAGTCTGACCACCACCGGCAGCGCGTTTACCCAGAACTTCAACACGCTGTCGAATACCGCCGGCAGCACGACGAACAACCTGACCATCACCGGCTGGTTCATGACCGAAACGGGCGGCGGAACTCGCGACAACGAGCAGTACGCGGTCGACACCGGCGGCAGCAACACGGGAGACACGTTCAGCTACGGCGCCGCCGGCAACACCGAGCGCGCCCTGGGCGGACTGCAGAGCGGCACGCTGATCCCGGTCATCGGAGCGTGCTTCACGAACAACACCGGCAACACGCTCACGAGTCTGGATGTCGCCTACACGGGTGAGCAGTGGCGCATCGCCAACACCGCGGCGGCCCGCGACGACCGGATGGATTTCCAGTACAGCCTGAACGCCACCAGCCTCACGACCGGCACCTGGACGGACGTCAACGCGCTCGACTTCACCAACCCGATCAAGACCGCCGGCACCGCGGGCGCGCTGGACGGCAACAACGCCGCGAACCGGACGGCGATCAGCCAGTCCATCCCCTCGCTCTCGATCGCGAACGGCGCGACGTTCTGGATCCGCTGGAACGACTTCAACGCCTCGGGCGCGGACGACGGGCTCGCCGTCGACGACTTCTCGCTCACCCCCCAGGGCGGCCCGGTCGTCCCCAACCTCACCATCAACGACGTCTCTCAGGCCGAGACCAACGGCGCCACGACGACCTTCACCTTCACCGTGAGCCTCTCCGCCCCGGCGGGTCCGGGCGGCGTCACCTTCGACATCGCCACCGCCGACGGCACCGCCCAGGACGACAACCCGGCCACCGAGGACAACGACTACGTCCCGCAGTCCCTCACCGGCCAGACCATCCCGGCGGGCAGCTCCACGTACGCCTTCAACGTCACCGTCAACGGCGACGTGATCCCGGAAACCAACGAGACCTTCTTCGTCAACGTCACCAACGTCACCGGCGCGAACGTCACCGACGGACAGGGACAGGGGACGATCACCAACGACGACGTCGCCCCGAACCTCACCGTCACCGACGTCACCCTCAGCGAGGGCAACGCCGGCCCGACCACCTTCAGCTTCACCGTGAACCTCTCCTCGCCTGCCCCCGCGGGCGGCGTCACCTTCGACATCGCCACCGCCGACGGCACGGCCCAGGACGACAATCCGGCCACCGAGGACAACGACTACGTCCCGCAGGCGCTCACCGGCCAGACCATCCCCGCGGGCTCCAGCAGCTACACCTTCGACGTCACCGTGAACGGCAATCTCACGCCGGAAGGGGACGAGACGTTCTTCGTGAACGTCACCAACGTCACCAACGCCATCGTCACGGACGGCCAGGGTCTCGGCACGATCACCAACGACGACCTGTGGAGGATCCACGACGTCCAGGGCAACACCTCCGCCACCGGCATGGCCGGGGCGACCGTCACCGTCGAAGGCGTCGTGGTCGGCGACTACCAGGCTTCGACGCAGCTCTCGGGCTTCTTCCTCCAGGAAGAGGACGCCGACGTCGACGCCGATCCCGCCACCTCCGAAGGCATCTTCATCTTCTGCAGCGGCTGCCCGACGGCGGTGGCCGAGGGACAGCGGGTACGGGTCACCGGCACCGTCTCCGAGTTCAACAACATGACCCAGATCACGGCCAGCACCGCTCCGTCGATCGTGGTCACGAACGCAGGGAACAACCTCGCCCAGGTGACGCCGGCCACGATCGATCTCCCGGTCGTCGGCGTGGTCGACGACTTCTACGAGCGGCGCGAGGGGATGCTCGTCACCTTCACCGACACGCTCTCGGTTGCCGAATACTTCGAGCTGTTCCGCTTCGGGCACATCGAGCTGTTCGAAGGCGGACGCCCGCGGCAGTTCACCGAGGACAACCTGCCCAGCGTGGCCGGATACGCGGCCCATCTGGACAACCTCGACCGCCGCCGGGTGGTCCTCGACGACGACGACAACCAGCAGAACGTCCCCCTCACCCTGCCGGACGGCAGCCAGTTCGTCTATCACCCGCGCGCGAACGGCGGCTTCTCGGTCGGCACGCAGGGAACGGACTTCTTCCGCGGCGGCGATCTCGTCACGGGACTGACCGGCGTGCTGCACTGGTCCTTCCCCGGGACCGGCGCGAACACCTGGCGCCTGCGCCCGACGTCGGCCACGGCCTCGAGCTTCACCGTCGCCAACCCGCGCCCGGCCACGCCGCCCGCGGTGGGCGGCGCGATCAAGGCCCTCAGCATGAACATGCTGAACTACTTCACCACCATCGACACGACGAGCTCGAACAACTCCGGGACGTGCGGCCCGTCCGGGACGCTGGACTGCCGCGGCGCGGACAGCGCGGCGGAGCTGAACCGCCAGCGCGAGCGGGCGTCGATCGTCCTGTGCGGCCTCGACCCGCACGTGGCCGGCCTGATGGAGGTGGAGAACACCGCCACGGCCACCATCACCGACCTCCTGGGCGCCGTGAACGCGCGCTGCGGCGGCGCCAACCCCTATACGTTCGTGAACACGGGCGGCACGCTGGGCACGGACGCCATCCGCGTGTACATCATCTACCGCTCGGCGACCCTGGGCCCCGTGGGATCCCCGCACGTCGATCTCGACTCGGTCCACAACCGGCCGCCGACGGCGCAGACGTTCGACGTCATCGACCCGGCCAACCCCGCCTTCGGCGAGCGCTTCACGTTCGTCGCCAATCACTCCAAGTCGAAAGGCTGCGACGGCAGTGCGACCGGCGCGAACGCGGACGCCAACGACGGCCAGAGCTGCTACAACGGAGCGCGGAACGCGCAGGCCTCGCGCCTGGCGACCTGGATCAACGGCACCGTGGTGCCGGCGGCGGGCGATCCGGACGTGGTGATGGTCGGGGACTTCAACTCCTACGCGCAGGAAGACCCGATCCTGACGCTCTTCGCCAACGGCTTCATCGACATGGAGACGTATCTCCTCGGCGCAGCCACCGCCTACTCGTACCTGTTCGACGGACAGCTCGGCCACCTGGACTACACCTTCGCCAGCGCCAGCCTGGTTCCGCAGGTGACGGGCGTCGGTGCGTGGCACATCAACGCCGACGAGGTGCCGCTGTTCGACTACAACGACGAAATCCGGGACACGGGCGAGAACCAGGCGTTCGAGGAGAAGCCGGACGGCTCCGCCCTCGTGCCGCCGCGCGTCGTGTTCCAGCCGGCGTCGCCGTTCCGGGCCTCGGACCATGACCCGGTGCTCCTGGGCATCTTCGCCATCTCCGATCTGGCGGTGACGAAGACCGACTCGCCCGATCCGGTCGACGCCGGCACCAACCTCACCTACACCATCACCATCACCAACAACGGCCCGGACACGGCCGTCAACGCGTCGTGGAGCGATACGCTCCCCGCCGGCACGACGTTCGTGTCGATGCCCAACGTCCCCGGATGGGGCTGCACGACCCCGGCCGTCGGCGGGACGGGCACGGTGTCGTGCACGAACTCGAGCTTCGGCGTCGGCAGCTCCGTCTTCACGCTGACGGTCCACGTCGGGGCGGGCGTCGCCGCCGGCACGGTGCTCTCGAATACCGCCACCGCCACCTCGGATAGCGCCGAGGGCAATCCGGGCGACGAGAGCGACACTGCGACGACCACCGTGGCGGCATCGGCGAATGTCGGGATCAACAAGACGCTCGACACGGCCGGTCCGTTCACGGTCGGTCAGTCGGTGACCTACACGATCACGGTGGGCAATGCCGGACCGTCGGTGGCGACGAACGTCAGCGTGACGGACACGCCGTCGAACCTGACCATCACCAACGTGAGCGGCGCCTGCACGTCGTTCCCGTGCACGATCGCCAGCCTCCCCCCCGGCCCGACCACGAGCATCACCGTCACGGCGACCATCGACGCCGCCGGCGCGTTCGACAACAGCGCGACCGCCACGGCTGACCAGACGGACCCCAACACGGCGAACAACACGGACGACACCGGCAACGGCGGCACGGCCGCGGCCTCGGCGGACGTGTCAGTCACGAAGACGCTCGACACCGCCGGCCCGTACTTCGTCGGCCAGTCGGTCACCTACACGATCAACGTGGCCAACGCGGGACCGTCCACGGCGACGAACATCACCGTGACGGACACGCCGACCAACCTGACCATCACGAACGTGAGCGGAGCCTGCACGTCGTTCTCGCCGTGCACCATCGCCTCCCTCGCCTCCGGCGCGAGCACGAACATCACCGTCACGGCGACGATCGATGCCGCCGGCGCGTTCGACAACAGCGCCACCGCGACCTCCGCGGACTTCGATCCGAACACGGCCGACAACACCGGCAACGACGGCGACACCGCCGCGGCCCAGGCCAACGTATCGGTGACCAAGACCCTCGACACCGCCGGCCCGTACACCATCGGCCAGTCGGTCACCTACACGATCGTCGTGGCGAACGCGGGACCGTCGGCGGCCACGAACGTCGACGTGACGGACACGCCGACGAACCTGACCATCACGAACGTGAGCGGCGCCTGCGGTTCGCTGCCGTGCACGATCGGCTCGCTGGCCTCCGGCGCGAGCGCGAACATCACCGTCACGGCGACCATCGACAGTTCCGGCGCGTTCAGCAACACCGCCACCGCGAACGGTGACGAATCCGATCCGGACGGCAGCGACAACTCCTCGAGCGACGGCGACGTCGCCAGTCAGACGGGCGAGGTCACCGCGACGAAGTCCGTCAGCGGCACGTTCGTGCAGGGCACCAACGTCACCTACACGATCGTGATCACGAACAACATGACGGTCACCCAGCCGAACAACTTCCAGCACGAGTTCACGGACCTCCTGCCGGCCGGACTCACGTACGTCAGCTCGACTGCCACGAGCGGAACGGCGGCGCTGGTCGTCGCCCCCGACACATTCGCCTGGAATGGCTCCATCCCGGCGGGCGGCAGCGTGACGATCACGATCACCTGCACGATCAGCCCCACCGCGACCGGAACGATCTCCAACCAGGGCCAGACGATCTTCGACACCGACGGCGACAACAGCAACGACAGCAGCCACCTGACCGACGATCCGTCCACCGCCGCGGTGGACGATCCGACGAGCTTCACCGTCCTGCAGTCGGGCATCGTGGAGATCACGAAGTCCGTCAGCGGCACGTTCGTGCAGGGCACCAACGTCACCTACACGATCACGCTGACCAACAACATGACCGTGACCCAGCCCGACAACTTCGGCCACGAGTCCACCGACAGCATCCCCGCGGGGCTCACGTTCGTGAGTGCGAACGCGACCAGCGGTACGGTCGCCGCGGTGGTCTCCAACACGATCGTGGTCTGGAACGGGTCCATTCCGTCGGGCGGCACGGTGACCATCACGATCGTCTGCTCGATCGATCCCACCGCAACCGGAACCATCTCGAACCAGGCCAACAGCATTTTCGACAAAGACGGCGACAACCAGAACGAATCCGAGGAGTTCTCGGACGATCCGTCCACCGCCGCCCCGAACGACCCCACGTCGTTCACCGTCATCCAGGCCAACGAGGTCACCGCGACGAAGGCCGTCAGCGGCACGTTCGTCCAGGGCTCCAACGTCACCTATACGATCGTGATCACCAACGGCATGACGGTGACCCAGCCGGACAACTTCGGTCACGAGTTCACCGACAACCTGCCGGCCGGGCTCACGCTCGTGCCCGCGAGCTTCACGGCCACCAGCGGCACCACGGGCAGCGTCTCGAACATCTTCTTCTGGGACGGCTCGATCCCCGCCGGCGGGACGGTGACGCTCACGTTCGCCGCCACCATCGACCCGACTGCAACCGGAACGATCTCCAACCAGGGTCAGACGATCTTCGACAAGGACGGCGACGCCCAGAACGAGAGCAGCCACCTCACCGACGATCCGTCGACCGCCGCTGCCGACGATCCGACGAACTTCACCGTCATCCAGGCCAACGACGTCACCGCGACGAAGTCCGTCAGCGGCTCGTTCGTCCAGGGCTCCACCGTCACGTACACGGTCGTCATCACCAACAACATGACCGTGACGCAGCCGGACAACTTCGGGCACGAGTTCACCGACAACCTGCCGGCCGGGCTCACGCTCCTGCCCGGGAGCTTCACGGCCACCAGCGGCACCACGGGAAGCGTCTCGAACATCTTCTTCTGGGACGGCTCGATCCCGGCCGGCGGGACGGTGACCCTGACGTTCGCCGCCACCATCTCCCCCTCCGCGACCGGCACGATCTCCAACCAGGGCCAGACGATCTACGACAAGAACGGCGACGCCCAGAACGAGAGCAGCCACCTCACCGACGATCCGTCGACCGCGGCGGCCGACGACCCGACGAACTTCACCGTGATCCCCGCGGGCATCGTGTCCGCGACCAAGTCCGTGAGCGGCACGTTCGTCCAGGGCTCCAACGTCACCTACACGATCGTCGTGACCAACAACATGGGCATCGCCCAGGGCGACAACGCCGGGAACGAGCTCACCGACGTGCTGCCGGCGTCGCTCACGCTCGTCAGCGCGTCTGCCACGAGCGGCGCGGCCGTCCCGAACGTCGGCACGAACACGGTCACCTGGAACGGCGCGCTCGCGGCAGGCGCCAGCACGACCATCACCATCAACGCCACCATCAACAACACCGCCACCGGCACGGTCTCGAACCAGGCCAACCTCGCCTTCGACGCCGACGGTAACGGCTCGAACGAGGCGTCCGGCGTCAGCGATGACCCGGGCACGGGTACGGCCAACGACCCGACGTCGTTCACCGTGATTCCGGCGGGCATCGTGTCGGCGACCAAGTCCGTCAGCGGCACGTTCGTCCAGGGCTCCAACGTCACCTACACCGTGGTCGTGACCAACAACATGAGCATCGCCCAGGCCGACAACGCGGGCAACGAGCTGACCGACGTGCTGCCGGCGTCGCTCACCCTCGTCAGCGCGTCTGCCACGAGCGGCACGGCGACCCCGAACGCCGGCACGAACACGGTCACCTGGAACGGAGCCCTTGCGGCGGGCGCCAGCACGACCATCACCATCAACGCCACGATCAACAACACGGCCACCGGCACGGTCTCGAACCAGGCCAACCTGGCCTTCGACGCCGACGGCAACGGCTCGAACGAGTCGTCGGGCGTCAGCGACGATCCGGCCACGGGTACGGCCAACGATCCGACGACCTTCACCGTGATCCCCACGGGCATCGTGTCGGCGACCAAGTCGGTGAGCGGCACGTTCACGCAGGGCTCCAACGTCACCTACACGGTGGTCGTGACCAACAACATGGGCATCGCCCAGTTCGACAACGCGGGCAACGAGCTCACCGACGTGCTTCCGGCGTCGCTCACGCTCGTCAGCGCGTCGGCCACGAGCGGCACAGCCGTCGCGAACGCCGGCACGAACACGGTCACCTGGAACGGCGGGCTCGCGGCGGGCGCCAGCACGACCATCACCATCAACGCCACCATCAACAACACGGCCACCGGCACGGTCTCGAACCAGGCCAACCTCGCCTTCGACGCCGACGGCAACGGCTCGAACGAGTCGTCCGGCGTCAGCGACGATCCGGGCACGGCTGCGGCCAACGATCCGACGTCGTTCACCGTCACCGTCACCGCCAGCGACAGCGACGGCGACGGCGTCGATGACGTGGTCGAGCAGGCGGCGCCGAACGGCGGCGACGGCAACGGCGACGGCATCCCCGACCACATGCAGCCCACCGTCGCCTCGATTCCGGCCGCGACCGGCTCCGGCTACCTGACCCTGCAGTCGAGCTGCACGCTGCAGGAGGTGTACGTCACGACCGAGGGCGCGATGGCGACGGGCGACCCGGGCTTCCGCTACCCGCACGGGCTGATCGCCTTCCGCGCGCCGTGCTCCACCGCGACGTTCTCGCTCTTCGTCTACGGCAGCGGCGCGGCCTCGGCCTACCGGAAGTTCGGCCCGCTGCCTCCGGGCGGCCCGCAGCAGTGGTACGGAATCCCGGCGACCTTCACCGTCACGACCGTCGGCTCGCTGCACCCGCGCCGCATCGACTTCTCGCTGACGGACGGCGCCACCGGCGACGACACCCCGGTCGACGGCGTCATCGTCGACCAGGGCGGCCCCGGCGATCCGGAAGCGACGGACATCCCCACGGCCTCGGAATGGGCGCTGATGGCGATGGCCGCGATGCTGGCCGCGGTTGCGCTGCTGGTGATGAAGCGGGGCTAACAGGGTTCAGACGCGCGGAGCGCCGGTTTCCCGCCGGCCGCTCCGCGCGTTTGGAGTGCGGCGGGCGATCTCGCCATCGTCCCCCTGTCATCCCGAGCGTCGAGCGAGGGACTTGGGTGGGTGGGGCGGCAGGCACACGCCTCGAGCCCCGCCCGCCCAGGTCCCTCGCTCGACGCTCGGGATGACAAAAGGGGGCGCCGCCCGCGCGTTTTGCGCCACGCCCCAATCGCCTCCGCACTCCAAAAGACCTACCTGCCGTCGCCGAAGGACACGCCGAGGCCGCGGGCGGCGCTGACGATCTCGCTCTCGGGGTTCACGTACTTGGGCCGCGACACCGCGTCGGCGATGGGCACGGGCGTGATGGTGTCCCCCCGCAGCGCGACCATCTGGCCGAACTGTTCGCGCGCGATGCAGTTCGCCGCCTCGGCGCCGTAGCGCGACGCCAGGATGCGGTCGAAGGCGATCGGCGAGCCGCCGCGCTGGATGTGGCCGAGGACGGTCACGCGGATCTCCAGGTCGATGTGGTTCTGGATGTCGGCGGCGACCTGATAGGCGACGCCTCCCAGGCGGCGGGTGGCTTTGTCCAGGTAGGTCTCTTCGCCCCCGGACCGCTTCGCTCCCTCGGCCACGACGATGATGTCGAACTTGCTCCCCTCCCCCTGCCGCTCCTCGATCAGGTCGACGATCGCCCGCGGTTTGTAGGGGATCTCGGGGATGAGGATGATGTCCGCCCCGCCGGCAATGCCGGAGTACAGCGCGATCCAGCCCGCGTTCCGCCCCATCACCTCCAGGATCATCACCCGGTCGTGGCTCTCGGCGGTGGTGTGCAGGCGATCGACGGCGTCCGTCGCGACGGCCACGGCGGTCTGGAAGCCGAACGTGTAGTCCGTGGCTTCGAGGTCGTTGTCGATCGTTTTCGGGACCGCGACCATCGGAATGCCGACGTCGCAGAGGCGCTGGGCGATCTTGAGGGTGCCGTCGCCGCCGATGGCGATGATGCCGTCGATTCCGAGCTCGTGGATGTTCGCCACGACCTCGTCCGAGCGGTCCACGCAGCCGCCGTGGCCGTCGGGGTACTCGAACGGGTTGCCGCGGTTGGTCGTCCGCAGCAGCGTGCCGCCCTTCGGCAGGATGCCCCGGATGCTCTCCAGCGTCAGCGGGACGATCGCCTTCGTCAGCAGCCCCTCGAACCCGAGCTGGATGCCGACGACCTCGAGGTGGTACTGGCGGATCAGCGTGCGCACGGCCGCACGGATGACGGCGTTCAGCCCCGGGCAATCGCCGCCGCCGGTGAGGATGCCGATACGTTTCATGGCGGGCGAAGATACCAGAGGCAGGGGACAGGGGGCAGGGCGCGGGGCACAGGAGTCCGGCGAGAACGGTTCCGGCTGCTTGCTCTCCTGTCCCCTGCGCCCTGTCCCCTGCCCCCTGTTCTGGCACACCTCCTGCTCAGCAGTAAGCATGTCCGGCGCAGCGCAGTGCCGGACCTGATCTGGAGGAAAGCGCATGAACATCATTGGATGGATTCTCTTTGGTCTGGTCGTTGGCGCGATCGCGAAGTTCCTCATGCCGGGCCGTGATCCGGGTGGTTGGATCGTCACGATCCTGCTCGGTATCGCCGGCTCCTTCGTGGGCGGCTTCCTCGCTTCGACTCTGATGGGTCGCGGCGATCAGACGGCGGGATGGATCGGCTCGATCATCGGTGCGATGGCCCTGCTGTTCATCTATCGCCTCATCGTCGGGCGGCGCAGAGTCGTCTGACGACAGCAGTCTTCTCCTGGTGATCCCCGGCCTCGCGCGTGGCGAGGCCTTTTTCTTTTTCGTGACGGAACATTTCGGAACCAGCCGCGTCTGAAACGGGGGACGGGAATGTGACCCCTGCAGTGGCACTTACGATGTTTGCACAGGGGTGGCAATCGCTCCCGCCACACCAGGAGGAATCAGCAAAACCTATGAACCAATCCACCAAGCGCATCCTGTCGACGATCGCCATCGTCATCGCGTCGGTGGCCTTCGGGATCCTCATCAGCGCGGACCTCGGCTTCATGCGCAAGTCCAACGCGCAGACGGCCATCCAGACGCCGAGCGGCGGCTCCGTGGCCTCCGTGACCATCCCGTCGTTCGCCGACGTCGCCTCGCGGGTCATGCCCGCGGTCGTCTCCATCCGCTCGACCGAGATCGTCAAGAGCAGCGAGCGGCGCCGCCAGTTCGGCATCGACCCGTTCGAGTTCTTCTTCCCCGATCCGTCCGATCCCAACCGCCGGCGCTTCGGCGGCCAGGGCGATTCGGACGAGGACGACGAGCAGGCCCAGCGCAGCGGCGGCTCGGGCTTCATCGTCTCGCCCGACGGCTACATCCTCACCAACAACCACGTCATCGAAGGCGCGACGAAGGTCGACGTGCACTTCGGCGCCGACGAGAACGGCAACGGGGGCCGCACCATCCCGGCCAAGATCGTCGGCCGCGACCCGGCCACCGATCTGGCCCTGCTGAAGATCGACACCGACCAGCAGCTTCCCTCGATCCGCCTCGGCGACTCCGACCGGATCCGCAAGGGCGACTGGGCCATCGCCATCGGTCACCCGTTCACGTTCGAGAACACGCTCACCGTGGGCGTCATCTCGGCCAAGGGCCGCTCCCTCGGCCTGAGCCCGGAGACGCAGTCGTTCGAGAACTTCATCCAGACCGATGCCGCCATCAACTTCGGCAACTCCGGCGGTCCTCTTCTGAACATCGCCGGCGAGGTCATCGGGATCAATACCGCGATCCGCGGCGGCGGCGCGCAGGGCATCGGCTTCGCCACGCCGGTCAATACGGCCAAGACGCTCCTGCCGCAGCTCAAGGAAGGCAAGGTCGTCCGCGGCTATCTGGGCATGTCCATCGGCGACGTGACCGAAGAGATCCGCGAGGCGTTCAACCTGCAGGAGGCGCGCGGCGCGCTCGTGCAGTCGGTCGACCCGGGCAAGCCCGCCGACAAGGCCGGCATCCGCCACGGCGACGTGGTCGTCGACGTCGACGGCAAGCCGATCCGCAACAACCGCGAGCTCATCGACTACATCTCCTATCTGCCCGTGGGCACGGAGGTGAAGGTCGGCGTCATCCGCAACGGCCAGCGCATGGTCCTCACCGCCCGCACCGCGCAGCGCCCGGTCGACGGCGAGACCCCCGAGGAGGAGACGCGCTCGGCCGAGCCGGTGCGCGACAAGCTCGGACTGACCGTGCAGAACCTGACCTCCGAGCTGCGCCGCCTGCACAACCTGCCGGAGGACATCACCGGCGTGGTCGTCACCAACGTGAAGAACGTCTCCCCGGCCGGCGAGGCGAACATCAGCGAAGGCGACGTGATCAGCGAAGTGCAGGGCCAGCGCGTGACCAACGTAGACGACTTCCGCACCGTGATCGACAGGGTCCGCAGCGGCCAGCGCGTCCGCGTGTACGTCTCGACCCCGACCCGCAGCGGCGAGGTCGTGTCGGGCTACCGGCTGCTGCAGGCACCGTAAGACCACTACAATCCGCTCGTGATCGACGAGCACTACATCGGCCGCGCTCTGGAGCTTGCAGAGCGCGGCCGTTTTTCTTCCAGTCCCAACCCCATGGTGGGCTGCGTGATCGTGCGCGACGGCACCGTCCTGGCCGAGGGCTGGCACGAGCGGGCCGGCGAGGCGCATGCGGAGGTCCACGCCCTCCGCGCCTGCGACGATCCGCGCGGCGCAACGATGTACGTCACGCTCGAGCCGTGCTCGCATCACGGGCGCACCCCGCCCTGCACCGACGCCGTGATTGCCTCCGGCGTCTCCCGCGTCGTCATCGCCGCGAGCGACCCGAACGAGCTGGTGAACGGCGGCGGCATCGCCGCGCTGCGCGCCGCGGGCATCGACGTCGTCACCGGCGTGCTCGAGTCCGAGGCCCGGAGGCAGAACGAGAAGTTCCTCTGGAGCGTGTCCCAGAAGCTGCCGTTCGTCCTGGTGAAGGCGGCCATGACCCTCGACGGCAAGCTCGCCACCGTCACCCGCGAGTCGCAGTGGATCACGTCCGAGACGGCGCGGGAGCGGAGTCTGGCCCTGCGCGAGGAGTACGACGCGATCCTCATCGGCGGCGGCACGGTCAAAGCCGACAACCCGCGCCTCACCCGCCGCCTCGGCATCGCCACTACGCCCTGGACGCGCGTCGTCCTCGACGGCGACGGCGACGTGCCGCCGCACGCGCAGCTCTTCACCGACGGCGGCCGGACCATCGTCTTCACCAGCGAGCCCTCCCGCATCGCCGGCGGCGGCGCGGAGGTCGTCCCCATCGACGGCCGGGCCGACCTCGCGCGCATCTTCGGGGAGCTCTACACCCGGGGGATTCATTCGGTCATCGTCGAGGGCGGCTCGGTCGTGCACTCCGAGCTGATCCGGCAGGGTCTGTGGCAGAAGATGGTGCTGTTCGTGGCGCCGATGGTCGTCGGCGGCGCCGAAGCCCCGTCCATCTTTGCGGGCGAAGCGGTCAACCGGTTGACAGAGGCGTACACGTTCCGCTTTGATCGGGTGGAGTTGGTCGGGCGCGATCTGATGATCACGGCTTATCCGGCTTGAGTCGACGAGTCGCCGAGTCTTCGGGTCGTCGAGCGGTGCACTTGAAGACTCGGAGACCACGACTTGTTTACCGGGATCATCCTCCACACCGGCACCATCCAGACCTTCGAGCGCCTCCCGAACGGCGCGCGGCTGCGCGTCCGCACGACCGACCCCGAGCCGTTCACGCGCGGCGAGAGCCTCGCGGTCAACGGCGTCTGCCTGACCGTGCTCCCCGACAGCGACGGCGCGCTCGTGGCCGACCTCTCCGACGAGACCCTCTCCCGCACCACCCTCGGCACTCTCGGCATGGAGGTGACGGTGAACGTCGAGCGCGCGCTCGCCCTCGGCGACCGCATGGGCGGCCACATGGTGCAGGGACACGTCGACTGCGTCGGCAAGCTCGTGTCCATCACCCACGAGGGCGAGTTCGCGGTCTACCGCTGGACGTACCCTGGCGAATACGCGGACCTGATCGTGGCCAAGGGCTCGATTGCGGTCGACGGCGTGTCGCTGACGATCGTCGACCCCGAGCCCGGCTCGTTCGGCGCGGCGCTGATTCCCGAGACCCTCCGCCGCACGAACCTCGGCACGGCGAACATCGGCGCGCCGGTGAACCTGGAGTTCGACATGATCGCCAAGTACGTGCACAGGCTCGTGACGCCGTACCTGCAGAAGTGATCCTGTACAAGAAAGCGCCGCAGCTCCGGGTGCGCCGCGCGTCGGCGCCCGCGGCCCCGTTCTGGTCCGCGACGGTGATTGCCCCCTACGCCGCGCGCCGCGCGACGCCGATCGCCATCGACTACGCCGAGCTGCGCGCCAGCGGCGCGGAGAAGCTGGAAGTCACGGTGACCGAGAACGTGCGCGATGAGCTCGACCGCGCGCGCGCGATCGCCGCCCCGGTGCTGATCGACGCCGCCGAAAACGCGGAAGACGTGTTCCGCCGCGGGGCCGAGGCGCTGGCGTGGTGCGACGAGCAGGGACTCGCCGCGCAGATCCTCACGTCCGAGGGCTCGGTGGTGCGCCTGTCGGACGCGGACCGTTTCGGCATCGCCGTGCCCGTGCTCTTTCCGCTCACCACGGATCCCGCGCTCCTCGAGTCGCTCGCCGACTCCGCCCGCGACGCCGGTGCGTCGTTCTTCGCCGCCATCCCCATCGACGCCGAGCCCACCGCGAAGCAGGCCATCGCCCAGACGCTGCCCGTCGACGACGACCTCTACGCCATGCTCTTCCACTCCGACCTCGGCCCCATCCAGCTCGCCACCGAGCGCCACATCGCGGCCCTGGCGGCCGAGCGCGGCATGGCCGACTTCATCCTCCCTCCACGCTGGCCCGCGCCCACCAACTGGAACGCCGCCGTGCTCCTGACGCTGGTGGCGTCCCGCATGATCGCGTTGGAGCTCGACCTCGACCTCGCCGGCGTCATCGCCCGATCGGCCCGCACCATCGCCGAGCTGGACAAACCGCTCACGCGGGTGGCGGAGTCGGCAAGCCTGTCGATCATCGGGGGCGTCGACGAGACGAGCGTGGAGATGTTGACGGAGTGGCTGGGCAGCGGGTCTGCCGCGTTCCTGGAGTTCGTGAACGAGCAGTGGCGCCTGCGGCGGGTGTAGTAGGACGTATAAGACGAATAGGACGTATAGGACCCATAGGACGTCCTATTCGTCCTATAGGTCCTATTCGTCCTATACGTCCTATTTCCGGTGCTCCACCTTCACCTTCGTGGAGATCCCGCCACGAACGTAAAAGTCCCCCTCCACCATCAGGTACCGCGGGTCGATCGCGGCGATCAGGTCGTCCGCGATGCGGTTGGTCACCGCCTCGTGGAAGGTGCCTTCGTCGCGGTAGGACCACAGGTACAACTTCAACGACTTCAGCTCCACGCACTTCACGTCCGGCACGTAGCGGATGCGGATGGTGGCGAAGTCGGGCTGGCCGGTCATGGGGCAGAGGCAGGTGAACTCCGGCGCCTCGAACGCGATCTCGTAGTCGCGCTGGGGGTTGGGGTTGGCGAAGGTCTCGAGCTGTCTGGTCGGTCGGGTGGTCATCGCTTCTGGGGGGTTACGGCCATGAGCTTCTGGTTCAGCTCCTTGATGCGCTCCTGGAGCTGGGTGATCTTGGCCTGGGCGTCGGCGCGGAGACGCTCGGACTCGCCGCGGAGGCGGGCGATCTCCTCGTCCTTCTGCTTGTCGCCGCCGGCGGCCTGGGCGACCTGGGCACGGAGGTAGTCGACGTCGTGGCGCAGGCCTTCGAGCTGCTCGTCCTTGTCGCCGAGGCGCTGGCGCCACTGGACTTCCTGCTCTTCGTAGAGCCGCTTGATGTCCATCAGCTCGGTGATCTGCGAAAAATCGGAGTAACTGGGGGCCATGTCTCCTCCCTGGCGGACGCGCTCTTCGATCTGCGGGAAGAGCTTGCGGAGCTTGAGTGAAAGGTCGTCGGGATCGCTCGACAGCTCCATGGCGTCGGCATAGGTGATCTTCTGATGCACGAGCAGGGCGATGAGCGACTGATTCATCGACTGCATGCGATAGAGGCCGACCGACGACTCGATCTCCTCGAGCAGGTCCTTGGTGTGGCCCTCCTCGATCAGCTTGGCCACGCGCGGCGAGGCCTTGAGGACCTCCACCGCCGCGGTCATCTTCCCCGAGGTAGTCTTGACCAGCTTGAGCGAGATCACGCCGCGCAGCACGAGCGAGAGCTGCGAGCGGATCTGCTTGTGCTGGTCGGGCGGAAAAGCGTCGATGATGCGGTCCAGCGTCTGCGCGGCGTTGTTCGTGTGCAGCGTGGAGAAGACCAAGTGGCCCGTCTCCGCGGCGGTGAGCACGGTCTGCATCGTCTCCACGTCGCGCATCTCGCCGACCATGATCACGTCCGGGTCCTGGCGCATGGCGTTGCGGAGCGCTTCCTTGAACGTGGGCGTGTCCGTGCCCACCTCGCGCTGCGAGATCGCCGCGACCTTGTCCTGGAAGAGGAACTCGATCGGGTCCTCGATGGTGACGATGTGCAGCGGCTCGTGCTCGCAGATCTCGGTGATCATCGCCGCGAGCGTCGTCGACTTGCCCGAGCCGGTGGGGCCGGTCACGAGCACCAGGCCATCCGGGATCTGGGTCATGTCGCGCACGGCCAGCGGCAGCTCGAGCGCGTCGATGGTCTGGACCTGGATGGGGATGCGGCGGAAGACCGCGCCGACCGTGCCGCGCTGCATGTAGATGTTCGCGCGGAACCGCGCCACGCCCGGGACGCCGTACCCGAAGTCGACCGACTGCGTCTGGTCGAACTTCTCCTTCTGCACGCGGTTCAGGAGCGGCAGCAGCATGCGCTCCAGGTCGACGGGCTTGAGAGGGTCGGTCTTGACCGCGATCAGCTTCCCCTGCACGCGCACCAGCGGCGGCCGCATCGGCTTCAGATGAAGGTCCGACGCCTGCTGCTTGGACATGTAGACCAGCAGGTCGTTCAACGAGAACGCCGGGGCTTGCGGTTCGGGGGCGACGGTCACGGCCGGGATTATATAAGTGCTGAGTGCTGAGTCCTCAGTGCTGGGTGCTGCCCGGCCTACTCAGGACTACCTCCGCATGATCGAATCGAGGATCATGAGGAACGCCTCCTGCTGTTTCGGCTCGGTCTTGTTGATCACCGCGATGGTCTCGCCGATGCGGAAACGCTGGTGGAGGACGTCGGCCGAGTGGGACGACGTCACCACGATGCGGCGGGGCGAGAGGCCCTTGGCGCGGGCGTACTCGACGAACTTCTTCCCGTCCATGCCCGGCATCTCCAGGTCGACGATGAGGAGGTCGATGGAGTCGTCGATCTTCGGCAGGGCATCGTAGGGGTGGGTGTAAGTCTCGATGTTGGCGACGTCCGCGTAGCGCTCCAGGATGAAGTTCGACCAGAGATCGCAATAGGACGCGGAGTCATCGACGATCACGACGCGCTTCCTCATTTTCGTTTTCGCTGTTTCTTCGAATCCGCGTCCGCGCTTCCGGCACGGTCGCGAATGTCGTGTCTCACCACGCCGCCGACGATCGTCGTCACCGCCCGTCCCTGCAGCGTCTCGCCCACGAACGGTGAGTTCGCGGCCTTCGACAGGAACAGGGCGCGCGTCACCTCGTACCGCGCGTCGAGATCGATCAGCGTCACGTCCCCCAGGGCTCCTGCGCGGAGCGTGCCGCCCGGCAGGCCGAAGACCCGGGCCGGGCCGCTGGAGAGCAGCTCGATCAGGCGCGGCAGGCCGATCACTTTGGTGCGCACCAGCCGGTCGTAGCAGACCGCGAACGCCGTCTCCAAGCCGATCACCCCGAACGGGGCGAGGTCGAACTCCACGTTCTTCTCGTCGAAATGGTGCGGGGCGTGGTCGGTGGCGATCGCGTCCACGGTCCCGTCCTCGATGCCCGCGAGGATGGCCTGGCGATGCTCCTCGCTGCGCAGCGGCGGGTTCATCTTCAGGTTCGTCGAGAACGACTGCACGCTGGCGTCGCCGAGGGCGATGTGGTGCGGCGTGACTTCACACGTCACCTTCACCCCCTCCGCGCGGGCGCGGCGCACGGCGTCCACCGCCCCGGCCGTCGACAGATGGGCGATGTGCACGTGCGCGCCGGTCAGCCTGGCCAGGATCACGTCCCGCGCCACCAGCGTCTCCTCGGACGCCGCGGGGATGCCGCGCATGCCCAGGAGGGTCGAGTAGAAGCCCTCGTGCATGACGCCGCCTTCGTTCAGGTTGGCATCTTCCTCGTGCGCGACGACGGGCATCCCCAGCATCGAGCAGTACTCGAGCGCCCGGCGCATGAGCTGCGCGTTCCACACCGGCTTGCCGTCGTCGCTCACCGCGACGCAGCCCGCCGCGCGCAGCTCCGCCAGCTCCGCCAGCTCTTCGCCCTTGAGGCCCTTGCTCACCGCGCCGACCGGATACACCCGGCACCAGCCGTTGCGCGCTGCTTCCGCGACGACCATCTCCGTCACCGCGCGCTCGTCGTTCGGCGGAACGGTGTTGGCCATGGCGCAGACAGCCGTATAGCCGCCCGCCACCGCGGCACGCGTGCCGGTGGCGATCGTTTCCTTGTGCTCCTGCCCCGGCTCGCGCAGGTGCGTGTGCAGGTCGATGAAGCCCGGCGTCGCGACCAGACCGCTCGCGTCGATGGTCTCGACGCCCGCGGGAGCCTTGATCTTCCTGTCGGCCTTCGCAATCGCGCCGTCCTCGATCAAAAGATCGAGCGTTGCGTCGAGCTCCTGGCTCGGGTCGATGACGCGCGCGCCGGTGATGAGCAGATTCATTCAGCCTTCGTCCTTCCGGCCTTCATCCTTCCGAGTGCGCTCCGCCGAGGAGATACAGCACCGCCATCCGGACGGCGACGCCGTTCGTCACCTGGTCCAGGATCACGGAGTACGTCGGGTCGTCCGCCACGTCGGATGCGATCTCCACGCCGCGGTTCATGGGGCCGGGGTGCATGACCAGCACGCCCTTCTTCGCGCGGCGCAGGCGCTCGCGGGTCAGGCCGAAGGTGTTGTAGTACTCGCGCAGCGACGGGAAGCTCAGCTTCCCCTGCCGCTCGAGCTGGATGCGCAGCATCATGATCACGTCCGTGTCCTCGATGGCCTCGTCGAGCGAGTGCACCACGCGCACGCCGAGCTTCTCGATCTCCGTCGGGATGAGCGTCGGCGGCGCCGCGAGGGTCACGTTCGCCTTCATCTTGGTCAGCAGGTGGATGTTCGAGCGCACCACCCGCGAATACTTGATGTCGCCGACGATCGAGACGTTCACGCCGCTCAGGCGCCCGAGGCGCTCGCGGATGGTGAAGGCGTCGAGGAGGGCCTGCGTGGGGTGCTCGTGCGCGCCGTCGCCGGCGTTGATCACGGAGATGTTCGGGTAGCGCTCGGCCAGCATCTGCGGCGATCCGGGATGCTTGTGCCGGATCACGATCATGTTCGGATGCATGGCCACGAGGTTGTCGGCCGTGTCGATGAGGGTCTCGCCCTTCTCCACCGCGGAGCCGGACGCCGAGAAGTTGAGCGTGTCGGCGGAGAGGCGTTTTTCCGCGATCTCGAACGACACGCGCGTGCGCGTCGACGCCTCCATGAAGAGATTGATGACCAGCTGGCCGCGGAGCGCCGGCACTTTTTTCACCGGCCGCTCGCTCACTTCCTTGAATCCCTCGGCCGTGTCGAGGATGAGGGCGATCTCTTCGGGAGTGAGGGGCTCGATGCCGAGAAGATCCTTCGATTTGAGGGCGGAAGTGGTTGCGCGCATCAGTCGTCGAGTCGCCGGGTCGTCAAGTCGTCGAGAAGCTTCGCGGTCCTCGAAGACTCGACGACGCGAAGGCTCGGCGACTTCATTTCTCCATGATCAAGACTTCGTCTTCGCCGTCCGTCTCCGCCAGCTTCACCTTGATCACTTCGTCGGCGTCGGTGGGGACGGTCTTGCCGATCACGTCGGCGTGGATGGGCAGCTCGCGATGGCCGCGGTCGACGAGGACGGCGAGCATCACGCGCTTCGGCCGGCCGAAGTCGATCAGCGCGTCCAGCGCCGCGCGCACGGTGCGCCCGGTGTAGAGGACGTCGTCGACCAGGACGATGACCTTGTCGTTGATCGGCTCCGGGAACTTCGTCGGCTTGACCACCGGGTTCGGGGCGATGGTGGTGAGGTCGTCGCGGTAGAGCGTGATGTCGAGGATGCCGAACGGAACCGGCTGTCCCTCCATCTGCTCGATCTCCGCGGTCATCCTCTCGCCGATGGGAACGCCACGGCTGCGGATCCCGACGATCATCAGATCGTCCAGCCCGCGGTTCTTCTCCACGACTTCGATCGCCATACGGCGGATCGCGCGGTTCATCCGCGCGCCATCCAGCAAACGTTTTTTCACATTCATAACGGAGTGCCCGATCAGGCGGGGCGGAGAATAGCACGATGGATTGACGGTTGGCAGGCGCCCTGCACTTTTCCGGCCTTCATGGGTGGCAAGCCGAAGGTTCTGCTGGTGGAAGACAACGCAGATGTCCGGCGGCTGTACGCGATCGGGCTGAACCAGAGAGGGTTCGAGGTCAAGCTGGCGGCGAACGGGGCCGAGGCCGTGGACCGGGTCGCCACCGAGAGGCCGGATTACATCCTGCTGGACTGGATGATGCCGCTGATGGACGGCCGGGAAGTCGTCGAGCGCCTGGGAGGACAGGACGGCACGAGGGACATCGAGATCATCGTCATCAGCGGGCAGCCCGCACCGCCCGCCCTTCCCTCGCGGGTCCGCTCCTGGCTGACCAAGCCGCTGACGGTGGACGAGCTGGTCCTGGAGATGTCGCGGCCGCCCGCGACCATGACGGCTAAATAGCCAAGGCCGCGGCACTGCGCTTACAATCCGCCCCCGAATGGCCAAGATCTTCTTCGTCGGCCTCGATGGCGCGGAGAAAAGTTACCGGCTCCAGACGCATCGCCCGTTCACCCTCGGGCGCGATCCGGGCAACGACATCATCCTCCGCGACCCGAAGGTCTCGCGGCATCACGCCGAGATCGTGTTCGAGCGCGGCTTCTTCGTGCTGCACGACCTGGCGAGCGCGAACGGCACCTACGTCAACGGCAAGCGCATTCGCGTCGCCCCCCTGACCCACGGCGCCCGCCTGCGCATGGGCAACACCTACGGGCGCTTCTCCGAGGAGCTGCCGACCGAGGCGGATGCGGCGCCGCTGGCCGCGGCACCGGACGGCCCGGCGGAGCCGTTCGATCAGCCCGTGCCGCCGACCGAAGACCTGGGGAACCTCGACATTCACCCGACGGCCACCATCGAGCGGGTCAACCTTTCCACCGTCCCGCACGAACAGGTCGACCCCGCGGAGTTAAAAAAAAAGTAGCTGACGTGGAGGTCGAACCGCACACCGAGCCCCTCCCCCCTCTCGGCGCCTTCGCGTCGACGCAATACCGCTTCACGACCGGGGTGCGCGCGGGAGAGACGGCGACGATCCGCGGGGCGAACGACCAGGTGCTCCTCACCTACCGCAGCTTCGCCAGCATCGTCGGCGTGATCGCCGCGTTCCTGGTGGCCATCGTGGCCGCCGCGGGGGCGGCGGGCGTGCTGCTGCTGGTCTATCAGGGCGCGCCGCTGCGGGCGGTGATCGCCGCGGTGCTGACGGTGGCGTTCGCGCTGCTGATCGCGATGCTCGTGCCGCGCGTGGAGGTGACGCTGTTCGAGGAGAACCGCCCCGCCCTGACGATCTCGCAGCGGAAGGTGTTCCCCTCGGCGACGTACGTGGTGACGACCCCCAACGGCGCGCAGCTCGCGGAGCTGCGCAAGTCCGTGCTCTCCCGCCTCGGCCGCAACAAGTGGACGATCGCCCACGACGGCCGCTACCTCGGCGAGGCGCGCGAAGACTCGTTCACCGGCGCGGTGCTGCGGAAGCTCCTCGGGAAGTTCAGCCGCAAGTTCGAGACGAACGTGGTGTTGTCCTACGGGGGCGTGGAGGTGGGGCGCATCCAACGGCGCTCGGGGGACGTGCTGGAACTGACCAGCGACACGATGGACCGGCGGGTGGCGGTGGCACTGGCGACGATGGTGTTAGGGCGGGAGCCATAGGACGAATAGGACGTATAGGACGTATAGGACGGTCCTATTCGTCCTATACGTCCTATTCGTCCTATACGTCCTCTCCCTCCTACTGCGCCTTCACGATCTCGATCCCCGTGTAGAAGTTCTTCAGAATCCGGTCGAACGTCCAACCGCGGAACGCCATCCCGTACGCGCCCACCTGGCACATCCCCGTGCCGTGGCCCCAGCCCTTGCCGTAGAACGTGTACCGGTCCATGCCGTCGGCGTCCTCGTGCTTGTCGTACACGAACAGGTTGTCCGGCAGGTTCAGCGACCAGCGCACCGGCAGACCGCGCAGCGTGAACTTGCGTCCCTCTTCCGCGGTCACTTCCAGCTCCGCGACGCGCTTCGCTTCGTCGATGCGCACCGGGCGGATATCCACGAGCTGCTTGATCGGATTCCGGCGGTTGATCGACGTCACCAGCTCGTCGGCGCGGTAGCTGCGCGTCCAGTTCGAGAAGCTCGACGTGCGGTCGAACGCCGCGCCGTCGTAGTTCGCCTGCACCACCAGCGCCGCGACCCGCTGGTCCGGCCCCGTCACGACCGTGGCCCGGTCGCCGATCATCACCGGCACGCTCCGGTACTCCTGCCACCGGTCGCCGAGCTTGCGGAACATCGGGATTCCGGACGGCAGGGTGTGCGACGTGACTTCGCCTTTGTTCTTGAGCGACAGGCGGCGCCCGTCGACGCGCAGGATCTTGCCTTCCGCGTCCTTCGTCAGCGCCTGCTCGCGCAGCCACGAGCCGAGGAAGCCGTACAGCTCTTCGCGGGGCATGGCCTCGTCGAGGCGGATCCGGTCGATGAACTGCGCCGGCCAGATGCCGTACTTCACCAGGAACGCCGCGGCCTGATACGGCACGGTCTCCACGTTCCCGCTCTGGGGGAAGAAGTACTTCCGGTCCTCGGGCAGCGTGACCGTGCGGGCTTTGGCCGCGAGGCCCATCATCGCGTCGAGGTATTCGAGGACGTCCCGCCGCCGCGACGATGCCGGCAGCGGCTGATTGAGCTCGCGATGCCCGGCGATGGTCATCGCCGCCACGACGGCACGGGAGACGTCGCGCGCCGCCCAGCTCGAGCCGTCGGCAAGGTTTGCCATCGCCGCGAAGAGCCGCGCATTGAGCTGGACCTCGGACAGCAGGCCGCTGTCCGCACGCCCGTCGAGCGCGAGCATCTCCAGCTCGACGCACTTCGCGCGCTTCAGATACGGCTCGTTGCGGCCGGGGAACATCGTCGCGACGTCGCTGGTCTCCCCGCCGCACGTGGCGCTGTACAGCGCGTCGATCGGCTTGCCTTCGTACGTGGCGATGAGCCCCGCCGTCTCGCGCACCGCGCGCGTGGACAGCTCGTGCTCGCCGCCGAAGCCCTTGTACGCCTGACAGGCCGGGCCGGGGCAGATGTCGTAGCCCTCGCTCTCGAACTGCCGCAGGTTGCGGATCGCGTACGTCCGCGCCGCCACGGCCTGGGCCTTCAACGCTTCCACCTCGTCGTAGATGGTCGGCCCCATCTCGGCCGGGACCACGCCGAGGAGGTAGTCCTCGAGCTTCAGCTCATTGATGACGTTCAGCAGCCCGCGCGGATTGATGAACAGCCGCGCGGACGTGCGGTACGGCTGCTTGTCGATGGTGACGGTTTCCCCGCCCATCGGAAAAATCTGCAACACCGCCGCCTGGACCGTGTGCCGGTCGCCTTCGTCGTCGACGATCTCGAAGCGTTTCTCGAAAGGCTGGTCGGAGGGACGGCGGACGACTTGTAAATCTTTCCCATAGCCGCGGTCCGTGAGCTGCGAGCGCGTGGGCGTCGCCGCCTCGGAGCTCGCAAAGTCACCCGCGAGGATCTTGTACATGCCGCTGGCCGGGTCGAAGGTCATGTCCACGCGCAGCCCCGTCTCCGTGCGCAGCCGCTCGACGAGCGCCTGGGCCGAGGACTGGTCGGAGATGGCCGCCATCTGCACGGCGTAGCGCACCGCCGCTTCGGCCAATGGCGCGCGCACGGTGAAGCCGCGCCGGAGCGTCGACGGGCCCTTGTCCGTGACCACGTAGTAGCCGCCGGCCGTGCGGGGGAAGGTCACTTCCGGCTGGTCGATGAGCAGCCCCACGCGGATCTTCGGCTCGGCGATGGTGACCGGGACCGACGCCACGGGGGTGAGCGCATTCGGCGAGCGCTGCGGCGCGGGAGTCTGCGTGGGCGACGGCGACGGCGACGGCGACGGCGATGGCTGCGGCTGCGTCGGCGTCGTGGCGGAGGTACAGGCGAGGAAGACGAAGAGGGACAGGACGGTGGCGATACGGCGCATGCGACTCCCGACAGCAAAAAGAAAGCCCCCGCGAACGGCGCGGGGGCTTTCCGGACTGCGATTGTTGAAGTGTTACGGCAGGATGAGGCGGATCACCACGCGGCGGTTGCGCAGACGGCCTTCCGCGGTCGTGTTGTCGCCCACCGGATCGGACGTACCGCGGCCTTCCACCGTGATGCGCGACGGGTCGATGCCGTGGCGGGTCACGAGGTAGTCGCGGACGGCCTCGGCGCGACGGCGATCGAGGTCACGGTTCGCGCCCGTGTTCTCCCGGTCATCCGTGTAGCCGATCACCAGAGCGGTCGCCGACGGTTCCTGCTTCATGCGCAGGGCGACTTCGTCGAGGATGGCCTTGGCGATGTTGGTGAGACGGGCCGAGCCCGGCTCGAAGTGAATCTCGTCGGTGCGGATCTCCGTCGGCGTGCGCGGCGGCACGACGGGCTGCTCCGGCGGAGCCACCGGCGCGGGAGGCGGCGGCGGAGGCGGCGCCTCGACCACCGGGGGCGGCGGCGGCGGAAGCTCGGCACGAGCGAATGCGAGCGGCGCGAAGGTCAGGCCGACCAGGCCGGAAAGGCCGCAGTCGTCGAGCTCCGTGAAGCGGCATTCGTCGTTGTTGTCGATGAACTTCGCGACGTTCCAGCGGGCGCCCGCGCTGAGCGACCAGCCGCTGGTGCCGAACCACTTGCGCAGACCGGTCACGAGGAAGATCGGCGCATCCGGAGCACGGTCACCGCCCGTGTACCAGACCGTGTTCACTTCGCTGATCCAGTTCGCCGGTCCGAACAGGCCGATCGGGACGTTCAGGCCCGCGTCCAGCCGGAACTCGTTCGGGATCGAGACCTCGCCGACGCCGGTCACGACGTCGTCGTCTTCACGATCGCCGCGCGCGACGTACTTGAGGCCCAGCGAGCCGATGCCGCGCGTCACGTGCCCGCCGATGCCGAAGTCGGTGCCGCCGGTGGCGATCCCGCTGTCGTCATCGCCCGTCGGGAGATCGATGAACCCCGACAGCGCGAAGCGCGTGGGCGATTCGACGGGGGTGAGCATGAACTTGGTCGCCAGCCGCGCCGCGCCCATGCCACTCTCTTCGAACTCGCCTTGTACGAAAGTGCCGTTGATGAAGCCGACGCGGTCACCGCCATTGCTGACGATCCGGTCGTACGGCAACATCGCACTGACCTCCCAGCGGTCCGTCAGGCCGACGCCGATGGATGCGCTGAGGCGATAGAGGTCATAGCTCAAATCCTCGTACTCACGAGCCGAGGGAGGAGCCAGGTCCTCGGCTTCGCCGGCCGTGAGATCCCAGTCGTTGAAATACACGCCAAAGGACCACTGACCCCGGCGGAGCGTATCCGCCGTCACGGTCTCGAACAGGCCCGTCTGCCCCGAGTGAGTGGGGGCAAAGAACCGGAGCTGATCATCACGGCTGATCTCGACGGCGGCATCCTGCGCGAACAGGGACGTCGATCCGACGAGTAAAAAGCACAGCAGGGGAAAAAGCAGCCGATGCTTGCTACGCAACAAGTCACACCTCCTAAACAACGTGCACGGTCATAACGGTCCGGCTTACAATGCTCGCGCCGCTACAAAACGTGTGCCAGAGCGATCGGGAGTCTTTTCCGTAAAGACTTCAACTACTTGACTTTACCATAGGTTGAGTGGAGCGGTATAACCTTCGCCGCAAGAAAAGAGGACGAAAATCGCATGGCCAGAACCTCTGTAATCGCTGTATTTGCGGCAATTCTTACGTCCGCGACACTCGCTCTCGGACAGGAGACCACGCCGCCTCCGGGCCAGACCGCGCCGCCCCCTGCGGGCACTCCCGGCGTCCTCTCCGACGCCGCCAGCGGCGCCTACGAACGGCGTGAATCGCTTCCCAGCGTCAATATTTACCTGCCGGAGGGGGAAGCCAGCGTTCGTTTGCGGAAACTCATCCGCAACGTGCTCTTCGAGAGCCAGATCGACTACGAGTTCGTCAACGGCGACATCTCCACGTTCCTCCGCTACAAGTACTACGCGCGCAATTACACCTACCGCATCGCCGTCTTCGACACGATCGAGTTCCCCGACCTCGCCTCGGACGACGACCAGGAGTTCGAGCGCGTCCGCGGCGGCCTGGTCCTGGTCGGCATCCCCAAGGACTACGACAACCGCTACTTCGCCCTGCTGCAGAACGACCGGCTCACGTTCGGCGACACGACGCGCACGGACGACCAGACCAACAACTTCTACTTCAAGGTCGGCTACCAGTACGGGACGCAGTTCGACGAGCGCATGAACGCGATCGTCGGCGAGCAGCGCGGCCGCATCACGCCGGTGCTGACGGCGTTCCGCGACATCGGCCCGCAGCGCACCGGCGTCGCCGCGGCCATCACCCAGGCCAGCGAGACGTGGACGGGCGATTACAGCTACACGAAGCTCGAGGCCGAGGCGCTGCGGCGGTTCGACATCACCGGGACGTCGTTCGTCTTCTCGCGGCTGCACGTGGGGTCGTTCCTGGCCAAGAACAACATGGAGAACCGCGATCCGCGCTGCGTGGACTTCGAGGCCGGCCGGCCGGTGATCGAGGACACGAACGGCAACGGCAAGATCGAGCCGCCGGAAACGGAGTTCACGAACTGGGAGTGCTACGACATCCCGCGGTACGAGCTGTTCCGGCTCGGCGGCCGCGAGGCGCTCAAGTCGATCTCCGGCAACGACAGCGCCGTGGGCGCGCACGAGGTGCACCTGACGAACGAGGTGTTCGTGCCGATCTTCCGGAACCGGGACTACAAGATCGGCCCGCTGCACTGGAACACGCTGTACGGGGTCGGGTACGTCGGCGCCGGAACGGTGGGGTTCGTGACGGACCAGATCACGGACACCAAGCGGATCGTGGTGGACGCGGGCATCGGCACCGAGTCGGCCATCCGGTTCCAGGACTGGGACGTCTACCTGTCGGTGCTCTACGCGCACCCGCTGCGGCGCCCGGACGACATCGAGAAGGGGCGCGGCGTGCGGTTCTCGGTACGCACGGTGCGGTAAGAGAGAGTTCCTCGGGTTCCTCGGAGTTCCTCGGGTTCCTCGGAGGGGACCGGCCCGCCTCACCCCCCGAGGAACTCCGAGGAACCGAGGAACCCGAGGAACTCAAACGAAAAACCGGGCCTTGCGGCCCGGTTTCCCTTCGTTCGTTCGCTTGTTCTCGTGTAGGTCAGTCAGACAGAGAGGATTCGTTCGGAGAGGATTCGTTAGAACTTCTCGAGCGCCACCTGGACGCTCTGCACGCCGTCGATCGACCGGAGCACCTGCATCGCCACGTCTTTCTGCAGCTCGTGCGACACGCGGCCGGACAGTTTCAGGACGCCACGGTCGGACGTCACGCGGAACTGGCAGCCGTCGAGGGCGCGGTGCACGCTGAGCTCGCGCTCGGCTTTCCGGGCGATGAGCTGGTCTTCGTGCTTGACGATCTGAATCAGATTGGCGACGCGGGCGTAGCCGAGCGTCTGCGCGTACTGGTTGAGTGCTTCGGCCTCGGCCTTATCGGCCACGCGGCCACGGATGATGACGATTCCGGCGATCTCGTAGACCTGCAGCCGGTCCACCGCGGCACCGGCCCCGCGGAACGCGTCAGTGAGGTCGGTCGTCTGCGGAGTGGCCGCAGAGACGGTCGTGCCCGCAATGAGGATTGCTGCGATGGTAACGGCTTTGGCGATCGTGCGGATCATGTTATTGCTTGTCTCCTGACCTCGGAGATAGCACCCGTCGTGCCAGATTGGGTTATGTCGCTTACCGAATAGTTTAGCTCAAACGGGGCGCAATTTTTACGAATCTCGCCGCCGGAACGTCCAGGCGGACCGTAACCGCCGGCTCCCGGTCGTACGGATCAGCCTCGTTGTGATGGACATACACCCGCCACAGCAGCGTCAGCGCGAGCAGGACCAACGCGAAGAAAGCGAGCAGAGCAGCGATTCGACGAGCCACGTCCAGCGGAGCGAGCAATGCCATTGCCAGTTACCCTTACAATCCAATTATGCCCCGCATCCATCTCCTGCCTTCCGATCTCGTCAATCAGATCGCGGCGGGAGAAGTCGTCGAGCGCCCCGCCTCGGCCGTCAAGGAGCTGATCGAGAACGCCATCGACGCGGGCGCGACCACCATCGACGTCCTGCTCGAGGCCGGCGGCAAGAAGCTCCTCGAGATCCGCGACAACGGCTGCGGGATGTCCGAGGAGGACGCGCTGCTGGCGATCGAGCGGCATGCGACGTCGAAAATCCGCGATTTCGACGACCTGACCCGCGTCCGGACCCTCGGCTTCCGCGGTGAAGCGCTGCCGTCGATCGCCTCGGTCTCCCGGTTCACGCTGATCACGTCCGACAACGACACTGGCGCGGCCGTCGAGATCGCGTGCGATCCGCTGACCGCACAGCGCACGGTGCGCCCGGCGGCGCGCGACCGCGGCACGACCATCGTCGTCCGCGAGCTGTTCGAGAACGTGCCCGCCCGGCGGAAGTTTCTCCGCTCGCCGGACGCCGAGTTCCGCGCCATCGTCACCGTGGTGGCATCCTACGCGCTGCCGCTGCCGGAGCGGGCCTTCCGGCTCGAGCACAACGGACGCGTGGTCCTCGACCTCCCCCCGGCCGCCACGGCACGCGAGCGCGTCCTGCAGATCCTCGGCAGCGAAGCCGCGGACCACCTCGCGGACTTCGACGCCACGATCGGCCTCACCCGCGCCAGCGGCTTCGTCACGCGCGGCCTCCGCTACGGCAGCAAGCGCAATCAGTACTTCTTCGTGAACGGCCGGCTGGTGAAGGACCGCGTCCTGGCCCACGCCGCCAACCGCGCCTGCGACGCGTTCGACTTCGAGGGCCACCCCGGCATCGTGCTGTTCGTGGAGATGCCGCCCGAGGCGGTCGACGTCAACGTACACCCGGCCAAGACGGAGGTGCGCTTCCGCGACTCGTCGCAGGCCCACGTCGCCGTCGAGCAGGCCCTGAAACAAGCCCTCGGCGGCGCGGAAGAAGGCGCGGGCCTGATCCGCGAACAATCCCCGGCACCCGGCACCGGCGCTCAGCACTCAGCACTCAGCACTCCGCACTCAGGACTCTTCTCCCCCCAGCGCTACGACGCCGGGCCGCGCTGGACCCCCGAGTTCACGCCGCTCTTCCAGAAGGGGGCGATGGTGCAGCCGCCCGTGGCCCTCATCGAAGCGGAGCCCGAGCCGCAGCCGCAGCTCGGCGACCTGCAGGGCCGCGTCATCGGCCAGTACCGCATGAGCTACATCCTCGTGGACATGCCCGGCGGCCTGCGCCTCGTCGACCAGCACGTCGCCCACGAGCGCGTGCTGTACGACAAGTACCTCCAGCGCGTCGAAGCGCGCGAGCCGGTCGCGCAGCAGCTCCTCACGCCGCTGCTCTACGAGACCGGCGCCGCCGAATGCGCGGCCCTCGAATCGCACCTCGGCGAGCTGCGGGAAGTGGGCTTCGACATCGAGCGCTTCTCCGGCAACGCCTTCGCCATCGCCGCCGTCCCGCCCGAGCTCCTGCGGAACGACGTCGACTCGTTCCTGCGCAAGCTCATCGACGCGTCCATGGACGACAAGGCGCCGCACGTGACCAAAGTCCGCGAGCGCATCGCCGCGTCGCTGGCCTGCCAGGCGGCAATCAAAGTCCACCGCACCCTCAGCGGCGAAGAGATGGCCCGCCTCGTGGCCGAGCTCCTGCGGTCGTCCAACCCGTTCGCCTGTCCGCACGGCCGCCCGATCATCGTCGACATCAAGCACCTCGACATCGAGCGCCACTTCCACAGGAAGTAGAAACGAGTCGCCGAGTCGTCAAGTCGTCGAGAATACGCTCGGAGACTCGACGACTTGAAGACTCGACGGCTCGGATCGCGTGACCTCGGAGCCAAAGGCGAGCGCCGCGCGGCCTGGTTCTACCGCCTGCGCGGCTACCGCATCCTCGAGCGCAACGCCCGCCTGCCGGCGGGCGAGATCGACCTCGTCGTCAAACGCGGCGGGACGATCGTGATCGCCGAGGTGAAGACGCGGCAGACGCGCGTCGCGGGAGAAGGACACGAAGCGGTGAACCGCGTGAAGCGCGAACGGATGATCAAGCTCGGCGACCAGTACGCGGCGCGCCACCCGGAGGCGCGGTTGCGCTACGACATCGTCTCGCTCTGGTGGACAGGGTGGCGGTTCGTGGTCACGCACTTCCCCGACGCATTCCGGCCGATGGCCGACGCGCGGCGCCCGTGGGTGTGGCGGGGGTGATCTTTCTGTCGCCCTCTACGCGGGCGACAGGACCTCACGAGCGCAGCTTCAGTTCCGCATCCAGCCGGTGCCGCCCCTCGGGCCAGGCCTTCACGAACGCGCGCCACATCACCTTCGTGTTCATCTGCAGCGCGAGCTCGTACTCCTGGGCCTCCTGACGCGCGCGGCGCGCCTCCTCGGCCCGCGGGGCGTCGGGATAAGTGGCCAGGTATTCGTCCCACGCCGCGACGGTGCCTTTCTCGAACGCGGCGTTGAAGTCGCCTTCCACGATGGCCTGTCGCGCCAGCGCGCGCCGCTCCTCGGCCTTCTCCAGCCATTCCAGACGCTCGCGCGCGTCGTGATCGCGCAGGCCGTCGGGCCAGTTGAGCAGAAAGAGGCCCCATGCCGCGACGGTGTCGATCGCGCGGGCCTCTTCGTATGCGAGCTGCTCGCGGCGGTACCGCTCCGCCTCCGCGCTGCGGGCGCTGTCCGGGAACTCGTCGAGATACGCCTGCCACGTCGCGGAGCTCTTCACTTCGAGAGCCACGCTGTACGCCGTGGCCTCGCGCACGCGTGCGCCTTCGAGCCGCTCCGTGGCGGTCTGCGCGTGCGAGTCGTGCGGCCAGCGCTCGAGGTACGAGCTCCACGCCTCCTCGGTGTCGAGCGCCGCGGCGGCGTCGAAGTCGAGACGCTCTTCGATGGCGCGCTCGGCCTCCTCGGCGTGGTACATGGGGAACTTCGCACGGTAGTCGCGGAACGCGGCGTACGTGTCCGCCGCCTGCGCCGCCGCCCACGCCTCCGCCGCCAGCCGCTCCTCGGGCGAGATGTCCGCGACGTGCATCCGCGGCACGGCGGTCCTGGTGAAGCCACCGCGGTCGCGCGTCGCATACGGCGCCAGCGCTTCCGCGAAGTCGCGCGCGGACGGCCACCGCCGCCCGCGCTGCTTCTCCAGCGCCCGCAGCACCACCGCTTCCAGCCCCGCGGGCGTCGCCAGCACCGGGTTCGCGTCGCCGAAGCCGCGCGGCGCCTCGGTCAGGTGCTTCACGATGTACATGTTCGGCGTGCGCGCGACGAAGGGCGGGACGCCGGTGATCATCTCGAAGAGCACGACGCCGAGGGAGTAGAGATCCGCGCGGCCGTCGAGCGCTTCGCCGTCTTCGAGCTCGCCCAGGTGCTCGGGAGACATGTACTTCGGATTGCCGACGAAGACCCCCGCCTGGGTCGTATCCACGTTCGGGCCGGAGACGTCCTTGGCCACGCCGAGGTCGATGATCTTGACGACCAGGTGATCGTCGGCGTCGAAGGCCAGCATGATGTTGTCCGCGGAGATGTCGCGGTGCAGCAGGCCGCGGCGGTGGATGGCGTCGAGGCCCGCGAGGGTCTGGGTCGCGACCTCGATCGCCAGCGGCAGCGGGAAGCGGCCGTTGTCCTCGGCCCACTGGCGCACGGTCGTGCCGTCGATGTACTCGGTGACCATGAACGACGTGCCGTCGGGCATGATCGAGAAGTCGTGCACGACCGCGACGTTGGGGTGATGCACCTGCGTCGCGAGCCGCGCCTCGCGCAGGAACCGAGCGCGGTAGCTCTCCTCGGCGATCAGCGACGACTTGATGACCTTGATGCAGCGGAAGGCGCCGAGATGCACGTGCAGCGCCTTGTAGACCTCCCCCATGCCGCCGGCGCCGAGAAGTCCGACGATCTCGTACTTCCCGTCGAGCAGAGTGCCGGGAGTCAGACCGGGGGTTGCTGAGGCCATCGAAAGGCCATCAGGTTACACGATCAGTTTGGACGCGGGCGAAGCGAGCGTGCCACCAGACCGATGCCGCCGAGGAGGAGGACGAGCATGATGATCGTGTTGAAGAGGCTCGTCGAGCGGAAGTAGATGTTCATGTTCATGATGATCCCGGTGAAGAGGATCACCGCGCCGGCGACGGTCAGCAGCCAGCCGACGATGGACTTGCCGTCGAAAAAGAGGAAGGCGATGCCGACCACGAACGGGAGAAGGGTCAGCCCGAAGGTGTTGTATCCGCCGACGTGCCAGAAGCCGCCCGTGACCGTGACCTGGCTGGTGAGCAGGTACGCACCGGCGATGGCCATGACGAAGCCGATCAGAAACGTCCCCAGCCCACCCTCGGTGCCGCCCGCGCCGCGAAGTTCGTCCATGGCGAGAGTGTAGCGGGGATGAGGGCGCAGGGGACAGGGCGCAGGGGGCAGGGGGCAGGAGATGAAGTCCGACCCTCGTTGCGTGCTCCTGCGCCCTGCGCCCTGTCCCCTGCCTCTAAGCCGTCGCGAACCCGGACCGCGGCTTCCTCCGCAGGATCGCGGCCGAGATGAGCGACACGATCAGGCCGACCGGGAAAATCTCCATGAAGGTCATGCCGACGTTGAAGAAGGGGTTCTTGTAGAGCTCCACGAACTCCGCCATCTTCTTCCGCGCCTCGGCAATCGCGGCCGGCGTCGCCCCCTCCGCCTCCAGCTTCCGGATCGCATACGCCGCGTACTTGTCGCCGAAGTCCGGCATGAAGCCCCAGTACACGATCTCCCACCCGATGACGTAGACGGCGGAGGCCATGAGGGTGATGAGGATCCCCACCTTGAAGGCCTGGCCGAAGGTGATCGTCCCGCCGTTCTGTTGCTCGCGATAGCTGCGGATGCCCAGGAACACCGCGATGAAGGCCAGCAGCATCACGGTGTAACCGAGCACCTGCATGTTCGAGGGGTCGACCCCTCCGTTCAGGCAGAGCGGCGTCAGAATCGCGGCCAGCACCCCCACGACCGCACCGGAGATCGCTCCATACTTCAGTACCGTTTTCTTCATGTAGTGTCCTCTCGTCGTTTTTCAGGCACGGTAGGCGCGCGGAGAGGGGATGTCGTCCTGCTTTCGGGTGATTTTCGTCGAAATCACCCTTTGGTTGACCCGGATCAGGGGATCAGCCGCAGTTCCTTCGCCCGCTGGACGGCCTGGACGCGCCGGTTGACGCCCAGCTTCTCGAACAGCCGTGAGGAGTGCGTCTTGACCGTGTTCTCGGACACGAACAGCCGCCCGGCGATCTCCCGGTTGCTCAGCCCCTCGGCGATCAGGCCGAGGATCTCGTGCTCGCGGGGCGTGATGGCCAGCTCCTTCAGCCGGACGGCGTCGACGGTAAACGGCCCGCCCTCCGGCACCCGCACTTCCTTCACCACGATGACTTCCACGGGGACTTCGACAGGCACTTCCTTGTGCCGCGTGAGCCGCAGCCCGGCGTACACCCCGACGGCCGTGAAGATCACCGCCACGATCCCCCCGTACACCTCGGCGGGATAGGCGCGGATGAAGTACTGGTATTCGACATACTTGAGCAGCGCGATGAGCACGCCGCCGATGGCGCCGTAGAAGAGGACCCGTTTCAAGCCGGGCCAGTCTATCAACCGAAGAATGTCGCCGGTCAGCTCGCCGGCTCTTCCTGCTTTGCCTCGACGGCCGTCGAGTCCGCGCGGGCGCGCTCGCGGCGGGCCAGCCAGAGGAAAGGCGCGGCCAGGAGCTGCACGCCCGCGCAGGCGAGGTAGGAGACCGGATAGCCCCAGACGTCGGCCACTTTGCCGAGGCCCGGCTGGAGCACGACGCCGCCGCCGGAGCCGAGGAGCGAGTCGAACGACAGCACGGTAGCGCGCTGGCCGGAGGGGATGACCGCGTTCAGGTAGCTCTGGCGCACCGGCACGATCGCGGCGAACATCAGGGACCAGATCACGAGCAGGGCGACCGCGGCCCAGAAGTTCCGGAACACGCCGATCATCCCCAGGATCGCGGCGCTGACCAGCGTCGCCGTCAGCAGCACGGTGGTCCGGCGCTGGAAGACCTTCGCGATGTGCGGCGCGACCAGCCCGCCGGCGATCTGCGCGCCGGCCACGATCGCCGCTGCCAGTCCGGCGATGCCGTACGCGTTCGGGTTACCGTAGAGCTGCAGCAGATACGGCTGCATCGCATAGAAGGCGTAGATCGTCAGTCCATCCGTGAACGGCGCCGCCAGCATCACCCAGCGGGCCGGCGGGTTCCCGAGCCCGTGCCGGATCGAGCCTTTCAAGACCCGCTTCACTTCCTCGACCGGGCGTTTGCCCGGTTGCGGCTCGAAGCCGACGTCCCGCATCAAAAGAAAAGCGAGCACGAAACTCGCGCCGAGGACGACCGCGCGCACGACGTACGGCACGCCGAGGTTGAACGTCTGCGCCAGCAGGCCCCCGGCCACCGACCCGGTCAGCATGGCGATCCCCTCGACGATCTCCCCCTTCGCGAACACCGGCTCCAGCGGTCCGTCGAAGCCCGTGGCCCGCAGCGCGTCCACCAGCCACGCCTGGAACGCTCCGGAGAAGAAGGTGAAGCCGAGGCCGAGGAACACCGACGTCACCGCCCAGGCCCAGAACGGCGCCGTGATCCGCCACATCCATAAATAGAGCAGCGTCGAGATCGTGAGCGTCAGCGTGCCGAGCAGGTACGACATCCGGCGCCCGCGCGTGTCCGCGACGACGCCCGTCGGCACTTCGAACAGCATCATGCCGAGGGTGAAGAACGCGTTCGCGGCGAACGCCTGGGCGTTGGTCATGCCCGCGTCGAGCAGGAACAGCGTGTTGATGCCCCAGATGAACGAGGCCGCCAGCGTGTGCAGCAGCAGCAGGAGGAGATAGGTCCGCTGGATCTTCCGCGACTCGGCGTTCATGAAGACGGCGCCAGATCGCGTTGCAGCTCCGCGAGCAGCTCCGCGCGGTGGGTGTTCAGAAAGAAATGGCCACCGTCGAACAGGCGCGAGCGGAAGGCGGCGGTGGTCTGCTCGCGCCACGCCTCGATGTGCTGGAGGGGGACGTGCGCGTCTTCCGTCCCACCGTACGCGGCGATGGGACAGGACAGCGGGGGCTGGGGAGTGTAAGTGTAGGTGTCGAGGGCTTCGAAGTCGGTCCGAAGCACGGGCAGGAGCAGATCGAGCAGCTCCCGGTTCTCCAGCACCTCCGGCGGAGTTCCGCCCAGACGGGAGATCTCATCGATCAGATCGGGATCGGAGAGGCGGTGGCGGGCAAGCTCACGGGGACTGGCGAGCTGCGGCGCGCCCTGTGCCGAGACGATGAGCTTCACCGGCGGGCGCAGCCGCAGGCGCCGCGCGACTTCGAAGCTGACGGTCGCGCCCATGCTGTAGCCGAAAAAGGCGTACGGGCCGGTGAGCAGCGGCGCGAGTCCCGCAACGGCGCGCTCGGCGAGGGTGGCCATGCTGCCGATCGGCGCCTCCGCGATCCGCCGCTCGCGTCCGGGGAGCTGGACGGCCCACACCTCCACGTCCGCGGGCAGCCCGTCGGGCCACTGGCGGAAGACCCACGTCCCGCCGCCGAGATAGGGAAAACAGAACAGCCGCAGCCGCGGCGAGACGCGCGATTTGAGGCACGTCGCCCAGGAGAACTGCGCACCGCCGGCGTTTCTCATGACCAAACAGAAAGGGCCGCGATCGCTCGCGGCCCTGGGGCTCAATGTCGTTTGGAGCGGGAAACGGGACTCGAACCCGCGACATCAACCTTGGCAAGGTTGCACTCTACCAACTGAGTTATTCCCGCGCTACGGACGGCGAACTTTAGTGACGCTCTGGTTCGCTGTCAAGCATCGCCACTAACGCCATGAGGGGGAGGTGCATTCCCGAAAAGGATCGTCGTGCGAGCTGGGCGCTTCAGGCGAGATTGCCCCTCACCCGGCCCTCTCCCCGCTCCCCCACACGCCCCCCGCGGGGAGAGGGAGAAGGGAACGGGCAAGGGCCGCGATCATCCATGGGTGATTCACGACCATCCGTGGGTGATCCGCGATCATCCATGGGTGATTCACGATCATCCATAGGTGAGTCGCGGTCATCCATGGGTGATCCGCAATCATCCATGGGTGATCCGCAATCATCCATGGGTGATCCGCGATCATCCATGGGTGATCGGCAATCATCCATGGGTGATCCGCGATCATCCATGGGTGATCCGCGGTCATCCATGGGTGATCCGCGGTCATCCATGGATGTCATTCCAGGGTGACATTCTCAACTCCGGTCGCCGCGGGGCGACATCGGTTGGATAGGCGGGAGCCGCCCCTCTGGTAGGGCGGGCGGCGCCATGGCTGTATCAGAGCGGCGGCTCCCGCCCATCCACCACCCTCGCCACCGCACTCCTAAAACGCTCCTCCCAAGCGCGCCATGTTTGCCATTGCCGCAGGAGACGCCGACTGTGCCGGTTCGTTCCTGCTCTACCCCGCACATCGCTGCCCGACCTACGTGCCGGAAAAGAAGGACTGGAATCTGGGGTGAGGCTACCGGCATGAGCTTCGTGCCCCCGCCCGCCCAAGTCCCTCGCTCGACGCTGCTAATGACACCTGTCCCGGAGGGACCACAAGAAGGTAGCCGGTGGCAAGCCGCGAAGCGGCGCAGCCACCGGGTAGGATCGCGAAAGATTGCGCGCCCCGGAGGGGCGCCAGAGCACCTTCTGCGACCCCTTCGGGGCCGAAAAATGGGGCGAACGTCGTCCGGTGGCTGCGCGCTCCGCGCTTGCCACCGGCTACCTTCTGTCGCGCCTCCGGCGCAGAGGCAGGGTCAGTTCATCCTCACCGGCGCATCGCGCCGTGTTCAGGCTCGGGATGACAGCCTGTTGCTCCGTTCCCTCTACGCGAGTAAGGCGGGTGAGTGCACCGTGCTTCGTGCACACGCCCCGGCCGATGCTGAGTTGGCCCTTCGGCTTCGCTCAGGGCTTCTCCTCTCTCCCCCGGATCCCGTATGCGTCCATCTTGCGATAGAGGTTGCTGCGCTCGACGCCGAGGGATTCGGCGGTGCGGCTGACGTTGCCGGCGAACTCGCGGAGGCGGTCGAGGATGTACTGCTTCTCGAACTGCTCGCGGGCCTCCTTGAGGGGCAGATCGGCGGCGATCTCCGGCGCGGGCTCGGTTCGCGGCGCGCCCAGGTGGATGTCCTCGGCCTCGATGGTCTCGCCGGGGAGGAGGATGGCCAGGCGCTCGGCGACGTTCCGCAGCTCGCGGACGTTGCCGGGCCAGTGATAGGCCTTGAGCTTGGCGGCCGCGCCCGGCGCGAGCTTCTTCTTCGGCTGCGCGGTCTCCGCGGCGAATCGGCGGAGGAAGTGGTCGGCCAGCAGGACCACGTCGTTGCCGCGCGCGCGCAGCGGCGGGACGTCGATGGGAATGACGTTCAGCCGGTAATAGAGGTCGCTGCGGAAGTTGCCGGCGGCGATCTCGGCCTCGAGGTTCTTGTTCGTGGCTGCGATCACGCGCACGTCGACGCGGATGGTCTGCTGCCCGCCGATCCGCTGGAAGGTCTGCTCCTGCAGGACGCGCAGCACCTTCGCCTGCGCTTCCAGGCGCATGTCGCCCACTTCGTCGAGGAACAGCGTTCCGCCGTCGGCGAGCTCGAACTTCCCCTTGCGGTCGTCGATCGCGCCGGTGAACGCGCCCTTGCGATGCCCGAACAGCTCCGACTCGATCAGCTCGTTCGGGATCGCTGCGCAGTTGACGTCGATGAACGGCTGGTCGGCGCGCGGCGAGTGGCGGTGCAGCGTGCGCGCGACGATCTCCTTCCCGCTGCCGTTCTCGCCGGTGATCAGGACGCGCGAATGCGACGCGGCCGCGCTGCGGATCTGCTGTTCGAGGCGCTGCATCGGCTCGCTCTCGCCGATCAGGATCTCTTCGAGCGTCAGGTGCCGCTTGAGGTCGCGGACCTGCTCGCGCAGCCGGCGGTCGCTGAGCGCGTGGTTCACGGTCAGCAGCACGCGCTCGAGCGAGAGCGGCTTCTCCAGAAAATCATAGGCGCCGAGACGCGTGGCCCGTACGGCGCTGTCGACGCTGCCGTGCCCGGAGATCATGATCACCGGCGGCCCGCTCGCGGTGCGCAGCCGCTCGAGCACGGCCAGGCCGTCGATCCCGGGCAGCCAGAGGTCGAGGAGCACGACGTCGAACTCGTCGCGCGCGAGCTGCGCGATGCCCTCCTCGCCCGACTCGCACGACGTCGCGCGGTGGCCCTCGTCTTCGAGGATGCCCGCGAGGGTCGAGCGGATGGCCGGCTCGTCGTCGATGATCAGGATTTTTGCCATAAGAGGCAGTCGCAAAGTCTCAAAGTCTCAAAGTCGCAAAGGATGTGGCGATCACGTTCTTTGAGACTTTGCGACTTTGAGACTTTGCGACTTTCATGCTGGCAATTCGATCTCAAACCGCGTCCCCCTCGGATGGTTGTCGTGTACGTGGATCTGCCCGTCGTGGTCCCGCACGATGCGATGCACGATGGCCAGGCCGAGGCCGGTGCCGCGGCCTTTGGTGGAAAAGTACGGGAGGAAGAGCTTGTCCTTGTCCGAGTCCGGGACGCCGCGGCCGGGGTCGGCCACCTCGATCACCACGCGGTGCGGGGCGCGGCGGGCGGAGACGCGGATCTCGCCGCGGTCGGTGGCCTCGACGGCGTTCTTCAGCAGGTTGCCGACGGCGCGGCGGATCTGTTCCGGGTCCATCAGCAGCTCGATGTCCGGCGCGACGTCGACGGAGATCGTCACCTCCGGCTTCACGTCGCGATAGAGCCCCGCGGCCTGCTGCAGGATCTCCGCGAGCTGCGCGTGGCGGAGGTGGATCGCCGGCATGCGGGCGAAGCGCGCGAACTCGTCGACCATGCGCTTGAGGTGCCCCACTTCGTCGACGATCACGCGGCAGCCTTCCTCGATCGCCGGCTGGTCCTTGCCGAACTTGCGGGCGATGCGCTCCGCGCTGAGCTGGATGGGCGTCAGCGGGTTCTTGATCTCGTGCGCGATGCGGCGCGCGGCCTCGTTCCACGCCGCGAGCTTCTGCGCCTGCACGAGCTGGGTGGAGTTCTCGAGCGCCAGCACCCAGCCGGCGCCGGTGCCGAGGCGGGCGGCGGAGAGCTCGAGGTAATGGAGCTCGCCGCCGACGATCACCGCCACCTCGCGGGTGCGCGCGCGCCCGCTGGTCAGCTCCTGCAGCGCTGCGGCGACCGGCTCGAGATCGCCGCGGAGGAGCTCGCAGAGATTCGCGCCCGGGGCCACCTCGCCGAGCTGCAGCATCTGCAGGGCGGCGCGGTTGATGGAGAGCAGGTGCAGGTCGTCGCTGAAGGCGATGATGCCCGTGCTCACGCTCTCCAGCACCGTGGTCATGAAGCGGTTGGTCCCGGTGAGCTGCTGGCGCTGGTCGGCGAGCTGCACGGACATGTCGTTGAACGACGTGATCAGGCGGCCCACTTCGTCGGTCGCTTCGATCTCCACGCGGTGGCCGTACCCGCCCTCCGCCAGCTTCGCCGTCGCCTCGGCCAGGGCCTTGATCGGGATGGTGATGCGGCGCGAGGCGTAGATCGACGTCCAGAGCGTGCCGAAGAGGATGGCCAGCGTCACGGCGAGAAAGAGCGAGGTCTGCGAGGCCTTCAGTTGCTGGCGCTGGGAGTGGAGCTGCTGGAAATCGCGGTAGGCGATGATGGAGCGGTCGATGCGCTGGCTCATCGCCGACGGGATGAAGACGCCGGCCACGGCCACGTCGTCCCCGGCGATGGGGATTGCGGTGCGGATCCACTTGCCGCTGGCGACGACGTCGATCTTCACCGCGCGGTTGTTGCGCGCGACCTGCTCGAAGAAGCGGCTGGAGGGATCGGCGACTTCCTGGATCGGTGCGCGCGGATCGGCCTGGGCCTTGAGCAGGATGCCGGCGCGGTAGACCGCGGCGATGTCGACGTCGTGGAACTCCCGGACGTGCGCGAGCACGCGGTCGACCTGCGCGGCGTCGCGCGCGTCGGGACTGGCGGCGATCTCGCGCGCCGCGCCGGCGGCGATCTCCGCCGACTGGTCCTGCGCCATCTGGGCGATGGCCTCGCTGTTCGCGAGGATCGTCCCGACCGGCGTCGCGAACCACCGGTCGATGGAGACGCGCAGCAGATCGGTGGCCACGAGGAAGAGAAGGACCACCGGCAACAGCGACGTGGCGACGTAGGTCACGACCAGCTTCGTCCGGAACCGCGAGCCGATGATGCCGTGCCGCCGCTCGAGCACCAGCTTCACCACGCCGCGCAGCAGCACGAAGAGGATGCCGATGACGAGCAGCAGGTTGATGTTCCACAGCACGAACAGCAGCAGCCGGTTGCTCAGCGCCTCGGGCGACAGCTCCTTGGCCTGCTGGGTGACGTAGTAGACGAGGCTCGTCGCCGTCAGGATGACCAGCGGCACCGAGACGATGAAGCGCGGGTCCTTGCGGTAGCGCAGGACGAGGTCGCGGAAGCTCATTGCCTCACCCGCGCTTCACGCCATTTCGTGGAGACCTCCCACGGGATCACGTACATCAGCCAGCCCCGCATCAGGTCCGCCTTGGCGCGGACCTTCATCTTGTACGGCTTGCGGGAGCCGATGTCGAAGAGATCGACTTCGTCGACGGTGGTCATCCTCCGCTCGAGCTCGGCGAGGTCCGTGAAGGTCTCGGAGCGGACCAGGTGCCGGTCGCGGCGGAGGTTGAGGAGGTACTCGCGCGTGAGGGAGTTGTAGGTGCAGATGACCTCGACGCGGGCCTTGGCGATGCTGTCGTTGAACCAGTTGGGCCGGTCGCGGAAGATCTCGATCGAATAGGTGAAGGAGGTGGGAAGGCCGCTCCTCAGGGCCTCGACCATCTCGCTGTCCTCGAAGGCGCCGGCGAGAGTGAAGCGGACGGAGACTTTCCCGGCGTTTGCCGTGGCGCGGAGGTCCTTGATGGAAGGGTTGGGCGGCGCCGCCGCGAGCGGCGCCGTCAGGAAAAGAAGCACTGCAATGAGGCTCGCGCGCAAGGTGTGGCTTTTTTACCACAACCGGCACGGCCGGTAGCGCTGATTGGCCAAGCCTTCGGCGCGCTTGTCGTCCAAGGCAGACTCTATGCGAACTGCGCGTAGGGCCGCCGCAGCACCTCACGGGTGGCCGGCTGTTCCGCCGCCGCGGCTTCGAGGATCTTCGCCACGAACTTCGAGTGCAGGGCGTGGCCGGCGCGGTACGCGGTGATCTCGCCCGCGATCGGACGGCCGACCAGGGCGAGATCGCCGACCAGGTCGAGGATCTTGTGGCGCACGAACTCGTCCTTGAAGCGGAGCGGCCCGTTGACGACGCCGCGGTCGTCGAGGACGACCGCGTTCTCGACGGAGCCGCCGCGGGCCAGACCGGCGGCGCGGAGCTTCTCGACGTCGCGCATGAAGCCGAAGGTGCGGGCCGGCGCGATCTTCTTGAGGAAGCTGTCGTGGCCGAAGTCGAAGTGGAACGACTCGCGCCCGATGGCCGGGTGGTTGAAGTCGATTTTGTAGCGAATCACGAGGTTTTTCGCGGGAACGATGCGGATGCTCTTGTCGCCGTCGACGACTTCCACCGGCTCGCGGAGGCGCAGCACGGGGATCTCGGCGTCGAGCTCGCGGACGCCGGCGGCGTCGATGAGGTGCATGAACGGCAGGGCGCTGCCGTCGATGATCGGCACTTCGGGACCGTCGATCTCGAGGTCGACGTCGGTGATGCCGCAGGCCATGAGCGCGGCGAGCAGGTGCTCGACGGTCCCGACCTGGACGTCGTCTTTTCCGACGGTCGTGGCGTGATCGAGGGCGGTGGTCGACGCCTGCAGGGCCGGGATGCGGAGCCCGTCGAGATCGGCGCGAACGAAGGTCACGCCGCTCCCCGCGGGCACCGGGCGAAGCTCCACGGTGGTGTAGATGCCGGAGTGGAGTCCGATGCCGGTGATGCTGACGGAGGTGTTGATGGTCTTGCGCTGAGCAAACATACTGTCGCCTGCTAGAGCGGGTTGCGGGCCACTGCGCGGCACTCGCGCGTTTTCCTGACAAGCCACTGAAAACGCTGGCCTTCGCGAATTCGACACAGTCTCGTAGGAGTGCTACGCCTGTCTCCGCCCAAGGTCACGACTGTGGTACCGCAGCCACACCATGTAGGGCGCGGCTTCAGCCCGCCCTCCCGTGGGTGGGTGGCTCCCCCGCCCCGCCCGGGGGGCGGGCTGAAGCCACGCCCTACATTCCTACCCCCGGTGCTGCTTGACCGCCGCGGCGGTCTCGCGATCGGCCTCGCGCTTCTTCTCCGTCTCGCGCTTGTCGTACTGCTTCTTGCCGCGCACGATCGCGATCTCCGCCTTCACCCGGCTGCCCTTGAAATACAGGCGCAGGGGCACGACGCTGAGGCCCTTCTCCGTCGTCTGCACCCGCAGCTTGTCGATCTCCCGGCGGTGCAGCAGCAGCTTGCGCGTGCGCTCGGGCTCGTGGTTCTGGAGGTTGCCGTGGGTATAGGGGGAGATGTGCGCCCCGAACAGGAAGGCCTCGTCGTCCTTGAAGATGACGTACGCGTCCTTGAGCTGCGCCTTCCCGTCCCGGAGCGACTTCACCTCGGTGCCGGTCAGCATCAACCCGGCCTCGAACTTCTGCACGATGAAGTAGTCGTGCAGCGCCTTCTTGTTCGAGGCGATCAGCTTCTCGCCGGAGTCGGTCTTCGCGGCCATGGGGCGGGGATTCTAGTCGATGTACTCGATGCGGGCGGTGTGGCCGGAGGACTGGGAGAGCCGGCGATCGCGGGTGAGGAGCGGAAGGTTCAGCGACTCGGCGAGCGCCACGTACCCGGCATCGTAAGAGCTCACGTTGTGACGGATGGACCACATCCGGGGCAGGAATCGATCGACTGGATGTCGGACAATCTCGGTTTCCGCAAGAATCGCGATGACCGATTCAGCCGCATACGCGGAGATTCTGCCGGCCACCCAGCCTTTGCGCAGAGCATGCAGAACCTCGACGTCCACGGTGATCGGCGCGTGAAGCTCACGTTGAACGATGGCAGCCGCAATGCGATCGATGCCCAGAAACGCATCGATCAGCACCGACGCGTCAACGACGACCGAGGATGTTGCGCTGGTACTCAGGATCGTCCTCGGGAAGAGGTCCGCGGAACTCGCGGATGGAGTCGGCTGAAGTCCAGCCCTCCGGCATACCGGGCATCCTCCTGATGAACGCCATCAGCTCGTCCGGAGTGAGCTTCTTTCCTCGCGGGCGCGCCTTGAGATCCCTCAGGACCTCTGCGGCTTGCCTCTCCTGGTCCGTCATCTCTTCAGTCGACGCCATGGCAACACAATGCAACGCTCGTCCCTCGCTGTCAAATTGCCTTCTGCTATCATCCGCGCCCGATCTCACCTGAGGAGCATTTCTCCCCTTATGACGAAGAAAACCATCGTGCACGTGATCGGCACCGGGACCATCGGCGAGCCGCTCATCGGGCTGTTTACCGACTTCAAGGATCGCTGGGGCATCGACGAGGTCACGTTCCACAAGCGCACGCCCGCGCCGAACGACCGGGCCATGGTCGACTTCCTCATCAACCGCGGCGCGAACCTCGCCGCCGATGAGAACGCGCGCGACGAGTTCGCCCGCCTCGGCCACCGCGTCGCGTACACCGCCGAGGAGGCCATCGAGCGCGCGACGGTCGTCGTCGACTGCACGCCCGCCGGCAACGACAACAAGCACCTGTACGAGCGGTTCAAGGGCCCGAAGGGCTTTCTGGCCCAGGGCTCGGAGTTCGGCTTCGGCCGTCCCTACGCCCGCGGCATCAACGACGAGGTGCAGGATCCCGGCGACCGCTACGTGCAGGTCGTCTCGTGCAACACGCACAACATCTCCGTCCTCCTCAAGACCCTCGGCACGAAGGGCGGCAAAATGAGCCTGGAGGCCGGCCGCTTCGTCTGCATGCGCCGCGCGAACGACGTCTCGGACACCAAGTCGTTCATCGCCGCGCCGGAAGCGGGCAAGCACGACGATCCGGTGTTCGGCACGCACCACGCGCGCGACGCACATCACCTCTTCCAGACCGTCGGCGAGAAGCTCAACCTCTTCTCGTCCGCCATCAAGATCAACACGCAATACATGCACACGCTCTGGTTCGACCTCGACCTCCGGCACGACACGTCGCTCGAGGAAGTGAAGGTCGCGCTGCGCAGCAATCCGCGGGTCGCCTGCACGAACAAGCGCTCGGTGAACCAGATCTTCTCGTTCGGCCGCGACCACGGCTACTACGGCCGCATCCTGTCGCAGACGGTCGTCCCGACCTCGACGCTGGCCGTGCCGTCGCCGCGGAAGATCGTCGGCTTCTGCTACACCCCGCAGGACGGCAACTCTCTGCTCTCCTCGGTCGCAGCCACGCTGCGCTACATCGACGCCTCGAAGCTCGACGAACGCCTCGACGCCCTGCGGCCGTACATGTTCCGTGAGATCTAAAGTCCTCGGCCGCCGCGTGATCATCTGCGCGGCGGCCGTCATCTTCGCCGCGGCGACGGTCCAACGCTTCCGCTGGCTCGGCGGCCCGTACTTTACGTTCCCCGACACGATCCAGGACCACGTCTGGCCCTCGCGCTTCCCCAGCGCGGACGCGATCGTCCTCAGCCGCCGCGCCGAGCCGCTCCTGCCGCGCGGGGCGAAGGTGACGATCCTCAAGCCGTCGGAAGCGCCGAACTACGACCAGACGCACTGGCTCACCGGCCTGGGCATGCTCCCGCGCCAGCATCCCGTGCCGCAGAAGGTCGACGAGTTGCGGCCCGACTACGTGATCGCCATCCACGAGGAGTTCGCACACGCGGGCTACGAGAAGGTGGCGACGTTCCCGGAAGGCTTTCTCTACAAAAGAAAATGACGGACGTTCTCGGCCTGCTGGCGTATCTGGTCCTCCCTCTCGTGGGGATGGTGGTGTGGCGCCTCGACTTCATCCGCGAGATGCCGCTCGGCGCCCGCCTCGGCGTGGCAATGGCCGCCGGATCGCTGATCGTCGCGCTGCTGATGTCGTCGCTCTCGGTGATCGGGATCGAATGGAGCCGGACGGTCCTGTTTGCGCTGCTCGCGATGATCGGGTTCCTCGGGTTCCTCGGAGTTCCTCGGGTTCCTCGGGGGAGGTACTTCGAGCAACCCGAGGAACCCGAGGAACTCCGAGGAACCCCGAGGAACCGGCGTGGGTGGTGGAGAACCGCCGACGCCGGCACCGCCTTCTGCTGGCTGCTCACGCTCTACGGCACCCTCACCGCCCGCCACAGTTGCGGCGACCTGCAGTTCACCTGGGGGCCGAAAGCCATCCGCTGGTTCCGCGCGGGCGGACTCGATCCCGACGTGCTCCACACCTGGCCGCAGCTCACCGTCGATTACCCGCCGCTGCAGACACTCCTGCTGGCGCTGTCCAACACCTTCGCGCGGCAGTTCCCGTGGTGGGCGGCCGTGCTCGCGTCTCCCCTCTTCCTGCTCGCGTTGCTCGCCGTCCTTCGGGTCTGGAGCCGCGACGCCCTCGGCACGCTCCTCGCCGCGGCCGCCCTGACGTACACCTACACCCTCGCCTACCCCGCCGGCTGCGCCGAGCCGCCGCTGCTGCTCTTCGAGGCCATCGCCATCGGCGCGCTCACCTTCCTCGACGAGGACGACGGGCGCGCCCAGACCTTCCTCGCCGCCCTCGGCGTCGCCGGCGCGGTCTTCACGAAGCTCGAGGGCGCGACGTTCGCCGTCGCCGTCTTCCTGACCATCCTCCTCGTGCAGCGCAAGCCGAAGCGCGCGTTCCTCGTCATCGCGCCGGGCGCGCTGCTCTTCGCCGCGTGGATGACGTTCGTGTTCCGGAACGACCTCCTATACATGTACGGCGGCGCGAAGATGCCGATCTACTGGTCGACCATCCCCGTCGTGCTGAAGACCCTCGCCAAAGTCGCGAAGTTCAACCTCTGGTGGCTGCCCTACCTCGTGCCCATCGTGCTGATCGCCATCGGCAACGTCCGGCGCGCGCTCGTTCCGGTCGCCATCGCCCTGCTCACCACCGGCGCGACGGTCTACTTCTACGTCCACTATCCCGATCCCGTCTGGTGGATCGAGAGCTCCTCGCCGCGGGTCATCCTCACGCCCCTGCTGGCCCTGCTCATCGGAGTGATGGCCGCGCGTCCTTATGCTAGAGTCGCGCGCCATGGCGTGGTTCCGGAAGGAAAAGAAACCGAAGGCGGCGGTCGACCGCCAGGTGGCGATCCCCGAGGGGCTCTGGGTCAAGTGTGACGACTGCAAGGAGATCGTCTACCGCAAGGAAGTCGAGGCGAACTTCAACACCTGCCCCAAGTGCACGTACCACTTCCGGCTGACCGCCCGCGAGCGCTTCGAGATCCTCTTCGACGACAACAAGTACAAGGAGTTCGCCACCGAGATCCGCTCCGGCGACCCCCTCGGATTCCGCGACACCAAGCGCTACGCCGACCGCCTGAAGGTCTACCAGCAGCGCGTCGGCACCGGCGACGCCGTCCTCTGCGCCGAAGGCAAGCTCGATGGCCTGCCCGTCGTCATCTGTGCCATGGACTACGCCTTCATGGGCGGCTCCATGGGCTCGGTCGTCGGCGAGAAGATCACCATCGCCGCCGAGCGCTGCGTCGACAAGAAAGAGCCGCTCATCATCGTCTCCTGCTCCGGCGGCGCGCGCATGCAGGAGGGCATCCTCTCCCTGATGCAGATGGCCAAGATCTCCGCCGCGCTCGCGCGTCTGGCCCAGGCGGGCCTGCCGTTCATCTCCGTGCTCACCGATCCGACCACCGGCGGCGTGACCGCGTCGTACGCGATGCTGGGCGACCTCAACATCGCCGAGCCGAAGGCCCTGATCGGCTTCGCCGGACCGCGCGTCATCGAGCAGACCATCCGCCAGACCCTGCCCGAAGGCTTCCAGCGCAGCGAGTTCCTCGTCGAGCACGGGATGATCGACCTGATCACGCCGCGCGCGGAGATGAAGCCGGCCATCGGGCGGTTCCTGCGGTTCTTTACGGGCAAGTGACACGGCTCGAGTGGCTCGACCAGCTCCAGGGCAGCGGCATCCGCCCCGGCCTGGGACGCATGCGCGCGCTGCTGCGCGCGCTCGGCAATCCGCACCGCGCCTATCCGTCGATCATCGTCGCGGGCACGAACGGCAAGGGCTCGACCTCGGCGATGCTGACGTCGATCCTCAACGAGTCCGGCCGCCGCACGGCGCACTACACCTCGCCGCATCTCGTGCAGCTCAACGAGCGCTGGACCGTCGGCGGCGCGCCGCTCGACCCGACGGACGCCATCGTCGAGCTGCAGGAGGCCAGCGCGCGCGCCGGGATCGTTCCGACGTATTTCGAAGCTCTGACCCTCATCGCGTTCGTCGCCTTCGCGCGTGCAAAGTGCGACATCGCCGTATTGGAAGTCGGCATGGGCGGACGGCTCGACGCGACGAACGTCGTGAAGCCGATCGCCGCGGTCATCACCCCGGTGGGCATGGACCACATGGAGTACCTCGGCAGCACGCTGCGCAGGATCGCGGCCGAAAAGGCGGGCGTGATCCATCGCGGGGCCATCGTCCTGACGTCGAACGACGACCCGGTCGTCCTCGACGTCATCCGGAAACGCGCCGCGCGGTTCGGCACGCGCGTGATTCACGTGACCGAGGAGCACGAGACGCCGCTGGCGGGAGCCTTTCAGCGGCGCAACGCGGGGCTCGCCGTGCGCACCGCGCGCGAGCTGGGCATCGACGAGGAGAGCATCGGCCGCGGCGTGCGCAACACCATCTGGCGCGGGCGCCTCGAGCATTTCCGGGTGCAGGACAAGGACATCTGGATCGACGGCGGCCACAACCTGCACGCCATCGCCCAGACCGCGCCCTACTTCGACGCCAACGTGCCCCGCCCGCGCCTGCTGGTGTTCGGCATGATGAGCGACAAGGACGTGCTGCCCGTCGTCGGCCGCCTCTTCCCCCTCTTCGACCGCGTGATCGCCACCGAGCCCTACCCGCCGCGATCGGTGAAAGCCGAGGCGTTCGCCGGCGCGACGCCGGTCCCCGGCCCCGACGACGCCTTCCGCGCCGCACTGACGTCGGACGAGCCCTCGATCGTCATCACCGGCTCGCTCTACCTCGCAGGCGCCGCCATCGCGTTTTTCGATAAGATCGCCCGGCCATGACGACTGCCGCAACCGGCCACGACTTCCTGCACAAACCGCTCGCCGAATCCGACCCCGAGATCTTCGACGCCATCGAGCTCGAGACGAAGCGTCAGAACGACACCCTCGAGCTGATCGCCTCCGAGAACCACGTCTCCAAGGCCGTGCTCACGGCCATGGGCTCGGTCTTCACGAACAAGTACGCGGAAGGCTATCCGGGCAAGCGCTATTACGGCGGCTGCGGCCCTACCGACATCGTCGAGAACATCGCCATCCAGCGCGCCAAGCAGCTCTTCGGCGCCGAGCACGCCAACGTCCAGCCCCACTCCGGCTCGCAGGCCAACATGTCCGTCTACTTCGCCATGCTCAAGCCGGGCGACACGATCATGGGCATGGACCTCTCCCACGGCGGGCACCTGACCCACGGCCATCCGCTGTCCTACAGCGGCCGCGATTTCAAGGTCGTCGCGTACGGCGTGCGCAAAGAGGACGAGCTGATCGACTACGACGAGATGGCCCGCATCGCCGAGGAGTCGAAGCCGCGGATGATCATCTGCGGGGCGTCGGCCTACTCGCGCGTCATCGACTTCAAGCGCATCCGCGAGATCGCCGACAGCGTCGGCGCCCTGATGATGGCCGACATCGCCCACATCGCCGGCCTGGTCGTCACCGGCCACCATCCCTCCCCCGTCCCCTACGCCGACTTCGTCACCACTACCACCCACAAGACCCTGCGCGGGCCGCGCGCGGGCCTGGTGCTCTGCAAGGAGAAGCACGCGAAGGACCTCGACCGCGCCGCCTTTCCCGGCGTGCAGGGCGGTCCGCTCGTGCACATCATCGCGGCGAAGGCCGTGGCGTTCAAAGAAGCGCTCTCGCCCGAGTTCAAGGAGTACCAGGGGCAGATCGTGAAGAACGCCAAGGCGCTCTGCGAGGCCGTGAAGAGCACCGGCTTCCGCATCGTCTCCGGCGGCACGGACAACCACCTCTTCATGACCGACGTCTTCTCGAAGGGCGTGACCGGCAAGGACGCGCAGAACATCCTCGAGGCCGCGAACATCACGGTGAACAAGAACACCATCCCCTTCGACCAGAACAAGCCGATGGTCGCCTCGGGCCTCCGCATCGGCACCCCGGCCGTGACCACCCGCGGCCTGCGCGAACCGGAGATGCCGGTCATCGCCGACCTCATGGCCCGCGCCCTCGACGCGAAGGGCGACGAGGTGGTGGTGGCGGAAGTGCGCAAGGGAGTGAAGGAGTTGTGTGACCGGTTTCCGATTTACTAGGACGAATAGGACCTATAGGACTCATAGGACAGTCCTATTCGTCCTATTCGTCCTATAGGTCCTATCCGTCCTATGACCAAACGCTACCCCTACTACCCCATCTACCTCGACATCGAGAACCGCGACGTCATCATCATCGGCGGCGGCAACGTCTGCGCGCGCAAGGCGGAGACGATGATGAAGTACGGCGCGCGCGTGACCGTGGTCTCCCCCGAGTTCACCGGCGAGATCGAGGGCTGGGCGCGCGAGGGGTGCCTCGCGCTCAAACGCAAGACCTACGACGCTTCCGACCTCGACGGCGCGAACATCGTCATCGCCTCGACCGACGACCAGAGCGTCAACGAGCAGATCGCCGCCGACTGCCGTGCGCGGCGCATCCCGGTCAACGTCGTCGACGTCACGCCGCTCTGCGAGTTCATCGTCCCGGCCATCATCGAGAGCGGCTCGATCCAGATCGCCGTCTCCACCGGCGGCAAGTCCCCCGCCCTCGCGCGCACGCTCAAGGAAGACCTGCAGCGCACGATCGGCCCGGAGTACGCCGAGGTCAACGACGTCCTGGGCACGCTGCGCGAGGGAGCGAAGCGCGTCCTTCCCACGGACGTCGACCGCAAGCGCTTCTTCGACGGCATCATCGCCGAGGGGATCCTGGACATGCTGCGGCAGGGCAAACGGCGCGAAGCCTATGAGACGATCGCCCGCGCATGCGACGCGGCGGGAGTCCCGGTCAGCGACAGGGTGCGTCAGGAACTGACCTGATCGCGGTCGCGATCCTGATCGCCATCGTCACGCTGTTCTTCGCCGACGTCCTGCTGGGCGTCAACAGCCTCTACATCCGCGACGTCGCGCACTACTACGCACCGACCAAGCACCTCCTCCGCGACATCGTCCTGGGCGGCGACTTCCCGTCGTGGAATCCGTGGCTCTCCGCCGGCCAGCCGCTGGCGGCCAACCCGGAGCACGAGGTGTTCTACCCGCTGACGTGGCTGATCCTGCTGCCGAGCTTCGTCGTCGGCTTCGGGCTGCTGATCGTCGTGCACCTCTACATCGCCGCGATCGCGATGTACGCCTTCCTGCGGTCGCTCGATCTCAGCCCGGCCGCCGCGTTCTTCGGCGCGCTCTCCTTCGTCCTCGGCGGGATCGGCCTCTCGTATCTGAACCTGCTGCCGTACCTCTTCGCCGTGGCCTGGCTGCCGCTGATCTGCCTCTTCACGCGCCGTTTCCTGCGTGACGGCCGCCGCCGCGACTTCGCGCTCGCGTCCTTCTTCTTCGGCCTGCAGCTCCTGGTCGGTGAGCCGTCGACGATCCTGCAGACCGGCATGATCCTCGGGGTCTATGCCATCGAGGGCGCAGGGCGCAGGGGGCAGGGCGCAGGAGAACGGAGCTCCGGTCTCCTGTCCCCTGCGCCCCGTGCCCTGCGCCCTCTCGCTCGGGTCGGCGCGATCTCCGTTGCCGCTCTGTTGCTGGCCGCGGTGCAGATGCTCCCGGCGATCGACCACGCGGCGCAGTCGGTGCGCGCGCAGGGCTTCCCGTTCGAGAACGTCACGAGCTGGAGCACGCCGGTCGTCCGCCTCGGAGAGCTCGTGCAGCCGAACGTGTTCGGCCATCACCTGGTCAACGAGAAGCGCGTGTACTGGGGCGGCGCGCTGTATCCCGGACGGGGCGTGCCGTTCCTGCACAGCATCTATCCCGGCATTGCGGTGACCGTGCTTCTGGCCGCCGGACTGATCGCCGGCGTGCGCGGACGGCGGCTGGTGCTCGTCCTCCTCGGGCTCTCGGTCCTTCTGGCCCTCGGCGCGCACACCCCCCTCTGGCGCCTGCTCTACGACGCCGGCCTCGCGCGCTCGATCCGCTATCCGGAGAAGTTCCTCCTCCTCGGCCTCTTCGCCGCAATCGTCTACGCGGCGGTCGTGCTGGACGCGGCGCTGACGCAGGAGCGCGTGCGCAGGACCACGCTGCTCGTCGCCGCCGCGATCACGATCCTCACCGCGATCGGGGCGGTCATCGCCTTCACTCCCGCGCACGCGCGCATCTTCATCGCGCTGTGGGAGCCGCCCGCGCGCGTGCTCGCGGAGATGCTCGCCCTCTCGCGCTCGGGCTGGGCCCTCACCGCCGCGCGCGCGCTGCTGCTCTTCGTTCTTCTCCGCAACCTGGGACGCGTGCGCCCACAGATCTGGCTGGCGCTCTTCGGCCTGTTCGTCACCCTCGACCTCGGCCTCCTCGTTCCCGAGCTCGCCCCGCGCGTCCCGAGCGACTACTACCGGCAACCGCCCGAGCTCGCGCGGCAGCTCCCGGCCGATCGCACCGCCTATCGCGTCTTCCACCTGGCGTCGTGGCAGATGAGGAGCGCCGGCTGGTACACGACGCCGCAGCCCGATCAGTACTGGATCGTCCGCAACGCGATGTACCCGCCGATGCCCGCGGCGTGGCAGATCCGCACCGTCCTCGAGCCCGACTACGACCGCACCGCGCTGCAGCCGACCGAGGAGCTGACTAATGCGGTGTGGGCGATCAGCAGCCGGCGGCCCGACTGGCTCAACGCCGCCGCCGCGATGTCCAACGCCTGGTACTGCGCCGTCTACGTCCCCGGCGAGGAAGCCTTCGCGAAGGCCCGCGGCAACCGCCGCATCCTCCAGCCGGTACGGCTCCTCGAGCTCGACCCCCACCCGCGCTACTACTTCGCCGAGCGGGTCGAGACGAGCGACGACTTCGTCGCGAAGGTCTCCAGCGGACGCTACCCCGACCGTACGGCCTTCATCGACGGCACACCGTTCCCGCCCGCGCCCGGCCGGGTCCTGCGTTTCTCGGAGACGGCGAACACGGCCCGCATCGAGGTGGAGACCGCCGGCCGGGCGTTCCTGGTGATGAGCGTGACCCCGCAGAAGTACTGGCGGATCACCGTCGATGGCCGCGAGGTACCCGCCGTCGTCACGAACCTCGGCTACCAGGGGGTCGTGGTTCCCACGGCGGGGAGCCACGTCGTCGAGATGCGCTACCGCAATCCGTTGATCGCCATCGGTGCGGCCATCTCCCTCCTCGCAGCCATCACCCTGGCAATCGTGTGGCGTTTCTCGCGGTCCAGCACTCAGGACTCAGCACTCAGCACTCCCCTGTGACGCGTGCTATCCTCCCGCCCGCCTCATGCCCCTCCACGAGAAGAAAGTCATCGCCGTCCTTCCCGCATACAACGCCGAGCGCACCCTGCGCGCGACGTACGACGACATTCCGCAGGACTGGGTCGACGAGATCCTCCTGGTCGACGACTGCTCGAAGGACCGCACCGTCGAGCTCTCCCGCGAGCTCGGCCTCAAGACCGTCGTCCACGTGAAGAACCGCGGCTACGGCGGCAACCAGAAGACCTGCTACCGCACGGCCATGGAAGAGATGGGCGGCGAGATCATGGTCATGGTCCACCCCGACCATCAGTACGACCCGAAGATCATCCCCGAGCTGGTCAAACCGCTCCTGCGCGGCGACGCCGACGCCGTCTTCGGCTCGCGCATGCTCGGCGGGCGCCCCATCGAAGGCGGCATGCCGAAGTGGAAGTACTTCGCGAACCTCTTCCTGACCATGGTCGAGAACGCGACCTTCTACGTCTACCTCTCCGAATACCACTCCGGCTTCCGCGCGTACTCGAAGAAGTTCCTCGAGACCGTGAACTTCGAGGCCAACTCCGACAACTTCGTCTTCGACACCGAGATCATCGCCCAGGCCGTCGCCAAGGGCCTGCGCATCCGCGAGGTGCCGATCCAGACGCGCTACTTCGACGAAGCCTCGCAGGTCGGCTTCTGGCGCGGCGTCCGTTACGGCCTCGCCATCCTCAAGACGATGGTCTTCTACAAGCTGCACAAGAAGAAGATCTGGAGCCATCCGATCTTCCGCGACCGCGTGTGAACGGGAACCGGCGGCCCGACGCGATCGCCCTGGCGATTCTCGCCGCCGTCATCACCCTCGCCTTCGCCGACGTCCTGACCGGCGTCAACAGCCTCTACGTCCGCGACCTGGTCCACTTCCACTACCCGACCAAGGCCATCCTCCGCGAGATCGTCCTCGGCGGCGAGTTCCCGCACTGGAACCCCTGGCTCGGCGCGGGCCAGCCGATGGCCGCGAACCCGCAGCACGAGGTGTTCTACCCGCCGAACTGGCTGATCCTCCTGCCGGGCTACCGGGCCGGCTTCCACCTGCTGGTCGTGCTGCACCTCTACCTGGCCGCGTTCTCGATGTACGCGCTGCTGCGGTCGATGGCACTGCGCACGCCCGCGGCGTTCTTCGGCGCGCTCTCGTTCGCCCTCGGCGGCGCCGGGCTGTCGTACCTGAACCTCCTGCCGTTCCTGTTCAGCATCGCCTGGCTGCCGCTGACGTGCCTCTACACCCGCCGCTTCCTGAAGACGCGCTCGCGACGCGCGTTCGCCCTCGCGTCGCTCTTCTTCGGCATCCAGGTGCTCATCGGCGAGCCTACGACCATCCTGCAGACGGGCATCCTCCTCGGCCTCTACGCTCTGTTTCAGGGCGCAGGGGGCAGGGCGCAGGGGGCAGGAGAACGGAGCACGGGTCTCCTGCCCCCTGCGCCCCGCGCCCTGCGCCCTGTCCTCGCGGTCGGTCTCATCTCCGTCGCGGCGCTGCTCGTGTCGGCCGTGCAGACCGTTCCGGCGATCGATCTCGCGGCGGATTCGGTCCGCGCGCGAGGCATCCCCTTCGAGGACGTCACGGAGTGGAGCTTCCCTCCCGTCCGTCTCGCCGAATTCTTTCATCCGAACCTGATGGGACACGTCGACGTCGAGCGGGGACTGTACTGGGCGGCGTCGCACTATCCGAAGCGGGGGCTGCCGTTCCTCTATTCGATCTACCCGGGACTGCTGCTGTCCGTGCTCGCGCTTGCCGGGGTGTTCGCGCGGCTGCGCGGGCGCGGTCTGTTCGGCGCGGCCGCGGGCATCGGCATCCTCCTCGCCCTCGGCGCGCACACGCCGCTGTGGCGCCTGCTGTACGACGCCGGTCTCGCGAAGGCGGTGCGGTATCCGGAGAAGTTCATCCTGCTGGCGCTGTTCGCGGTGCTCCTCTTCGGCAGCCGGGCGCTGGACGAGCTCCTCGGCGGCAACGAAACGGTGCGGCGGTCCGCGCTGCGCGTGGCGGCGGTCATCGCTGCGATCCTCGCGCTGGCGGCCGTGTTCTCCCGCACGCCGCTGTACCCGCCGTTCTTCGCCTGGCTCTGGGAGCCGCGCCCGGATGGCCTGGGCCTCCGGCTCGCGGCGTCCGCCACGGGCCTCCTGGTGGCGCTGGCGCGGGCCGGTGCGGTGCTGCTCCTCGTACGCAACGTGGTGACGGCGCGCCGCACGGTGTGGCTCGCGGTCGCGGGCGCGTTCGTCCTGCTCGACCTGGGGCTGCTCTTCCCCGAAGCCGTGCCGCGGATGCCGTCGCGCTACTACGACCCGCCGGCGATGGCGCAGCTTCTGCCGCGGGACCGCACGCCCTGGCGCCTCTTCCATCACGCGTCCTGGCACCGGCGCCGCGACGCCGCCCAGGTCTACCGGATCGCGCACGAGGACCGGATGTGGGTCAACCGGAACGCGATGTACCCGCTCATCCCCGCGCAGTACGGGATCCGCCTGGCGCTGGAGACCGACTACGACCTGACCTCGCTCACGCCGACCGCGGACTTTCTGCAGTCGGCGGCCGACCTCACGCACCTGCGCCGCGACTGGGCCGACGTCGTGGCCTCGATGTCGAACGTCTGGTACCGGGCCGTCTTCCGCGATCCGCGCGAGGCCTTCGCCCAGGCCCGCGGCGATCTGCGCGTGCTGCAGCCCGTCGGACTGCTCGCCATGCCTCGCCATCCCCGCTACTGGTTCGCCGAAGGCCTCGAGCCGATCGCCGACCGCGCGGACTTCGTGCGCAAAGCGGGCAGCGGACGCTTCCCCACGAGCACCGTCTTCGTGCGCGGCGAAGCGTTCGCACCCGCCGCCGGGAGAGTCACACGAGTCACCGAGACGGCCAACACCGCCCGCATCGAAGCGGAGACGAGCGGCCGGGCCTTCCTCGCCATCAGCGTCACCCCGCACAAGTACTGGCGGATCACAATTAACGGCCGGGAAGCGCAGGCCGTCCCGGCGAACGTCGGCTATCAAGGCGTGATCGTCCCAACGGCGGGGAAACACGTCATCGAGATGCGCTACCGCAATCCGCTCTTCGTCCCCGCCGGCGCGATCTCGCTCGCCACGCTGCTCGCGCTGGCGCTGCTGGCCATGAGAGTTCCTCGGGTTCCTCGGAGTTCCTCGGAGTTCCTCGGGGAGACTGCCGGGGGCCCCCCTCCGAGGAACCCGAGGAACGCCGAGGAACCCGAGGAACTCCGTGAAACGCCCTGACGCGATCGCGCTTGCAGTCCTCACCGCGCTGGTCACACTGCTGTTCGCAGACGTCCTCGCCGGCGTGAACGTCCTGTATCTCCGCGACCTCTCGCACTACTACTACCCCGCCAAGCACGTCCTTCGCGAGATCGTCCTCGGCGGAGAGTTCCCGTACTGGAATCCGCTCCTCGCCGCCGGGCAGCCGATGGCCGCGAATCCGGAGCACGAGGTCTTCTATCCCCTCACCTGGCTGATCCTCCTGCCGAGCTACGACTTCGGGTTCCGCCTGCTCGTCATCCTGCACCTCGACATCGCCGCGTGGACGATGTACGCGCTCCTCCGTTCCTTGCGCACGTCGCCCGCCGCGGCCTTTCTGGGAGCGCTCTCGTACGCTCTCGGCGGCGCGGTGCTCTCGTGCCTCGTGCTGCTGCCGTATCTGTTCGAGCTCGCGTGGCTGCCGCTGACCTGCCTCTTCACGCGGCGCTTCCTGCTGCACCGCAGGCCGCGGGACTTCGCGGCCGCGGCGGCCTTTCTCGGCCTGCAGATGCTGATCGGCGAGCCGACGACGATCGCCCAGACCGGCTTTCTGCTCGGCATGTACGCGATCGGTCTCGGCATCCGCACGCGTACGCTCCGCCCGCTCGGCTGGGTCGCGCTGATCTCGATCGCCGGACTGCTCGCCGGCGCGGCAACGATCTTCCCGGCCATCGACCACGCGGGGGATTCCGTCCGCGCGCGCGGGTTCGAGTTCGACGTCGTCACGGCCTGGAGCACGCCGTTCGCGCGCGTCGCGGAGCTCTTCCTGCCCGGGGCCGTCGACCTGACTTCGTTGTACGAGCGCAGGACGCCGTTCCTGATCAGCATCTATCCCGGACTGCTCGTCGCCGCGCTGCTCGTGGCGGGACTGATCCTGCGCAAACGCGGCGCCGCACTCACCGCCGCGATCCTGGCCGCGTCGTGGCTCCTGGCGGTGGGACACCACACGCCTCTCTGGCATTGGCTCTACGAGGCCGGGCTCGCACGCTCGATCCGCTATCCGGAGAAGTTCCTGCTGATGGGACTCTTCGCCGCCACGGTCTTCGCCGCGCGGATGCTCGACGACGAGCGCGTGCGCCGGGTGGCCATGGGCGTGGCGGCCGCGATCGCCGTCGTCGCGCTGGTGCGCTGGTCGCCCGTCGCGGTGCTCTTCGCGGCGCTGCTCGCCCTCCTGCTGCGGAACTTCCAGCAGCGGTTCGCGGTGGCGCTGGTGACCGTCTTCGTGCTGCTGGACCTGGGCATGCTCCTCCCCGACCTCGCGCCGCGGATGCCGGCCGAGTACCTGACCGAGCCTCCCCTGCTGGCGCAGCGCCTGCCGCGGGACCGCCAGTCCTGGCGGCTGATGCACGTCATCGAATGGCAGAACCGCGACGTCGAGGTCCGGCCGTTCACGACCGGCCCCGATCTCTACTGGATCCGCCGCAACGCGCTGCGGCCGATGATGCCGGCGCGCTGGGACATCCGCACGGTGATGGAGCTCGACTACGACCTGACCGCGCTGCTGCCGACGACCGAATTCGTCGACGTGGTGTTCTGGCTCGGCCATGGACGCAGGGACTGGCCCACGCTCGTCGCGCCGATGGCGAACGCGCGCCTCCTCGCCCTGTACGACGATCCCGCGCAGGCGCTGGCGCGCGTGAACGGCGACCGGCAGCAGGTGCAGCCGGTGCGCATCGTGCCCCTGGGCGACAACCCGCGGTACTTCTTCGCGGACAAGGTCGAGCCGATCCGCGACGTGCGCGACTTCGCGGGCAAGCTGGCCATGGCGAAATCCACACGGGGGGTGGCGTATGTCTCCAATGTAGGGCGTGGCTTCAGCCCGCCCCCCTCGTGGGCGGACGGTGGCGCGCTCCCCCATCCACGGGGGGGGCGGGCTGAAGCCGCGCCCTACATTCTCCGCGTCCGCGAGACCGCGAACACCGCGCGCATCGACGTCCACACCTCCGGCCCGGCCTTCCTGGTCATGAGCGTCACGCCACACGAATACTGGCGGGTCACCATCGACGGCCGCCCCGCCGAAGCGATCGTGACGAACGTCGGCTTCCAGGGCGTGGTGGTGCCGGAGGCGGGCCGGCACGTCGTGGAGATGCGGTACCGCAATCCCGTCATCCCCATCGCCGCCGCGATTTCCGCCGCCGCCCTGCTGGCGCTCGCATTCGTTGCCATTACAATGCGCGCCCTGTGAGCGAGAAGTCGACCGAAACTCGGCGCCACGACTGGATCGCCGTCGCGATTCTCACCCTGATCGCCTCGCTGTTCTTCGCCGACGTCCTCGTCGGGTCGGGCAACTTCTACATGCGCGATCTCACGCGCTACTACTACCCGACCAAGCAGATCCTCCGCGAGATCGTGCAGGACGGCGAGTTCCCCTACTGGAACCGCCACTTCTCCGCCGGCCAGCCGATGGCCGCGAACCCCGAGCACGAGGTCTTCTACCCCTTCACCTGGCTCATCCTGCTGCCGAGCTATTACCTCGGCTACCGCCTGCACATCCTCGTGCACATCTACATCGGCCTGATCGGCATGTACGCGCTCCTCCGATCGATGGAGCTGCGCATCCCGGCATCCTTCCTCGGCGCGCTGGCCTTCGGCCTGGGCGGCATCTATCTCTCCTACGTCAACCTGCTGCCGATCCTCTTCTGCGCGGCGTGGCTGCCGCTGACGTGTCTGTTCGTGCGGCGGTTCATGTTCCATCCGAACGTCCGCGACTTCGCCCTGGCCTCGCTCTTTCTGGGCATGCAGTTCCTGGTCGGCGAGCCGACGACGGTCGCCCAGACCGGCTTCCTCCTCGGCATGTACGCGCTCTATCGCGGCTGGTACGCCGCGCGGGAGTGGGGCCATCCGGCCACGCACGCGATCCCGGAGATGCTCTCGCGCGTCCTGTTCATCGCCCTGATCTCCATCGGCGCCTTCGCCGTCGGCGCCGCGCAGATGCTGTCCGCGCTCGATCACGTGGGCGAGTCCGCCCGCTCGCGCACGTTCGACTTCTCGCTCGTCAGCGCCTGGAGCATGCCTTGGGCGAAGTTCGCGGAGCTCATCTACCCGAACTTCCTCGGCTACCTCTCCATCAACCGGGTGATGTGGTACTGGGGCGGCGGGCTGTATCCGGGGATGGGGTCGCCGTTCCTCTTCAACGTCTATTCCGGCCTGCTGGTCACCGCCCTCGGCATCGGCGCGTTCTTCGTGAAGCCGCGGGGCGGCCGGTTCGTGCTGCTCCTCGTGTTCTTCTCGCTGCTGATGGCCCTCGGCGGGAACACGCCGTTCCTGAAGCTGCTGTACGAGGCCGGGATCGCCACGGGCATCCGCTATCCGGAGAAGTTCCTGCTGGTCGCGGTCTTCGCGGTGATCATCCTCGCCGCGCAGCTCTTCGACCGCATGCTCGCCGGCGACGACGCCATCCGCGACGCCGCCCTCGGCTTCATCGCCGCGACCACGATCGTCGCCGCGGTGCTCGGCCTCGCCGCGTTCACGCCGCTGTACGAGGTGCTCTTCATCAAAGTGTGGGGCCTGAAGGCGGGCAAATCCGCGGAGCACATGGTCGAGCTCTCGCGGGACGGCTGGCTGATCGCCATCGCGCGCGGCGCCATCCTCTTCGGGCTGCTCTGGTCCGTGCGCAAGCTCAAGCGCCCGCTGTGGCTCGGGCTGATGTTCGTCTTCGTCCTCGCCGACATCCTCCCCGTCGTCCACGACCTCAACCCGCGCATGCCGGCCGCCTTCTTCACCGGCGAGCCGCTGGCGTCGCGCCACTTCCCGCGCGACCGCCACTCGTACCGCATCTTCCACGAGGCCGACTGGTACGGCCAGGAGGAGATGGCCAAGAAGTACTTCTCCACCGGCGACGCGGTCTACTGGATCGTCCGCAACGGGCTGTTCCCGATGACCCCCGTGGGCGAGGACCTCTCCATGGTCCTGGAGCGCGACTACGACAAGACCGCGCTCCTGCCCACCATCGACCTCGTCGACTCCGTCTGGGCCGTGAAGCGCGCAGGCCGCACCGACTGGTGGCGTCCGTTCGTGGCCATGTCGAACATCCGCTACCGCGGCATCTACAAGCCCTTCGACGAAGAGCGCGCCCGCGTGAAGAAGAACATGAAGGTCGCCGAAGCGATCGAGTTCATCGACGTCGGACACCACCCGCGGTACTACTTCGCCGATCAGATGGTCACCATCAGGGACCGGCACGACTTCGTGCGCAAGCTCACCGACGGCAGCTACACCGACGCCGTGGCCTTCGTCACGAAGCCGGCCTTCGTCCCCTCGCGCGGCGTCGTGCGCGGCATGCGCGAGACCCACAACACCGCCACCATCGACGTCGAGAGCTTCGGCCGGGCCTTCCTGGTCATGAGCGTGACCACCGACAAATACTGGACCGTCACCATCGACGGCAAGCCCGTCCGGCCGCTGGTCACGAACATCGCCTACCAGGGCATCGAAGTTCCCGCCGGGAAACACCGGGTCGAGATGCGCTACCGCAACACCCTCGCCGCCGGCGGCGCGAAGATCTCGATCGGAGCGTCGGTTCTGCTCCTCATCGCGGCCTTCTGGCCGCGGCGCCGCGAGCTCTCATGACCCACCGCAACGAGCGCATCGTCGCCTCCGTCCTGGTCCTCCTCGTCGCCGCCGCTGCCGCCGCGGCCATCTGGTGGAGCCGGAAGGAGCGCGAGGAGATGCGCTCCGACCTGCGGTACATCCCCAAGCCCGTGACCGTGACGCCCGAGCTCACCATGCTGCAGGAGCTCGTGCGCATCGACAGCTCGAAGCCCGAGGGCGTCGCCGCGGCCGCGCGCTGGGTGGCCGCATACCTCCAGCGCAACGGCATCCGCGCCGAGGTCATCGAGTCCGCGCCGTCCATGCTCAACGTCTACGCGCGCATCGAGGGGCAGGAGCCCGGCGGCGCGCTGCTCCTCTTCAACCACCTCGACGTCGTCCCCGCCGGCACGGAGGGTTGGAGAGCGCCGCCGTTCGAAGGGCGGTTGTGGGGCGATCTGCTGGTCGGCCGCGGCACGATCGACATGAAAGGCATCGCCGTCTGCCAGCTCGCCGCATTCGTGGACGTCGCCAGGAGCGGGCGCAAGCCGAAGCACGATCTCGTCTTCCTGGCCACCGCCGAAGAGGAACAGGGCAGCCGGCAGGGCATGCAGTGGCTGCTCGCCCATCGCCCCGACCTCTTCGAGGGCGTCGCCTACGGCATCACCGAGGGCGGCATCACCGAGATGATGAGCGAGGAGATGACCTGGTTCGGCATCGAGATCGGCGGCAAGCAGTACGTACACGCCGTCATCTCCGCCCCGACGCGCGAGGCCATCCTGCGCGCGCGCGTCGCCCTCGAGCCGTTCATCTTCTCCCGCCGGCCGGGGCGGCTCCTCCCCCAGGTCCGCGAGTACTACGCGCAGCTCGCGCCCACCCGGTTCCAGTTCCGCCAGTACCTCGAGGACATCGACAGGACCATCCGCGACGGCCAGTTCTGGCGCCTGCCTCCGACCTATCGCGATCTCGTGCAGAACTCCGTCGTCACCGGGCCGCCCGAGCGCGCCGGCGACCGGTGGCAGATGCTGATCACCCTCCTCAACCTGCCGGACGAAGACCCGGACGCGCGCGTCTCCTGGCTCGGGACGGTCGTTGCGGCCGAAGGCGCGCGCGTGACGGAGGTCCGCGTCAAGGAAGGCCCCGTGCCCCTCTCCCGCGCCGATACCCCCCTCTTCGCGCTCCTGGCGGCCGAGGCGCGGGAGCGGTACAAGGTCCCGGCAGGGCTGCAGGTCCTCTACCGCTCGACCAGCGACGCCCGGTTCCTCCGCCCGCGCGGCATCGACGTGTACGGCGTCTCGCCCTATGCCGTGACCTACTTCCAGTCGCTGGCGATCCACAACAACGACGAGGTGATCACCGTCGGGGCGTTCCAGGAAGGGGTGGAGTACCTGCGGGACGTCGTCCGGGCGTGGGCTTTTCCCTGACTGCAGTTCCTCGGAGTTCCTCGGTTCCTCGGAGTTCCTCGGGGGGGGATGACTGATCTCCTCCGAGGAACCCGAGGAACTCCGAGGAACCCGAGGAACTCGAAAATGATCGGTGACAACATTTGTCACCGACTCCCGCCAGTTAGTGTCACAAGCCGGTCACGACTCCACGTAAGTCATTGATAAATCAGGACGTCCTCGTGGCACTGCCATTGCGCTTAGAGGTGGTCGCAAGGAGGGCCTGAATGAACAGGAAGCAAAAAGGTTTTACCCTGATCGAGCTGCTGATCGTCGTCGCGATCATCGGCATTCTGGCCGCTATCGCCATTCCGAACCTGCTGACCGCGCTGCAGCGCTCGCGTCAGAAGCGTTCGATGGCCGACATGCGGTCTGTCGCCACCGCCTGGGAAGCTCGCGCCACGGACACCAACGGATACTCCGCTGCCGGCGCGCAGATTTCCTGGCCTGACCCGACGGATGACGTTTCGGTGATCCAGCCGATCCTCATCCCGACCTACATCCGCAAGTTCCCCGAGTACGATGGATGGGGCAGCCGGTTCCAGGTGGGCTTCGACCCGCGGAACTACTCGGTCGAGTCCATCGGCGCCGACAAGGCGGAGAACGATGACGGTACGAGCGCCTCGGCGCCCATCACCACCGGCGACTTCGACTGCGACATCATCTTCTCGAACGGCAACTTCGTCGTCTATCCGGAAGGCATCCAGTCGCAGTAGTTTCCAGGACAACCTCTCTCTCGTTCGACGAAACGAGAGCCGGTTCTCGCGGGCGTCCCTCAGGGACGCCCGTTTTTCGTTTCAGGGGACAGGGCACGGGGGGACAGGGGGCTACGCCAGCTGGCGCTCGCGGATCACCGCGTTCATGCCCGCGTACAGCCGCTCGTGGGCCGCGTGGGCTTCGCGGTAGATGTCCGGGAACTGCGGCAGGTCCTTGCGCGACAGCACCAGGTTCACGCCGTAGAGGAAGGCCGCGTTGCCGTCGAGCGTGCGCAGGGTGTCCGCGACGAGCACGAAGAACGATTTGCGCCGGTCCGCGGGCACGAGCGAGATGATCGGGGCCATCGACTCCAGCGGCGGCGGCGTCATCTGCGCGGGGTGGATGAACACCATCTGCGGGAACTCCTGCATGTAGAACTCCCGCGCCTTCTTCGGGTCGCCGAAGAACACCGGCAGCAGGCCCACCAGCTTCGCCGCCTGACGCAGCGCCGCGTCGTCCGCCCCGACGATGATGGCCTTCTCCCCGAACTCGTTCTCGTGCTGGTCGTCGTCGGGCTCCTCGAGCGGCATGGGCGCCGAGGCCGGCGCGGCCGCATACGCGCGCCCGTCGATGGCGATCTTCGCCTTGCACGCGGGACAGGGGAACGACACCTCCCGCGGCGGGAGCTTGGTCTCGTCGAGCGAGAGCGGCTTCTGGCAGTTCGTGCAGGTGATTCGGATCATTTTTCCTCGGCTATTCCAGCATCGACAGCATCGAATCGCCGTCGCTCTCCAGCGAGCTCTCCCCGCCCTCCGGCTCGTCGGTCAGGCGCAGCGCGAGGTTCACGGGGTTGGTCGCGTACGCGAGGGCCGTCTCCTTCGAGATCACCCGGTTCTGCCAGAGCTTCTCGATCTCGTCGTCGAAGGTCTGCATCCCGTCGACCGAGCCGTCGTGCATGGCGTCGACGAGCGAGCGTCCTTCGCTCTCGCCTTTGACCACGTAGTCGCGCGTGCGCATCGTCGACTTCAGGATCTCCAGCGCCGCGATGCGTCCCCCGCCGATCTTCGGCAGCAGGCGCTGCGAGATGACGTAGCGGAACGACTGCGACAGCCGCGTGCGGATCTGCGGCTCCTGGTCCTTCGGGAACACGCCGATGATGCGGTCCACCGTCTTTGCCGCGTCGATGGTGTGCAGCGTCGAGAGCACCAGGTGCCCCGTCTCCGCCGCCTCCATGGCGATCTCGATCGTCTCCACGTCGCGCATCTCGCCGATCAGGATCACCTTCGGCGCCTGCCGCAGCGCGGCCCGGAGGGCCAGCGAGAACGTCCGCGTGTCCGACCCCACCTCGCGCTGATTCACGGTCGACTTGACGTGCTTGTGCATGTACTCGACCGGGTCCTCGATGGTGATGATGTGGTACGCGTGGTTCTGGTTGATCTCGTTGATGATCGCCGCCAGGGTCGTGGACTTGCCCGAGCCGGTCGGGCCGGTGACGAGCACGATCCCGTTCTTGAGCCCGGGGATGTTCCACAGCTCCCGCGGCAGCTTCAGCGACTCGAGCGACGGCACGCCCTCGGGGATCACGCGCAGCACGATGGCGTACGTGCCGCGCTGGGCGAAGATGTTCACGCGGAAGCGCGTCTTCTGCGGGATCGAGTAGCTCAGGTCCACCGAGCCGTTCGTCATCAGCGTGCGCGTGAGGTCGCGGTCGCCGCGCAGCATGTGCATGGCGATCATCTCCGTCTGGAACGGCGTGAGCCGCGGCAGACCGGGGAAGTTCACCGGCACGAGCTGGCCGTCGACTTCGACCTGGGGCGGACGTCCGACCGAGAAGTTGAGATCGGACACCCGATCCGACACCTTCAGCATCGCCTCGAGGATGGCGTCGAGATTGAAGTTCTTCATGACCGCGGGCGATTGTAGTATCGCGCCGTGATCATCGCCATCGACCTCGGTGCCAAGCGGATCGGCGTCGCCGTGAGCGACTCCGGGGTCGTCGCCACCCCGCACTCCGTCCTGCGCAACGAGGGCGACGTCGTGGCGAAGCTCGCCAACCTCGGCCGGCAGCTCGAGGCCGAGGAGTACGTGGTGGGGATTCCGCGGCGGACCCATGCCGCCGCCGGCGACCAGAAGTACCGCGATTTCGCCGACGACCTCCGGCAGCGAACCTGCAAACCGGTCGTGCTCTGGGACGAGGCCCTCTCCACCGTCGAAGCGATGGAGCGCCTCCGCGCCACCGGTAAGAATCGCAGGGAAGCCGAGAAAGACATCGACATGCACGCCGCCGCGGTCATCCTCCAGTCGTATCTCGATGACCCCGCACGGAGGACGCCATAGCACGCCGTTCCTCCCGTGGCGGTTGCCGCAAGCTGATGCGGTCGCTGATGACCGTGGCCGTCTTCGGCGTGCTGCTCGCGATCGGCGCCGGCTACTTCCTCTGGCGCGCCGTGCGGGAGCCGTACAAGGGCTATCCCGAGCCGAAGAAACGCGTCGAGATCCGCCGCGGGCTGCGCACCGCCGCCATCCTCCAGCAGTTGCAGAAGGAAGGCGTGCTGCGCGACGAGTGGATCCCCCTGGTCTACATGAAGGCCCTCCGCGGCCGCGACTCGCTCAAGGCCGGCGTCTATCAGTTCGACAAGCCCCTCTCCGCCGTCGACGTCATCGACAAGCTCGCGCGCGGCGAAGTGATCCTGGCCAGCATCACCATCCGCGAGGGCCTCGACCGTTTCGCCATCGGCAAGCTCTTCGCCGCCGAGGGCTTCGGCACCGAGGAGGAGTGGAAGAAGGTCACCGGCGAGACGGACCTCATCCGCGACATCGCCCCGGAGGCCGATACGCTCGAGGGCTACCTGTTCCCCGATACGTACAAATTCGATCCCGGCACCCCCGTGACTGCGATCGTACGGGCCATGGTCTCCAACTTCCGCAAGAACTGGGGCGCGGAGATGGCCTTCATCACCACGGGCCTCAGTCCGCACGAGACCGTGACCCTCGCGTCGATCGTGGAGACCGAGGCGCGGCTGCCGCAGGAGCGGCCCATCGTGGCCTCGGTTTACGTGAACCGCGTCCGCAAGCGCATGCTCCTCGGCGCCGACCCGACGGTCATTTACGCCATGAAGCTCGCCGGCCGGTGGAACGGCAACATCCGCCGCGCCGACCTGCAGATGGACTCCCCCTACAACACCTACCGCAAGCCCGGCCTCCCCCCCGGCCCCATCGCCAACCCCGGCCTGGCGTCCCTCCGCGCCGCCGCCGCCCCGGCCACGACGCCCTACCTCTACTTCGTGGCCCGCAACGACGGCTCGCACGTCTTCGCGACCAGCAACGAAGAGCACAACCGGAACGTGGAGCAATGGCAGCGGCAGTATTTCCGCGACAAACGGGCCGCCGCCGCGAAGTGATCCCCGCCTGAGCTCGCAAACAAATTGCAAAATCGGTGGTATCCTGCGCCGGTCCACAACCAAATCCCGGGGGTCCACAACATGGCTGCGCGCAACAAGCCGTACGAGCAGTTCGGTCCGTACATCCTCTTCAAGAAACTCGAACAGGATTCCCTCGGAGACCTGTGGCGCGCGGGGCGGATCGACGGCGGACAGCTCGGGCCGACGCTGGCGCTGCGGCGCCTGAGCGGCGGCAATCGCGCGGCGATGACCGAGGCGGTCCATGCGGTGTCGCAGCTCCTGCCCCGGCTCGCGGGGACGTCCTTCGCGCGCGACCAGGTCGCGGGCATCACGGACAACGTCCCGTACCTGTCGTGGGACTACGCCGGCGGACGCTCGCTGCGCCACATCATCGACCGCGCGCGCGGCGGCAAGGACACGCAGCCGAACCCGCTGCCCATCGACCAGGCCATCGTCATCGCCGAGAAGGTCGCGCTCTCCCTCGCGACCGTCGCCGAGATGCGCGACACGGCGGGCAACCGCCTCTCGCACGGCGCGCTGCTGCCGCACTTCATCTGGATCAGCGATGACGGCGAGATCCGGGTGGGCGGGCAGCAGATCGCGGCCGGCATCGTCGAGTCGCTCGTCGATCCGAAAGTGGCCGCCGACGTCGGCCGCTACTTCGCGCCCGAGATCCGCACGCCGGGGATGAAGCCGAAGAGCGCCGACGTCTACGCGATGGGCGCGATCCTCTTCCTCCTCGTCACCGGCCAGGAGCCGCCCGACGCGATGACCGCGAGCGCGTTCGTCGCCGCGGTGCGCGCGGCCAAGACCATGACCGGCACGCCGGTTCCCGACGACATCCGGGTCATCCTCGACAAGTCGTTCAACCTCGATCCGTCGATGCGCTACGCGTCGGTGGCCGACATGAAGCAGGCCCTCTCCGCGCTCGCACACGGCGGCAAGTACTCGGCCACGACCTTCAACCTCGCCTTCTATCTCAGCAATCTGCTCAAGAAAGAGATGGAGAGCGAAACCGTGGAGCGCGAGAAGGAAGCGAAGGTCAACCTCGCGCCGTACCTCGAGGCACCGAAACCCGTGGCCCCTCCGGCACCGACTCCCGCGCCCGCGATGTTCGCCGCCGCCGAGGCGGAGGCCGCGAGGCCGAAGAGCAAGCTGCCGCTGGCGATCGCCGCCGCCGTCCTCATCGCCGCCGCCGGTGCCGGCGGCTGGTTCATGTTCGGCCGCACGTCCACGAAACCCGCCTCCGCCGTGCAGACCGCGTCCATGGTCCCGACTCCGGCCACCGCCACGCAGGCGCCGCGGGTCATCTCGGAGCCGATCGTCGTCGGTGGCGGCACCACGACGGCCGCCCCGGCCACCGCCACCACCGGTTCCGCCACGGACGCCGAGGCGCAGAAGAAAGCGTTCGAAGACGCGGTCAAGGCCAAGATGCAGGCCGAGATGATGAAGCTCCAGGAAGCCTACATGGAGGAGCTCAAGAAGCAGCAGTCGCGCAACGCGCCCGTCGCGGCCGCGCCGGTACAGACCTCCGCCGCGCCCGCGCCTGCCGAGGAGCGGCCGTCGCTGAGCGCGGCGCAGCTCACCCAGCAGATGCGCGAGACGCGTCAGGAAGAAACCGCCACCGCGCCCGCCACCGCGCCGCTGCAGACCGCCAGCACCGCCACCACCGCGCCCGCGCCGGTGCCGCAGGTCGCCGCCCCCGCGCCCGTGCAGACGCCCACGATCCGCGAAGGCGACGTCGTCGACGTCGGCGCGCTCGACGTGATGCCCCGCCCCACCCACGCCATCACCGCGACCTATCCACCCATCGCCCGCCAGCAGCGCGTCTCCGCGACGGTGGTCGTCAGCGCGCTGATCGACGAGAACGGCCGGGTGAGCCAGGTGAAGGTCCTCCGCGGCGTCGGCCGCCTCGGCATCGACGAGGCCGCGCAACGCGCCATGCGCTCCGCGCGGTTCACGCCGCCCATGAAGGGCGGTAAGCGCGTGAAGACGTGGTACCCGCAGACGATCGAGTTCCGGCCGTAGGGGGTCATAGGACTAGGACGAATAGGACCTATAGGACGAATAGGTAGATCCGGTTCTACCTATTCGTCCTATACGTCCTATTCGTCCTATCGCCCCCCCACCACCGAAACCTCGAAATACCTCGCCCGCGCAATCACCGCCAACCGCTCCCGCTCGCGCGTGAAGTTTTGCGCCCCCGGCACCACCCCCTCCCTCAGCACCGCCACGCCTGGTCCGTCGCGCCGCTCGCGGGCGGGCATCAACAGCTCCGCGTGCGCGCCGAGGCGCTCGTCGACCTCGAGCCTTCCCCGGAAGCCCCGCAGTGACTCGATCGCCGCGACCGGCGGCGAGGGCGTCGTGTGTACGATCCGCAGCGCGGGCCAGGTCCACACCACCATCAGCGCGACCACCGCGGCGAGGACCACCGCGCGGCCGCGCTCCGGAATCCCAGCCGCCGCCAGCAGCGCGAACATCGGCATGTACGCGATCGAGAACCGGCTCGCGCTGTGGAAGTCGAGGAAGAGCCAGGCGAAGACGCAGAACGGGCCGAAGATCGCGATCGCCAGCCAGTGCCGCCGCCGCACCACCGCGATCGCCATGAGCAGCGTCACGATGACGTTGATCGCCGGCGCGCGGAACGGCCGGAAGAAGAAGTCGTCCGCCACGCGGATCAGCCCCGGATGGCGCGGCGCCAGAAACGAGTCCGTGTTGCGGATGTACGCCTCGTGCTTCGCCAGCGCGCCGCGATAGGCATCCCACCCGCCGCTCAGCGACGCCGCGGTCCCGTACGTCACCGCCACGATCGCGACGGTGATCAGCGCCGCGCCGAGCGTCGCCCGGAGCGAAATGTAGGGCGTGGCTTCAGCCCGCCCCCCCCGTGGTGGGCGGAGGAGCGCACCACCCACCCACGAGGGGGGCGGGCTGAAGCCGCGCCCTACATTCACCAGAAACGGCACCGCGCCGATCAGCAGGTTCTGCGGACGGAACCCCGCCGCGATGCCCAGCACGATCGCGCCGAGGACCACCTGTCCGCGCAGCAGCAGCGCGCAGGCGACGAGCACCAGCACCATCGACGGCACGTCCGACAGCGCGGTGCCGCCGTAGAACCAGACGTTCGGCAGGAAGGCCAGCAGCAGCCCTGCGCCGATCGCCACCGGCGCGCTCGCCCGCAGCGCGCGGGCCAGGAAGAACATCGCCGGGAACACGCACAGCGACGCCACGAACGCGATCGACTGCAGCGCGTGGAACGCGTCCGTCGGGATCAGCTTCGCCAGCGCGATGAACAGCGGGAAGCCCGGCGGGTGCGGGTGGTGGGCCGTCACGTCGTAGTCGCGCAGCGCCAGGGCGAACAGCGCCTCGTCCCAGTCCCACAACGTCTTCGACAACGCCGGCCAGCGCGCGATCGCCGCAAACGCGCCGCACATCCAGGCGGCGATCGTTTCGGCCCTCGTCAGAGGGGGATTCAGGGTGCGGGCATCCATGACATCGAATCGATGCGCAGCCCGAGCTGGCGATCGTCCCCGTTGCCCGGCGTGACGGCGTCGCTCGTGGCGATCACCAGTTCATTCGACGCGTCCGTCCGCGACGCCACGCTCCACGACCTCTCCACGAACGCCTCGGCCGCCGTGAACCGCTCCAGCAGCGCCCCGTTGAAGCGGACCTCGATCGTCGGCGGCGGCTGGATCGTATCGATCGGCACATAGAGACGCATCGACAGCGTGCCGTGGCCGGGCATGGCCGGCAGCACCGCACGCCCTTCCCTCCCCATCCAGCGGAACGTCTCCGGCCCGTTCCACTCCGGCGAATAAAAGCCTTCGCCGTACTGGATGAGACTCGTCACGCGGAGCACGGCCGCCTCGAAGTTGCGGCGGCGGAGGATCTTCCACAGCGGGTTCTGCCGCGGCCACACGAAGTTGTGGCCTCCTTTGAGGATGCGCGGCTCGACGGCCCAGGTGTCATGGCCGACGTTGCGGAGCTCGCGCGCGTCTTCATAGAACAGCCGGTCGCGGTTGCCCAGCAGGTACTCCCCCTGCGGCCCGATCCACCCGTGCACGTAGACCGTGGACGTCTTCGGCACGTTGCGCAGGACCCAGTTCAGCGCGCCCGCGACCGGCGCGTCCGTGGTGCGCTGCAGTTTCAGCGCGGGCCAGGCCCAGATGGCGAAGACCAGCACCACCGCCGTTGCCAGCGCTGCCTGCACCGCCGGTTTGCGTCCGATGACGCCGAGAAAGGACGCGGCGAACAACGCGTGCAGCGACAGGTACGGGATCGCGTAGCGGCCAGCGGCCTGGACGTCGAGCGTCAGCCACGCCAGCAGCATCAGCGGCGCGAACACGATCAGCGGGAACAGCAGCGGCCATTGCCGGCGGAAGGCGACCGCGGCGATCCCCGCCAGCGCGAACGCCGTCAGCCAGCCCATCTGCTGACGCTGGTCGATCGGCCAGAGGAAGAACGTCTTCGCCACCTCGTGCAGCGGCGGGCGCTGCGGATTGCGCCAGGAGTCCACCGTGCGCACGTACTCGCTCTGCTGCCGGAGCACGCTGCGGTACTGCTCGAGCGTCCCCGACGCCAGCGCCGCGCCGAGATAGCTGCCCCCGACGATCGCGCCGCCGAGGAGCGTGGCGGCTACGACGTTGCGGAAGTCGCGCGCGCGGAGGCGGTGGACCGTCGCCACGATCGCCGGCGCCGCGCCGATCAGCAGATTCGGCGTGCGCATCCCCGCCGCGATGCCGAGCACGATCGCGCCGAGGAGATAGGCGCGTCCATCCCGCCGCCCGCGGAGCAGCAGCCAGCACGCCGTGAAGCCCACCGCCGTCGACGGGATGTCGCTGAAGCCCGTCCCGCTGTAGATCCAGACGTTGGGGAGGAACGCGAAGATCGTCGCACCGCAGACCGCCGTCACGAACCCGAACCCGCACTCCCGCGCGAACGCCACCAGCGCCGGCAGCAGGAAGAAGCTCCCCAGCAGCACCACCACCTGCAGCGAGCGGTACTCGTCCACCCCCAGGAGGTGCACCGCCTTCGCCGCCAGCACGAACAGCGGATACCCCGGCGGATGCGGGTGATGGAAGTTCAGGTCATACTCCCGGACCCCGAGAGAAAAGGTGGCCTCGTCCCAGTCATTCACCGAGCGGGCGAAGGCGAGGAAGCGGGTCAGCCCCACGATCAGGGCGAGCAGGAGCAGGATGCGTTTCTGAAGGATCGTCATCGAAAATTCGAGGGGGCATCATTCTCGCAAATTTGCCGCGCCAGATGCCGATCAAGGGCGTGCGTCGCCGGTGGTACCTCGACCTGCACGGCATCCGGCGCGAAGGCAGCAAGGAGACCGGGTTCCGCTACCGCCTCCCTGATGGGTCTGAAGTTCACGACGAAAAAGTCCTCGCTCGGATTGTCCGTCTGCGCATTCCTCCCGCCTGGCGGGACGTGCGCATCGCCCGTGGCGACTCCGCGCCGCTGCAGGCCGTCGGCGTCGACAAGAAAGGGCGCACCCAGTACCTCTACCACGCCCGCTTCCGCGCCCAGCGCGAGGAGGAGAAGTTCCGCCGCGTCGTCGAGTTCGGCGAGGCCCTGCCGTCGCTGCGGCGACGGGTGCGCGCCGACCTGCACGGCTCCGAGCTCCAGCGCGCGCGCGTCCTGGCCTCCATGGTCCGCCTCATCGACCAGGGATTTTTCCGCATCGGCAACGACAAGAGCGCCGAGTCGGAGTCGACCTACGGCCTCTCCACCATCCGCGGGTCTCACGTCAAAGTCGACGGCGACGCCGTCCTGTTCGACTACGTCGGCAAGTGGAAGAAGAAGCAAAAACGCGCCGTCCGCGACGCCGAGGTCGCGGCCATCGTCGCGAACCTGAAGAGGGCCAAGGGCGCGGAGCTCTTCAAATTCACCCAGAACGGCCGCGTGGTCGACGTCAAAGACCGCCACGTCAACGACTACATCCAGTCCGTCATCGGCAAGGACTTCACCGCCAAAGACTTCCGCACCTGGGCGGGGACGCTGCTGTGCTCCATCGCCCTGGCCATGCAGGGCCAGGGCACCAGCAAGACCGATCGCAAACGCCGCGTGCGCAAGGCCATCGTCGCCACCGCCGAGCAGCTCGGCAACACTCCCGCCGTCTGCCGCTCCTCCTACATCTGCCCCCGCCTCATCGACGAGTACATGGAAGGCAAGCCGTTCGAGATGCTGCGCAAACAGCGCCGCGGCTCCCCGGTGGTGAAGCTGGGGTTGTCGGTCGAGGAGAAGGCCTTGCTCAAGTTCCTACGGGAAACGATCGCCGACCGCCGCCGCCGCCCTCGCGCGGCGTGATGTGGAGTGCGGCAACGGCGAGTTGCCGCTATCCTTGAGCCACGATGAAGCGACCCTTTCTCGTCCTGCTCCCATTCCTGTTGCTGGCAGCCTGCGAGGGCTCGCCGACCGATCCCGACACCCGTCCCCTGAGCGGTGCGTACGAGGGACGGCTGGAAGCGTTCCCGAGCGGCGAGGACTGGACGACGGTCCGCCTCACGGTGGGGACGGTCGGGAACGTGGTCACCGGCACCCTCAATCCGAAGACCGGGCCGGAACATCCGGTCACGGGGCAGCGGACGGCGACCGGCTTCGTGCTCGATGTCCACAACCTCCCGCAAACCACGCCATGCACGGTGCAGATGCACGTCGACGAGATCGGAGCCGCCTCCATCCGGGGCGAGCTGAGTGGACGATGCCCGAGCACGCTGATGAGCAGCTTCCGGCTGAATCGCGCGCTGTGAAGGTGCTGAAAGCCTCCGAAATGCTGGAAACAGCATCCGGATGCTGGAAACAGCTCCGAAATGCTGAACCGGACCGCGATTGGGACTGCGGAGGTAATCGTCTCCGTTTTCGAATTCGCACGTTCGCGCGCCGAGGCTACCGAATAGGAAAGCGGAGGCGGTTGTTGCCTCCGCACTCCAGATCGCGCAGATCCTGACCGTTTGTCGTCAGGGCGTTCACCGGCCTGTCCGTTCGGGTGGGCTACTCTCGTAGCCGGAACCATCGCGATGCGGATCGGGCTGCAGACCTGGGGTACCGAGGGTGACATCCGTCCATTCGTCGCGCTGGCCGGCGGGTTGAGCGCCAGAGGTCATGACGTCACCCTCGTCGTCACCAGCGTCGATCTGAAGGACTACTCGTCCGACGGCCGCGCGGGCGGGTTTCGCGTCATCGACGCTTGCGACACGTACCGGGGATGGGGCGCGGACCGCCTGCTGAGCATCAAGGAAAGGCTCATGGCCCTGCCGGCACGCCGGCAGCTCACGAGCATGTTCGAAGACCTGTTCGAGCCCGCTGTCGACGAGATGTACGCGGCGGCCGGACGATTGTGCCGCGACAACGATGCGCTGGTCGGCCACTACCTCACCCATCCGGTGCAGCTCGCGGCGCGGAAGCACGGGCGTCCCTTCGGCACCCTGGCGTTCAGTCCGGACCTGTATCCCTCTCGCCATCGCCCGCCCACGCAGCTCCCCAACCTCGGCACGTGGATCAATCCGTGGCTGTGGAAGGCGATCGGGGCGATGGCGAACAAGCTGGCGTTGCAGTACGTCAACCGGCTCTGGACGCGCGAGGGACATCGGGCGACGGACCTGTTCTCGGAGGTGTGGCAGTCGCAGAGGCTGACGCTCATCGCCTCGAGCCCCATGCTCTGTCCGCGAGCCGCGGACTGGGGCGGCCATCTCCAGATCTGCGGTTTCTTCAGTCCGCCGGACAAGCCCGAAGGATCGACTCTGCCGGAGGAACTGAGGCACTTCCTGGCCCGGGGCGATCCGCCGGTGTTCCTGACCTTTGGCAGCTCCACCTCGGCCGGCGTCCGGGAAACGGAGGCCCTCTTCGTCGATGCGGCGAAAGCCGCCGGCTGCCGGGCCGTCGTCCACCTCCCGGGGAGCGGGACGCCGGGCACGGCGGACCATCCGGAGATCTACCGGATCGGCTACGTGCCGTATCAGGGGCTCTTTCCGCACTGCTCGCTCATCGTGCACCACGGCGGCGCGGGAACCACGCATTGCGCCGCCCGTGCAGGACGCCCGTCGGTCGTCGTGGAGCATCACGGCGACCACACGTTCTGGGGAAAACAGTTGCGGCGGGCCGGATTGAGCCACCGGATCCTGCACGCGCGCTCCGTGACCGCGAGCAGCCTCGCGGCCGAGATTCGCAAAGGCCTGCGCTCGCCCGACCTGCAGCGGCGGGCGGAGGCGTTCGGCGAGTCGATGCGCCAGGAGAACGGCGTCAGGCGAGCCGTGGAGCTGATCGAGGAACGGCTCGCTCCCTGACGGTGCTCCTGCCCCCTGCGCGCTGCCCCCCGGTCAGAACGTCTCCCCGATCCAGAAGCTCGTCCGGAACCCGCCCTCGGTCTCCTTGCCATCGAACCGCTTCGCGAAGTCCCAGTTCAGCGGCAGACCGAAGAGGCGGAAGGAGATGCCCCAGCCGATGGACGCTTTCGGGTCCACGAACCGGCCGTCGTCGCCGCGGAACTCGAAGGGCTGGTCCTCGAACTTGGCCGCGCCGATGTCGAAGAACAGCACGCCGCGCATCTGCTGCACCACCACCAGCGGCGTGGCCATGAGGTCCACCAGCGGGAAGCGGAACTCGAGGTTGGCAAACCCGGCCTGCGAGCCGACGATGGTCCGGAAGTCGTAGCCCCGCACGGTGTTGAGGCCGCCGAAGTAATAGAAGTTCGGGAAGTTGCCCTGCGAGTACGCGCCGAAGACGCGCGCCGCGAACAACGTCCGGGCGCTGATCTGCTTGTACTCGCGCCAGTCCACCGTGAGGTCCGAGGTGAGCGTGCCGCCCCCATCGAGATCGGGCGCGTACGTGAGACTGGTCTGATACCGGCGGCCGGAGACCGGGCCGAAGTACTTCCACACCGCGCTGTCGCCGCTGAACGTCGTGCTGGCGAGCGGGAAGTTGTGGCGGATCCCGGTCCACACCAGCTCCTCGTAATCGAGCGCGCCGTCCCCGTTCGTGTCCACGCTCTTCCCGAAATCGGGGAACGAGTACTGCCGCGTCACGTACCCCCCGCCCGCGTCCAGCCGGTGATAGCGCGTGAACGGATAGCTCACCAGGCCCACCGCGCCCGTCTCCCGGTAGATCTGCCGCCGGTCGAGGTCCCCGCTGGAGATGTCGAACGTGTTGAAGAAGGCGCGGTTGTCGTACAGACGCGCGCCCCAGTTCAGCCGCTTGTGCATGTCCAGGTAGAGGAAATCGAAATTCGAGAACGTGTCCACCGAATCGAGCGACGCGATGAACCGGCGGTTGCCGAGCATGTCGCTCATGTAGACCGTGGAGCGCGAGAGGAAGAGCTGATCCGAGCTCACGCCCGCGGCCACGTCGATGTCGTCGATGAACAGCTTGAAGCCGCTGGTCCGCTCGATCTTCTCCTCGTCCAGGAAGAACTCGGACGTCGAGCGGTACGTCGAGCGCTCCGCGGCCTGGATCGGCGCTGACGGCAGCGTGGTCTTCTCCGCCGCGTGCAGCGGCTTGTCCGTCGTCGTCGAGTACAGGCGCCACTGGCCCTTGTAGTACGACGCGAACACCATCCGCTCCTTGTTGTTCGTCCCCGTGAACACCACCGGCGAGAAGCAGCCGCCGATCACGTCCGTGTACTGCAGCAGGTCGCCGGTCTCCAGGTCGAGCGAATAGATGTTGAACGCCGCGAAATTCGTCGGATCCGCCTTCGGCGTGTCCCCGTCGGTCCGCGCCGCGTTCTCCGCCGACTCCAGGATGTTCACCGCCGTCTCCACGTTGCGGCCGGTCTGCTTGTCCGAGGCGAAGAAGAGACGCTTGCCGTCCGGGCTGTAGTACGCCTCGATGTCGTTCCACTCGCCCGTGGTGAGCTGAAACCGCTCCGACGGATTGGCGAGATTGAGGCGATAGAGCTTCGCGTACTGCTCGCCCACGGACGAATACACGAGCCACTTGCCGTCCGGGGAGAAGACCGGCGAGCCGTCGAAGAACGAGTCGCTGGTGATGTTGGTCAGCCCCTCGGTCTCGAGGTCGTAGATGAAGATGTCGGACTGGTTCCCGCGGATGGCGGAGAAGGCGATGCGCTTCCCGTCCGGTGAATACGCGGGGCTGAGCTGCTGCTCCACGGCCATGGGGATGGACCGCTCGATGGTGCCGGTCAGCGGGTTGACGAGCAGCAAATTGCGCCCGCGCTCCTTCTTGACGAACAGCGCCACCTGGTCGCCGTTCGGCGCGAACGCCAGGTCGCGGCCCATCACCGGGCCGGTCGTGAACGACTGCACGATCGGATACTCGTATTCACTCGTGTATCCGGAGGTGAGGTTCTTGAGGAGGCGGCGCTCGGGGATGTTGAACAAGACGACGTCGACGTCTTCCTTGTAGGTCGTGAACGCCGCGAGCAGATCGCCCGAGGGCGACGGCACCGCGGAGATCTCGGCGCTGTAGTTGATGTCCGGATTGATGCGGAACACGTCGCCGTACTCCTGCGGCTCGCCCTTCGCGACCAGCGCGGGCAGGTACTGCTTCCGCAGCCACGTCCGGAAGCGCGTGTCGAACTCCTCGGGCGTCACGTTGAACGCGCGCTTCAACGCGCGGTCGATGCTGCTGCCGAGGGTGTTGCGGTACTCGTAGATGAAATCGCGCAGGCCTTCCCAGCCGTACGTCTCCACCATGTACTTGAAGACGCTGTGGCCGAAGCGGTACGCGAAGTAGCCGCCCGCGCCCTGGCTCACGCGCGGGATGCGGTCGTTGACCACCGCGTCGCGCAGCACCATGCGGTCGCGCGAGTCCTCGTCCTGGGCCATGAACGACGCCAGCCCTTCCATCAGCCACTGCGGCGGATTGGCGGTGATGTTCTTGCCGAACTTACCCTGGAAGAGGATCTCGTACTCGAAGATGTGCGTCAGCTCGTGGGTGATGAGCTCGAGCAGGTCGTCGTCGGCCATGTCGATGGGCAGGACCATGCGGTTCCGCCCCGGCTCCGCGAACGCCCCCACGCCCTCGGGGATGAAGTTGAGCATGACGTTGGTCTGCTCGAAGGCCGAGTGCGTGGCGTAGTAGATGAGCGGGATCTTCTTGGAGATCTGGTAATTGAATTTCTGGGAGAGGTCGAGATACGCCGTCTCCGCCGCGTCGACCACGCGCTGCAGCGAGTCGCGCTCCTCGTCGTAGAAGTACACGTCGAAGTGCGTGGAGTGGTAGACGTTCCACTTGAAGGTGTCGTAGACGATCTTGTTCTGGCCGAAGGGATAGGCCGGCGTGGCGAGCACGAGCAATACGGCGAGGACGAACAGTCTCTTCACGAAACCTCCACGAGTTGGCGGTTGGCAGTTGGCGGTTGGCGGGGGACCGGGGCGGTGTGGGTCTCCCGCCAACCGCCAACCGTCAACCGCCAACTAATCGGTGAACACGTACCTGCTGGCCTGCGTCTCCTGGGCGACGAAGATGCCGACGAGCTGGCTCTCGAGAGCGCGGAGGTTCTCGAACAGGCCCAGGATCTCGTCGTAGTTGCGCTGGTCGAATTCCTTGAAGTCACGGAAGTTCTCTTCCAGCACCATCTCGCCCGTGTCGGCGTTGAAGACGGCCAGGTCGATGTCGAAGACGAAGCCTGTGGATTCGACGAGCACCTGCCGGTAGAACGTCCGGCCATCCGCCGGCGACGTGTACTCCTCGGTGCGGTAGCCCGACTTGTCGTTGATGTCGAAGTCGACGATGCCGGAGACGATGTAGTCCGCGCCGGTACGCGCGCCGATCTCCTTCCAGTAGTCGCGGGCGCCTTCCAGCGACTTGATGTCGACGCCCGGGAGTCGGGTCTGGCCGACGTCGACGACGCGGAGCTTCGTGGACTTGGCGAGCTGCTTCTTGAGATAGCGGTTGAACTCCGTCTGCACGTCGACCTTCGCCGCGCGGTCGTTGCGCTTCTCGCCTCGGGCGGCGATGACGAACGGCGCGACTGCGACGCGCTCGTCGCCGGTGATCTGCAGCTTCGGCTTCACGGGAAGCTTGAGCTTGACCTCCATGACGTCGGGATCGGCGCCGAGGGGAAGGGCCAGGGCGGTTGCGAGTGCGACTGCGGCGATGCGGTTCATCGCGAGCCTCCGTCGGGGGGATTCGTGGTCGTGTCGTTGTCGGTGGTGGTGCTGCCGGTGGCCGTGGCGGTATCGGTGATCGGCGGCGTGAGGAGGGTCGACGTGGTGTCGGTCTTCGGGGGCGCGGTGGTGGTGGCGACCGCGCCGGCCGCGCCCTTCTTGCTCTTCGTGGTGAACTCGACGAAGCGGCTGTAGTTCTTCTGGATGTGCTGGTTGGAGCGGTCGAGGCGGAGGGCCTCGCGATACTCCTTCGCGGCGGCGTCGAAGTCGCCGGTCGCTTCGAGGGCCACGGCCAGGTTGTTGTGCGCCTGGGCGTCGTTCGGGTCGATCTGCACGGCCCGGCGGAAGCGGAACATGGCCTCGCGCCACAGGTTCATCCTGGCCATCCGGACGCCGAACTGCCGCTGCGTCTCGGAGGTCTTCGTGTCCGCCGCCGAGCGGCAGCCGGCGATCGCCAGCAGCAGCGTCAGGGCGGTGAGAGAGGAGAGGAACGCGCGCCTCATGGAAGCTCCCTTCGAAGAAGGGGCACTGCCCCCTCGAGTTGGCTGTGCAAAGTGGGGGCGATTATACTTTGCGGCGTTCCCACCTTCCGGCGCCGCCGCGGCGCTGACGTCTCGTCGTTTCTTCCCCGGCTCCCCGCAACGCTCATGAACGTGAACGCCTCGCGCGATCGCCTGATCGCGCTGTCCCTTCTGCCTTTTCTGACGCCGAACCGGACTCGCCTGCTGCTCGAAACCTTCGATCCGGTTTGCTCCGCTTGCAACGCATCAGCCAGCCTCCTGCAAGGTCTTCTGAGCGTAACCCCGGAGCAGGCCGGGCAAGTCAGAGATCCGTTAACTGTGCATGTGCGCGAGCGCGTGGCCGCGCTGCGCAACCGCGTCGTCGTCCTCGGCGACGAGGCGTATCCGACGCTGCTGCGCGAGATCGCCGACCCGCCGCTGGCGCTGCATTTCCGCGGCGATCTGTCGCTCCTCGCCCGCCCCGCGCTGGCCGTCGTCGGCTCGCGGCGCGCATCGCCGTACGGCGTGAACGCGGCCGGACACATCGCGCGCGCGATTGCCGGCGCGGGCATCGTCATCGTCTCCGGCGGCGCCCGCGGCATCGACGCGGCGGCGCACGAGGCGGCGCTCGACGCCGGCGGCGCGACGATCGCCGTCCTCGGCACGGGCATCGACGTCGTCTACCCGCTCTCCAACCGGCGCCTCTTCCGCCGCATCGAAGAGCAGGGACTGCTCGTCAGCGAGTTTCCGCCCGGCACGCCGCCGCGGCCGGAGAACTTCCCCATGCGCAACCGCGTGATCTCCGGCCTGGCGCGCGGCACGGCCATCGTCGAGGCCACCGGCCGGAGCGGCTCGCTCATCACCGCGCGGATGGCCGCGGAACAGGGCCGCGACGTGTTCGCCGTGCCGGGATCGGTCTTCTCCGCGGGCTCCGAGGGGACGCACCGCCTCATTCAATACGGCGCGAAACTGGTGCACGACGCGAACGACGTCCTGGAAGAATTCCCCGGCGGTTTGCACGTAACGCAAAGATCGGAAACCGGGCCCGAGTCCCCACTCAAAGAGGTGCTGGACGCGCTGTCGAAGGACGACGGCACGCACGTGGACGCGGTCGCGGCCCGCGTGCGGCGCACGCCCGCACTGGTGGCGGAGTCGCTGCTGCAACTGGAGCTGGAGGGATGGATCCGCGCGCTGCCGGGCGCGCGGTACGTACGGGTGCGCTGACCGCGGTCAGGGATTCAACTGCTGCGCTTCCCTGGCGTTCTTGATCGTTACCGCCAGGATCGCCAGGGGCACGCCCCAGGTCACGAGCTTGCGGAAGACCTTCGGCAGTCCGAAGCCGACCACCACGCCGAGGACGGCGCCGCCGGCGATCATGTGCGGCGCGTAGGTGCGCGCCAGCGTCTTCGGATCGAGCGTCGTCCGGAGATGCTGATCCAGCTCGTCGATGCGGTTCCCCACACCGTCGCGGGCGCGCACGATGGCGCGCTGGATGTGTTCCTTCTCGTCTGCCATTTACCGGCTCCTGACTCGCGCGACATCGGCCTTCAGCGTGTCGATGTCCGTCTTGATGTGCTCGATCGACTCGCTCGGGACGAAGTTCACGTTCTGCAGCTTCTTCTTGCCCAGCATCACCAGCACGCCGGCGGCGACGAACAGCACGACCGTCACGATCAACGACGACAGCCAGGGCGGCGCGCCCAGGGCGATCATGCCCAGGGTGATGGTCACGAAGAGGAAGGCCAGACCGATGAGCCCGAGAAAGAGCGCGCCGGCCATCATCGCCGCGCCGCCTCCCAGCTTCGCGGCCTGTTCCTTGAGCTCCAGCTTCAACAGCGCGATCTCGCTGCGGAACAGCATGGAGAGGTCGGCCGTGAGGTCCTTGATGATCGTGCCGAGGGACCGGTCGGACTCGGTAGCGGTGTAGTTGCTCATGACGCAAACTCCCGAGAGCAAAACGTTGGCCAGTAGCATATCGTTAGGCGAGTCGGTCATGTCGCACAACGTCGAACTGGTCAAGGACTTCCGCTTCGAAGCCGCGCACTTCCTCCCGAACGTGCCGGACGGCCACAAGTGCCGCCGCATTCACGGCCATTCCTTCAAAGGCGAGATCGCCGTCCGCGGCCCGGTCGATCCCGTGCTCGGCTGGGTGATGGACTTCGCCGACCTCAAGAAGGTCGTGGACCCGATCGTGGACCGCCTGGACCACTACCTGTTGAACGAGATCGAAGGCCTGGAGAACCCCACCTCGGAAGTGCTGGCGATGTGGATCTGGGGGAAGGTGGCGGGGCAGTTGCCGCTGCTGTTCCGGGTGACCATTGAGGAGACTTGTACGAGCAGGTGTCATTACTACGGGGGGAGATAGGACGAATAGGACGGATAGGACGAATAGGACGGATAGGACGAGCTAGCTCCGCCCGCCCTACCGGTCCTATTCGTCCTATTCGTCCTATAGGTCCTATTCGTCCTATTCGTCCTACGCCCTCTCCCGCAAAGGCACGAACCTCACCGCCTCCAACCTCCTCCGCACCAACTCCCCTCCCGCCCGCTCGATCAGCCACAAGTGCTGCCAGTCCGCCGCCCCCACGGGGATGATGCACCGCCCCCCCTCTGCCAGTTGCTCCAGCAGCTCCTCGGGCAGGCGCTCCGGCGCCGCGGCGGAGAGGATGGCGTCGAAGGGCGCGTCGTCGCGGAACACCTCCACGCCGTTTCCCACGCGCAGCGTCACGTTGGTGATCCCGAGCTGCGCGAGGCGGTCGCGGACCGAGGCGGCCAGCTCGGGCTCGAGCTCCGCGCTGTAGACGGTGCGCGCGAGCCGCGCGAGGATCGCGGTCTGGTAGCCGGAGCCGGTGCCGATCTCCAGGACTTTCTCCGCGCCCGTGAGCTGCAGGATCTCGGTCATGAACGCGACGATGAACGGCTGCGAGATCGTCTGCCCATGCTCGAGCGGCAGCGGTGTGTCTTCATACGCCGATGCGCGATACTGCGGCGGAACGAACCATTCCCGCGGCGTTTTCCGGAAGGCATCGAGGACGCGTGGATCGGCCACCCCGCGGGCGATGATCTGTTCGCGGATCATCCGCTCGTTTCGATCCATCGGCGGTCCGCGGTGCAAGTTCTGCGCGTGGTCCATCTCATGCAGCCTCGGCGGCCCCTCCTCGCCTATCTCCGCGAAACCATCCGCTACCGCTTCATGCGCGAGCACTGGAGCATCGCGTACAAATTCGGCAACGGGCCGTTCCGCGAGCTCGTCCCGCCGCGCAAACGCTTCTGGGCCGATCCGTTCGTCGTCGCGGATGGCGACCGGGCCTGGGTATTCGTCGAAGAGCTCGTCTACCCGGTCAAGCGCGGCTTCCTCTCGGTGCTCGAGGTGCGGCGCGACGGCACGTGGTCCGAGCCGCGGCCCGTGCTCGAGCGCCCGTACCACCTCTCCTATCCCTGCGTCTTCCGCTGGAACGGGGAGTGGCTGATGGTGCCGGAGTCGAGCGCGAACCGCACGATCGACCTGTATCGCTGCACGGAGTTTCCGTACCGCTGGGAGCTCGACACGGTGCTGATGCGCGACATCCGCGCGGTCGACTCGACGATCTTCGAAGCGCACGGCCGCTGGTGGATGTACTACGCGACGCCCGCCACCGACGGCGGCAAGGACTTCGACCGGCTCTGGCTCCATCACGCGCCATCGCCCCGCGGACCGTGGACACCGCACCGGCGGAGCCCGCTGTTCACCGACGTCACCGGCGGCCGTCCCGCGGGTCGTCCCTTCGTGCGCGACGGCAGACTGCTCCGCGCCGCCCAGATCGGCGCCCCCTGGTACGGCTACGCGATGCAGTTCCGCGAGATCGTGACCCTGACGCCCGAGGAGTGGGAAGAGCGCGAAGTCTCCATCTTCCGACCCGACTGGGCCCGCGGACTCCAGGGCACGCACACGTACAACGTCGACGGCGACGTGACCGTGATCGACGGCCTCCGCTACCGCTGGGGCAGCCGGCGCGCGAAACGAACGTAGGGGGGTCTTCAACGCACGCGTTCGTTTGGCCGCGTGCTTGCAGACGCGCCCCGCGGGTGAAACGCACCAACATCGTTCTGGCAGAAAGCACGGCTCCGGGCCGGCATGGCACCGCCGAGGAGGTCCTGCTCGCGCTGCGGACGCGCTGGCCGGTCATCGTGCTGGCGACGATCCTCACCGCGCTCGCGGCGTGGCTCATCGGGGCCATGCAGCCGAAGCGGTACCGCGCCAGCACCTTCGCCGCGATCGTGCCGCTCGCCGAGAAGCTCGGCACCGAGGAGCAGATCCGGGCGACGCAGGCGCTCGACCAGCGGACCATCGTCGCCACCGTGGCGTCGCTCGTCTCGATGCCGGTCATCACCGGCGCCGCGATTCCGCCGGCTGAAAAAGACTATGACCTCCGCGCGGTCGTGCTGCCGAACACGAACGTGCTGCGCATCGAAGTCGACGGCGCGAATCCCGCGCGCGCGGCCGCCATCGCGAACACGATCCCCGCGCTGCTCTCCGCGCGCACGGGCACGCTCTTCGGCCTGTACGGCGTGAAGCTCGTCTCTCCCGCGAGCGACGCGGACCTCATCTTCCCGCGCATGGAGCGCATCCTCGCCGCCGGACTGGTGATCGGCGCGATCATCGGCCTGACCCTCGCGTGGGTGCTGACGGCGATGCGCCGGCCGCCGGCGCCATGACTCCCGAGCGCCGGCGCACCGCCGTCCGCTACGCGATCGCGCTCGATCTGATCGTCATCACCACCGGCGTGGCGCTGCTCCTGCCGCCGTCGCCCGCGGCGATCATCGCCTGCCTGCTCTTCGCCGTCATCGCCGGCTCATGGATGTTCGGCCGGCAGGGCGGTACGACAACCACGATCGCCGCGCTGTTCGTCCTCGGCTTCGTCTTCGGCAGCGTCGCACGCCTGCAGGACTACGTCTTCTTCACCCTCGCCGCGATGGCCGCGACCGCGGCCATGCCGCGCCTTCGCGCCGCCGCGACCCACGTGCCGATCGTCGAGCCGCCGCGCTCCCACCGCGTGCCGCCGGCGTGGCTCTGGACGCTCGCCCTGCCCGGCCTCGTCGCGCTCGTGTACTCCGACATCTCCGAGGTCTTCGTCGCGCACGGCGGCTTCTCCGTCCTGCAGTTCGCCATCGTCGCGGCCGCGGCCTTGATCTGGTTCTATCGCGACGCCCTCCAGCCGTGGCGCATCGCGCTGCAGCCGCTCACGCTCACGCTCGGCTTCTACGCGGCGATCATCTTCGTGAGCACGGTCTGGGCGGACGATCTCTGGGCCGCCGACGAGAGCGTCGTCAAGGCGATCAAGAACCTGCTCCTCTACTTCGTCATCGCGGCGCTCGCGTCCTCGTGGCAGGCGCTGCGGCGCGGCCTCGTCGCGATGGTCGTGACGGCGGCGATCCTGGCGTTCGTCTCGGTCGCGCAGATCGGTACGGGCAGGGAATTCGGCGAGCTCGGCGGCCTCGCGACCGTCGCGTACGGAACGATCTACGAGGAGTCGGCGGACGCGCGCGCCGCGGGGCCCCTCGGCGACGCAAACTTCTACGGGCAGATCCTCGTGCTCGTCCTGCCCCTGGCGGCGGCGATCGCGTGGACCTCGGACCGCCGCCGCTGGAAGCTCGTCTGGCTCGCGGCCGGCTTCGTCGTCGCCGGCGGCGTGCTCGCCACCTACTCGCGCGGGGCGATGCTCGGCATGGCCATCATGACGGCGCTCGCGCTGTGGGCCCTGCACGTCCCGCTGACCCGCGTGGCCCTCGGGACCGCCATCATGATCGTGGCGCTGATCCTCGCGCCGGGCAACGTCGGGCGCCGCTTCATGACCATCGAGATGCTCTTCCCGAAGGAGGAGGCGTACACGCCGCCCGAGGCGTCGTTCGAGCGGCGAAAGCTCGTCACGGCGACGGCGGCGAGGATGTGGGACGACAACCTGCTCACGGGCGTCGGCACGGGCAATTACCAGACGTTCTTCGACCGATACTCGAACGTCGCCGGGTCGACGGCCGAGCACTTCTATCGCGCGGGCGATTCGCAGAACGCGCACTCGCTCTACCTCGAGATCGGCGCGGAGACCGGCCTCTTGGGACTGACCGGCTTCGCGACGATCATCTTCGTGGCGTACGGACAACTGCGCCGCGCGCGGCGCGACCTGCGCACGCGCGGCGATCCGAACGCGCACCTCGCCCTCGCCCTGATGATCGCGACCGCCGGCTATCTCATCACCAGCATGTTCCTCCACGGCGGCTTTCAGCGGTACTTCTTCATGCTGCTGGCATTCGTTGCGGCCGTCAGCCGCCTCGCATCCGAGGAACCGGCGTGACGACGACGGAGAACCTCGGCGCGAGCACGGCGCGCGCGGCGACGTGGGCGTTCCTCTCGTCGACCGGCGCGCGGATCGTCACGCTCATCGGCCTCACGCTCCTCGCGCGGCTCCTCGCGCCGAAGGAGTTCGGTCTGCTCGCGTTCGCGATGGCGTACATCGTCTACGTCGAGACGATCGGAGATCTCGGCAGCGGCACGGCGCTGATCTACTGGCCGGATCGGCGAGAGGATGCGGCGCAGGTAACGTTCATCATCAACCTCGCGGCGGGTGTCTTCTGGTGCGTGACCACGCTGCTCATCGCGCCGTTCGTGGCGGATTTCTTCAACGCGCCGCAGGGCACGGCGCTCGTGCGGGCGCTGGCCTTCGGATTTCTGATCCGCTACCTCGGCAACACGCACGACGCGCTCACCCGCAAGGACCTCCGCTTCCACGCGCGCGCGCTGCCCGAGCTGGCGATGGCGACAGTGAAGGCGGTCGTCGCGCTGCTCTTCGCCTGGCGCGGCTTCGGGGCGTGGAGCCTGGTCTGGGGACATCTCGCCGGCCTGTCGGCATCGACGATCTTCTTCTGGATCGTCACGCCGTGGAGGCCGCAGTGGCGCTTTCCGCGCGATCTCTTCAAGCCGATGCTCTCGTACGGCCGCGGGATCATCTTCGTGAACATCCTCGGCGCCGTGCAGGATCAGACGGACCTGGCGATGATCGGCCGCTGGCTCGGCCTGACCGCGCTCGGGCTGTACCAGCTCGCGGGGAAGCTGCCCGAGGCGACGGTGATGGTGATCGTGCGGGTGGCGAGCCGGGTGCTGCTGCCGGCGTTCTCGCGCGTCTCCGCGTCGGGAGAAGACCCGAAGGAGGCCTATCTCAGCGCCGCGCGCTACATCGGCGCGGTGACGCTGCCGATCGTGACGGGGCTCGCCATCCTCGCGCGGCCGTTCGTGCTGACGCTGTTCGGCGAGCAGTGGATCGCGGCGGCGCCGATCGTCACGGCTCTGGCGATTCTCGCCGGCGTACGCGCGCTCGGAACGCATCCGGGCGACGTGCTGAAGGCCACCGGCCGGGTGGGGACGCTGGCGCGGATCGAGATCTGCCGCGCGATCGTGATCGTCATCGTGGTGATGATCGCGGCGCGATTCAGCGCCGTGGCTGTGGCTGCCAGCCTCGCGATCGTCGATGGCGGAGCGATGGTCATCGCGCTCACGCTCACCGCCCGCGCGATCGGCGTGTCATTCGGCGAGCTCGGCCGCGCGTACGCACCGAGTGTGATCGCGGCGGCGGCGATGGCGGTGGTGCTGCTCGCGTGGCAGCGCTTCGGACCGGAGCTGCCCGTGGCGGTGAGCCTCGCGATCGCGGTGCTCCTCGGCGGCATCACGTACCTGGCGACGGTGCGCCTCACGGACCCTCCGCTGCTGGGCACGGCGCGGCGGATGCTGTTCGCGCGAGGATTCAAGCAGGGGCCGACCGGAAACTCTGCCGAAGTGTGATCGCGGTCACACGCGTGGGCCGCAAAAGCCCTACTATCACTTATCTTCAGCAATCGGCCGAACGGACGAGTTCGGTCAACGGACTCAACGATTTAGGCAGATTTCTGAAATTCTCGGCTGCAGTGGCTGTTAGGGCCGAATAACAATTTGTAGCGGTCACACGACAAAGGCAAACCTCCGGCGACGGAGGGACGCAAAGCCAACGGGTCTGAGGAGTCAGACGGCTGGGCTACCGAACGTGATCAAGGTATTGACGGCGTAAGCCGTTTCTCCTTTGATCCCCTGCACATCAGGGCAGTCCGGCGCGAAGTGATCGCATCGGAGGCTCTGATGCGACGTGCGCGGTACTACTTCTCGACTCTTGCGATCCTTGCTCTGGGCGCCACCGCCCACGCCGCCGATCGCTACGTGTCCCTGAGCGGCAATGATGCCAACGCCGGGACCCTCGCGGCTCCTCTCCGCACCATCACGCAGGCCGCGGCTCTCGCCCAGCCGGGCGACACCATTCACGTCCGCGCCGGCGTCTACAACGAGCGCGTGAAGATCTACTCGAAGGGCACCGCCGCCGCGCGCATCACCTTCAAGCCTTACAACAACGAGAAGGTCACGCTCGACGGCGCGACCGTTCCGGCCGACAAGGCCATCGTCACGCTCAACGAGACGCAGTATGTCGACTTCTCCGGCTTCGAAGTTCGCAACGGCCCGTACATCGGCATCCTCGGCTGGCTGGCGAAGAACACGCGCATCCTCAACAACGACGTGCACGGCACCGTGCGCGGCGGCATCTGGGTCGGTGCGGAAACGGTCGGCTACAGCTCGGACATCACCGTCTCCGGCAACTCGGTGCACAACACCGTCCTCGAGAACCAGTACCACAACATGGGCGGCGGCGGCTGGGCCGGCGCGGTCGTGGTCTCGGTCACCGAGCGCGCGACGATCACCGACAACCGTATCTGGAACAACGACGGCGAGGGTCTGATCTCGCTGCGCAGCAACCATCACGTCGTCCGCGGCAACACGATCTGGGACAACTTCAGCGTGGAGCTGTACATCGACAACAGCCGCTTCGCCACGGTCGACCGCAATCTCGTCTACAACACCGGCAACCCCCGCTACCTCCGCAACGGCAACCGCGCCGCGGGCATCGCCGTCGCGAACGAGACCAACGCGAACATGAACCCGTCCAGCGACAACGTGTTCTCGAACAACATCGTCGTCGGCACGCGCTGGGGCTTCTACTACGGCGCGTGGGAGAGCGGCGGCGGTCTGCGCAACACCAAGGTCGTCAACAACACCTTCTACGGCACGACCGACGCGATCGTCGAGATCGAGAACGACGCCCACGCGAACAGCGTCGTCCAGAACAACATCTTCTTCGGCACCGGCTCGCCCTCGCCGCGCTACACCGGCGCCGGCACGGGCGTGACCTACGCGCACAACCTCTGGTACGGCGGCACCGCCGGTTCGGCCGCGAGCTCGTCGGACGTCCTGGCCAATCCGATGTTCGCCAACCCGGGCGGCACGGCCGCCGCGGACTATAAGATCCGCGCCGGCTCCGCCGCCGTCGCCAAGGCGCTCAACCTGACCGGCATCGTCGCGAACGACCACTTCGGCGCGCTCCGCGCGACGCCGTTCGACATCGGCGCGCACCAGCTCGGCTCGAGCGTCGCTGCCGATACGGTCGCGCCGTCCATCCCGGTCAACCTCCGCGCGACGGGCGGTCATGCGACGTCCGTCTCCATCGCCTGGAATCCTTCGACCGACAACGTCGGCGTCACCGGCTACATCGTCGTCCGCAACGGTGTGCAGATCGCGACCGTCGCGGCCACCACGTTCACGGACAACACCTCCAGCGAGGGGAAGATGTACGCCTACCAGGTGATCGCGACCGACGCCGCCGGCAACCGCTCCGCTCCCAGCGTGGCCCTGCCGCTCGCGTGGAGCTCGGCGGACGCCGAGGCGCCGAGCGCGCCGGCGGCACGCGTGGCGACGGTGACGAGCACGTCCGTCGAGATGCGCTGGAGCCCGGCCACCGACAACGTCGGCGTCGCCGAGTACCGCATCTACCGCGGCAGCACGCTGGTCGGCAACACGGACAAGCGCCGCTTCCTCGACCGCGGTCTCAAGCCGAAGACGACCTACACGTACTCGGTCGTCGCGGTGGATACCGCGGGCAACGCGACGATCAGCGACACGTTGACGGTCACGACGAAGGCCGCCACCAAGGCCCGCGCCGCGCGCCGCTGAGGTTCCGCTGTCATCCCGAGCGTGAGTGCGGGGGACCTGGGCGGGTGGGGCACGAAACACGTGCCTGCCGCCCCGCCCGCCCAGGTCCCTCGCTCGACGCTCGGGATATGACAGGACCTCCGGCACGAGTCGTGTTTAGTGGCGAAGCCCTCGCTTTCCCATCCCGTGGCACTGCTCGTAAACCGGCCGGTCGAGCCGCGGCCGGCGCACGTCGTTTCGCTGCATGACGAGCCGCTGCTCTCCGCGCGCGTGCTGTTCGCGGCCGTGCGCCAGCCGCTCCGGGTGCTGCGGTCCCTCTCTCCGCGCGCGGTCTGGCTCGCCCAGACGCTGAGGCAGCGGGGGATCTCCGAAGTCCGGGCGGAGGATCCGCGACTGCAGCGCGCGGCGAAGACGATCCAGTCGCTGATCGGCGACGCGCGGCCCGACACCTCCCTGCTCGACCTCGACTGGAGTCCCCTGGGCGTGCAGTCGATCGGCATCCGCTGGATCGCCACGCGGCTGGACGCGGCGGTCGCGGAGGTCGTGCTCGACGGCACGCGCGAAGCGATCGTCAAGCAGCACCGCGCGCAGCCGGTGGTCGAGCGCGCACGCCACGAGGCGTCGGCTCTCGGACGGCTGCAGAACGTCCCCCGGGTGCTCCTCTTCGACGAGCGCCGCGCGACGATCGTCATGGAGCGCGCGCCCGGCGTCTCCCTCGACCGCCTCTTCGCCCGCGCCGAGCCCGCACAGCTCCTGGCCGCACTCGAGCGCGCAGGCGTCTGGCTCCGCGCGATGCAGAGCGCGACCCGGCGCGATGCGGAGAGCGGCGTTCTGGCGGAGATCCTCGCCACGGCGAAGAAGGACGCGAACGGCGATGCGCGGCTCCTCCGCGCCCTCGACCGCGACATCGCGGCGCAACCGGTAGTCGGCCATCACGGCGACTTCTGGCCCGGCAACATCTTCATCGACGGCGAGCGCGTCACGGTCATCGACTTCGAGGGCTTCCGCGAAGGTCTGCCCCTGGAAGACGTCGCCTACTTTCTCATCCGCGTCGAGCTGCTCGCGCGGCGTTTCCGCGTCCGCACGCGCGGGCTCGACGAGGCGTTTCTCCGCGGCTATGGCGAAGTCGACCGTGACGCTCTCCGCCTCTTCACGATCACCAAGGGGCTGCGCACGCTCGCCAACGGCACCGGCGGCAACCTCCCCCTCCCCCAGCGCCTCTGGATGCGGAGCGTGATCCGCGGCGCCATCCGGCGCGCCATTTGCTGACTCCGCCGGGCGAGGCAGGGAGAACGCTTTGAGACGACTTTTATTCGCCACCCTTCTGCTCACCATTCCGCTCGCCGCGCAGCCGATGGAGAACGAGAACGAGACGCGCGTGTTCCGCCACGAAGTCGAGCTGCAGCTCTACCGCTTCGGCAACTTCTTTCAGGCGCGCGAGGGACAGCCGGAAGAAGACGTGATCGGGTTCGGTACCGAATACCGGGCCGCCTGGCGGCGCGCTCCCGGACAGCCGGACCTCTACGGCGCCCTCAACGTCCTCCGCTACGGGGGCGAAGTGGGCGAGACCTCGTACGGCGGACGCATCGGCGCGTCGCACTACGGCGAGGTGCACTCGTTCAACGTCGCGCTCGACCGCCAGGAGAACGGCTACTCGTTCGACGTCGGCGACCGCACGGCCTCGGCCAGCATCACCTCCCTCACCGGGCAGTACACGTACCGCATCGCACGGGACTGGGAAGTCGGCGCGGAGACGTACCTCGAGTGGCAGCGCTTCGACGTCGACACCGGATTCGAGAACGACTACCAGAGCCTGGGCGCGCAGGTCCGTTACCGCGGCTTCGGCCGCATCGTCCGTCCGCGCGTCGGCTACGTCGTCGGCGAGCGCGACGTGGAGACGGCCACGGAGAGCTATGACGACCGCTACTGGTACGTGCAGCTCGACAGCATTCCGCACGAGCGCGTGACCGCGTCGCTGCGGTATCGCGGCCGCACGCGCGATTACGCCGGCCCGCGCACCGACGACCGCGACCAATGGCGCCTCCGCGGGCAGTTCCGGCAGACGGACCGGTTCGCCTGGACGGCGTCCTATACGCGCGAGCGGACCACGTCATCCGTGGCCAGCCGCGGCGCGTTCGACACGGACGTGCTCTTTGCGGGTATCATTATGGGGTTCTAGCGCCAATGTGTGAATCGACCGTGGAGCTCGGCGTGAGCTCTGGCAGTCGTTTTGCTCAAGGACGCCTTTGCAGTTTGTGCTTCAGCAACACAACGCATTTTCCCCGGACGCCCCATGAGCGAATTCCATATCGACTACGAGGTTCCCCTCACCCACGGACTTTCCCCCGCGGAGAAGAAGCTCCGCCGCCTCCAGCGCCGCGCCAGAGGCATCGTCGTGAACGACGACAGCGGCGCCGGCACCTACTACTACGATCTCACCACGCGCTACCCGGTGACGGGACGGATCAAGCGTCTGTTCGACATCACGGTCTCGCTGGCCATCATCACCGCCATCGCGCCGCTTCTGCTCGCGATCATGGCCCTCATCAAGATCACCAGCCCGGGACCGATCATGTTCTACCAGCGGCGCATCGGCTTCCGCTGCAACGAGTTCCTGATCTACAAGTTCCGCACGATGGTCGTCGGCGCCGACAAGATGCAGGTCGGCAACGGCGAGAACTTCGTCAAGCCCAAGAACGATCCGCGCATCACGCCCATCGGCCGCGTCCTCCGCAAGTACAGCCTCGACGAGCTGCCGCAGCTCTTCAACGTCCTCGAGGGGACGATGAGCCTCGTCGGGCCGCGGCCGCTGCTGATGTCCGACCTCGAGAAACTGCCGCTGCGCACGCGCCTCAGCCGTTTCTCCATGCCCCCCGGCTGCACCGGGCTGTGGCAGGTCAGCGGGCGAAGCGACTGCACCGAGGCCAAACGCATGCAGCTCGACCGGCAGTACGTCGAGCGCTGGAGCCTGAAGCTTGACTGGGAAATTCTGTTGAGAACGATCGACGTCGTTTTCACCGGCCGCGGCGCTGTGTGAAGTCGTTGCAGGACTGCGCTTCCCGGGCGGGTTGACGGCTGACGAAGGGAAACGGTGCCCGAGATCCTCAACGAGCAGGTAAAAACAACCGGCGCGGCGCGCGCAGTGACCGGCTCCGGTCCCCGCCTCCGCACGGCCATCGCCGTGCTCGTGACTCATTTCCCGCGCATCGACGAGACGTTCATCCTCCGCGAGATCAACGAGCTCGAGCGCAAGGGCCAGCCGGTCGTCGTCGTGCCGCTCGTCCGCCTCTTCCCGCGCGTCGTGCACGAGGAGGCGAAGCCGTGGATGCAGCGCGCGCTGTTCACGCCGCTGCTCGATACCGCGATCTTCGGCTCGAACCTCCGCACGCTCCTCCGCGATCCGCTCCGCTACCTGCGCATCTTCTTCACGATCCTGGTCCGGACGCTCTGGAGGCCGTCGACGCTCCTCCGCAGCGTCGCGGTCTTCCCCAAGGCGGTCCACCTCGCGCGCGTGCTCCCGGCGATGGGCGTCCGGCACGTGCACGCGCACTTCGCCACCCACGCCACGACGGTCGCCTGGGTCATCTCCTCGTTCAGCGACATCACCTACAGCTTCACCGTGCACGGGCCGGACGTCTTCGTCCACCGCCTGCTGCTCCGCGAGAAGATCGCCGGCGCGAAGTTCGTCCGCTGCATCTCGATCTTCAACAAGGCGTTCCTCACCGGCCTCTATCCGGACGTCAGCCGGGGAAAGCTGGAGGTCGTGCGGACAGGCGTCAATCCGGAGGTGTACGAGGAGGCATCGCGGCTCGCGCGGCGGAAGACGGACCGGGTCCAGATTCTCTCGCTCGCCGCGCTCTCGCAGCATCGCGGCTTTCCCATGCTCATCGACGCCTGCGCCCGCCTGATCAAGGCGGGGCACGACATCGAATGCCGGATCGTCGGCGAAGGCCGCCTGCGCCGCGTGACGGAGCAGTGGATCGCGCGCCACGGCCTGAGCGACCGGGTCCGTCTTCTCGGCTCGCTGCCGCAGCACGAGGTCGCCCGGCTCATGGGTGAGGCCGACATCTTCGTCTTCCCCAGCATCATCGCCGTCGACGGACAGATGGACGGCATCCCGGTGTCGCTCATGGAGGCGATGGCTGCCGGCAAGCCGGTGGTGGGGTCCGCGATCTCGGGCATTCCGGAGCTGGTCAGGCACGAGATCAACGGGCTGCTCGTCGACGCCGCCTATCCGCAGCGGATGGAGACCGCGATCCGCCGCCTCATCGAAGACCCCGCGCTGCGCGCCCGCCTCGGCGACGCGGGACGCCAGACCGTCCGCCAGCAGTTCGACGTCCGCCGCACGACCGCGGCTCTCGTCGCGCTCCTCGATCGCACGGCCGAGGCGAACCAGGCCAGCCCGACGACGTCGGAGCGCATCCGCCAGCTCAACTGGCGGAGGCTGGACGCGGTGGCCGTGGGAGTCCGGCGGGTGCACGAACGCCCGGACTCGTACGTGGCCGAAGTGACGATCACCGACGGGATCGCGAAACAGGAAGTGATCGTGCGCCAGCACTGCGGGGATACGATCGAAGAATCGCAGGCACGCGCGCGCCACGAGTTCGAAGTGCTGACGGCGCTGCGGGACTCGATGCAGGACTCCGTACCCCACCTGCTCATGTTCGATGAGCCGCACGCGGCGATCGTCGTCAAGCGCGCGGACGGGAAATCGCTCGCCGGCATCCTCCGCGAAGGCCACGGGCGCGTCGCGCCCGCGCTGCGGCGAGTGGGCGCATGGCTGCGCACGCTGCAGGAGCAGACCCGCGTCGACGACGACTGGCGGAACATCGTCACGGGCGTGGTCTTCCTCGGACTGCAGGACCTCGACCTGGCGGCCGCGGCCGACCGGTCCCTGCAGCGCCGCCGGACCGCCCTCGGCGATCGCCTGCGGGAGCTCGAGACGAGCGTCGCCAGCAACTACCGCCCGATCGTCGGCCATCACGGCAACTTCATCCCGGAGAACATCTTCATCGGCAGCCGCCGGGTCGACATCGTCGACTTCAGCGGCTATCGCGAGGGGCTTCCGCTGGAAGACGTCGCGGAGATCCTGCTGCAGCTCGAGCTGCGCGGCGCCGGGCGGGAGTCGCGCGCGTTCCTCGAAGGCTACGGCTCCACGGTGGCGCCCGAGGGACTGCAGCTCTTCACCCTGACCCGGGCGCTGCGGCTCCTCGCGCACGGAGGGGTCGGCCGCCGCGAGCGGCGGAAGCTGCACGAGATCATTCTGCGGAGTCTGGGATGAGGGCCCCCACTCGCCTTCTCTGGCTCGTCGACTCCCTCGGGGCCGGCGGCGCGGAGGCGCTCGTAGTCACGTTCGCCGCGGGGCTCGACCGCGAGCAGCACCGGCTGTTCGTGGCGTGTCTCAACGGAGCCGACGGGGTGAACGCGCAGCGGCTGCGTGAGGAAGGCGTGCCGGTCATCGACCTCGGCGCGCGCAATCTGCGCGACGTCCGCGCGTTCCGGCGGCTGCTCGCGCTGATCCGCGAGGAGCACATCGCGCTGATCCACGCGCACTTGACGTACTCCGCGATCTGGAGCGCGATCGCCTCGCGGCTGACGGGCGTGCCGGCGATCGCGTCGCTGCACGTCTCGCCGGAGGCAACGCGCACGCTGGAGGACTCCGTGCGGCACCGCATCGCGACAGACCTGCGCGACCGCGTGCTGCGGGCGATCCTCAACCGCTGGTCGCGCGCGGTGGTGATGGTATCGGGCGCGCTGCGGGACGACTACCTCGCGCGCGGGCTCGAGCCGCGCAAAGTGCGCGTCGTGCACAACGGGATCGAGCTCGACCGCTTCCGCCGGCCGCGCACGGAGGCGCGTGCGCTCCTGGAACGTGAATTCGCGATCCCTCCCGGCGCGCCGGTCATCGCCACGGTTGCGGTCTTGCGCCCGAAGAAGGGAATCGAGGTGCTGCTGGCGGCCGCGCGAGACGTGCGCCGCGCGTACTTCCTCATCATCGGCGACGGTCCGAAGCGCGAGGAGTGGAGCGCGCTGGCGACGACCCTCGGCGTGGCGGACCGCGTCCGCTGGGCCGGGTTCCGCACCGATGTCGACGCGCTGCTCGCGGGCTGCGATCTGTTCGTGCACCCGAGCCTCGACGATGCGTTCCCGACGGTGCTGCTGGAAGCGATGGCGGCGGGTCTGCCGATCGTCGCTTCGCGCGTGGGCGGCATCCCCGAGATCGTGACTCCGGGGGTGACGGGCGAGCTGGTGCCGCCCGGCGACCCCAAGGCCCTGGCATCGGCGATCGACGCCGTCCTGGGCAACGAAGACACGATGCGCCTCATGCGCGAGGCGGCGCAGGTGAACGCGTCGCGCTTCTCCACGTCCGCGTGGATCGATCGCCTGACCGCCGTGTATCGCGAGGCCGCGGCTTGAAGATCGTGTACCTCGAGCCCGCGGGCAAAGGCGGGATGATCCACTACGCGTTTCAGCTCTGCCGCGCGATGGCTTCCCTCGGCGCGGACGTCACGCTGATCACGGAGCGCAATTACGAGCTCGCCGCGCTGCCGCACCCGTTCCGCGTGGAAGCGACCATCGAGCTGTGGGACCCGAAGCCGCCCGGGAAAGTGTCGATGGCACCGTGGGCGGTCGCGGGCCGCAAGCTGCGCCGCGTCGGCCGGGCCATTCGCCATTACCAGCAGTGGCTGCGGCAGATCCGCCGGGTCGCGGCGCTGCAGCCCGACGTCGTCATCATCGGCGACATCCGGTTTCCGTTCGATCTCTTTCCGCTCATGCTGCTGCGGCGCAAGGCGCGGCGGCTCATCGACCTCTGCCACAACGTGCATCCGTACGCGAGCAGCGGGATGTTCGACCGCTCGCGCTGGCGCGAGTGGTTCTATCGCCGGATCTATCGCCAGTTCGACCATGTGTTCGTGCACTTCGAGCGCAACCGGAAAGAATTCATCCAGTCGTTCGGCGTGCCGGCGAAGCGCGTCGGCGTGATCGTGCACGGCAACGAGGAGATCTTCCGCGACCTCGCCCGTCCCGGCTTCACTGCGGCCGAGCTCCGCACGCGCCTGGGGCTGGATGCGACGGAGAAGATCGTGCTGTTCTTCGGCACGCTGTCGCACTACAAGGGCATCGACATCCTGCTCGACGCGTTCCCGGCGATCCACTACGCGACCGGCGCGCGCCTAGTCATCGCCGGCTTTCCCGGGCCCGACTTCGACCTGCGCGCGCATCAGGAGCGGGTGCGGGAGCTCGTGCCGATCACCTGGGTGCCGGAGTACATCGACTCGGCGGAGATCGCGGCATGGATGGGGCTGGCTTCGGTGATCGTCTTTCCGTACCGCGACATCTACCAGAGCGGCGCGCTGCACGTTCCGCAGACGTTCGGCGTGCCCATCGTCGCGAGCGCCATCGGCGCGATGCGGGACGTGGTCGAGGACAACGTCTCCGGTCTGCTCGTGCCTCCTGAGAACGCGAAAGCCCTCGCCGACGCCGTGACGCGCCTGCTGCTGGACCGCGAGCTCGCGCAACGCCTCGGCGCCCGCGCCGCCGCGGATGCGCAGGGACCGTTCGCCTGGACGACGGTGGCACATGCTCTGCTCAATCCGCCTGCTGACAAATGAAGCGCCTCATCCGAAAGCTGCAGTCGCTGCTGGTCTACCTCGACGCCTTCGGCGTCGTCGCCGGGTTGCGCGTGTTTCTCCGCAAGCGGAAGAAGCACGGCACGATCACGCTGCGCGTGCCCGGCGTCGCCCACCCGCTGACGCTGCGCGCCGGCACCTCGGACCTGTACATGTTCGAGGAGGTGTTTCTGCAGGGCGAATACGCGCTGCACGAATCGATGGACAAGCCGCTCGACCCGAAGCTGATCCTCGACGTCGGCGCCAACGTCGGCTTCGCGTCGGTGTGGTTCGCGACCCGCTACCCGAAGGCGAAGATCATCGCCGTCGAGCCGGATGCGTCGAACATCGCCGTGCTGCGGAAGAACGTCCAGCCCTACCCGAACGTGAGCGTCGTCGAAGGCGCTGTGTGGTGGGAGAACACGACCGTCTCCCTCGACGATCAGGGCGACAAGTCCGGCATCCAGGTCCGCGCCGGCGACGGGGGCGTCCGGGCGATGACCATCCCCGAGATCGCCGGCAACGGGAAGATCGACATCCTCAAGCTCGACGTCGAAGGCGCCGAGAAAGAGCTCTTCGAGCACGACCCCGCCTGGCTCGCCAACGTCGGCGTCCTCATGATCGAGCTCCACGACCGCTTCAAGCCCGGCTGCTCCAAAGCCCTCTACTCCGCCCTCGTCCACCACGACTTCCGCGAGCTCCGCCACCAGACCGCCAACTGGTACGTGAGTTAGGGCTCCGCCGCCCCCCCAGTTCCTCGGGTTCCTCGGGGGTTCCTCGGGTTCCTCGGAGGAAGTATTTTTCGAAGCCACAAGCTGTCATCCCGAGCAGGTGACGGCACGCTGCGCCGCGCCTGAGAGAAAGAAACCTGCTTGAGTATGTCGGACTCATAGCAGATCGCAAGATGTTGATTGCAAGCAGCTTGCGGCTCGCGAACAACGA
>DASUSN010000157.1:0-17237 GCA_036375075.1 Thermoanaerobaculia bacterium | reverse complement strand
GTTTGGAGTGCGGAGGCAACCGGAGGCCGTCTCAAAACCCCATGGGACCGCCGGCGTCCCGCCGGCTGCCGGGGCGGCGTCTCGCCGCCCCGGGTGGGAGGTGGAGCGTGCCACGTGGCGAGAGGCTTCGTCCTCCCGAGTACGCGCCGGCGGGACGCCGCCGCACAGCCGGCGGGACGCCGGCGGTCCGATGGGTTTTGAGACGCCCTGCAACCGCCTCCGCTTTCCTATTCGGGAGCCTCGGCGCGTGAACGTGCGAATACGAAAGCGGAGGCGATTGCTCCGCACTCCAGATTGGGCTTCTAGCCGGACGCCACTTCCTCGAGCTTTTCCTCGGCGCGCTTCTCGTCGCCGGGCTCGGGGTGCGACTCTTCCTGCTGGTGCTCCGCGGCGGGCTCGTATTGCAGCTCGATGAGGATCGGGAAGTGGTCGGAGCCGACGTCGGCGAGGCGGCGCAGGCGTACGAGCTTGAAGTGGGTCGAGTGGAAGACGTGGTCGAGCGGGTAGCGGAACAGGGGACGGTGGGCGTTGTAGCTGTTGTAGAAGCCGCGGCCGGCGCGGGGATCGAGCAGGCGGCTGAGGCGGACGAAGAGCTGGCTGGTGGAGGACCAGGCGACGTCGTTCAGATCGCCCGCCACGATCGTCGGCAGGTCCTCTTTTTCGTCGGCCACCCGGCGGCCGACGATCACGAGCTCGGCGTCGCGCTGCGCGGAGGGCTGGTCGTGGATCGGCTCGGGCGGACGCGGATGCAGGGCGTGCAGCATGACCTCGACGCCGCTGCGCAGGCGGAGGCGGGTGTGGATCGACGGGATGTCGTCTTCGACGAGGAACTCGACGCGCGGATCGAGCAGCTCGAGGCGCGAGAAGAGGACCATGCCGTAGGTGTTGTTCAGCGGCTTGCGGACGACGTGCGGCCATTGTCCGCTCAGCGGCTCGAGGGCGCGCATCCATCCGTCGTCGACTTCGACGGCGACCAGGACGTCCGGATTCTCGGCCCGGACCCGCTCGAGGAGGCGATCGTACTGGCGGTTGTCCTGGAGGACGTTCGTCATCATCAGCACGATGCGGTCGTCCGGCCGCTCGTTCGTCGCGCGTTGCACCGTCGGCCGGGCCAGCGGCGTGTACGTGCGGATGCGCCAGAGCTGCCACGCGACCGCCGCGGCATCCGCGGCCAGGAGCGCGCGATCCGAGGGGCGGCCGCGCCACGCCAGCGCGCGATAGGCGAGCGCCGAGGCGGCCGCGACGACGGCGATCTGCACGCGCGGGAAGTCCCAGATCCGGAAGATCCAGTGGGAACGGCGGCTGAGGCTGAGGAGGGTCCCGGCAACAGGCAGCAGACAGGCGCTGGCAAGAAACGCACGCAGGTACTTCACTGCGAATGGCGTAAGCAGGGATCAGACCAGCCTGCCGCCGGCAGGCAACCGGGTCACGGCCCCGACACGCTCCACCACAGCGCGTTGAACACCAGCGGGAACGTCGCGTGCGTCTGGCCCCGATGCTGGGGGCGGAAGCCGAACAGGACGATCTTGCCCTTGCCGTACGTCATCGCCACGGCGGCCGCTTTGCGCGTCAGGCGGTCCGCGCCGTGGATCCAGCCGGAGAGGAGGATGTCCTCCTCGTCCTCGGGGTAGGTCGCCAGCACCCACCGCTGCATGCTCGACGCGGGTGCCGTCGTCTCGAACGCCATGGCCGAGTCGAGGAAGGCGGGCGTCTCCGGCGGCATACCCATCGTCACCGGGTGGTCCGGACGCACCTTCAGGCGCACGAGCGATCCGGGGTTCACGTAGTCCTCCGGACGCGCGCCCGCCAGCGCGTTGCGCACCGGCACGTTGAACTCTTCGATGACGTATTCGCACGCGTTGCCGAACGCGATCAGGGTTCCGCCGTCCTCCACGAACGACCTCAGCGCCTTCGCGCCCGAGGGCTCCAGGGCGCCGCGATACTCCGGCGGCATTTCCTCCTCGTAGCGCATCGCGCCGTCGCCGCGGCGGCGCCCGGTCGCGAGGACGTCCTTCGGGACGTCTGGGAGGATCACCGCGTCGAAGCCGCTCAGGCCTTTCTGCACTTCCTGCGGCGAGAGCCCTTTCACCGGCACGCCGTACGTCTCGAGCAGCCAGCGGGTCCAGCCTTCGTCCATGGACGCCTGCCACGGTTTGTACGTCGCCACGCGCGGCTTCCGCGCGAGCTTCGCGCCGCGCGCGATCACTTCCTTCGTCTCCGGTTGGATCTCCGTCACCCGCGTCGTACCGGCGGGCATGGACGCGCGCTCCACGCGAACGCCCAACTGCAGCGGCAGCGTCCACGTGGCGACGTCGTACGGCCTCAGGATGTCCCGGCCCGGCTGCAGCCGCACCTCGGGGTATCGCTGCGGCTCCATCATCTCCAGGACGAACTTCGAGTACGGCTGCGCGAGCGGAATCCAGTAGTCGCCGTTCGCGGCCTGGCGCACCTCGACGTTGTGCTCCGCCATCAGCCACGCCAGATGCTGGGCCGTCGGCCAGTCGCGCTGCTCGCGCGGAATCCGGTACGCGTCGTTCGGAGCTGCCAGCGCGACCGCCGCGCGCGAGCGCACCAGCAGATTGCGCAACAGGTCCTCGCGCCGGTCCGCCGCCAGCTCGTGCAGGGCGTCCGAGGCGATGCGGCCGTAGTCCATGATGTCGCGCAGCCGCCACCAGCCGCCCTTCCACGGGTTCGGATGGTTGATGGTGGGCTTGTAGTCGACCAGCCCCTTCGTCCCGCCGCGGAGCTCATTCGGCTCGATGTACACCGGCGAGGCGATCCGCGCCGACGCGATCTCCAGCAGGAGGCCGGTGACGTTCTTCCACCACCCCGTGTTGCGCGTGCCGCCGAGCCAGTAGGCGTCGAACGAGTAGCCGTAAATCAGGCCGCTCTTGTTCTTCTGCTCGAGGCGCAGGGCCATGTTGGCCCCGATCATGTTCACCTCGCGCCAGATCAGCGGATGCACGTCCGGATCGACCGGGTCCGCGAACGGCGGAATGAACATCCGCGGCCCCTCGGAGCCCATCTGGTGCTCGTCGACGAACACCTGCGGATTCCACCGGTGGTACACGGCGCGGTTCAGGGCGCGCGTCTCGAGCTGGGTGAGCATGTACCAGTCGCGGTTGTTGTCGTGCCCGACGTAGTGGTGGTAGAGGTACGGCAGCCGCCCGCCCTCGTACGGCGTGCCCGCGTACTTGCGGTAGTAGTCGACGATCATCTGCTGCCCGTCGGGATTCAGCGACGGCACGAGGAGCAGCACGACGTTGTCGAGACGGCGCTTCGTCTCGGCGTCCGTGGCCGTCGCGAGGGCGTGGGCCCATTCCATGGCCATCTGGCTGGACCCGATCTCGCTCGAGTGGATGTTGCACGTGACCAGGACGACCGCCTTGCCTTCGCGCACCAGGCGGTCCGCCTCGGTGTCGGCGAGGCCGCGCGGGTCGGCCAGGCGCTTCGCCATCTCCTGGATCCGCGTCTTGTTCCGGATGTTCTCCTCGGACGAGATGACCGCCATGATCATCTCCTCGCCGAGCGTGGTCTTGCCCAGGACTTCGATCTCCACGCGCGGCGACGCCTTGTCGAGCGCGGCGAAGTAGCTGCGGATCTGCTTGTAGTCCGCGAGGGTGCGATCGGCGCCGATGTCGAGCTTCAGGAACTGCGACGGCGGCGGGATCTGCGCGGCGAGGGGGAGCGCGAGCGCGAGGAGGAGTGCGAGACGCTTCATGGCGCGCGGATTATCTACGCGAACGTAGAATGCGGGAATGCGTCCATTCGTCGTGGCCGTGGTTTCCCTGCTCGCCGTCGCCTGCGCCACCGTGCCGGAGCCGCGCCCCGCCGCGCGCTTCAAGATCCTGCAGATCAACGACGTCTACAAGATCGAAGGCCTGGAGAGTGGCAACACGGGCGGGCTGGCGCGCGTGCGGACGCTGCGGAAACACCTGGAGAGCGACGGCACGCCGGTGCTGGTGCTGCACGGCGGCGACGCGCTCTATCCGTCGGTGATGAGCAAGTACCTCGACGCGCGGCCGATGGTCGACGTGCTGAACCTGCTCGACGGCGACGCGACGAAGGAGGACCACCATCTCCTGGTCACGTTCGGCAATCACGAGTTCGACAATAAGGACCCGAAGATCCTGCTCGACCGGCTGCGGGAGTCGGAGTTCAAGTGGGTGTCCACCAACGTGAGCTGGTGCAATCCGGCCTGCAACCAGCCGTTCCCGAATCAGGGCCACGTCTTCGAGTACGAGTTCGGCGACGTCAAGGTGTCGGTCCTCGGGCTGACCTATCCGCTGCAGAAGCCGTACGTGCTGTCGACGGACCCGGTGGCCGCGGCGTCGGAGGTGTGGGAGCCGCTCGCGCTGGAGGGCACGGACGTCTTCATCGCCGTGACGCACCAGGACATGGCCGAGGACGTGAAGCTGCTGCAGCAGGTGCCGTCGATCCGCCTGGTGGTGGGCGGCCACGACCACGTGTACATGGCCCAGCAGGTCGACGGCGAATGGATCATGAAGGCGGACGCGGACGCGAAGAGCGCGATCGTCTGGGACGTCACGGTGATGTCCGACGGCGAGCTGCACACGACGCCGGTCCGCGTCGCGCTCGATACGACCATCCCGAAGGACCCGGAGGTCGACGCGCGCGTGCAGAAGTGGATGGCGGAGCTGTCGGCGAAGCTGGGCGGGAACGAGACCCTGGCCAGGACCGAGAACCTGCTCGAAGGCGTGGAGCCGGTGATCCGCGGCCGCGAGAGCGCGCTGGGCAATCTGCTCACGGACATCGCGCGCGAGCAGATGCAGACGGACGTCGCGGTGCTGAACGGCGGCAGCGTGCGCATCAACGACAACATCGTCCCCGGCCCCATCACGACCTACGACATGGAGGGGATCTTCTATTACACGAACACGCTGGTAGCGTTCCGTGTGACCGGCCAGCAGCTCCTCGACATCCTGCGGAACTCCGTCTCCCGCGCCGACGCCGGCGACGGCCGCTTCCTGCAGGTCTCGGGACTGTCGTTCACTTACCACCCGCAGGACGGCGCCTTCGTCGTGAACGCCGAGGACGTGAAGATCGGCGGGAAACTGCTGGACGTGAGTGCCACGTACACCGTCGCGTCGGTCGACTACTTCTACGAGAAGGGCACCGAAGACGGCTACACCCTCTTCGCCGACGCCACCCGCCCGCCGAAAGTGAACGAGCAGCGCGAAGCCGACTTCAGGAAAACCGTGGAGGCGTATCTGCGGGCGAAGGGGGAGGTGGACGTCGAGGTCGAGGGGAGGATCGTGCGCTCACGGTAAGACCCCGAGCGGAGTCGAGGGGCCAACTTAGCATCTGCGCTGCACGTTTCCCATCGTCGCTGCACGCGCTGCCGCAGTCTGGATCACGCTGCGTTGCTGCTCAGTTGGCCCCTCGACTACGCTCGGGGCTTCCCACCTCCCACCCAACCTATACAATCCGCGCCCGATGAACCTCGCTCGCCGCATCGCGTGGCGTTACCTCCGGCGGCCGACCGACAACCTCGTGTCCGCGGTCGGCCTGGTCTCCGTCCTCGGGCTGGTCATCGGCGTCATGGCCCTGGTCATCTCGATGGCGTTGATGACCGGGTACCGGCGCGATCTGCGGGAGAAGCTGCTGGGCGGGAACGCTGAAGTCTTCGTCTACTCCATCGGGACGCCCATCGTCGAGCCGGAGCAGCTCGCGGCGTCCCTGAAGCAGGTGCAGGGCGTGGCGACCGCGTCGCCGGTGCTGTTCCAGCACGCCGTCGTGACGACGGAGACCAACACGACCGGCTCCGAGGTCATGCTCAAGGGGATCGAGCCCACGCGCGGGCGGACGTCGCCGATGCTCGGGAAGGTCGTCGGGCCGGGCGGGACGTTCCGCACGGCCGCGGGCGAGCGGGGAGTGGCGGTCGGGCGCTACCTCGCGACGAAGCTCGGGGTGAAGCAGGGCGATGCCATCAGCGTCACCGTCGCCGCGCGGGGCACCGACGGGTTCATGCCGCGGTCGTCGACGTTCCTCGTGACCAACGTCTTCTCCACCGGCTTCTACGAATTCGACGCGCGCTGGCTGTTCGTCGACCTCGCCGAGGCGCGCGAGCTGATCGGCGCCGGCTCGACCGCGAACCTCGTCGAAGTGAAGCTGCAGCCCGGCGCCGACATCGACCGGGTGACGGGCGAGATCGAGCGGCGCACGGAGAACCGCTACACCGTCAGCGACTGGCGGGAGATGAACCGGCCGCTGTTCTCCATGCTCCAGATCCAGCAACTCGTGCTCTTCGTGGTCATCGGCCTGATCGTCTTCGTCTCGACGTTCAACATCGTCTCCACGCTGATCATGACCGTGCAGGAGAAGCGCCGCGAGATCGGCATCCTCACCTCCATGGGCGCGGACAGCGGTCTGGTGCGGCGCATCTTCATCTGGTACGGGACGATCGTCGGCATCGCCGGGACGGTCGTGGGCGTCGTGGTGGGCTCGCTGGTCTGCTGGGTGATCACGCGCTACGAGCTGATCTCGTTCCCGCCCGAGATCGCCGAGGTGTACTTCGTGTCGTCGATCCCCTTCGTGACCCGCCCCGTCGACCTGGGCGTGATCGCGGGGTTCTCCATCGCGGTGTCGTTCTTCGCGACCATCATCCCCAGCATGCGCGCGGCGCGGCTGAACCCCGTCGAAGCGCTGCGATACGAGTAGAGGGTATGGCTGGATATGGAGTGCGGAGGCGATTGCCTCCGCACTCCAAAGCGCTGCGTAGCGGGCAGATTCACCACTTGTCGCTGGCGCCGGCTCCGCCTCCACTGCCGCCGTCCCCGCTGAAGTCCGAAGAGGACGAAGACGACGAGTCCCAGGACGAAGAAGACGAAGAGGACGAGTCCCAGGACGAAGAAGGCGAAGAGGACGATTCGAACGTCGTCCACGAGTCTCTCGGCGAGTCGTCCGGCGGAGGCGGAAATGAGGCCCCGTTCGGCTGGATGAATGCCCGGCTGTCACTCACCAGCTTGATGATGATGACGATCAGTCCGAGGACGAAGACGAAGACGAAGACGAAGAACAGGAAGAACGCGAAGGCAGGCGGGCCCCCGGACGGTGCGGGCGTGTCCCACCCCGGCTCGGAGACGACGCGCCGCGCCACCGGCGGTGGTGCCGCGATCGTGTCCAGGATCGCCTGCACGCCCTGCTCGACCGCGCTGGTGTAGAAGCCGTCCTGCAGCAGCGGCCGCATGTCGACGAGGATGCCTTTCGACTTCGCGTCGGTCAGGACACCCTCCAGACCGTAGCCGACCTCGACCCGCGACGCGCGGTCCTCGATGAACAGGAACAGGATCGCGCCGTTGTCCTTCTTCACCTGCCCGACCTGCCACGTGCGGATCGCCTCCGCCCCCATCTCCTCGATCGTCGTGCCCACCGGCACCTGACGATCGACGTAGACGATCACCTGATTGGACGTGTCGCGGTCGTACTGCGCGAGCTTCTCGTTGAGCGCGTGCTCGCGCTCGTCCTCCAGCACGTCTGCCGCGTCCGTCACGTACTTCGTCGGCGCCTGCGGAAGCGGAATCTGCGCGAGCGCCGGCAGCGCCGCCAGGACGAGGAGGACCGCCAATTTGCGCATGATGCGTACATGGTACGATCCTCGGCCGGTTCATGACACAGGCACGGCTGGTTCTCGAAGACGGAACGGTTTACGAAGGGGAGTCGTTCGGCGCGACGGGCGACACGATCGGGGAGGTCGTTTTCAACACCTCCCTCACCGGTTATCAGGAGATCGCCACCGATCCCTCCTATCGCTTCCAGATCGTCGTCATGACGTATCCCCACATCGGCAACTACGGTGTGGAGAACCTCGTCGAGCAGAGCGACGAGCCGCAGGTCGCGGGCTTCGTCGTCCGCGACGCCATCGAAGAGCCTTCCAGCGCGCACTCCGAGTCCTCCCTGGGCGACTACTTCCGCCGCACGAAGGTCACGGCCATCGCCGGTGTCGACACGCGCGCGCTGACGCGGAAGATCCGCAACGAAGGCGCGATGCGCGGGATGATCACGACGGACATGCAGCGCCCCGTGGACGACATCGTCGCGGAGCTGCGGCGCTCGCCCTCCATGGCCGGGCTGGACCTCGTGCAGCGCGTGACGGCGCTTCGGCCGTATTCGTTCGAGGAGCTGGACGAGCCGAAGATGCGCGTCGCGCTCTACGACTTCGGCGTGAAGCGCGACATCCTCCGCCAGCTCACCAGACAGGGCTGCGACGTGACGGTCTACCCGGCCACGACCCACGCGGACGAGATCCTCAACCGCGGCTTCGACGGCGTGATGCTGTCGAACGGTCCGGGCGATCCGGAGCCGGTCACGTACGCGCAGGAGAACATCCGCCACCTGATCGGCAAGGTCCCGCTCTTCGGCATCTGCCTCGGGCACCAGCTCCTCGGCCTCGCCCTCGGCGGCCGGACCTATAAATTGAAGTTCGGCCACCGCGGCGGCAATCACCCCGTGAAGGACCTCCGCAGCGGACGCGTGGAGATCACCGCCCAGAACCACGGCTTCTCCGTCGATCCCGACTCCCTGAGCGAGAACGACGTCGAGTACACCCACATCAACCTCAACGACCAGACCCTCGAAGGCTTCCGCCACCGCCGCGAGCCGGTCGTCGCCATCCAGTACCACCCCGAGGCCGCGCCCGGCCCGCACGACTCGTTCTATCTGTTCAACGACTTCGTCACGATGATGGAGGAGTGGAAGAAGAAGTAGCGGGAGCGCGTCATGGACACCTTCCTGAACGGGCCGTGGTTCGAGAAGCTGTTCTGGCTCTTCTTCGCCGGCGTCATCGTCTGGATCGCGGCGATCTGGATCCGAATGATCGTCGAGAGCATCCGTTTCCACACACCGGGCCCGCGGGGAACGGCCCGCGCGAAGAGCAGCGGCGGCGGATTCGGCGAAAGCGTGACGACCGGGGTCGGCACGTCGTTCGAGCCGGGCGGCGACAGCGGGTCGTCGGATGTCGCCTCTTCCGACAGCAGCGGCGGCTCGGATTTCAGCGGTGGCGGCGGCGAGTCGGGCGGCGGCGGAGCGAGCGGTTCGTGGAGCTGAGCGAAATGCACTGGCGCAACGAGCGTCTGTCATCCCGAGCGTCGAGCGAGGGACCTGGGTGGGCGGGGCGCGAAGCAAGTGCCTGCCGCCCCACGCGCCCAGGTCCCTCGCTCGACGCTCGGGATGACAGAGCGTCCTGCTCAGGCCAGTGCTTTCTCCCGCAGCCACGCCTCCAGCGCGCGCGCCACTTCCTCGGCATTCGTGCCCGGCGGCGTGACGTCGTAGCGGTTTCCGTTCAGCACCTCGATCGCCGGGCCCCGGGGGGTGCGGACGATCTTCGTCACGTGTGCGCGGGGGATGGGGTAGGCGCGGAAGAACGTCCGCAGGATCAGGGTCTCGCCGCGCAGCTCGATCTCCTTCACTTCCGCGCGGAACGTGCCGAACAGGCCGATCAGGAAGCCGAGGGGGAGGAGGAGGCCGGCCCAGTTCAGGGTGAGGATCCAGAACGCGGCGGCCAGCCCGGTGAAGCCGAGGAACAGCATGAGGATCGTCGTGACCTCGGACGGCGAGCGTTGACGGCCGAATCGCATCAGAACGACTCGCGATGCTCCCCGAACGTCTTCGTCAGCGTCCCCACGATCTCGCCGATCGTGCACTCGTTGCGGACGCAGTCGACGATCGGCGGCATGAGGTTTCCGCTGCCGCGCGCGGCGTCGTCCAGGCGGGCCAGCGCCGGCTGCCAGTCGCGCGTGCGGGCCGCGCGGAACTCCCGCAGGCGCGCCACCTGATCGCGCTCGACGCTCTCGTCGATGACCAGAGTCGGCAGCGTCGTGCTCTCGGCATCGACGAAGTCGTTCACCCCCACGACGATGGCCGTCTTCTCCTCCAGCGCGCGCTGCGCGCGGTACGCGGAGTCGCCGATCTCGTGCTGCATGAAGCCCGACTCGATGGCCGCGGTCGCGCCGCCCATTTCGTCGATCTTCTCGATGAGTTTCCGGGCCTCGCGCTCGATGTCCAGAGTGAGCGCCTCGACCGCGTACGAGCCGGCGAGCGGATCGACGATCTGCGCGACGCCGCTCTCGTACGCCAGGACCTGCTGCGTCCGCAGCGCGATCTTCACCGACTCCTCGGTCGGCAGGGCGAGCGCCTCGTCGCGGCTGTTCGTGTGCAGCGACTGGCAGCCGCCCAGCACGGCGGCCATGGCCTGATACGCCACGCGGACGACGTTGTTCTCCGGCTGCTGGGCCGTCAGCGTGGAGCCGGCGGTCTGGGCGTGGAACCTCAGGGCGACCGAGCGCGGGTCCTTCGGCGCGTAGCGCTCGCTCATCAGTTTCGCCCACAGCTTCCGCGCCGCGCGAAACTTCGCCACCTCTTCGATGAAGTCGTTGTGCGCGTTGAAGAAGAACGAGATGCGGGGAGCGAAGGAGTCGACGTCCAGGCCACGCTCGACGGCCGACTGGACGTATTGCAACCCGTTCGCGAGCGTGAACGCCACTTCCTGGACCGCCGTCGATCCCGCCTCGCGGATGTGGTAGCCGGACACCGAGATCGTGTTCCAGCGCGGCACCTGTTGCGCGCAGAACTCGAAGATGTCGGTGACGATGCGCAGCGACGGCGCGGGCGGGAAGATGTACGTCCCGCGCGCGGCGTACTCCTTGAGGATGTCGTTCTGGATCGTGCCGCTCAGTTTCGACCAGTCCGTGCCGCGCCGCTCGGCGACGACCAGCAGCAGCGCGAGCAGGATCGACGCGGGCGCGTTGATGGTCATCGAGATCGACACCTTGTCGAGGGGGATGGCGTCGAGGAGCGTCTCCATGTCCGCGATCGAGTCGATGGCCACGCCGACCTTGCCGACCTCGCCGCGCGCGCGGGCGTCGTCCGAGTCCATGCCGATCTGCGTCGGCAGGTCGAAGGCCACGGAGAGCCCCGTCGTGCCCCGCTCGAGGAGGTACCGATAGCGCTGGTTCGACTCCGCCGCGGTCGAGAAGCCCGCGTACTGCCGCATCGTCCACAACTTCCCGCGGTACATCGAGGCCTGCGGTCCGCGCGTGTAGGGGAACTTCCCCGGCTCGCCGAGATCGGAGGCGGGGTCGAAGCCGCGCTGGGTGAGGTCGTGGGACGCGTAGACGGAGGGACGGTCACTCATCGGTCGTAAGTGTATCGTTCGATAGTGTCGAACTGGGCGGTGCGGGTCCATAATGCTCGGCCATGCGGGTCCAATCAGCAGTTCTTGCGGGGTTGTTGTGTCTCTTCACGTTCAGTGCGGCCGCCGACATCACGGCGGTCCGGCCATCCGTCATCCCGTACCTGGGTAGCGGAGAGCCGATGACCATCCTCGGGACCGACCTCCTGGGCACCCGGTTCACGACCGTGCTGTTCGACGGGATCTACGAAGTCGAGCCGAGCAGCGGGACGAGCACGGAGCTCCTCGTGTTCGTGCCCATCGACGTGACGACCTTCGACGGTGCGCACACCGTGGAGGTGTTGTCGTACGACGAGGCCGGCACGCGGGTCCACGGGCCGGCGACGTTCACCGTCGAGATCCAGCCCGGCGACCCGGGTCCGCCCCTGCTGAACCTTCCGGAGTCGGTCGTCGTCGAAGCCGACAGCGCGAGAGGCGCCGAAGTCCGGTACGTGGCCCTGGCCGTTTCCGCTTCGACCGGCGACCCGGTCCCGGTGAGCTGCTCGCCGGCCTCGGAGACGATCTTCCCGATCGGCACGACGATCGTGCAGTGCACGGCCACCGACGCCGGCGGCACGTCGACGAGCGGCTTCAACGTGTTCGTCACCGACACCACGCCGCCCGAGCTGACCGTGCCGGCGGACATCGAAACTGCGAATCCCGTCGTGACCTTCACGGCGACGGCGGTCGACAACATCGACGGCCCGGTCCCGGTGACCTGCTCGCCGGCTTCCGGCTCCACCTTCCCGTCGGGAAGGACGAAGGTCATCTGCACCGCGACGGACGCGCACCAGAACCTCGCCCTGGGGGCCTTCTTCGTCCACACGACCGGTGGTCCGCCGCGGCTCACCGTGCCGGGCAACATGTTCTTCGAGGCGACGAGCGCGGCCGGCGCCGTCGTGGACTTCGCCGATGAGGTCATCGCCGAAGAAGCCACCTCCGTCTCGTGCACGCCTCCGTCGGGATCGACGTTCGCGCTCGGCAACACGACCGTTACGTGCACGGCGGCGAACGCCGCGGGCTCGACGTCCGCATCGTTCGTGATCACCGTGGCCGACAACAGCGGTCCGGTGCTGAACATCCCCACGATCCTCGAGGTCGAGGCGACGTCGCCCGCCGGCGCGGACGTGACGTACACCGTCACGGCGACCGATGCGGTCGACGGTCCGCGTACGGTCGATTGCGCGCCGGCGTCGGGGACGTTCTTCGCGTTCGGCACGACCACGGTCTTCTGCACGACCGTGGACACGCGCGGCAACTCGAGCGACGGCTCCTTCGACGTCGTCGTGCAGGACACGACGGGGCCGACGATCACGGTGGCGACGGCGAATCCGAGCCTGCTCTGGCCGCCGAACCACCGGATGGTTCCGGTGGCGCTGACGGTCCAGGCGACCGACGCGGTCGATCCCACGCCCTCGATCCACATCGTTTCGGTGTCGTCGAACCAGCCGGTCAACGGCACGGGTGACGGCGATACCGGTCCGGACTGGGTCATCACCTCGCCGCTCACGGTGGAGCTCCGGGCCGAGCGCTCGGGCAACAGCGAGCGGATTTACACGATCACCGTCGCGGCGACGGACCTCTACGGCAACGTCAGTACGGCGGACGTCACGGTCCGCGTCGCGCAGTCGAAGAAGGGGGCCGCTCTCCGCTGAGCGTCCTTTTCCCATGACCGGAACGGCGGGCTTCGGCCCGCCGTTTTTTTTGTCCACTATAATCGCCCTCCCTCGATGGCCCTGTCCGGCAACCTGCGCACGATGCTCCCCGGCGATCTTCTCCAGTGGCTCAGCCTCGGGCAGAAGACCGGCACGCTCGTGATCTCGAACAAGCGCGTGGAGAAGAAGATCTTCTTCCGCAACGGCCGGGTCATCTCCTCCGCCTCCAACGACCCGCGCGAGTACCTCGGGCAGTTCCTCATGAGCCACGGCTACATCACCGAGCCGGAGCTGAAGAAGGCCATGGAGGTGCAGCAGCAGTCGGGCATCCTTCTGGGCAAGATCCTGGTGATGATCGACGTCATCAACGAGCCGGATCTCGTGCGGTTCATGCGCCTGAAGGCGGAGGAGGAGATCTACGACATCTTCCTCTGGAACGACGGGGACTTCTACTTCGTCGACGACGAGCTGCCGCAGATGGAGATGATCCCGCTGCAGGTCGACGTCACCGGGATCATCATGGAAGGGACGCGGCGCGTGGACGAATGGGCGCGCATCCGCGAGACCATCCCCAACGAGGCCGTGATCCCGCAGCTCCTGAAGGAAGTCGACTACACGGACCTGGAAGAGGTGGAGGAGCCGATCGTCCGCGCGATCGACGGCAAACGGACGATCGCGGAGCTGGTGCTGGAGTCGCGCTCGTCGGCGTTCACGGTGTCGTCGACGGTGTCGGCGCTCGTGCGCCACGGGTTCGCGAAGCTGGCCGATCCCTCCACGCAGAAGCTGAAGAAGGTGACCGAGGAGCAGGCCGCCGCGGTGCTGGCGCCGGCGGAGTTCAACGAGGACGACGAGATCCTGTCGCTGCTCAGCGGCGCGCAGAATGCGCTCCGCAACCGCGACTACGAGAAGACCCAGCGCCTCCTGCGGGCGGCGCAGAACCTCGACCCCAACCACCCGAAGATCCGCACCGCGATCAAGGGCGCGGAAACGGTCATCCTCGGCGAGCTGCGCAACCAGGGCCTGCTCGAGTCGAAGGTGCCGAAGGTGTCCAAGCCGCTCGAGGAGATCACCCAGATGAACTTCTCCCCGAACGAGGGCTTCATCCTCTCGCGCATCAACGGCCAGTGGGACATCGGATCGCTGATCAAGATCAGCCCGATCCGCGAGACAGACGCGATGCTGATCTTCCACAAGTTGTGGAAGGACGGGATCATCGCGCTGGATTAGGGCGCAGGGGACAGGGCGCAGGGCACAGAAGAGACGACGCGCTGTCATCCTGAGCCGATTCACAGCAGGCGCGCCGTGATGGAGCGCCGGCGTCTCGCCGGCTGGCGTGGCGGCGTCCCGCGCCGCCACTTGGGCGGGCGGGGGAGCGCGGCACCCACGCGAGAGGCTCCGTCCTCCCGAGTACCGGCCGGCGTGAGCTCGAAGATCGAGTTTCTTGGAAGCCGCGTAGGCGGCGAAGGACCCCCTGCCGATAGCAGATGACGCGTTCAATCGGGGGGTCCTTCGCCGTCTGCGCGGCTCAGGATGACAGCGCGCCCGGCATTCGGAAGACTCTCCTCTTCTGCCCCCTGCGCCCTGTCCCCTGCCCCCTCAGACGAGCCCCACCAGCTCCCGCACCTCCACCTCCAGCGCGTTCATCTCGCCCTTGTCCGTCTCGTGGTCGTAGCCGAGGGCGTGGAGGATGCCGTGGAGGATGAGGTAGCGCACCTCGGTCGCGAGCGAATGCTTTTCGTCCGCGGCTTGGCGCCGGGCCTGATCGACGGAGATGACGATGTCGCCGAGGAAGCGGTCTTCGCCGGGGAAGGTGAGGACGTCCGTGGTCTTGTTCTTCCGCCGGAACTTGCGGTTGAGCGAGGTCATGGCCTCGTCGTCGACGAACGCGATCGACACCTCGTCCACCTCGCGGCCGAGGCGGTCGAGCTTCTCGATGGTCAGCAGCACTTTCCGCGCGAACTCCGCCGTCTCGCGTCGCGTCAGCCGAGGGATCGCGCCGCCTGTGACCTCGACGTTCGTCACGCCTTGGACCCGGCCGCCTCGCGCGCTTCCCGCTCCTGATCGTTGCGGTCGTACGCGGTGACGATCTTGGCCACCAGCGGGTGGCGCACGACGTCCTTCTGGTTGAAGTCGAAGAACTTCAGGTCCTCGACGTGCTCCAGGATGCGCCGCACTTCGCGCAGGCCCGACTTCTTCCCGTCCGGCAGGTCGACCTGGGTGATGTCGCCCGTGACCACGGCCTTCGAGCCGAAGCCGAGGCGGGTGAGGAACATCTTCATCTGCTCGGGAGTCGTGTTCTGCGCCTCGTCGAGGATGATGAAGGAGTCGTTCAGCGTCCGCCCGCGCATGAACGCCAGCGGCGCGATCTCGATGATCGACCGCTCCATCAGCTTCTCGACCTTCTCGAAGCCGATGATGTCGTACAGCGAGTCGTACAGCGGGCGCAGGTACGGGTTGATCTTCTCCGCGATGTCGCCCGGGAGGAAGCCCAGGCGCTCGCCCGCTTCGACGGCGGGGCGGCAGAGGATGATGCGCTTGATGCTCTTGTCCTGCAGCGCAGCGGCGGCCGCGGCGACGGCGAGGTAGGTTTTGCCCGTACCCGCGGGGCCGACGCCGAAGACGATGTCGTAGTCCTGGATGGACTGGAGGTACATCTTCTGAGCCATGTTCCGCGGCGTGACGACGCGGCGGATGGACGACGGGACCGCGTCGTCGGTGAAGAACTCGACCAGGTTCGTGTCCGGCTTGTCGCGCATCACGCGCACGCCCGTGGCCACGTCCGACTTCTGCATCGGATAGCCCTGGCCGATCAACTGCTGCAGGTCGCCGATCAGGCGCTGCACGTTGCCGCGGTTCTCTTCCTTGCCGGTGACGAAGATCTCGTTGCCGCGCGAGGAGATCTTGACGCCGAAGGCGTCCTCGATCGCGCGGAGGTTTTCGTCGTGATTGCCGAAGAGCGTGTGCGTCTGCCGCTCGTCGAGGGTGAGCTCAATGGTGGTCTTCTCGTCAGCCATGCAACCTCATGCAATGAAAAAACTGATCCAGACTTCGCTGTACTCGGCCCGGCGGAGGGGGCGGAGCCGTGTCGGAGTCGTCTCGAAGGGGTTGGTGTTTCGCCTGTGCTCGATGGCCACGATCGCCTCGGGCCCGAGGCTCACCTCGGTGTCGATGGCGGTCAGCAACCGGTCGTAACTCTCATAGGCGTAAGGAGGATCGGCGTAGATCACGTCGAAAACCTCGCCGCGCAGACGCTTAATCCCCGCCAGGACGTCCGTCCCGAAGGCCCGGACCGGGACGTCCAGCTCGCGGGCGAGCTTTTCGATGGCCGCCGCGTGCTGCCGGGAGACGTCGATGGCCACGCTGGCCGCGGCGCCGCGCGAGACGGCTTCGAACGAGAAGATCCCGCTCCCGGCAAAGAGGTCCAGAAAGCGCGCGTCCTGGATGCGCTCGCCGAGGATGTTGAAGAACGCCTGACGGGCGCGCTCGGAGGTGGGGCGGACCTCGTCCCTGGGGACCGGAATGCGGCGTCCGCGCAGAGTGCCGGCCGTGACGCGGAGCGTGCTCAACGCCTCCCCAGGAAGTACAGGTGCAGGTCCTTTTTCGCGATGTACATCTTCGTCGGCGCGTCGACGCAGTGCAGCTCGACGATCCCGCCGCCGGTGACCCGGGTGACGCGCGCGACGCGGTAGACCTTGTGGTCGTCCGCGACCAGCTCGTCGCCTTCTTTCGGCTCGTAGCCCGCCAGCGACGTCGTCACCCCGCGGTCCTCGGAGATCGCGCGCAGCAGGTCGCGCAGCGGCGCGATGTGATCGTTGAGCTGCTTGGGCGGGACGCGGCCGGGGTGGAAGACCCTCTCCGCGAACGTCCCGTCGGCGGCGTACACACGCAGGGCTCCCCGCCGCGCGCTCTCCGGCCGGGGGAGCTCGCGCTGATCGACGGCCTGCAGCGAGGCCGCGGAGATGGCGCGCAGGTACTGCGTCAGCGCGTCCGGCGGGATGATGACCTTCTTCTGGATCGACGCCGCGCCGGTCATCTTCACGACCACCAGACCGCCCTCGAAGATCGAGATCCGCTGCTCGATCGGGCCGTCGAGCGTGATGAAGTCCACGAGAGGCTTCGGCAGCCGCCCGTCGATGAGCTGCGGTCCCAGCGCCTGCTTCGCGCCGGACAGCTCCGGCATGTCGTACTTCTTCAGCCGCTTCTGCTGCCGCTCGGGCACCGGCGTCGCGATCGCGGCATCCGGCGCGACCGGTTCGACTTTCGAGATGTCGTGCTGCACCGCGGCGAGCACGAAAAGGAGCAGGAGCATGGGGTGAGTGTAGCGCGAACCGAATGTAGGGCGTGGCTTCAGCCCGCCCCCCGGACGGGGAGGGGGACGCCACCCACCCACGAGG
>DASUSN010000156.1:0-25212 GCA_036375075.1 Thermoanaerobaculia bacterium | reverse complement strand
GCCCCTCCCGGGGGAGGCGGGCTGAAGCCACGCCCTACATCATCATGAGCGACCTGTACACAGCCACCCACCCCGTCCCCGCCCCCCGCGGCACCGTGGTCCTCGTCCACGGCCTGGGCGAGCACTCCGGCCGCTACGGGCACGTCATCGACGCCCTGAACCGCGCGAGCTTCTCCGTCGTCACCTACGACCAGCGCGGCCACGGCCGCACTCCGGGTAAGCGCGGCGCCATCCCGAACGACACCGCGCTCCTCGACGACCTCGCGCAGATCTTCGACAGCGTCACAACGAAGAACCGCATCCTCCTCGGCCACAGCATGGGCGGCGCCGTCGCCGCGCGCTTCGTCGCCGAGGACCGCCGTCCCGTCGATTTCCTCATCCTCTCGTCCCCCGCCCTCAAGCGTCCCCTCGGCTTCGTCGACCGGATGAAGCTCGCCGCCGGGAGCGCGCTCGCGCCGGACCTCCCGGTCAGCAATGGCCTCGACGCGACCAAGGTCTCCCACGACCCGAAAGTGGTCGACGCCTATCTCAAAGACCCTCTCAACCACGACCGCATCACCCCGCGGCTGGCCCGCTTCATCCTCGCCTCCGGCGTCCTCGTGCGTGCCCGCGCCCGCGACTGGCGCGTGCCCACGCTCCTGATGTGGGCCGGCGACGACCACCTCGTCGACCCACGCGGCAGCCGGGAGCTGGCGTGGAACGCGCCGGAAGGGGTGATTACGGCGAAAGAGTTCCCGGGCCTCTACCACGAGATCTTCAACGAGAACGATCCTGACGTCTTCGACACCATGCTGAGCTGGCTGGAGCGCGTACAATGAGCGCGGTCCAATTGTCGTGCTCGCCCGCATCCTTCTCGCGGTGATGCTGGTCGCTCCGTTCGCGGAAGCGCGCGAGAGAGCTGTCCTCATCTACCCGAGGGAGCGGAGCTGGTTCCGGCGGATCTTCTATACGTCCCATCAGAAGGACCTCCGCGCGCGCATCGAGGCCCGCTACGAGACCGACGTCCACGAGCAGGTCGCCAGCGAGGAAGAGCTGTTCGCGGTGGACGTCGACGGCGCCAAGCTCCTGGTCCTCTCCGCGCACGGCGACGAGTTCTCCATGTACTTCGCCAGCCGGAAGAGCCGCACCCTCGACGCCACCGACCGCGCGAAGCTCCGCCGGTTCTTCGGCCGCCTCGATCCGTACGCGACCATCGTCCTGCAGAGCTGCCACACCGGCCGCGGCTTCGCCCATCTGGTGAAGGAGGCCGCGGGTCCCGACCGCCGGGTCATCGCCGCGCGCGGCGAGGTGCCGGCCAACGGGCTGCGCATCACCTCCGTCGCGCCGTTCGATGCGACGATCGACTGCGACGACGGCGGGCGCCGGTGGGACTGCACGCTGCGGCTGCGCTGAGCCGGATTGCGATAGGCTTCGCCCCGATGCGATTCAAGAAGAGCCGCTTCGGCCCGCGCTTGGTCGAGGCCGCGCGCTCCGGCCGCCACTACCGCGACGTCCACGTCTTCATCGGCGGGACCGGCGCCGTCGGCGGCTCCTCCGCGCTGCAGATGGTCGAGATGCTCGAAGAGATGATGACCATCCACCCGCCGGCCTCGCCGGACGACGTCCCGGTGCTCATCGTCACCGGCCGCAGCGACGACGAGGTGCACTCCTTCGAGTCGCGCCTGAAGCGCATCACCCGCACGCGCTGGGGCGCCGGCACCGCGCCGCGCCCGTTCGAGCACGGCTTCCTCACGCCCGGCGGGGTCTACGTGGCCGTGTCGAAGTTCGAGCTGAAGCCGATCCCGGGACTGGAGATCGTCACGGACGCCGACGCCGCCCATCGCACGCAGGCCGTGGACGAGTTCCTGACCTTCGCGAACGTCGACCGCAACGACATCGAGGAGAGCCTGGTCCGCTACATCCGCGGCCTCGCGCCGATCACGTCGTTCCTCGAAGACCGCAAGCTCCGCCTCCGCGACTACGGCGACAAGCCCTTCCGCTCCGTGCTCCTCGGCTTTCCGCTGCCGAGCATCCTCGCGTACCAGACCGGCGGCCTGGGCATCGTCGGCAGGGCGCTGGGCCTCGGCGACGAGTTCACGTCGCGGATGAAACAGACCTTCGAGCAGAAGTTCGCGGACGACCTCGCGGCCGTCGCCGAGACCTGGGGCGCGCGCGTGCTCGTCGCGCACACCACCGGCGTGGGCGGCATGTACGACGAGACGCCTTCCGGCGAGACCACCCCGCGCCTCGGCTTCGCGCACGCGTCGCGCGACGAGGCCCTGCGCCAGAAGCACATCGAAGCCGAGCATCTGATGCACGAGTACGCGCAGCGCGGCATCTACATGCTGGTGACCGCCGCGGCCATCGGCATCGACGAGGTGCGCATGCGCGAGCACATCCCGCTGCACCGCGACATCGTCAAAGCGCTACGCGACGCGCCGCACGAGCTGTACCGCGGCGCGCGCGACCGCAAGCAGTTCGTGCAGCTCTTCCGGCCGACGACGCTCCAGCTCTCGGGCGCGAAGAACAAGCCGCTGCATTTCAAGCGCGGCGAGGAGCTCCGGCCGTCCTGGGTCATCCGCAGCGGCGAGAACGGCTTCTTCAGCGTCGCCAACGCCGACGCGCTCTATCGCGTGATGAAGGTCGCCTCGGTCAGCGAGCTCGGACACGTCCTGGCCACGACGGGCCTCTTCGGCGACGACCCGAACCTGCCGTGGTTCGAGGACGGCATCTGCTACTACACCGAGACCGACAACGCCCGTCCGGTGTTCGACTTCCTCTATCAGCCGGTGCTCTTCGACGCGCAACTGAGCGGCGTCGATCCCATGGCCCTGCAGGACCTCGGCAGCGCGAAGCATCAGGCCGAGCTGCACACGCTCGCCCTGCTCATCCTCCTGCACCGCCTGCGCACCCTCGACGTCGAGGCCATCGAGGAGTACCCGGACGACTCGTTCAACGCGAAGAAGTTCTTCCTCGAGAATTCGCGCCCGCTCACGTTCCGCGACGTCGACGGCTGGGACGTCGAGTCCCTCGCGCGCGACCTGCGCACGCTCGTCACCGCCGACAAGCCCGGCCAGCTCCTGGCCCTCAAGCCGCTCATCGATCCCGGCCAGTTCGGCACGCGCGACGAGGCGCACGTCGCGGTGATGAAGGTCGTGCTCGACGCCGTCTTCGCGATTCCCTCGCTCGGCTCGCCGATCGTCGTGGAGGACGAGCAGGGCGCGCCCATCGTCCGCAGCGGTTACTGGGTCGCCCCCCTCGGCACGATCGTCACGCACGAGGACTCGCTGCTGCAGCTCCTTGCGGACGAGGACACGCGCAACTTCCAGTTCGCGGTGAACGGCTTCATCGACCTGCGTCCGCACGCGATCGTCTCCTCCGCGAAGCTCGAGCCCGCGCCCGGCGCCGTGACCGTGCATCGCGACGAGGCGTCCTTCCGCGAGCGGTTGCATTCGCTCGAGCCGTACTCGTTCTTCGCGACCTGCGGACTGGTCGCCGTCCTCCATCGCCTCCGCGCCCTCGGCTCGATGTTCTCCCAGGCCCGCACGGACCTCGGCACCATGCAGGACTGGGTCTGGACCATGCGCCGCGATCCGCGCGGGCACACGTACGTCGTCCCGGGCGTCGTCGAAGCGCTGCGCATGATCGCGGAAGGTCAGGAAAAGACGACCGGCGCGGAATGGCTCGACGGCATCTGGGGCTACGAGCGCCGCCTGCCCGCCCACCGCGCCGACGCCATCATCGACGCGGTCAAAAAGAGTTAAGTTGTGTCAGAGCCGGAGACTTAACTTAAGCCGTCCCCCCACCTCCGCTTAAGTTAAGTCTCCGGCTCTGACACAACTTAACGGATTGAACTTTGCTTGCAGAGTCAGCCGTGGGCCTTCGTCGCCACAGACTCCTGCTCGCGTTTGCCGTCGCGTTCATCCTCGTCGCCGCCATCGTGGCGGTCTCCCTGCGCAGCAGCAGCGAATCCGTCCAGGCCGCGCGGCGCGTCGCGCAGACGCATCAGGTCATCTCCACGCTGCAACAGATCCTCGCCGCGGTCGAGAACGCGGAGACCGCGCAGCGCGGCTACGTCATCACCGGCCTCGCCGACTACGCGACGGAATCCGACCGCGCGCGCGTGCAGATCGCGGAAGGCCTGAACGCGCTGGCGACGCTCGTCAGCGACAGCGGAGTCCAGTCGCGCCGCGTCCAGTTGCTGCGTCTCGCGCTCGACGCGAAGCTGCGGTGGGTGCGCGACGTGATCGCCGCCCGCCGTCAGGGCGGATTCGCGGCTGCGCAGGCGCTCGTGGCCACCGGCGAGGGCCGCAAGCTGATGCATCGCGTCCACGGCATCATCGACACCATGGAGGCGCACGAGAACGAGCTGCTCACCCAGCGCCGCGCCGCCTCCGCCGCCCAGACCCGCCGCGCGCGCATCCTCCTCGTCGCCGGTGCGCTCACCGACTTCCTTCTCCTCGTCGTGCTCTTCGTGGTCATCCGCCGGGACCAGCGCCTCACCAACGAGCTCGCCCGCGCGTCGGAAGAGGCCCGCGTCGCCGCCGTGCGCGCGGCCGAGGTGCGGTCGCAGTTCCTGGCGAACATGAGCCACGAGATCCGCACCCCCATGAACGCCGTCATCGGCATGAGCGGCCTGCTGCTCGACACCAATCTCGACGCCAACCAGCGGGAGATGGCCGAGACCGTGCGCACCAGCGCGGACGCGCTCCTCACCGTCATCAACGATGTCCTCGACCTGTCGAAGCTCGAGGCCGGGAAGCTCGCCGTCGAGATCCACGACTTCGAGCTGCGCCCGGCCATCGAGTCCGTCATTGACCTTTTCTCCGAGGCCGCCGCGCAGAAGCACCTCGCCCTCGGCATGCTCGTCGCGCACGACGTCCCCCGCTTCGTCCGCTCCGACGCGGGACGCGTCCGCCAGGTGCTGACGAACCTCGTCGGCAACGCCGTCAAGTTCACGAGCGGGGGAGAGGTCCTCATCCACGCCGACCTCCGCGAGCGCCGCGGCCGCGACCTGACGGTCCGTTTCTCCGTCCGCGACACCGGCATCGGCATCGCCGCCGGCGTGCTGCCGAACCTCTTCCAGCCCTTCACCCAGGCCGACCCCTCCACCACCCGCAAGTACGGCGGCACGGGTCTCGGTCTGGCCATCTCCAGGCAGCTCGTCGAGGCGATGGGCGGCAGCATGACCGTCGAGTCGCGCGAAGGGGAGGGCTCCGTCTTCTCGTTCGATCTTCCCCTCGAAGAAGGCTACTGGGACGAGAGCTCGCGCGACCTATCGCTCCTCTCGTTCGCCGACGCCCGCGTCCTCATCGTCGATGACACCCCCACCAACCGCCTGCTGCTCCGCCACAACCTCGCCGCGTGGCGGATGACTGTCGACGAAGCCGGCAGCGGCGCCGAGGCTCTGGCGAAACTCTGTGACGCGGTCAGGGCCGGGACGCCCTACGACCTGGTCCTCACCGACATGGATCTCCCGAAGATGAACGGCCTGGTCCTTTCCCGCCTCATCAAGTGCGACAAAGACCTCGCCGCGACGAAGATCATCATCATCACCTCGCTCGCGGAGCGCGTGGAGCTGCCCATCCTCCGCGTCGTCGGCGTCGACGAATGCCTGACCCGCCCCGTGAAGCAGTCCTCGCTCTTCGATGCCATCGCCACCTCCCTGGCCGGCGACGTCCTGCAGCGCCCCCGCGCGCCCGAGCGCATCGCCCCGGCACCGATGCGCGGCGACGTCCGCGTGCTGCTGGCCGAGGACAATCCCGTGAACCAGAAGGTCGCCGTGCGGCAGCTCGAGAAGCTCGGCGTCGCCGCCGACGCCGTCGCCAACGGCATCGAGGCCGTCGAAGCCGTCAGCCGGCACGACTACGACCTCGTGCTCATGGACGTGCAGATGCCGGAGATGGACGGCTTCACCGCTGCGCGCGAGCTGCGGAGGCGCGGCGCCGCGCTGCCCATCGTCGCCCTCACCGCCAACGCCCTGGCCGGCGATCGCGAGCGCTGCCTCGCCGCGGGCATGGACGACTACCTCTCCAAGCCCATCCAGGAGACCGAGCTGCTGCGCGTCCTCCAGCGCTTCCTCCCCGCGCGGACCGCCGTCTTCGACGAGGCCACCGTCGGCCGCCTGCGCGAGCTGGGTCCCGCCTTCTTCGCCGAGGTCGCCGGCATCTATCTCGACGACGCGCCTTCGCGCCTGGCTGCCATCCGCGCCGCCGCCGGCGCCGGCGACGCCCATGCCCTCGCCACCGCCGCCCACGCCTTCAAGAGCGGCTCCGGCAACATCGGCGCGTCCGAGGTCCACCAGCTCTGCTCCGAGCTCGAGGTCATGGGGCTGGAAGAACGCATGGCCGAAGCAGCCGCCAAAGTCGCCGAACTGGAGCGCGCCTACGCCCGCTTGGAGCGCGAGCTGCGGGCGCAGACCGGCGGGTAGTGTTCCTGCATCGCCGTCCCTCATGGACGACGACCTGCACGCCCTCACCCGCGACCAGCTCATCGCCGAGGTACGCCGGCTGCGCGACGGCATCCGCGAGCACCGCGACAGCTCCGGCCACGAGCTCTGCTGGCACCACCCCCGCCTCTGGGGCCTCCTCCCCGAAAAGACCGACCCCCAGCCGGCCGTCCCCGACTGGCCCCAGTTCCTCCGCGGCTGCCTGCGCTACCGCGAGTCCCTCGACCGCCAACTCCCCCACACCCCACGGATCACAGAAGAATTTCCGGGGTGACGTGACTCCTGTGCGCTGCACGACATGTTTCGGTGCGGTGTCTCCTTTTGGACTGACGATTTCAGGAAGGGTGGCCATATTGAATTGAATCCATGACAACCAGGGATCCACGGTCTCGTTGGCTCCTCGTGCTCTCCGTCCTGCTGCTGTCGTTCTTTGCGCTGCGGATGAATGCGATCGCAGGCCTGGAGGGCACCTTCGAGTTCAGCTTCGACGCGCCGTGGCGGGTCGAGCCGCACAGGAACGACGACGGTACGACCGGGTACGGCGCCATCCCTATCCAGCTGACGATCCAGGATGCCCAGCACGCGCGCTTCGACGACATCGCGTACGTGTCGATCCTCGGGGTCCGCTTGCCGCGAAACGTCGTGTCCCTCGGGAAGTTTCACTCCGCGCGGGTGAAAGAGCTCGGGCCCGTCGAAGCGCCGGCCGTCGAGTTCCCGCTCCATGCTCTGCATGAGATCGAAGTCGATGGCGACTGGGCATTCCCGACGAAATCAGGCGATCTGACCAGCCCGCCGCATACGTACGCGATCTGCCGGATCTGGAACGGGGAGAGCCCGGAAGCCTTCCGCAACGTGTCGCAGACGAGCGAGTGGCATGCGTCATTGTGGTACGTACCGCAGAACCAGACGCCGGGAACGACCGTCGTTCTCCAGATCGAGGTCCTGCTCGAGCGCGAGGCGTGGCCGCCACAGTTGGGCGATGGGCTGCCGTCGCCGCCGGCGAGCTCCTTCATCACCTTGCGGAACTACGTTCGCGTCCATCTCGGGCACGATCCTCTGCCGCGGTTCGACAACCGGTGGCTCTACGGTGATCTTCACTATCACTCCCAGGGTACGGACAACGAAGGCGAGTCCGGCTACAACTACCGTGGCGTGGTCCGCGCCATGGGTGCGATGGGGATGGACTTCGTCTTCGCCACGGAGCATGCCTCGAGCTCCGAACAGATCGTCGACGTCGACCTCGACATCGATCTCGCAGCCGAGTTTGCGGCAAGAGTGGCGGGCAAGTTCACGCTCCCATTCGGCGACACGGGGGATACGCTGGAGGAGAGCGACGCCCGAATCCCGCACCCCGGTTTTCTGCGGGACATGAACGAGGCCCGTTACAGACACGCGCACCGGCTGATCTACGGGGACAAAGGAGCCAACCAGGAAGCCGCGGTACGCGCCTTCGGACTCCCGCAGAATTACCGGTCCTATGGCGTCTTCCCGCAGATCTTTCTGGGCGGTGAAGTGGATGCCATCCCGGAAGTACCGCGGTCCGTCGTGGGCGACGTACCACCGCGCCCCTCTGGAACGTTCAAATTTGCCGAGTGGCTGCGCTGGCGCCCGAATCCGATGCCCTACGGCAACGGGCTACGGTTCGATCTCTTTCACATGAAAGACGGCGGAGTGGAGCCCGTGCATCAACTGTTCGAGCGGCGCGGCCCGGTCTACCTCATGCGCGATTTTCAAGGGCTCGCCACCTATGACCTGTATGGGCGCCAGCATCTGGTGTACTTCCCGCGCAGTTCGGCCCTGGACGTCGGATCCGAGACCACGTTCATCCCGAGCTTCACCAGCCGTTACGGCGGCGCAACGCGCCGGCTGCGCTCCCGGCATCAAGGCATGCCGCCGCTGCTCCGGGAGATCGAGCGCAAGGGCGTCGCCTTCGTCGCCCACCATCTCAATGCCTGCGATACCTGCTCCAACGGTCCGGATGGAGTGCCGTGGACGACGGATCTCATGCTGCTTTCCGCCTACCGCTCTCCTTCGATCCTCGGACTGGAGTTCTGGAACGAGGACACGCGCTACCACTCTCCGGTCTGCAGTCATGAGTTCTGCCGCGGCGAGAAGGAGTTTACCGGGCAGGAGATCGGATACGAGCGCGCGGAGGAGCCCACGATTGCGGGACAGCTCCCCGACGAGCTCAAGGACGTTGGACTCCCGCTCGAGGAATACCGCCACGGTTTTCTCGCGCCTCGAACGGGCAGCCTCTTCGAGCTTCGGCCATTCGATGTGAGAAAGGAAGGCTGGCCGAAGCGGAGCCCAGGGACGGAAAAGACCCTCCATCACGGATCCTACGACTGGGACGTCATGAACCTCCGCGGCCTGAAGGCTGCGGGCAACGGCGAGTTGGCATGGCTGAAAAAAGGGGAGCCGCGCCGGATGTTCATGGCCGGCGGCTCCGATGCGCACGGAGATCTGAACTACCGTCGCGCCGGTTACTTCCTCGGCACGGACGACGTGACCGATACCGCGATTGGTAAGCCCAGAAACCTCGTCTTTGCCGGTCCTCCGGAAGGACCGGTCCTCTTCCGCGAGAAGTTGAAGAACACCCTACCCACCCTGTCCCCGCCGTCGCCAGGCGCCATTTCGGACGTCGGAGCCATCGGCGAGCGTGCCGTCCGCGCGCACACGCACGAACAGATCATCCGCGCGCTGCGCGCCGGACGCTTCTGCGTCACCGACGGTCCGGCGCTGCGAATCGCCATCGATCGAAATGGCAACGGTGTGATCGACGATGGCGACGCGCAGATGGGGGACTCCATTTCTCTGGGCGCACCCTCCGATCCCTTCGCGACGCATGCGCCCGTGGCCGTGCGTGTGCGCGAGGCCACGCTTCTCGTGGAGGTCGTTTCCACGACTGAATTCGGCTCGATCGACACCATCGACATCTACGTCGGCGTCGATCCGGAAGGTGCCCTGGCGTCCCCGAACAGCGCTCCTCAGGCGCGAGTCTATGCTCCCCGCTCCCATGGAGTGCGTGGTGCCGGCGATCCGAAGGGGGTCCGTCTGGAGGGCGACCAGTTCCACGCGAAGCTTCCCGACGGTTACTGGCAGGACGATCGATTGAGGTTCCGGATCCCGTCCGGGGCGCTTCGATTCTCCTCCTCCATGGTTCTCCAGCTCGACTCCTTCGAGGCCGGGGCGGGCGTCGCCGCCAATCGTTTCTTCATCCGGGCGTTCGCCTCGACGCGCGCGAATGAGGATGCCTTCCGTCCCGCGCGCTATGCGTTCAGCAATCCGATCTGGTTGCACCGCAGTGGGCGCGACCTCCTGCTGCATTGATGGCGTGCCTCCGAGACGCACGTCACTCGGTCCCTCTGGACCTCCGCCGCGCGCGGGAGTCGGTCCAGGTGAGGTGCCAGCCCTCGTCGCGGGTGAGGAGCACGCGCGCGGGGTTGCCGATGACCGTGCTGTTCGACGGCACGTCGCGGACGACGCCTGCGCCGACGCCGACCACCGCCCATTCGCCGATCTGCGTCTTCTCGATGACGCTCGCGCCCGTGCCGACGTAGGTGCCGGTGCCGACGCTCACGTTGCCGTTCAGATGCGCGCCCGGCGCGACGGTCACGAACGCGCCGACGCGGCCGTCGTGCCCGATCGTGCAGCCGAGGTTGAGGATGGCGTGGTCGCCGATCTCGATGTTGTTCGAAAGGATGACGCCCGCCGTGATGACGACGCCCGTACCGAGGGTGACGCGTTTGGTCATGACGGCGCGCGGGTGGACGAGCGTGCAGAACTTCGCGCCGTATTCGCTCGCGCGCTCGACGAGCCGCCGGCGATCGGGGGGAGCGCCGACCGCGCACACGACTTCCACGTCCGGGTGGTCGCGCAGCCAGGTGAGGTCGCCGAGGATCGGCTTGTCGTTGACGAGCGTGCCGGGCGCGCCGTACCCGGCGTCGACGAGATAGCCGAGGACCTCGTCGTCGGCGCCGTCCGCGATGCGCGCCTCGACGACGTCCAGCGTGTCGCGGGCCATCCCGCCTGCGCCGAGGATGACGATGGAGCGGGTCATGGAGGCGGCGATTATAGGGCGCAGGGGCCCTGTGCCCTGTCCCCTGCCTCTGCTAAAGTCGCGAACGGTGACGGACCAGGGAAGGCGCAGTCCCGAGTGGGACGTCCGTTTCGGAGCGGCCAACTACGCCGCCCTCGTCTTCTCCTACGCCGCGACGGCCGTCGCCTCGCTGGCCGCGGTCTCCATCCTCACCCGCGCCCTCCCGCCCGAGCGCTACGGACAGCTCATCGCCGTGCTCGCGGCGGCGATGTTCGCGCAACAGATCGGCGTGGCGTGGACGGCGCTGTCGGTGAGCGCGATCGGCGGCGCGGAGTTCGTCGCCCAGGGCCGGATCGCGAACGTCTTCTGGACGCGCCTGGCCATCCTCATCGCGAACCTCGCGCTGCTCGCGGCGACCGCGCAATGGTGGCTGCCGTGGTGTGTCTCGGTCCTGAATCTGGAGAGCATCCACGCCGGCTGGGTGCTCGCGTACATGGGGGCGCTCGCGTTGTGGCTGCACGTGCAGCAGACGCTCATCGCCGCCAAGCGCCTGGCGCTGCAGGCCGCGCTGACGCTCGCCGAGCGGCTCCTGGTGCTGGCCTGCGTGATCGCCATGATCGCCGCCGGGCGCGCGGACGTGGAGCTCGTGGCCGGCATCTACGCCTGCACCGCGACGGCCGTCTCGTTCGTCGCGCTGATTCCGCTGCGGCATCTGCTGCTGCCGGTCATCGCCTTCCGCGAGCGCGCCGCGCAGCGGATTTTGGGCTTCTCCCTGCCGCTGCTGCCCGGCGCGATGGCGAACTTCGCCGCGTCGAACCACCTCTCAACGTTCTTCCTCGCGTACTTTGCCGGCGCGGCCGCGGTGGCGGCGTTCGGCGTCGCGTACCACATCCACGCCGCGGCCGTGCAGTTGCCGATGATGGCCGGCCTCGTCCTGCAACCGTACTTCGTGACGCTGCACGCCGCCGACCGCGCGCGGGAGACGGGCCCGATGTTCACCTCGTTCGTGCAGGCCTGCTGCATCGCGCTGTCGGCGGTCTGCCTGCTCGTGGCCGCCGCGGGCGGGCCGCTGATGGTGCGCCTGTTCGGCAGCGCCTACGCCGGCACGGGGCCGCTCCTCTGGCCGCTCATGGCCAGCGCCGCTCTCGCCGCGCCCGCCCTGATGGCCTGGCTGCCGCTCGCGACGGCCACGCAGAAGTCGTACATTCTCGCCGTGAACGCCGCGTCCACCGCGATCGGGAACATCGCCCTGCACTGGCTCCTCGCGCCGCGCTACGGCCCCGCGGGCGCGGCGTGGTCGATCCTGCTCGCCTACATCGTCACGGCCTTCGTCACGATCGCCTGCCTGCGACGGGAGAAGCTGCCGGACTGCGTCGACGCCGTGCCCGCCGCGCTGCCACCCACGGTCGCGGCGTTCGTCGCCTTGCGCGGCGGCGTCGTGGCCCCGCTGCTGGCGGGGCTGGTGACGCTCGCGGCGGTCGCGCTGTGGCAGCGCAGCACGCTGCGGTACGGCGTGCGAGTCGCGTTTCAGCTCGCGGCGGGAGCGCGCGGCTGATGGCGGACAGGAAGGTGCTCCACGTCGGCCGCCCGAACATCGGCAACCGCGAGCGGTTCCTGGAGCGTGTCGAAGGGATGCTGGACCGCCGCTGGCTGACGAACGACGGCCCGCTCGTGCAGGAGCTCGAGCAGCGCCTGGCCGCCTTCCTCGGCGTCCGCCACGTGGTGGCCATGTGCAACGCCACCGTCGGGATGGAAGTGGCCCTGCGCTCCCTCGGCGCCACGGGCGAAGTGATCGTGCCCTCGTTCACCTTCGTCGCCACCGCACACGTGCCGCACTGGCTCGGCCTGACGCCCGTGTTCGCCGAGGTCGGGGCGGAGACGCACACGCTCGATCCGGAGAGCGTCGAGCGCGCGATCACGCCGCGCACGTCGGCCATCGTGGGCGTACACCTGTGGGGACGCGCCTGCGACGTCGATGCGCTCGCCGACATCGCCCGCCGCCACAATCTCGAGCTGATGTTCGATGCCGCGCACGCATTTGGCTGCACGCACCGAGGCACGAAGGTCGGGAGCTTCGGCGACGTCGAGGTCTTCAGCTTCCACGCGACGAAGTTCTTCAACACTTTCGAAGGCGGCGCCGCCACGACGAATGACGACGAGCTCGCGAAGCGGATGCGCCTGATGCGCAACTTCGGCTTCGCCGGCTACGACACGATCGTGGCCGAGGGGACGAACGCGAAGATGCCGGAGGTGTCGGCGGCGATGGGGCTGACGAACCTCGAGAGCGTGGACGAGTTCATCGCCGCCAACCGCCGCCACTGGGAGCAGTACAACGCCCGCCTCAGCGCGATGCCCGGGCTGCACGTCGTCCAGTACGACCCGGCCGAGACGAACAACTACCAGTACGTGGTCGTCGAGGTGGACGCGCGCGTCAGCCGCGATGCGCTGGTCGAGAAACTGTGGTCCGAGGGAGTGCTGGCGCGGCGGTACTTCATGCCGGGGGCGCACCGTGCGGAGCCGTACCGGTCGCTCGCGAGCGTCAGCCTGCCGGTGACGGAGCGCCTCTGCGAGCGCGTGATGGTCCTGCCCAACGGCACGGACCTCACCGGCGAGGACGTCGAGCGCGTCTGCGCGCTCATCGAGACGGAGCTCCGTTGAAGGTCAGCATCCCGCTCATCGCGTACAACCAGGAGCGCTTCATCGCCCAGGCCATCGAGGGCGTGCTGATGCAGCGGACGGCGTTCGACTTCGAGCTCCTGGTGGGCGACGACTGCTCGACGGACGGCACGCGCGCGGTGGTCGAACGGTATGCCGCGCGCGACCCGCGCATCCGCGTCCTCGACCGCCCCCGCAACCTCGGCATGAACCGGAACTTCTGGGACGCGCTGAGCCGCTGCCGCGGGCAGTACGTGGCCATGCTCGAGGGCGACGACTACTGGACCGACCCGACGAAGCTGCAGCGGCAGGCGGACTACCTCGACGCGCACCCGGACGTGGCGGTGGTGCATCATCGCGTGCTCGTGCTCGAAGAGGCGAGCGGGCGCACGCGGCACGATCCGCGGTTCCGCATCCGCCGCCGGAAGACGCTCGACGACCTCCTGCGCCGCGGGAACTTCCTGCACACGGCCAGTACGATGTTCCGCAACCGCGACTTCGGCGCGGCGCCGCCGTGGTTCTTCGAGCTGAAGATTGGCGACGTCGTGCTGCACGCGATGAACGCCGCGCACGGCGACATCGCGTACCTGCCGCGGACGATGAGCGTGTACCGCGTCCACGGCGGCGGCGTGCACTCGCTGCTGGCGGAGAACACCCGGCACGAGAACCTGCTCACCACCCTGCGGCGCCTCGACGAGTACTTCGAGGGGCGGCAGAGCGAGGCCATCGCGCAACTGCGGGAGTATGTCCAGACCGTCCAGAAGTTCCGCCGCGGCGACTTGTCTGAAGCGAGAGACCACGCGCGGGCGCGTCTGCGGATGGGACGCTTCGACGCGCAGGCCATTACCGCCGCGCTGGTGCTGTACGCGCCCTGGCTCTACCGGCTGGCCCGGCGGATCGTGCCGTAGAGGTCCTGCAGCGCCGCGTGGAAGCGGCGGCCGTACTGCTCCTCGTTGAGCTCCCGGAGGACGCGCTCGCGATTCGCGGCGAGGACGTCGCGGACGTCGGTATGCCGCACGCGCTCGATCGCCGCGGCGCAGGCCACGAAGTCGCCCACGGGGAACAGCCACGACTCCGGCAGCACCTCGCGCATCGCGCCCATGTCCGCCGCGACCACCGGCAGCTCGTAGAACATCGCTTCGAGCGCCACCAGCGGCAGGCCTTCGAAGCGGGAGGGGATCACCACCATGTCCGCGGACGAATAGACGGCGCTCATGTCCTCCTGCCACGGCAGGCGGCGGACGCGGTCGTCGAGGCGGAGCTCGGAGATCAGCGCGTCGACGCGGGCGTCGTCCGGGCCGTCCCCGGCGATGACGAGCCGCGCGTCCGGCACGAGCGTCAGCGCGCGGAGGAGCACGTCGTGTCCCTTCGTGCCGAAGCTCACCCTGCCGACGATGACCAGGGTGTAGCGCTCGTGCGGTTCGCGCGGCACGCGGCGCAATCGCGCGAGGTCCGCGCCGCAGTACACCACCCGGACCGGCGCGCTTGCGCCGCCCTCGACCAGCTCGCGGCGGGAATTCTCGCTGATGGTCAGGAACGCATCGGGCCGCTTGTAGTGATAGCGCTCGAGCACGCGCGCGAGGAAGGCCTGGAACCAGAGTCCGGGCGCGAAATGCACGCCCATGGGGACGAAGCTGACCACCGGGATGCCCAGGCGGCGGGACTGCTCGACGGCGCGGTTCGATTGCACGATCGTGCCCTGCACCGCGACGACGACGTCGGGCGCCACGTCGCGGAGCAGCGAGCGCACCGGACCGGCGGCGACGCCGAGCGGGGAGAGGAACGGCTGCCAGCGCGTGAGCCGTACGTGGATGGGAAGCCGGCGCACGGCGTCGCCGAGGGCTGCCCAGGCGCGCGCGAGACGCTCGTTCGCGGCCGGAAACGCGGAAATCACTTCGACGCCGTTCGCGGCCAGATGCCGCGCCGCGGCCACGGCGGTGGCCTGGTGTCCGCCGTAGATCGGCACGTCGTCGTAGAAGAGCACGCGCTTCATTTCGTCAGTACGGCGGCGGTGGTGAGGTAGGACTTCTTCGGCAGGACCGGCCCGAGGGCCGCGCTGAAGATCGTGGCCAGGAGGTTGATGACGGCGTTCAGCGGCAGGCGCACCAGTGCCGCCGCGGCGCGCAGGGCGAAGGGGAGGGGCGCGAGGATGTTGGCCGCGAGGTTGTTGAACGTCACCGCCAGCACCTCCAGCTCGTTCCCCAGCGCATGCACCTCGGCCACGGTCAGTCCGTGGCGCTCGGCGAGGTTCCGGATGGCGCCCGTGGTTAGGCGCACGTAGTCGTGCGGCAGCTCGTGCAGCGGATACGCGAACGGCGTGGTGATGACGATCGCCCCGCCCTCGCGCAGCAGCCGCGCCATCTCCGCGAACGCGCCGTCGGTGTCCGCCACGTGCTCGAGCACTTCGGTCGCGAGGATCACGTCCGCCGATGCGTCGGGCAGCGGCACGCGCCACAACGGCGCGACGACGTCGACCGTCCCGGCGCGGTTCTGTTCGACGTCGAGCCCCGTGTACGTGGCACCGGCGGACTCGATCGCAGACCGCAACGGCTGCTCGCCGCACCCGGCATCCAGCACGGCCGCCCCCCGCCGCACCAGCGACGCGATGCGCGGCCGCACGAAGCCGCCGATGTGGCGGAGCACGAAGACATCCGCGCTCCACAGCGGGGCCGCGTACGTTCGCCGGCGCTGGATCATGGGGCGAGTGTAACGAGTTCCTCGGGTTCCTCGGAGTTCCTCGGAGTTCCTCGGGGTGGCCGGGCGGGGATCCCCTCCGAGGAACTCCGAGGAACTCCGAGGAACCGAGGAACTCCACCCCCGGCTGGTATTCTCGGCCGCGGCATGCGGATCGGCATCGACGCGCGGCTCATCCGCGCCTACGGCATCGGGTCGTACATCCGCGGGCTGCTGCGCGGGCTGGCGTCGCTGGACGGCCCCGAGGAGTACGTCGTGTTCGCCCGACCCGACGTGCGCGCGCTGATCCCCGCCCAATTCGAGGTCGTCGAGACGAGCCTCCCGCCGTACTCGATCCGCGAGCTGCCGCTGTTCGGCCGCGTGGTCGATCGCGCGCGGCTCGACCTCCTGCACGCGCCGCATTTCACCATCCCCTGGACCGCGACCCGCGTCGTGGCCACGCTCTACGACGCCATCCCGTTCCACTACCCCCTGCGCAATCCGGTCGCGTTCTCGTACATCGCCTTCATGATGCAGCGGGCAGCGGTGCGCGCGGAGCGCATCTTCGCCATCTCCCACGCGGCCAAGCGCGACCTCGTCGGCGCTCTGGACTGCGACCCGGACAAGATCACCGTGATCCCCATCGGCGTCGACGACCTGTTCTTCAATGTAGGGCGCGGCTTCAGCCCGCCCGCACTCGGGAGGTATTTCCTCTTCGTCGGCCGCGTGGCACGGCACAAGAACATCGAGACGCTGCTCGATGCGCTGGCGATCGTCCGCCGGCGCGATCCATCGATCCACGTGGTGCTCGCGGGCGGCGAGCACGCGTCGCGCGAGGGCGCGATCGTGCCCGGCTACGTCGACGAAGAGCGCCTCCTCGCGCTCTACCGCGGCGCGATCGCGGTGGTGATGCCGAGCTTCATGGAGGGCTTCGGACTCCCGCCCCTCGAAGGCATGGCCCTCGGCACCCCCGCCATCACTTCCAACGCTCCGGCGCTCGTGGAGGTGACGGGCGACGCCGCGCTGCACTTCGACGCGGCGTCCGCCGAGCAGCTCGCGGACGCGATGACCCGCCTCGCGAACGATCCCGATCTGCGCGCCGGACTGTCCCGCCGCGGCATCGAGCGCGCGCGCCCCTTCACCTGGCGCCGCTGCGCGGAGGCGACGAGAGCGATCTACAGGCAACGATGAACGATGAACGATGAACGATGAACCGGGAACGCGGAACTGGGCTGTCGTTCATCGTTCATCGTTCATCGTTCAGTGTTCATCGTTCATCGTTAGACTCTTCCCGTGATCTGGGTCGTCGTACCGGCGTACAACGAGGGGCGCGTGCTCGGCGGCGTGGTCGAGGAGCTCGTCGCGCGCGGCCATCGCGTGGTCGTCGTGGACGACGGCTCCACCGACGACACGCCCGCCGCCGCGCGCCGCGCCGGTGCGGTCGTGCTGCGACACGCCGTGAATCGCGGCCAGGGCGCCGCGCTGCAGACCGGCATCGCCTACGCGCTGCGCCGCGGCGCGGAGCACATCGTCACGTTCGACAGCGACGGGCAGCACGCGGCGGAGGACGTCGACGCGCTGGTGGCGCCGCTGCGGGCCGGCCGCGCCGACGTGGTCCTCGGCTCGCGCTTCATCGGGACGCCCTCAGTCAAGCATAGTGAAGGCATGCCCGGCGGACGGAAGGCGATCCTCGCGCTGGCGGTGGTTTTCACGCGCGTCGCGTCGGGTGCGCGCGTCACGGACACGCACAACGGCCTGCGCGCGTTCACCCGCGCGGCCGCGGCGAAGCTCGACATCCGCCTCGACCGCATGGCGCACGCGAGCGAGATCCTCGACCAGATCGTGCGTCATGGCCTCAGGTTCGAGGAGGTGCCGGTGCACGTGCGCTACACGGAGTACTCGCGCCGCAAGGGGCAGTCGTCGTTCGCGGCGCTGCGGATCCTGGCGGACTATGTCGTGGGGAGGTGGATGCGTTGACGTCCTTCCAATGGATCGCTTTCGCCGTGCTCGGCGTCTCGTTCGTCATCACCCTGACCCTGACCGTGCGCCGCCGGATCGCGCCTCGGGTGGGATTCGCATGGGGGATGCTGTGGATCGCGGCGGCGGTCGCCATCGCCCGCCCCGAGCTCACCGCCACCATCGCCCGCGCCCTCGGCATCGGCCGCGGCACGGACCTCGTGCTGTACGTGGCCATCCTGGCCATGGTGTTCGGCTTCTTCGCCGTGTACGTACGCATGCGCCGCATCGAGAGCGACCTCACGAAGATCGTGAGGGAGCTGGCGATCCGGAATGCGGACGAGGAATAGTCCTAAGTCCTAAGTCCTAAGTGCTGAGTGGGGAGGCGAGGACTCAGGACTCAGGACTGATCGATAGATCTCGATGACGCGCTGCGCGTGCGCCGGCGCCGTGAACTTCGGCTCCAGGCGCGCGGTGGGCGGTTTCGCCTCGAGGATCGCCCGCGCGAGCGCCGCGGGATCCCGCGGCGGTACGAACGCCGCGATCCCCGCCAGCAGCTCCTCGGTCGCATGGCCGCTGGTGGCGATGACGCGGCAGCCGAGGGAGGCGGCTTCGACGGCGGAGTAGCCGAAGCCCTCGGAGAGGGACGGCACGACCACGGCGTCCGCGCCGAGGAGCCAGGAGGGGAGCTCGTCGCGCGGGACGGAGTCCACGAGCACCACGTGGTCTCCGAGCCCAGCGAGGCGCCGGACCATGCGCCGGTACTGCCGCTCCGGCTCGCGCGAGAGGATCATCACCAGCCGGCTGTCCGGACGCTCGCGCCGGACGATCTCCGCCGCGTCGATCAGGTACTCGACGCCCTTCGACACGCCGGGGCGCCCGAAGTAGAGATACGTGAACGCGCCGGGCAGCTCCCGCGCGCGGTGCCGCGACGGGTCCCAGAACGCGTGATCCACGGCGTTGTAGACCGTGGTCGCGCGCGATGGGTCGGGGAGACGCCGGCGGGTGAAGTCCGAGGGCGTGATCACGTGCGCCCAGCCGAGGCGGAGCACGAAGGACTCGAAGAGGCGGTAGAGCGCGCCGAGGAGTGGGTTCATCCCCGGCATCGAATGCCACTGCGAGCCGAACACCTCGTGCGCGGTGAGCACCACCGGCTTGCGTGCCAGCCGCGCCGCGATCCAGGCGGGGATGGCGGCGTTGTACGTCGTCGTGTGTACGAGGTCCGCGCGGCGCGCGGCGCGGATCGCGTAGGGGATGGCCAGGAGCATGAAGAGGTACCGCCGCGCGAACGCCGGCGCCTTGATGCGGCGCACCGAGACGCCGTCGCGCACCTCCTGCGGCGGATCGCCCGGATCGGCCGAGGTGATGACTTCGACCGTGTGTCCGCGGCGGACCAGCTCCGCCGCCAGCTCGCCGAACAGCACCTCCACGCCGCCGATGTGCGGCGGGAAGTATTCGAGGACGAACAGGAAGCGTCGCAACGCGCCAATGGTAGTGTGGACGCCGTGACACGGCGACATGCGACCGGCTGGGCGGCTGCCGTCATCTCCGTGCTGACGCTCCTGCGGGCGATGAAAGGAGCGGGCGGTCCGCCGTACGGCGTCGACGCCAGCTACTACTTCCAGCTCGCGCGGCACGTCGCCAACGGCGAGGGCCTGGTCACGACCGTCTCGCTCTACCACGAGGGCTGGATCCTGCCGGCGAAGACGACCATCTATCCCCTCTGGCCGCTGGTCCTCGGATACGCGGGCCGCGTCATCGGCCTGGATGCGGCGGCGGACCTGCTGCCGCGGCTCTTCTACGTCGTCAACCTCGTCCTGCTGTACCTCGTCGCGCGAGCCGCTGCTTTACGCATGGGCGCGCTGTGGCCCATCCGCCGCCGGTGGATGCCCGACACGGCGCACTGGCTCGTGGCGATCTTCGGCCTCGCGCCGCGCTACTTCGGCGCGACGACGCATCCGTATACCGAGGGGCTGGCGTTCTTTTGCGCGTTCGCGTCGTTCGTCGCGTTGGAACGCTTCGATCGCACCCGCGGCGCGGGGGCGGCGGCGCTCGGCGGGCTGTTCGCGGGGCTGGCGTTCCTGGCCCGCACGCAGATGGTCGGCGTCGCGATCGGCTGCTTCCTGGCGCTGGCGTGGTTCGCGCTGCGCGACCGCTCCGCGCGGCCCGGCGCGCTGGTGTGGTCCGCCGTCGCCTTCGCCACCGTCGCGCCGTGGTTCGTCTTCCTCGGATTCATCCCCTACGTCACGCCGAGTCCCCTGAAGCGCGTGCCCCTTCCGCATGCGATCGAGTGGACGAAGCAGGCCACCGCGCTGGACTGGCTGCGCGTGCGCGTCGGGACCCTCGGCGTGATGTTCGGCCCGTCGAACGAGTACTCGTACGTGAAGTCGTTCGGCGTCGTGGCGTACCTCGTGCCGCTGGCGGCGATCGCGGTCCTGGCGGAGCTGGTGCGGCGCCGGAAGGTCCGCGCGCCGCAGAGCCTCTACCTGACGGCGATGCTCCTCGCCGGCCTGTTCTTCTTCTTCAACCTCACCCTCTACCAGTCCTCGGTCTGGATGCCGTGGCTGTTCGGCTGGCGGCACGGGCTGCCGTTCGTGTTCCTGCTGGTCCTGGCGGTGCCGTGGCTGATCTCGCGCGCCGGAAAATTCGCGCCGGCGGTGGCGCTCGTGCTGCTGGTCTCCGTCATCGCGAACGCCGCCGCGGTGCTCGCGTTCGTGCGCGCTCCGGACACCCGGCTGACGTCCGCGGAGACGGAGCTCGTCTCGTGGTTGAGCGCCCAGCCGCGCGACGCCGGCGCGATCGTCACGAACGCGCAGATCCTCGGCTCGATGACCGACGCGCCCCTGTACTGGACGAACTGCGACGCGCCGGGCGAGACGATCCGCTCGATGCTGCGGCAGATGCCGATCCAATACGTCGTGCTGTACGAGAAGGAGGCGCGCTGCCCGTTCGCGGTGCAGTCCGGATCGATGCGGCTGGTGCGCGTGTTCGGGACGCCGGGGAAGAGGATTTTCGTGCTGCGGCCGCTGGGATGAGAATTGGCATCGACTGTCGCAAGATCGCCGACTTCGGCATCGGGACGTACGTCCGCGGCCTGGTGCGCGGCCTCGCGCAGATCGGCGCGCCGGAGAAGTACCTCCTCTTCGTGCCCCGCGCGCTGCCCGACCTGCCGTTCGAGCAGATCGTCGTGGACGTCCCGACGTACTCGTTGCGCGAGCTGCCGCTGCTGGGACGGGCCATCGCCCGCGCACGGCTCGACCTGTTCCACTCGCCGGACCTGATGCTGCCGTGGACGTCCTGCCCGTGCGTGGTCACGCTGCACGACGTCATCCGCTCGCACTACCCGCCCCGCAACCCGGCGGCGCGGATCTACGTCGCGGTGATGACGCCCCGCGCGCTGCAGAAGAGCGTGCGCGTGCTGACGGTGACGGAGGCGGCGAAGCGGGCGATCGTGGAGACGTTCGACTGCGACGCGGGGAAGATCGCGGTCACGCCAAACGGCGTGGACGAGATCTTCTTCGCCGACGGCCCGCGCGCGGAGGGGCGGTACTTCCTGTTCGTGGGGAATGACAAGCCGCACAAGAACGTGGAGCGGCTGGTGGAGAGTCTTCGAGTCTTCGAGTCGTCAAGTCTTCGAGCTCGACGACTCGACGACTCGACGACTCGACTCCTCCTCGTGGGCGCAGCGTTCGAGCGCTTCCGGGACGTTCCCGGCGTCATCGCGCCCGGCTTCGTGTCGGTCGACGAACTGGCCGCGCTCTATCGCGGTGCGACCGCGCTGGTGATGCCGAGTCTCGAAGAAGGCTTCGGCCTGCCGGTCGTCGAGGCGATGGCGGCGGGGACGCCGGTGATCGCCTCGGACATCCCGGCGCTGCGGGAAGTGACCGGCGGACACGCGTTTCACGTCGATCCGCGGTCGGTGGACGACCTTGCGCGGGCCATGCGGAACGTCACCCGCGAGCACGTCGACGCGGCGCGCGAGCGCGCGAGGCAGTTCACCTGGGCGCGCTGCGCGGAGCTGACGCGGGAGGTCTACCTGTGCGCGCGGTAGTGCTCTCCGCGCTGGCCGTGGCCGCGCTGGCACTGGTGCTGGTGGCGATCGATCCCGCGTTCTTCGTCAAGGACGACTTCCAGCTCGAGTTCCTCCCCGCGTCGCACGAGGTCGCGCAGGCGTGGGCGGACGGCGAGCTCCCGCTGCTGACGCGCGCGTCGTGGATGTGCTCCGCGCTGGCGGCGGAGTATCAGTTCGGCGTGTTCTCCGTCTTCCGCATGCTGCTGGAGGGGCTGGCGTGGCTGCTGCCGCTGTCCCTGCTCGCGCGCGGGACGCTGTTGTTCGTCGTACACGTGGCGATCGCCGGCGCGGGAGGGTACCTGCTCGCGCGGAGCTACGGCGTCCGTCCCGCGAGCGCGCTGATGGTCGCGCTGATCGCGGGTCTGAACGGCTGGATGTTGTGGTGGGGAACGACGTGGTACGCCATCACCGCGAGCTTCGCCTGGCTGCCGTGGTACTGGCTCGGCCTGCGCGGCATCGCCGCGGGCCGGCGTTGGAGCTGGGCCGGCACGGCCGCCGCGCTGTACCTCCTGATCACCGGCGGCGCGCCGTACGTCGTCGCGATGGCGGCCCTCATCGCGCTGATGAACGTCCTCGCCCAATGTAGGGCGTGGCTTCAGCCCGCCTCCCCCGGGGGCGGGCGGGCTGAAGCCACGCCCTACATTGCGCTCCGCATGGTGGCCGCGTCCGCCCTCGGCCTGGCCCTCGCCGCGCCGGCGGTGCTGATGCTGCTCGAGTACTTTCCCGCCACGGCGCGGCTGAACGCCAGCACGCGGTTCGAGGACCTGTGGGTGGTGCCGGTGCGCGCGCTGTTCGCCTTCGTGGTCCCGGCGTTCACGACGGAGTGGAACGTCTTCCGCGGCGCGCTGCCGCACGTGGGAGTCGAGCTGCTGGGGGCGTTCGTGCCGCTGGCGGCGCTGATCGGAAAACGGCGGCGGGGCCTCCCTGCGCCGGAGCTGATCCTGGCGCTTCTTCTCCTCGTCCTCATGCTGCTCCCCTCGGCCGGGCCGTTCCGGTGGAGCTTCCGCTGGCTGCCCCTCTTCCACCTGGTACTGGCGATCCTCGGCGCGATCGCGCTGGAGGAGGCGAAGCGCGCGTGGATCGTCGGGCTCGTGCTCCTGGGGATCACGGTGGCGTTCCAACCCGGCGTCTGGATCCACGCCGCGGTTCTCGCCGCGCTCTGTCTCGCGTGGTCACGCTTCCAAACCGCGATGCCCGCGATCCTCACCGCGGCGGCCATCGTCCTGACCTTCGCCGCGTTCCACGATCGCGAGGAAGTCTCGCGCTGGACCATCCGGACCGGGACGCAGCTCGATCCCTCCCGCCGCTATCTGGCCATGTACGGCGTCGACTCCATGCAGCACGCCGCGCTCCTCCCCGGCAACCTGCCCATGCTCGCCGGACGGAAGTTCGTCAACGGCTACTCGCCGATGGGCCTCGCCGCGCTCAACGACGTCTTCCAGTTCGACGTGCACGGTCCCATCCGCCCCGATCGCGCGGAACAGCTCCTCCGCTACGAGAGCGGCCGCAATCAGCTCCTCCATCACCTCGGCGTCGACGGCCTGCTCGTCCCCGTCCCCCTCGTGCAGCGCAACGCCGCGCTGCTGTCGCGCAATGGCTGGACGCCGGCCGCGCGGATCGCCGACTGTTTCGTCCTGCACCGCGAGCGGCTGAGCGATCCGCTGTTCCTGGCCGCGCTGGCCGTCAAGACGCCGGGCGAGCAGCAGGCGTACGAGGCGGTCTTCCAGCGCCGCACGCCGCAGTTGCCGGTCGTGCTTCTCGCCGACGGCGGCCGCGAGCGCTACGGACCGCGCCAGCTCGCGAACGTCGTCGAGGCGCGCAACGAAACGACGTTCGTCGTGCGCGGCAAGGGTTCGAAGGCCCTCATCGTGTTCCGCAGGCCGTGGCTCCCCGGCTGGCGCGCGAGCATCGGCGAAACGCCGCTGCCCGTCCTCCGCGCGAACCTGCTCATGCCCGCCGTCGAGATCCCGGCCGGCGCCGAGGGGGAGGTGAGGCTGGTTTACCGCCCGCGGTCGCTGCGGATCGGCGCCGCGATCGCGGGGCTGGCCCTGCTCGCGATGGCTGCCGTTGCCATTAGAATCCGCGGCGCCAGATGATCGTCACCCGCACTCCCTTCCGCGTCACCCTCGGCGGTGGCGGCACGGACCTCCCGTCGTATTACTCGCAGCACGGCGGCTTCATCTTCGCGATGGGGCTGGACAAGTACATGTACGTGATCGTCAACCGGCCCACGGTCGGCTCGAAGATCCGGCTGCACTACTCCCAGAGCGAGGTGGTCGACGACGTCAACGACCTGCGGCACGAGCTCGCGCGCGAGGCGCTGCGGGCGCACGGGATCCGCTACGGCTTCGAAGTCGGCTCCATCGCCGATCTCCCCGCGGGCACGGGCCTCGGCTCGTCGAGCTGCTATCTGGTCGGCCTGCTCAACGCGCTGCACCACGACCGCCGCGACTACGTCCCGCTGCAGGCGCTCGCCGAAGAGGCCTGTCACATCGAGCTGGACATCCTGAAGCAGCCGATCGGCAAGCAGGACCAGTACATGGCCGCGTACGGCGGCCTCACGGTGCTGGAGATCGCCAAAGACGGCACCGTCGCGGTGCGGCAACTGCGTCCCAGCAGCAGCGACATCGCGGAGTTCGTCGCGCGCACGCACATCTATTACACCGGCTCGCAGCGCGACGCCCGCGAGGTGCTGCAGGACCAGAACGTGGCCATGCAGCAGAAGGAGAGCGCGAACCACGCCCGCGTCGAGGACAGCCTCTCCCGCATCAAGGACCTCGGCTACCGCATCCTCGAGTCGATCGAGACGTCGAACTACGACGCCTGGGGTCAGATGCTCGACGAGCACTGGCAGAACAAGAAGAAGCTCTCGGGCAAGGTCTCGTTCGCGAAGGTCGACCAGATCTACGACGAAGTGCGCGAGCGCTTCGGCGTCCTCGGCGGCAAGATCATCGGCGCGGGCGGCGGCGGCTTCCTCATGCTCTACTCGCCGCACGAGTCGCGCGCGGTCGAGCGCTTCATGGAAGAACACGGCATGCCGCGGATGCACTACACGGTCGAGCCCGAGGGGACCAAGGTGGTGGCACAGATGGGGCACGGCTTCCTGTCGGCGACGCATTCGCTCGCGCTCTCGCGGGAGAGTGCGTGAACCATGAGGCGGCCCGGCGCATCGCCGCCGCCTCGGCATCGCTCTTCCTTCTCGCCGTTTTCCTGATCTTCGTCGCGCGCAACCGGCACCTCGCGCCGTCGGTCGATGAAGTGGAGTACCTGCACACCGCGCTGCGGATGGACCGCGGCGAGCGGATCTTCACCGACTTTGCGCAGCATCACTCGCCGCTCTTTTTCGCGATGCTGATGCCGTTGGCGCCGGAGGAGGACGGCGTCGCCGCG
>DASUSN010000155.1:0-62025 GCA_036375075.1 Thermoanaerobaculia bacterium | reverse complement strand
CTCGTGGGCGGGGGCATTCCGCGGGAGCATTCCCCCTCCCCGTCCGAGAGGCGGGCTGAAGCCACGCCCTACATTTGAGGCAGCCTCCGATTGCCTCCGCACTCCATGACCCTACTCCGCGTACGCCAGCAGGTGGGCTTCGTCCGGCCACCAGAGGAGGGTCAGGATCAGGTCGCGGGTGATGTGGCGCGAGTCTTCCTGGACGTACGTGCGCTCGGCTGCGTCGTCCTCGAACCAGCCGGCTGCGCCGACGTCCGCGGGGCGGCCGGGATCGCCGGCGCCGCGGGCGAGGTCGTAGGCCACCGTGTCGGAGGAGGGCTCGGGGCGCAGTCTCACGGCATCGGGGACGTCCGCGTTCCGGATCGACCAGCGCACGCCGTTGCGGTCGCTCACGACGACCATCGACGCAAATGGTCCGATCTGCACGAGGCGGATGGCGGTGGCGGTGAGGCTGGTGCCGAACGTCCGGGCGAGCTCTTCGACCGTGGCGAGGGTGATCGGGCGGCGGGCCGCGCGCGGGAGGAACATGCTCCTGGGCAGGAGGAGGTCCACACTGTACTGGTTGGCCTGCTGCTCCGGCGAAGCGGTCAGGAATTCCTTGAAATCACGCTTGCCGCAGCGGAAGGCGGCGGTGCCGCGGTGGTGCATCCAGTGTCCGAGCTCGTGGCCGACGGACCAGCGCTTGCGCCCCGGGGACGACGCGGCGTTCACGGTGATGAACGCGCGGCCGGCATGGCCGATGAGCCGGCCCTCGCAGCCGCGGAGGTCCTGCTCGACGACGACCGCGCCGCAGTACATGGCGATGGCCGGGAGGTCGATGTCCTCGGGCTCGGTGATCCCGAGCTCGGCGAGGAGTTTCTCGGGCGCGCGGTAGTGGCCGGTCACGGCTCCTCGTCCGGAAGGAGGTCGAGCGCCTGCAGTTGCTCGAGGATCTGCACGATCTCCTCGGGGGAGATCGCTTCCAGGTCACGGAAGCGCGCCGTCAGTTGGGGCTGCGTTTGAATGGCGTGGAGGAAGAGCGCGCGCTGCTTCGCGGGATCGGCCGGGATGCGGCGGGAGCGCGGCTGCTTCAGGCTCTCGATCGTCGCGGCGTAGGTGGTGCGTGCCTCGGCCAGCTTCGCCTGGCGGTGCTTCTTTTGAATGCGCCCGAAGACTGCGCGCACGCCCGCGATCGCGCCGTCCGGATCGCGCCCCTCGGCCCGGATCTCGTCGCGGAGGTCGTCCGCGGATGTGTCGTCGATCGATTCCCCCAGCGCGTCGAACAGACGTCGCTGCTGCTCGTCTCGGTTTGCGTCAGCCACGGCCCGGTCCTTTCTGCGTCACGGTCGGACGCTTGAGGCCAGCGTCGATCAGCGCGCGGCGAATCGCCCGCACTTTGCTTTCGTACGGCGTCTGCCCGAGCCCCGCGATGGCGCGGATGTCGGCGCTCTCGAGCCCCTCTGCCAGTCCTTCGAGGATGTCGAGCGCGACGCGGTCGCCCTGGAAGAGCGCGTAGACCGCGTCGAGCGTGTCCTGAAACCCGGCGCGCACGCGCGGGTCGTCGACGGCCGTTTCTGCGGCCGTGCGGGCGTCCTCGCTCGCGTCGAGCCGGCCGCGCCCGGCCGAGAGCTGCGTCGCGTACTTTTCGCGCCAGTGATCGGAGACGCTCCGGAGCACGCCCTTCAGGTGGATGTAGAACGGCACGGCCGTGTTCCAGCTGCGGGCACCCGAATACGTCAGCTCGAAGGCGTCATTCACGAGATCCTCGGCGTCGCGAGCATCGGCGGCGGGTCCGAGACCGCGGATGCGCCAGGCGGCGTGGCGCTCCAGGCGCAGGACCTCTTCGTCCGTCAGCGCGGCCACGGCCCGGTCGATCTGCTCGCGCGTCGCCGCCTGTTCTGCCGGTACCCGCCGGCTGCCGGGAGTCGCCACCTTCGTCTGGCCTCTGTCTTCACTATGCCGGAAAGGCGGGCCTTCCGGACAACGAAGTTTTTTTTGCCTGCGATGTCCGGCCGGCGGCTCCGGCCGGTACTAGCTCTACAGAGAGGGATCGAGCCTCTCGCATCACTTGGAAAGGAGGTCCTCTCGTTTCCTACCGTTTTTACCGGTTGACCGCCGCAATCCCGCAAGATAACTTGGCACCCGCGGGCGGTCCTCCCGCCGAACCACCTTCAACAGAGAGAGAGAATCCATGAACCTCCGATCCACGGCTGGCCTGTGGTGTGTCCTGGTCCTGTTCCTCGCAACCACGGCGGCGGCGCAGACGCTCACGTACGAGCCGCTCGTCACCGGCACGACGATGAGCAAGCTCGTTGTCGGGCCGGACGGCGACGTCTACGCCGCATCCGGCTCCACCATCCGGCGCGTCACGCCCTCCGGCAGCAGCTCGGTGTACGTCGGCACCGGCACGTCCGGTTATCTCGACGGCCCCCGCACGACGGCGCAGCTCAGCTACGTCGGGAGCATGGCCTTCGACGCGGAAGGCCGGCTGCTCTTCTCCGACAGCGGCAATCACGTGGTGCGCAGGGTCGAGGCGGACGACACGGTCACGACCATCGCCGGCACGCCGCAGACCAGCGGCTTCGTCAACGGTCCGGCGCTTTCGGCGCGGTTCTCTTTCCCGTACGGGCTGGCGGTTGCGGGCGACGGCTCGCTGTACATCACCGACTCGAACAACAGCGCCATCCGCAAGCTCGCCACCGACGGCACCGTCTCGACCTTCGCCGGCGGCACCTACGGCTCCACCAACGGCACCGGCACGGCCGCGCGGTTCATGTCTCCCGTGTCGATCGCCATGGACGCGAGCGGCGACTTCTACGTCGCCGAGTCTTCCGGCCAGACCATCCGCAAGGTGACGTCCGCGGCGGTGGTCACGACCGTGGCCGGCGCCACGAACGCGATCAATTACATCAACGGGCCGGCGCTTTCGGCGCGGTTCGGCTATCCGCACAGCATCGCCATGATGGCCGACGGCACGTTGCTGATCGCCGACGAGTACTACGCGCTGCGGGCCCTCAAGAACGGCACCGTCACCGCCATCGGCGGCGACGGTTTGAACAGCGGCAACCGGGCCGGGACGGGGACGTACGCCCGCTTCCGCATGCCCACCGGTCTGGCCGCATCGGGCGGCGTTGCGTATCTCACCGACCAGAACGGCGTGCTGTGGCGCGGCGGACCGAGTCTGCCGGACCGTCCGGCCGTCGACCTCAATCCCGCGCCGTACCTCCAGGAGCGGCAGCTCTCGGTGACGGCGCAGTCGGCGACGACGTTCGAGTGGTCGCTGCTGGCCAAACCCACCGGCTCGCAGGTCACCCTGCAGTCGAACAGCGCCACGCCGACGATCACGCCCGACTACAACGGCACGTACTCCATCCTCTTCGTCGCCAGGAGCGCGGCCGGCAGCACCATCGCGCCGCTCGACCTCGTGGCCACGTGCACCGAGGCGCCGACGCCGAACATCACCAGCGACACGCAGACGAGCTGTCCCGGCAACCCGGTCACGCTCGACGCCGGTCCCGGGTACGACGAGTACCACTGGTCGACCGGCGCGACGACGCGCACCATCACCGTCAACCCGACGTTCGACGCGAGCTACAGCGTCACCGGGGTGGTCGGCACCTGCGTCAGCGCGTCGGACTCGCACTTCCAGGACGTCTACCGCGGAGCCACCCAGGTCAGCGTTTCCACCTCCGGCTCGATGGGTATCTGCGGCAACAACACCTCGAGCTGGATCGAGGCCTTCCCCACCGTCGGCTCCTTCGGCTCGTCCGGCGACGTCGCCGGCTATCAGTGGGGCTATCGCACCACGGCCGGCGGTCCGATCACGCCGCTCGCGGGCGAGACCAACAAGCGCTACTACCTCTCGTTCGACGACTTCCCGGCGGGGGGCCAGTACCGCATCGTCTGCGTCGTGACGCCGCCCTGCGGCGCCGCGAACATCATCTCGCCCGAGACGGTCGTCACGGTCCGCCCGGCGTTGACCGTCGCCTTCACGCCCACGCAGGCCTACTACTGCATGACCTCTCCCGGCGTCGGTACCCCGGTGAACATCTCCGCGCAGGCGAGCGGCGGCAACGGCGGACCGTACACGTACCACTGGCGGAAGAACGGGTTCGCGTACCGGTCCGACTTCATGCTCACCGGCCCCTCGACCGTCACGACCGACGGAGGCGTCTGGTCGGTGCGTGTCCTGACGGCCGAGGGCTGCGAGATCCACGTGAGCGTGCCGGTGACGTCGTATGTGACGCCGAACACCCCGTCCATCACCACCTCGGCGAAGGTCTGTGCCGGCGCCACGCGAACGCTCTCCGTGGACAACCCGTACTACTCCGGCGTCCACTACCTCTGGTCCAACGGCGCGACCGGGACGCAGATCTCGGTCACGCAGCCCGGCACGTACTCCGTGACGCGCATCGACGACGTCTCCGGCTGCTCGTCCACGTCGTCGAACTATGTCATCGACTTCTACGCCCCGCCGCCGGTACCGAACATCACCGCCTCGGGCCCGACCACGTTCTGCCAGGGCGGCAGCGTGACGCTGACGTCCGACCCGGGCTCGGGCTATTACTGGTCCAACGGCGCGACCACGCAGTCCATCACCGTCTCCACGCCCGGCACGTACAGCGTGTCGGTCCGGAACGCGAACAACTGCAGCACCAGCTCGGCGCCGGTGACCGTGGCGGTCAATCCGCTTCCCGACGCGACGGTGACGCCGTCCGGCCCGACCACGTTCTGCCAGGGCGGCAGCGTGACGCTGACCGCGCCGGCCGGACTGACGTACCTCTGGTCGAACGGCGCGACGACGCAGTCGATCGATGCCACGGCGTCGGGCGCGTACTCGGTGACGGTGACGAACGCGAACGGCTGCAGCAAGACCTCGGCCGCGACGAACGTGACGGTGAACTCGCTTCCCTCCACGATCATCAGCAGGTCCGGTCCAACGACGTTCTGCCAGGGTGGCAGCGTCACGCTCACAGCGCCGGCCGGGAACACGTATCTCTGGTCGAACGGCGCCACGAGCCGGTCCATCACGGTGAATGCCTCCGGCACCTACTCCGTCACGGTGACCAACCCGAGCGGTTGCAGCGCGGAGTCGCTGCCCGAAGTGGTGACGGTGAACCCGCTGCCGGATGCCACGGTCACGCCGTCCGGCCCGACGACGTTCTGCGCAGGCGGCAGCGTCACGCTGACGGCGCCCGCGGGGAACACGTACCTCTGGTCGAACGGTGCCACGACGCAGTCGATCACGGTGTCCGCGTCCGGCAGCTACGGCGTGACCGTGACCAACGCGAACGGGTGCAGCACGGCCTCGGCGCCGGCGACGGTGGCGGTGAACCCGCTGCCGGATGCGACGGTGACGGCTTCCGGTCCGACCGCGTTCTGCGCGGGCGGCAGCGTGACGCTGAGCGCGCCCGCGGGTCTGTCGTACCTCTGGTCGAATGGCGCCACGACGCAGTCGATCGCGGTGTCGGCGCCGGGCAGCTACGGCGTGACCGTGACCAACGCGAACGGCTGCAGCGCGACCTCGGCCCCGACGACTGTTGCGGTGCACGCGTTGCCCGAAGCCACGGTGACTGCGGATGGCCCGACGACGTTCTGCGAAGGCGGCAGCGTGACGCTGTCGGCGCCGGAAGGTCTGTCGTACCTCTGGTCGAACGGCGCGACGACGCAGTCGATCGCGGTGTCCGCGTCGGGCAGCTACAGCGTGACGGTGACGAACGCGAACGGCTGCAGCACGACGTCGTCGGCAACGGCGGTTGCGGTGAACGCGCTGCCGGATGCGACGGTGACGGCGGACGGTCCGACGACGTTCTGTGAAGGCGGCAGCGTGACGCTGTCGGCTCCGGACGGTCTGTCGTACGCGTGGTCGAACGGCGCCACGACGCGGTCGATCACCGTGTTCGCGTCGGGCAGCTACAGCGTGACGGTCACGAACGGGAACGGCTGCAGCGCGACTTCGTCGCCGGCGGTCGTCACCGTGGATGCGTTGCCCGAGGCTACGGTCACGGCTTCCGGCCCGACGACGTTCTGCGAGGGCGGCAGCGTGACGCTGTCGGCTCCGGAGGGTCTGTCGTATCTCTGGTCGAACGGCGCGACGACGCAGTCGATCAGCGTGTCCGCATCGGGCAGCTACAGCGTGACCGTGACGAACGGCAGCGGCTGCAGCGCGACCTCGGCGGCCACGGACGTGACCGTGAACGCGCTCCCGAGCGCGACGATCGCGGCTTCCGGTCCGACGACGTTCTGCGAAGGCGGCAGCGTGACGCTGACGGCGAGCAGCGGCTCGAGCTGGCTCTGGTCCACCGGCGCCACCACGCAGTCGATCACCGTCAGTGCCGGCGGCAGCTACAGCGTGACGGTCACGAACGGCAACGGCTGCAGCGCCTCGGCATCCACGGATGTCACCGTGAATGCGTTGCCTGATGCGACAGTCACGGCCTCCGGTCCGACCACGTTCTGTGAAGGCGGCAACGTCACGCTGAGCGCGCCTGCCGGCCTGTCGTACCTGTGGTCGAACGGCGCGACGACGCAGTCCATCACCGTCTCTGCCGCGGGCAGCTACAGCGTGACCGTGACGAACGGGAACGGCTGCAGCGCGACCTCGCCGGCGACGGCTGTCACCGTGAACGCGTTGCCTGATGCGACGGTCACGGCCTCGGGTCCGACGACGTTCTGCGAAGGCGGCAACGTGACTCTCACTGCGCCTGCCGGACTGTCGTACCTGTGGTCCAACGGCGCGACGACGCAGTCGATCGTCGTTACCGCGTCCGGCAGCTACAGCGTGACCGTGACGAACGGGAACGGTTGCAGCGCGACGTCGTCCGCGACGAGCGTCACCGTGAACGCGTTGCCCGATGCCACCGTCACCGCCTCCGGCCCGACGACGTTCTGCGAAGGCGGCAGCGTGACGCTGACCGCGCCTGCCGGTCTGTCCTACCTGTGGTCGAACGGTGCGACGACGCAGTCGATCACCGTGTCCGCGTCGGGCAGCTACGGCGTGACCGTGACCAACGGGAACGGCTGCAGCGCGACGTCGTCCGCGACGAGCGTCACCGTGAACGCGTTGCCCGATGCCGGCGTCACCGCCTCCGGCCCGACCACGTTCTGTGAAGGCGGGAGCGTGACGCTGTCGGCTCCCGCGGGTCAGTCGTACCTGTGGTCGAACGGCGCGACGACGCAGTCCATCAGCGTCAACGCCGCGGGCAGCTACAGCGTGACCGTGACGAACGGGAACGGCTGCAGCACCACCTCGGCTGCCACGGCCGTCGCGGTGAACGCACTGCCTGATGCGACGGTCACGGCCTCCGGTCCGACGACGTTCTGTGAAGGCGGCAGCGTGACGCTGTCGGCTCCTGCCGGTCAGTCGTACCTGTGGTCGAACGGTGCCACGACGCAGTCGATCACCGTCTCCGCGTCCGGCAGCTACAGCGTGACCGTGACGAACGGGAACGGTTGCAGCGCGACGTCGTCCGCGACGAGCGTCACCGTGAACGCGTTGCCCGATGCCACGGTCACGGCCTCCGGTCCGACGACGTTCTGCGAGGGCGGCAGCGTGACGCTGTCGGCTCCCGCGGGCCAGTCGTACCTGTGGTCGAACGGCGCGACGACGCAATCCATCGTCGTTACCGCGGCCGGCAGCTACAGCGTGACCGTGACGAACGGCAACGGCTGCAGCGCCACCTCGGCGGCCACGAACGTGACCGTCAACGCACTCCCCAGCCCCACCATCACCGCCGGCGGCCCGACGACGTTCTGCGAGGGCGGCAGCGTCACGCTGACGGCGAGCAACGGCACGAGCTGGCTGTGGTCGAACGGCGCGACGACGCAGTCGATCAGCGTCAACGCCGCGGGCAGCTACAGCGTGATCGTGACGAACGCCAACGGCTGCAGCGCCACTTCGCCGGCGACGAGCGTCAGCGTGAACGCACTGCCTGACACCACGGTCACGGCCTCCGACCCGACGACGTTCTGCGAGGGCGGCAGCGTCACGCTGTCGGCTCCCGCGGGCCAGTCGTACCTCTGGTCGAACGGCGCGACGACGCAGTCCATCGTCGTTACCGCGGCCGGCAGCTACAGCGTGACCGTGACGAACGGCAACGGCTGCAGCGCCACCTCGGCTGCCACGAACGTGACCGTCAACGCACTCCCGAGCGCCACCATCACCGCCGGCGGCCCGACGACGTTCTGCCAGGGCGGCAGCGTCACGCTGACCGCGAGCAACGGCACGAGCTGGCTGTGGTCGAACGGCGCGACGACGCAGTCCATCAGCGTCAACGCCGCGGGTAGCTACAGCGTGACCGTGACGAACGGGAACGGCTGCAGCGCCACCTCGGCGGCCACGAACGTGACCGTCAACCCGCTTCCGGCTGCCACCATCACCGCCGGCGGCCCGACGACGTTCTGCGAAGGCGGCAATGTCACCCTGACCGCAAGCAACGGCACGAGCTGGCTGTGGTCGAACGGTGCGACGACGCAGTCCATCAGCGTCAATGCCGCTGGCAGCTACAGCGTGACCGTGACCAACGGGAACGGCTGCAGCACCACCTCGGCTGCCACGAACGTGACCGTCAACGCACTCCCGAGCGCCGCCATCACCGCGAACGGCCCGACCACCTTCTGCGAAGGCGGCAGCGTCATGCTGACCGCGAGCAGCGGCACGAGCTGGCTGTGGTCGAACGGCGCGACGACGCAGTCGATCACTGTCAACGCCGCGGGCAGCTACAGCGTGACCGTGACAAACGAGAACGGCTGCAGCGCGACCTCGGCGGCCACGAACGTGACCGTCAACCCGCTTCCGGCTGCCACCATCACCGCCGGCGGCCCGACCACCTTCTGCCAGGGCGGCAGCGTCACGCTGACCGCGAGCAACGGCACCAGCTGGCTCTGGTCGAACGGCGCGACGACGCAGTCGATCACCGTCAACGCCGCGGGCAGCTACGGGGTCACCGTGACCAACGGGAACGGCTGCAGCGCCACCTCGGCGGCGACGAACGTGACCGTTAACGCACTGCCGACTGCCACCATCACCGCCGGCGGCCCGACGACGTTCTGCCAGGGCGGCAGCGTCACGCTGACGGCGAGCAACGGCACGAGCTGGCTGTGGTCGAACGGTGCGACGACGCAGTCCATCAGCGTCAATGCCGCTGGCAGCTACAGCGTGACCGTGACGAACGGGAACGGCTGCAGCGCCACCTCGGCTGCCACGAACGTGACCGTCAACGCACTCCCGAGCGCCACCATCACCGCGAACGGCCCGACCACCTTCTGCGAGGGCGGCAGCGTCACGCTGACCGCGAGCAGCGGCACGAGCTGGCTGTGGTCGAACGGTGCGACGACGCAGTCCATCAGCGTCAATGCCGCTGGCAGCTACAGCGTGACCGTGACGAACGGCAACGGCTGCAGTGCCACCTCGGCCGCTACGAACGTGACCGTCAACCCGCTGCCGGCAGTCCCGGCGATCACGGCCGATGGTCCGACCACGTTCTGTGCGGGTGGCAGCGTCACGCTGAGCGCTCCGGCGGGCTTCACTTACCTCTGGTCGAACGGCGCCACCACGCAGTCGATCGTGGCCAGCGCCGGCGGCAGCTATAGCGTCACGGTCACCAATGCGAACGGCTGCTCGCGGACGTCCGCGGCGACGTCCGTGACGGTCACGCCGGCCACGGCCATCACGCAGCAGCCGCAGAGCCAGACCATCCCTCGCAATACCGCCGCGAGTCTGTCCGTCATCGCCACCGGCTCGGGGACTCTGACGTACCAGTGGTACCGCGGCACCAGCGGCACCACGAGCGATCCGATCTCCGGCGCCACGGCCTCGTCGTACAACACGAGCCGCCTCGGCAAGGGCACGTACCGCTACTGGGTCCGCGTCACCGGCTCGTGCGGCTCGGTGAACAGCGCCACGGCGACGATCACGGTGCCGTAATGCGGGGGTTCCTCGGAGTTCCTCGGAGTTCCTCGGAGTTCCTCGGGTGGTTCCCGGGGTTCCTCCGAGGAACCCGAGGAACCCGAGGAACTCGCCCGAGAAACGCCCCGGTGACATTGCCTGGCTGCGGTCCCCGGTCCGCCGGCTGTCACGTATACTGGTCTTATTCGCAGATGCCCCCGCATCAGAACATCGTTGGCGAGAACCTCCGCCGCATCCGCGGCGAGCGGCAGCTCTCGCTGGCCGACGTCGCGGAGAAGGCCCGCATCAGCGTGGCCACGCTGTCCCGTATCGAGACCAGTAAGCAGAATTTCGATGTCGAGGTTCTGCTGACGCTCGCAGGCATTCTCGGCGTGTCTCCCGCGGAGATCCTCGGCGCCGCGAACGGGAACGACGACACCCACGCCCTCACGCACGCTCTCTCCAGGCTGCGGACGGCCGACCGCGCGCGGATCTTCCTCGACTCCTCGCGGCGCCGCAAGCCGCAGGACGCCGCGGCCCGGGTCGACGACCTCCTGCTGACCATCGACCTCCTGCGCGAGGAGCTGGTCGAGGTCCAGCGCGCGGTCCGGCGCAGGAAACGCTGATCCGGCGCGATGTCCGAGCAGGAACGATTGCGCCGCAGTTGGGTGGCGAACGCGTCGAGCTGGTGTGACGCGGTCCGCAAGCAGCAGATCGAGAGCCGGCGCGTGGTCACGGACGCGGCGATCGTCGAGGCCGTGCTGGAGGCGCATCCCCGCTCGGTCCTGGACCTCGGCTGCGGCGAAGGCTGGCTGGCGCGCGCGCTGGCGTCGCATGGCATCGAGGTGACGGGCGTGGACGCATCGGCGCCGCTCATCGAAGCCGCCAACGCCCTCGGCGGCGCGCGGTTCCTGGCCCTCGGCTACGAGGAGCTGGGGGCGCTGGCCGGGTCGTCGTTCGACGCCGTGGCGGCGAACTTCTCGTTGCTCGAGGAGGACGTCCACGCTGTGCTGGTCGCGCTGTCGGCGCTGCTCGCGCCGGACGGGCGGTTGATCGTGCAGACGGTGCATCCCGCCTTTGCGGGCGGCGCGTACGTGGACGGCTGGCGTACGGAGACGTTCGCGGCGTTCGAAGGCGAATGGCCGGAGGCCATGCCGTGGTACTTCCGCACGCTGGAGTCGTGGAGCGGAGCGCTTGCCGCGGCCGGGTACACGATCGCGCGCATGCGCGAGCCGCTGCACCCCGAGCGCGGCGTGCCGGCGTCGGTGATCTTCGAAGCGCGGCGTTGATTCGCAACTGCAGCGCCCGCCGCGGCGTATTGGGCTTCATGAAGGTCGTCCTCCTGCTTTCCCTGCTGCTGGCGGTGCCGGTGCTCGCGCAGTCCGATGCCGCGTTCGTCGACTGGGCGCAATCGCGCATCACCCCCATCGACGCCAAAGGCGCGGCGTTTCGTACGCTCGATCCCGCGATCGCACGCGCGCGGCTGATCGGCGTCGGCGAGAGCGTGCACGACTCGGAGCCGTTCCTCTCGTTCCGCACGCAACTGCTGCAGGACCTCGTGCGGCGGCATCGGGTGACGGCTCTGGTGCTGGAGTCGGGGCTGCCGGAGGCGCTGGCGCTGGACGACTACGTCCGCGGCAAGACCGCCGCGGTGGATTACGACGCGGTGCTGCCGGGCGGCTTCGGCTCGCTCGAGGAGATCCGCCGCGCGATGGAGTGGCTCCGCGCCTGGAACCTCGGCGAGGGCAAGGCGCATCCGGTGGGCGTGTACGGCGCGGACCTGCCGGCGCGGTCCGGCAGCATGGTGCCGGCGCTGGACCGGCTGCTGGAGCTCACCGCGGGCGACGCGGTGGTGCAGTCGCTCGTCGATGCGATCCGTCCCGTCGCCGTGCAGACGGCGGCCGGGTGGTGGAAGGGCGCGGCGGACAAGTACGGCGCACTGCCGCCCGAGGCGAAGGCGGGCCTCGCGCGCGACGTGAGTCTGCTGGTGCAGCGCGTCCACCTGCTTTCGCGGGAGGACGCGCGGCTCATGGCCACGGTCCTTCAGCAGAACGAGGCCGTCCTCCGCCTGGGGATGTTCGATCCCACCGTGCCGCGCGACCTGGCGCTCGCGGACAACACGCTCGCGGTCCTCCGCCGCCTCGGCCCGGGAGAGCGCGCGGTGTACTGGGCGCACAACGCGCACGTGCAGCGCGTGCTCATTCAGGGCGCGGCGCTTCCTCCCGGCACGTTCCTGGGCTCGGGCCGGCGCTTCGACGTCGTTCTCGGCGATCAGTACGTCGCCATCGCCACGGCGTACGGCGGCCCGTCGCGGGACAACGCTTCGGCGCCCACGGAGGGGAGTCTCGACGCGGCGCTGGGAAAGGTCGGGAAGGGGCCGTTCCTGCTGACCTTGCGCGGCGACGTTCCTCCCGCGGCAGCCGCGTGGCTGTCCGCGGAGCGCCCGATGCGGTTTCAGGCCGGCTATCTCGACCTCATGCCGGGCAAGGCATTCGACGCCGTCGTGTATTTCGAGGGCGCCACGCGCGCGGCGCGTGTGGCGAAATGACGCCGGGTGCCCCAGCGGCCTTCCAGCAATATTGACGCTCCGGCGGAGGTTCACTACACTCGCTGTCCCCTCGTCCAAATGAGGCGACGTAGCCAAGTGGTAAGGCAGAGGTCTGCAAAACCTTCATCCGCCGGTTCGATTCCGGCCGTCGCCTCCAAAATCTCTCTCCCCAAAGACTTCCGGCTCGCGGCCACCGTGGAATCGCACGGCTGGTATCGCCTTGCACCTTTCCGCTGGGACGGCCGGGTGCTGCGGCGGAAAGAGGCGCTGCCGGAGGGAATCGTCGAGCTGGACATCACGCAGCGACGCAACGTGCTGCACGTCCTCGGCGCGCGCGACTCCGAGGAGCTGCGGAAGCGGCTTTCGCGGATGTTCCAGTTGCACCTCGACCTGACGGAGTTCGTCGCCATGACTCGGACGTCCGAGGCGCACGCGTGGGTCGAGCCGGCGGGATTCGGGCGGCTCCTCTGCGGCACGACCGTGTGGGAGGACGCAGTGAAGGTCATCGCCACGACCAACACCATGTGGTCGCAGACGGTGCGGATGGTGGAGCTGCTGGTCGCGAAGTGCGGACGCGAGGGGGCATTTCCGAGTCAGGCCGACGTCGCGCGCTTCACGGCCGAGGAGCTCCAGCAGGACTGCCGCCTCGGCTACCGGGCGAAGTCGATCCGGGCATTGGCGGACGTGAACCTGGACGCCATCGAGAGCTACCTCGACCTGCCGGGGATCGGCCCGTACGGCGACGCGCACCTGCGGGCCATGGACGGCCGGCACGACGACATCGCGGTGGACACGGAGTTCCGGCGCTTCGTCCGCGACAAGTACCACCGCGGCCGCAAGGTCAGCGACGCGGCGATGCTGCGGCGTTACGCGAAGTGGGGGCGATGGAAGTATCTGGCGTACTGGTCCGAGCTGGTGGCCGAGGTCACGAAGCCGGAGTGAATGGCGCGAGCCCTGCAGCCGCGGTGAGGCGAGGCCAAGTAGTGTACGCCGATGCCGCTCGATTCGGAATATTGACCGCGAGCGGTCCCGTTTGCATAATCGGTTTGCACACGTAAATGTAAGCTGCTTATTTTGCAATAGTTTACGTGTCACAAAACGGAGAACGCGTGGACGACAAGATCAAGCAGCTGCTGCAGGAGCTCGGGACGGCCATCAACGAGTCGATCTCCGGTTCCGAGGACGTCAACCGCCACATCCAGCGCATCCGCGACGAGGGCTACGATCTCTACGTCGTGCTCGATGCCACGATCGGACTCAACAAGCAGGAGCCGGATGCAGTCGACGGCGACAACCACGAGGAAGTTGCAGTCGCCAAGCCGCCGCGCGAAGTGCAGTTCCGGATCAACGTCAACGACCTGGCCATGCTCCGCGGGCTGGGCATCGACCCGACCAGGAAAGTGAAGGCCGCGAGAAGGGTGGAGCCTCTCGCCCAGACAAGTGACGAATGAGCGTCTGAACCTGGACGCCGACAGGCGTCTGAATCTCTACGACCTCGCTCCGGCGCAGCTCGAGCGAACGCTGTCCGAGGTCGTTTCCCCCTCCTTCCGCGTCAAGCAGATCGAAGAATGGATGCACGTCCGCGGCGCCGGCTCGTTCGACGCCATGACGAACATCCCGAAGAACGTGCGCGAGCAGCTCGCGGAGCGGTTCACGCTGGCCATGCCCGAGGTGCTGACGCGCACCGAGCCGGCGCCGGACGGGAGCCAGAAGTATCTGTTCAAGCTCGCGGACGGGCAGCGGATCGAGTCCGTGTACATGCCCATGGGGGACCGGACGAGCATCTGCCTGTCTTCGCAGGCGGGCTGCGCGGTGGGCTGCATGTTCTGCGTGACCGGCTTCTTCGGCGCGGGGCGGAACCTCACGCCGGCGGAAATGGTGGGGCAGTTCTTCGTCATCCAGCGGGAGAAGGAGATCCCGCCCGAGCAGATGAACGTGGTGTTCATGGGCATGGGCGAGCCGCTGCTGAACTACGACAACCTGATCGCGACGCTGGAGATCCTGTACCGCAATCTGTCGCCGAAGCGGATCACGGTGTCGACGTCGGGGATCATCCCGGGGATCGAGCAGCTCGCCACGTACGAGCGGCGCCCGAACCTGGCCATCTCGGTGAACGCCCCGGACCGCAAGCGGCGCGAGGAGATCATGCCGATCACCTCGAAGTATCCGCTCGAGGAGCTGATGGAGTCGCTGCGGCGCTTCCCGCTGGAGCGTGGACGCGACATCACCATCGAGTACGTGCTGCTCGCCGGCTACAACGACTCGCCGCGCGACGCGGCGGCGCTGGCGAGGCTGATCCGCGGGATCCACGCGAAGGTGAACGCGATCCCGTTCAACGAGGACGCGAACCTGCCGTCGTGGATGAAGCGTCCGGCGGACGCCGCGATCGACCGCTTCGTGGACGCGCTCGTGCAGCACGGGGTGCGGGTCACGGTGCGGCGGTCGAAGGGACGCGACATCGCGGCGGCGTGCGGGCAGTTGCGGGGGAAAGAGGTCGCGAAGAGCCGGGCGACGGGCGGCAAACCTGTCCCGAGCCGCGAAGACAGCCTGTCATCCTGAGCTGCGTAGACAGGCCTGTCATCCTGAGCTGCGTAGACAGCGAAGGACCCCCTGCGAGAGGCAGCGGACGCGCAAGTCGGCAGGGGGTCCTTCGCCGTCTACGCGGCTCAGGATGACAGGGAAAACTTTCGCAGGGGTGTGTGGATCGCGCCCCTGGGGTTGAGGGTGCTCGAGAACAGCGTCACCTCGCTCACCGTGAACGGCGCGGACTCGTAGTCGCGCAGGCTCTTCGTGAACAGCTCGATCGACGCCGGCGGCCACGGGTCGCGCATGCGCATCAGCGTGAGGTGCGGCTTGAACTCGCCGCCGTCCAGCGTGACGCCGTTCTTCGTCACCACCGTCCGGACGGCGCGGGCGATCTGCTCGAATCCGGATTCGGGCTCCAGGCCGACCCAGCCGACGCGGGCGCGCCGCGGGTTGGGGAAGAAGCCGGAGGCGCGCAGGCGCCCGTCGAACCGCGGGATCGCGCCGAGCGCCGCCGTCAGCGGCGCCGCGATCGTCTCGATCAGCGCCTCGGGCTGTTCGCCGAGAAAGGCGAAGGTCAGGTGCTGCGTCTCGGGACGCACCCACGAGGCGGCGGGCAGGCGCGACTTCAGAGGCCCAACACGCAGGTTGAGATCGCGGAGGATCTCCTCCGGGAAGTGCGCAGCGATGAAGAGTCGCATGGGACCGCAGACGACGGCGGAATTGTACGCTTCATTCGGTGCGATCGGCCTGGCCGGCGAGGAACTCGGGGGTGAAGATCGCGGCGATCTTCTCCTCGTCGAGCAGTTGCTTCTCGCGCAGGAGGTCGGGGATGCGCTTTCCGGTCTTCGCCGACTCCTTGGCGATCTCCGCCGCCGCGGCGTAGCCGATCAGCGGATTGAGGGCCGTGGCCAGGGACGGAGAGCTGATGTAGTAGGCCTCGCAGCGCTCGCGGTTGGCCTCGATGCCGCGGATGCACTTGGCCACGAACACGGGCAGGTAGTTCTTCAGGATCTCCATCGAGAACGTGATCTCGAAGGCCATCATCGGCATCATCACGTTCAGCTCGAGCTGGCCGGCCTGCGACGCGTACGCGACCGCGGTGTCGGCGCCGATGATGTGGAAGAGCACCTGGTTCATGCACTCGAGCATCGACGGGTTCACTTTGCCCGGCATGATCGAGGAGCCCGGCTGCACGGACGGCAGGAAGATCTCCGCCAGACCGGTCTGCGGCCCGGAGGAGAGGAGGCGCAGGTCGTTCGTGATGCGCGTCAGCTCGAGGGCGAGGTTGCGCAGCGCGGCGGAGACCGCGACGACGGGAAGCTGCGACTGCATGGCCTCGCGCAGGTCGGGTGCGGGGTGGAAGTGAATGCCGGTGGAGGCGTTGAGGTGGCGGAGCACCGCGAAGCGGTAGCCGACGGGCGTGTTGATGCCGGTGCCGGTGGCCGTGCCGCCGATGCCGAGCTCGTCGACCTCCTCGCCGGTGTTGCGCAGCAGGCGCGTCGACCGGCGCACCGCCGCGGCGTACGCGGCGAACTCCTGGCCGAGGGTGACGGGGACGGCGTCCTGGAGATGGGTGCGGCCGGACTTGATCACGTCCTGGAACTCGGTGCCCTTCGCGTCGAGGGCGTCGCCGAGGGTGTCGAGCTCGAGGAGGAGCTGGTCGAGGAGGAAGCGCGTGGCCATGCGCAGCGCGGTCGGGAACACGTCGTTCGTCGACTGCGCCATGTTCACGTGATCGTTGGGATGCACCGGCGTGTACTCGCCGAGCCTGCCGCCGAGGGCGAGGTTGGCCAGGTTGGCCAGCACCTCGTTGCAGTTCATGTTGAACGACGTGCCCGCGCCGGCCTGGAAGACGTCGACGACGAAATGCTTCCGGTAGCTCCTGAAGTCGGTGAGGACGGCGTCGCACGCGTTGACGATGGCCGAGGCGCGCTGTTCGTCGAGGGTGCCGAGCTCGTGGTTCGCCAGCGCGGCCGCGCGCTTGAGCAGGATGAACGCCCGGATGAACTGCGGGTGCTCGCGCAGCCCGCTGATCGGGTAGTTCTCGACCGCGCGCTGGGTCTGGGCGCCGTAGAGCGCGGTTTCGGGGACTGCGACTTCGCCTAGGGTGTCTTTCTCGATACGCATCAGGCCTTGAGTGCTGCAAGGCGCGCGCGCGACTCCTCGAAGACCTGCTGGTGGAGCGACCGGCCGTGGGCGTCCATGGTCACGATGGCCATGAATTCTTCCACCCAGAGGTGCCAGATCGCCTCGGGCGATCCGAGGTCCATCCAGTCGACGCCGTCCACGCGCTTGACGGACGCCGCGCAGACCTGCGCCGCGCCGCCGATGGCGTGGAGGTAGACCGCGCCGTACTCCTTGCACGCGGCCAGCGTCTTCGGGCCCATGCCCCCTTTGCCGATGACGCCGCGGATGCGGTAGTCGCGGATGACCTCGTGCTGGTACGGCTCCTCGCGCGACGAGGTGGTCGGCCCCGCGGCCTTGCACACCCACTGATCGCCCTCTTTCACCATCACCGGACCGCAGTGATAAATGATGTGTCCTTCCAGATCGACCGGCGGCTTCACCCCTTCATGGATGCGGTGATGGACGGCGTCGCGCCCGGTGTAGAGCCGCCCGGTGATGGCGACGGTGTCGCCGACGTGGAGCGTGCGGATGGTGGCTTCGTCGATGGGGGTGGTGAGTTTGATCATTTTGAGTTCCTCGGGTTCCTCGGAGTTCCTCGGGGTTCCTCGGAGGGGAGAGTTTTAGATCAGGTGTAGCGGGTCTTTTCTTCGCGTGCTTGTTCTTGGACGTAGCGCATCAGGGCAGTGAGGCCGCGGCCCAGGCCGCGGATGGTGGCAGCGAGCTCGGTCGCGTCAGTATCGCGTAGGAAGCCAAGGCGGGCAGAGAGTTCAGTCTGTGTTTCCAACTCAAACAGGGAGCCGAGGGCGTTCTCCAGGAAGTTGAAGCGTTGCCGCGCAGTTCGTCGGCCATATCCCTCGGCAATATTCGACGGAATCGACACCGCGGCACGTCGCATCTGCTGCGCGAGCCCATACCGCTCCTCGGCCGGAAACTCACAGGTAGCCGCATAGATCCGCTGAGCAAGGCTCATGCTCTCCTGCCAGACCTTCAGATCCCGATACGACGCAGCGGCCATTCCACTCCAATCCATCCCCTCCGAGGAACCCGAGGAACTCCGAGGAACCCGAGGAACTCGTCAATAGAGCCACTCCGTCACGTTGCCGTTCAGGTCCAGTTCCGCGCCGCGGCGGCGGAAGGCCCAGCACATGTAGGCGACGGACACGAAGAAGGAGGCCGGGAGGCGATTCAGCTTGCCGATCTTGCAGGCCAGGAGGGTGGTCTTGCCGCCGAAGCCCATCGGGCCGATGCCGGACTGATTGGCTTTCTCGACCACGCGCTGCTCGAGCGCGGCCAGCTCGGGATCGGGGTTGGCGTCGTCCATGGTGCGGAGGAGTTGTTCCTTGGCGTGGCCGTAGCCCGTGCCGCGGTCGCCGCCGATGCAGACGCCGAGGATGCCGGGGCCGCAGCCCTGGCCCTGCGCGTTGAGGATGCAGTCGAGGATGGCGTTCTCGACGCCCTTGAGGTCGCGGCCGCCGAGGTCGGGGTGGGGGAGGGAGTACTGCGCGTTCATGTTCTCGCAGCCGCCGCCTTTGAGCATCAGCTTCACTTCGACGTGCGGCTCGCGCCACTGGTGGAAGTGGAAGACGGGCGAGCCGGGGCCGGTGTTGTCGCCGGTGTTCTTGCCCGTGACGCTGTCGACGCTGTTCTGCCGCAGATAGCCCTTCTTCGTGGCCGCGCGCACGGCTTCGGTGGCGACCTCTTCGAACTCGATCTGGTCGTAGCCGGCGGGGGTGTGGACGTAGAAGAGGATGGTGCCGGTGTCCTGGCAGAGCGGCAGCGAGTTGTCGCGGGCCAGGACGATGTTGCAGCCGATGACGTCGAGGGCGACGTCGGCGTTCGAGCCCTGCTCCTCCTGCTTCCGCGCGCCGGTGACGGCGCTGACGACGTCGTCGGGAAGCTGCGTGGAGGTACGGCGGATGAGCTCGAGGATGCTGTCGAAGAGGGCGGTCTGCGGCGTGACTTCACGAAGCGGCTGGACGGTCATGAGGGGCTCTCCCGGGCGGCGAGTCTATCGCCCGGTGAAAACCGCCCGCAAGTACGGGGGATTTCTGGCTCCATAGCGTATTCAGTTACCAGTGGATGACGCGCAGTTCGGGAAAGGAGTCGAAGCCGCGGTCATTGGTGAGGAGGGGCAGGTCGTGCTGGATGCAGAGGGCGGCGATCCAGACGTCGTTCATCTTGGACTGCCCGATCTTCTGAAATGGAGCGCGTAGCCGGCCGTAAACGCGCGCCGTCTCACCATCTGGCGAAAGAAGCTCGTGATCCGTCAGGAAGTCTTCCAGCACCAGCAGGTGCGCATCCCGTTTCTTCGACGCGAAAACGCCGGCATACAGCTCGCCGACGACGGGCAACGGGAGCACGATCCATCGCGCATCACGAAACGCGAACGGTTCGGTACCACCCGCGCGCAGCCACTCGATGACGGCGTTGGAGTCGACCGCAAGGCGCTCGATCATTTCTCGGTGGGAAACATCTCTTCGATCAGACCGGCGAGCTCGTCGCCGTCCTCCTTCGAGAGACGCCCGCGGAATTTCAGCCAGGGACGTTCGCGGTCGGAGGGCTCCTCCAGCGTCGCCTGCAGCTTTGCGTGATCCTCCACTCCTTCGAGCGGCTGGTCAAGACGGAGGACCTTCTCCGCCGCGTCGTATTCGACCGTCACGACTTTGCTCATGCCTCAATGGTACCTCGGCGGACACGCATGCTCATGTCCGCCGAGGGTTCCCGGTGCTTTGGCTACTGCTCCGCAAGGCCGTCGCGGCCGCGGTTGCGAACTGTGCGGGTCCAGCACGCGGGGCCGCGCCAGGTGGTGGTGCAGCCCTGGGTGGTCTGGTCGGGGTCGGACCAGGGCTGGAAGGTCAGGTAGGGGTTGATCTGCCAGATCTGGTCGGCGTCGGAGGCGATGAGCTGCATCGAAACGGTCTCGCCGTACATGCGGTCGCCGCCGAAGACCGTGGTCCGGTTCATGTCGTTGTCGTAGCTGTAGCTGTAGGCGTCGCCGTTCGAGTAGCGGATGTAGACGCCCCACCAGCGGGAGTAGTAGCGCGCGACTTCGCTCACGCGGGCGAAGTGGAAGGTGGTGACGCCGCCGTTCACGCAGCCGAAGAACGAGTAGGTGCGTCCCCAGCGGAGCTCCGCGCAGTTCGCGGTCGGCCAGTCGCCGGGCTGCAGCCAGTCGTACGACTCGAGGTTGCTCAGCGTGACGCCGCCGGACGCCTCGGTGAACGAGACTTTCATCGTCGCGAAGTCGAGCTCCGCGGGCATGGCGGCGTCGAGGCGCGTGATGTTCGTCGTCTCGGTGATCCGGGAGGACTGGTTCTCCCACTCGGGGGCCGTCTCGTCGGCCTGCAGCAGGTACTCGGAGTCGTAGAACGTCTCGGTGGCCGTCGCGCGGTAGGTTCCTCCCGCAACGACTTCGGACGCGGCGCGCACGCGCACGTTGATCGTCCACGACGTGTTGTTGGCCGGGTCCCAGTCCGCCGGGGAGACGTTCTCGACGGCGAGCTGCACCTGGTGCAGGCCCGGCTCGGTGAAGATGTGCGTCATCGCGCAACTGACGCTGCCGCGCGCGTCGACCCAGATGTTCGTCGCGCCGTCGACGGCGACGCCGTCCACGCGCAGGACGCAGTTCGCACGCGCGCCGATGTCGCCGTTCGATTCGATGACGCCGAGGTAGATGTTGGCGGGATGGCCGGCGATCACGTTCGGCGGAACCGACGCCTGCCCGATCCGCAGATCGGGACGGCGCTTGACGGTCTCCGTCACGGTGACGACGCCGGCGCGCTGGAGGTCGGTGCTCTGCGCGTGCGTCTGGACCTGGATCTGCTCGCGCGCGCCCAGGGCGAGGCCGTCGAGACGCACGGAGGCAAAGGAGCCGCCGGCGTCGTAATTCCGCGTGAGCGGGTCTTCCAGCTCGAGGCCGGCTTTCACCTGCACGCGGGTCAGCGTGCCGGTCGGCGTGGCGCTGCCTTCGAACGAGCCGGTGGTCAGCTCGAGGTCCGTGACGCCGTCGCGGCCGAGGAGCGCGCGCGCCTCGACGGCAATGTCGCCTGCGCGCCCGCCGGCGGGCTTCAGGCCGGTGTCGCTGTATTTGATCGTGTTGGGGATGAGGTCAGGGCGCTGTGCGAGAGCGGGAAGCGCGAAAAGGACGAGAAGGAGTGCTGCCGGTACAGTCATCGTGCGACGCATCGTGAGGATCTCCTGTTGTCGTGATGTGAAGTGGTTCACTGCCCGGCCGAGCCCATCGCGGATCCCGTGCGCGTCGTCTCCACGTGGCGGGACTCGCGGCAGATCGTCTCCTCGGCGAACGAGTCGAAGTAGCAGCGGTACGGGCTCACGCTGGAGAAGCCGCCGGGCGTGAACGAGGAGATGAACGGCTCGGCGGTCCAGTGGTTCGTCCCGTCCTCGATGGTGAACCGCATGGCCACGGTCGATCCGATCGGCGACTGGATGGAGTGTGCCTCGCTCGTGTCGTTCCAGTAGAAGATCGGTCCGTCCGGGGCGAACGGATTCTGGCGCGTGGCCCAGCCCCAGCTCCGGTAGATGGCGTCCGCCGCGCCGAAGCTGATCTCGACCGTCACCGGACCGCCGTCACGGGGGCGGCAGGCCAGGACTTCGGGGCTGAAATCGCGCGAGCGCGCGCAGGTGAGACCGACGCGGGGCGGCGAGTTGAAGAGGATGAAGTCGTCCTCGCTGACGCTGAACAGCGGGTTGCCGTCCGACTGGCCCTCCGCGGTCATGGAGATGTTCGCGAGATCGAACGGCGCGCGGATGGCGCCGTTGAAGGTGAAGCGCTGTCTCACGCCGTTCTCCGTGCGCGTTCTCTCCGTCCACGAGCGCTTCTGGTAGTCGTACACGTCGAACTGCGTTTCGCTGGCCGACGCGGACCAGCCGTAGAACTCGTCGAGGACGTTGTAGACGGTGAAGGGCTCGGTCCTGCTGTTGTTGCTCTCGTCCCAGTCGGCGGGATTGACCGCGTCGACGACGATCGTCGCGTCGACGCGCCCCTCGACCTCGAGCAGCGGGGCGAACGCGCACTGGACCGTGCCGCCGGCGTTGACCCAGATGTTCTCCGCGCGATCCACTTCCACGCCGTTCAGGAGGAGACGGCAGTTCGCGCGCGCGCCGACTTCGCCGTTGAGCTCGCGGATGACGCCGCGGATGCGGCCGATGCTGTCGTAGATCGCGGCTCCTGGCGTCACGACGGCGGTCACGGCGAGATCGGGCCGCTTCGCGACGGTGGCCTGCGCGGTAACGACGTCCGTGCGGGCGGGGTCGATGTCGCGGACGTTCGCCTGGACGGTGATCGTGTCGCCGTTTGCGACGCCGCCGACGTTGCCGCTGAACGTGCCGCCGGCATCGAGGTCGTTGAAGTTCTTCGTGACGGGATCGCCACCCGTCGGGACCTTGACCTGCACTTTGGCGATCGTGCCGGGTGCGGTGCCGCCCTCGAAGCTGCCGGTCGTGACGTCGACCGTGGCGCTGTCGTCGCGATTCAGCAGGGCGCGCGCCTCGATCGACGCGGAGCCGGCGCGGCCGGTGGCGTTCTTCACGCCCGTGTCGCTGTATTTGATCGTGTTGGGGATGTCGGAAGGGCCTGCGAAGGACGAGAAGGAGACAAGTATGGCGAGGACAGCCGGTACCGCGACGTTGCGACCCATGGCGCTGAGATCTCCGAATTGTGGTTGCTGGTTACAGCACGCGACTACAAGCAGAAGCTGACAGGAGATCGACGCCTACAATAACTTTGCCAGAACTAACAATTTTCAGAGTCTGTCCCGTCGCTGAGGCGGAGGGACGAACCTTGCACGCCGGAATGAACGGTAAAACTTGCCGGTTTATTGAGTTGAGTCACGTTGACTCAATGTGAGGCAAAACCATGAATTTCAACAAGCTTACGGTCAAGGCACAAGAGGCAGTCGCTGAGGCGCAGAACCTCGCCCGCGGCGCGGGCAACCCGGAACTGACGCCGGAGCATCTGCTGCTGGCCCTGGTTCGTCAGGAGGGCGGCATCGTCGCTCCGATCCTCAACAAGCTCGGCGTTCCGCCTGGGACGATCGAGGCCGAGGTGGCCGCGGTGGTGGCGAAGTACTCGAAGGTCGGGGGCGCGTCCGCTGAGCCGATGGTGGGCAGCTCGCTGCGGAAGGTCTTCGACTCCGCGTTCAGCGCGGCGACGAACTTCAACGACGAGTACGTCTCCACCGAGCACTTCCTGCTTGCCCTGTCCGACGTGAAGGAATCGAACGCCGCGCAGGTCCTTCGGCGTCACGGGGTCGTGCCCGACGCCGTGCTCAAGGCGCTGCAGTCCGTGCGCGGCACGCAGCGCGTGACCGACCAGAACCCCGAGGACAAGTACCAGGCGCTGCAGCGCTACGCGCGCGATCTCACGGAGAACGCCCGGCGCGGCAAGCTCGATCCGGTCATCGGCCGCGACGAGGAGATCCGCCGCGTGATCCAGGTGCTCTCGCGCCGCACGAAGAACAACCCCGTGCTCATCGGCGAGCCGGGCGTCGGCAAGACCGCGATCGTCGAAGGACTGGCGCGCCGCGTCGTCGCCGGCGACGTCCCCGAGGGGCTGAAGAACAAGCGCGTCGTGTCGCTCGACCTCGGCGCCCTCATCGCCGGCGCGAAGTACCGCGGCGAGTTCGAAGACCGTCTGAAGGCGGTCATCAAAGAGGTGGAAGAGAGCGAGGGAGAGGTCATCCTGTTCATCGACGAGCTGCACACGCTCGTCGGGGCCGGTGCGGCCGAGGGGGCGATGGACGCGTCGAACATGCTCAAGCCCGCGCTCGCGCGCGGCGAGCTGCGCGCCATCGGCGCGACGACGCTCAACGAGTACCAGAAGCACATCGAGAAGGACGCCGCGCTGGAGCGCCGCTTCCAGCCGGTGTACGTCGGCGAGCCGACGGTCGAGGACACGATCGCCATCCTGCGCGGCCTGAAGGAGCGCTACGAGGTGCACCACAAGGTGACGATCCGCGACTCCGCGATCGTGGCCGCCTCGACGCTCTCGCATCGCTACATCACCGACCGCTTTCTCCCCGACAAGGCCATCGACCTGATCGACGAAGCCGCATCGCGGCTGCGCATCGAGCTGACCTCGATGCCGCAGGAGATCGACGAGCTGACGCGCCGTCTGACGCAGCTCCAGATCGAAGAGCAGGCCCTCAAGAAAGAGGAGAACAGTCCCACGGCGAAGCCGCGGCTGGACGCGGTGCGCGCGCAGATCTCCGAGCTGCAGGAGAAGATCTCCGGCCTCAAGGCGCAGTGGGAGAGCGAGAAGGGCGTCATCACGAAGATCAACGAGCTGAAGAAGCGGCTCGAGGACGAGCGCGAGAACGCCGCCCGCGCCGAGCGCGAAGGCGACCTGAATCGCGCGGCCGAGGTGCGCTACGGCGCGATGCCGCAGCTGCAGCGCGAGATCGAGGCGGAGACCGCGAAGCTCGCGGAGATGCAGAAGAGCGGCGCGCTGCTGCGCGAAGAAGTGACCGAGGAGGACATCGCCGAGATCGTGTCGAAGTGGACCGGTGTGCCGGTCACGAAGATGCTCGAGTCGGAGATGCAGAAGCTCGTGCGCATGGAGGACAACCTCCAGCGCCGCGTGATCGGGCAGGAGGACGCCGTGCACGCGGTCGCGAACGCCGTCCGGCGCTCGCGCGCCGGGCTGAAGGACCCGAACCGTCCCATCGGCTCGTTCATCTTCATGGGGCCGACGGGCGTCGGCAAGACGGAGCTCGCGCGCGCCCTAGCCGAGTTCCTGTTCGACGACGAGAACGCCATGGTGCGCGTCGACATGTCGGAGTACATGGAGCGCCACGCGGTCGCGCGCCTGATCGGCGCGCCCCCGGGCTACGTCGGCTACGAGGAGGGCGGCCAGCTCACGGAGGCGGTGCGCCGCCGGCCGTACGCCGTCATCCTGTTCGACGAGATCGAGAAGGCGCACCCCGAAGTGTTCAACGTGTTCCTGCAGATCCTCGACGACGGGCGTCTGACGGACTCGAAGGGGCGGGTGGTGGACTTCAAGAACACCGTCATCATCATGACGTCGAACGTAGGCTCGCAGTACATCCACGACTACGCGAAGAACGAGCTGTCCGAAGAGCAGATGCGCAAAGCCGTGGACGCGGAGCTGCACCAGCGCTTCCGTCCGGAGTTTCTGAACCGCATCGACGACGTCATCGTCTTCCACACCCTCAGCCTCGGCCAGATCAAGCAGATCATCGGCGTGCAGCTCCGGCGCCTGGCGAAGCTGATCGAGGACCGCGGGCTGTCGATCGAGATCAGCGACGGAGCGAAGGAAGCGATCGCCCGCGAGGGCTATGATCCGGCGTTCGGCGCGCGGCCTCTCAAGCGCGCGCTGCAGCGGATGATCATCGACCCGCTGGCGATCCGGCTGCTGGAAGGCGTGTTCAAGCCGGGCGACACGGTGTTCGTGAACGTCGGCGCGGAAGGAAAGCTGGAGCTGTCGCTGGAGCCGGAAGCGGCGGCGGTGAACTGAGGGCGGGCGGGGCGCAGGGGACAGGGCGCAGGGCGCAGGAGAAAAGGCGGTGTCATCCTGAGCCGCGTAGACGGCGAAGGACCCCCCGATTTGCACGCGTTTCGTGCTGTCGGCAGGGGATCCTTCGCCGCGCTTCGCCGGCTCAGGATGACAGGTTCGGTCAATCGAAGTGGTAGAGGCGGATCGTTTTCCCGACGCGGCGGTAGGGCCGGTTCGCGAGTAGCCGATCGAGCCACCGCCGCACCTCGGGGCTGTAGGCGCGGCCGAGGGCGATGTTGAATTCGCTGATGGCGAGCCAGCCGTGGACGGGCTGCAGGATCTGCAGGTCGCTGCGCGGCGGCAGGCCGATGCGGTCGAGCGGCGGGCCCCAGGGGAGAGACGTCGTGATGCTCGGGATCTTCTCCCGCCGCGCGTGGCGCACGAGCCGCAGGGCGTCCTGGCCCCAGTCGAAGTTGCTGTCGTTGAGGATGCGGTACGGCTCCCTGCCCGCGAAGGCGTTGAACCAGGCGAGGTAGTCGGGATGCGCGAAGGCGCTGCCGATGGCCAGCCACGCGACGAGAGCGACGTTGAGCCAGCGGATGCGAATCGCGACGGCGGCGCAGATCGCGAGCGGCGCGTAGATCGGCAGCACGTGGCGCACGCCGATGTTGATGTTGCTGGTCATGGCGATGCCGAGGATGGCGGCGGCCAGGAGCGCGAGCTCGAGGCGGCGGCGCAGGCCGGCGACGGCGAGGATGAGGAACGGGATCGGCGTCTTCAGGAAGAGCGCGATGGGGAAGTAATACCACCAGCCGCCTTCGCGGAATTCGCCGAAGAGAAAGCCGCGCGGGGCATGGCGCGTCTGCTCGCGCACGGATTCGAGTCCGGCGAGGAAGTGCTGCGGCGGGATGGCGATCCAGACGAGAACGATGGCGATCGCCAGAGCCCAGACGAGCTTCGCGAACGGGAAGCGCCGCCGCACGCCCACGAGCACGAGCGCGCAGGCGGGGAAGTAGACGAGGAAGGAGTATTTCGCCAGGAGACCCGCCGCGATGGCCACACCCAGGGCGATGGTGCGCGTCCACGTCGCGTCCTCGAGGACCAGCGTGAAGACATACAGCGCGACGACGAGCGTCGCGGTGAGGGCCATGTCCGTCGTCGCCAGGCCGCCGTGGGCGAGGACGGGCGGGAGCGACGCGAAGATCAGCGCCGCGAGCAGGCCCGTGCCGGGCGTGAAGAGATGCCGCGTCCAGTACGCGATCCCGATCACGGCAATGGCGACGAACAGCAGGTTCGGCATGCGCGCGCGGGCAAGGTTCTGTGTGTACCGGCCGTTCCGCAGCAGCAGCACCGTGCCTCGCGACAGATCCCCCTCCGGCTGCGCCGGGTCGGGCTCGCCGATGAAGGGCAGCGCGAAGAGAGCGCGTGCGAGCGGCGGGTGGTGGAGGTCCGTCGTGTACACGCGCTTGGTGAGGATGTCGTAGCCCGCGATCAGGTGCGACGCCTCGTCGACCGTCTGGGAGAACACCCGGTGCGTCATGGCGATGCGCGCGAGGGTGAAGAGGACGATCAGTGCGAGCAGCACTCGCCAGCGGGTCTCGCTCATGGGATGTAGTAGAGCCGGATCGACTTTCCGACCCGCTCGTAGCGGCGCCCGTCGAGCCACAGCGGCCGGGGGGTGAATCCGTAAATGTGCTCGCTGATCGCGATCCAGCCCTGCGACGGCACCTCGCGGCGGAAGTCGTAGTGCGGCGGGAAGCCGAGCTTGTCCCAGTCGTGCCAGCCCATCACCGCCAGTCCGATGCGGTCGATCTGCTTCTCGCGGATCCTGTCGCGCAGGCGCAGCACGTCCTGCCCCCAGTCGATGTTGCTGTCGAGCAGCAGGCGCCACGGCTGCCGGCCGGCGGCCTCGTTGAAGTAGGGAAATGCGTCGGGATGGGCGAGCACGGACGCGCCGGTATGCCAGACCAGGAGTGCGATGGCGATCCATCGGGCGACGTAGCGCGAACGTTGGGTCATCGCCACGAATGCGGCCGCGCCGGCGAAGGCGAGAGGCACGTACACCGGCAGCACGTAGCGGACGCCCAGGTCGAGCGTGCTGGGCATGGCCACGAGGAGGATCGCGATCGCGGCGCCGAGCGCTTCGAAGCCGCGCCCGCGCGTGAACAGCGCCAGCGCGAGCGAGCCGAGGGTGCTCTTCAGGGCGACGGTCGCGGGGAAATACCACCACCAGCCGCGCATGGCGAAGTCGCCGAAGAGAAAGGCGAAGTGCCCGGCGCGGTCGAACTCGCGGAGCTGCCGGATCCCGGCGACGAGACTGCCGATCGTGAACGCGTATCCGGCCCAAATCACGAGCAGCGTCGTGACGAGGGCGATCGCGAAGGCGGGCGCGAGGGTCCGCCAGCGCCAGTCGCGGCGGACGAGGAACATCGCCAGACAGGCCGCCGGCACGTAGCCGGCGCAGGAGAACTTGCAGAGGAACGCGAAGCCGAACGCGACGCCGAACAGCGCGGCGCTCTTCCACGTGCGGTCGCCCAGCCACCGGGAGAAGGCGAGCAGCGAGACGGCGGTTCCCGCCACCGCGGGGATGTCGTGCGTCGCCAGCCCCGAATGTCCGGCGATCATCGGCTGGAAGGTAAAGAGCAACGCGGCGATGAATCCTGCCACCGCGCCGAGCTCGCGCCGCGCCCACCACCACGTGGCCAGCGATGCGATGAGGAAGAAGACCAGGTTTCCCGAGCGGGCCAGGGCCAGGTTCGTCTCGTAGCGGCCGTCGGAGTAGAAGACCTGCAGGAGCTGCTCTTCGAGGCGGCGATGCGCATCGAAGTCCATGCCGGAGCGCCACGGCAGGAACGCGAAGACGAGGCGCGCCAGCGGCGGATTCGCCGGCAGATAGGTGTTCGTGTGCTGCGTGTAGATCTGCAGGCCCGCGGAGACGTGCATCGGCTCGTCGACCGTGGCGGAGAAGACGGTCCACGTCGCCCCGATGCGCAGCATCGAGAGCGCGATCAGCGCCAGCGCGGCGAGGTCCGAGCGTCTCATGGGATGTAGTACAGCCGGATGGACTTGCCCACGATGCGAACCGGCCGGTAGCTGCGCAGCCAGTCGTAGTCGCCCTTCGCCTCGCCGAAGCGCAGCCAGTTCTCGCTCACCGCCACCCAGCCCGTGACCTTCTGATGCGGCACGAGGCCCGTCGCGTGGATGCCGTGCTCGCCGAGGCGGGTGCTGTTCATGAAGGCCGTGTGCAGGTGGTCGATGTGCAGCTCGTCCACGGCGCGTGCGAGGCGGAGGACGTCCTGTCCCCAGTCGACGTTGCTGTCGGCGGCGAACCACGACGGACTCGGTTGCGCCAGCTCGTTGAACCAGGGCAGGTAGTCGGGGTGCTCTTTGCCGACACCGGCAAAGAGCCAGACCAGGAGGCCGATCAGCGCGGCGCGACCGAACGCGTCGCGCGAGGTGCGCCAGATGTGTACGACCGCGTAGCCGGAGACGATTGCGAGCGGCGGGACGATCGGGAGGATGTGTCGCGCGCCGATGTTCAGCGAGGCCGTCATGGCGGTGAGCAGGATGGCGATGGGGATCAGCACGATTTGCGGCCGGCGGTGCCGGAGCAACAGCACCATGCCCCAGGCGGTGAGGATCAGCCACGGCAGCGGCGACTTGTAGAAGAAGACGACGGGGAAGTAATACCACCAGCCGTGACGGCTCTCGCGGCCGAGGAGATAGGCGGTGTGGCCGCCGGCCTCGTGGAGCTTCACCTGGGCCATGCCCAGCGGGATCGCCGGCGCGGGGACGGGCGTGCGGGCCAGGATGCGCGCGAGCGGTTTCAGCGGCCCGGGCGCGGCCCAGTCGAGGATCTCCGCGCCGCGGTCGACGACGTCCGCGGGACGGGCGACGTCGAAGCGATAGCCGGACCAGGCCACGAGAAAGGCGATCGCGAGAACCCAGGGGACAGGGCGCAGGGCGCGGGGGGCAGGAGAGGGTCCGGGTTCTTCTGCGCCCTGCGCCCTGCGCCCTGCGCCCTGCGTAAACAGCACCACCAGCGCGGCCGGAGGAAAGAAGACGAAGAAGGAGAACTTCGAGAGGACGCCCAGGCCGATGGCGATGCCGAGGAAGGCCGTGCGGCGCCAGGTGGGCGCTTCGAGAAACAGGTCCAGCGCGAGGAGCGCGAGGGGGATGGTCGCGGCGACGGACAGGTCCGTCGTCAGGAGTCCGGCGTGGCCGAGGACCAGGGGGATGGTGGTGAAGATGGCGGCGGAGACCATCGCCACTTCCCGTCCGAAGAGCCGCCGCGCCCACGCGGCCACGGTGACGATGGCCAGAGCGAGCAGCACCAGGTTGCCCATGCGCGCGCGGGCGAGGTTCTTCACGTAGTGGTTCCCGGCATACAGGAGCTGATTGCCGCGGTCGACCATCCCGGTCGGCTGCGGGTACGGCAGGCCCTGCAACCGCAGCGGCAGCGCGCCGAGGATGCGAGCCAGCGGCGGATGGGTGAGGTCGAGGGTGAAGTCGCCCTTGAACCACTCGTAGCCCGACGCGAGATGGATCGGCTCGTCGACCGTCGCGCTGTAGACCCGGTGGGTCGACGCCACGCGGAGCACGGCGGTCAGGGTGAGCGCCGCCACGACCGCGATGAACGTCCAGTCCCTCTGCATCGGCGGCAATGAGAACACACGGCGCGTGTTTTGCGTCCCCGCGTGAGCCATGCGCATCGCTCTCGCCGTTGCACTTGCCCTCCTCGCCGCCGCGTGTCAGCGCGAGACGCCGGACGTCTCGCAGAACACGCCGTCGCAGTCGTCGACGACCACCGACGCGACGCCGCAGATGACGGAGAGCAACGCCTCGTCCATGAACCCGATCATCCCGCCGGAGACGGACAATCCGGCCGCGCGCCCGACCGGCGCATCGCCTACGCAGGAAGTGCATCTGATCGAGTACGCCATCCACATGCCGGACACGCTGTCGGCGGGCCGGATCGCATTCAACGTCGAGAACGGCGGCAAGGAGAACCACGCGTTCGAGATCGAGGGGAACGGCGTGCACTCGAAGACGAACGAGCTGACCCGGGGCAACACCGCGTCGCTGGAAGTGGACCTGAAGCCGGGAACGTACACGATCTACTGCCCGGTGGACGGGCATCGGGGCAAGGGGATGGAGAAGACGGTAGTCGTCAAGTGATCGAGTCGGCGAGTCGACGAGTCGTCAAGTCGTCAAGTGATCGAGTCGGCGAGTCGACGAGTCGTCAAGTCGTCAAGTCTTCGAGTCTTCAAGTCGTCAAGTCTTTGAGTAACTGCTCGACGACTCGACTGCTCGACGACTTGACGCCCCGTCTCTACCAGTATCCGTTTTCCGGCGAGAACATCACTTCGTATACCTTCCGCGCCCAACTGCGTTTGCCGAACTCCACGCGCCCTTCCTGCTGCAGCCACTCCTTGATCGGGAGGGTGAAGCCGGTCTTGCGGCGGGTGCGGACTTCGGGTGGCAGGGGCGGATGGGGGGCGTTCGCGAGGATGCCTTTGCCGCGGCCCTTGCGGGTCACGAGCACCGGCGCGAGGCGGCGCAGCAGGTGCGCGTCGACGAGCGGCACGCGCACTTCGAGCGAGTGGGCCATGCTCGCCCAGTCCATGTCGCGCAGGAGCTGGTTGCGCAGGTAGAGCGAGGACTCCAGCGCCGCGACGCGCGCGTACGGCGTGCCCGGGTCGGGGGTGACGGCGCGCTCCAGGATCTGGATCAGGTTCAGGCGCTCGATGCCCTCCCGCGCGACGTCGGTTCCCAGCACCGCGGGCAGCTCGGACGTCAGGAAGCGGCCGCGCTTTACGAGATACGCGCCGGCGTACGAGCGTCCGTGGCGGAGGATCTCGCCCATCTTCGGGCTGACGTGGCGGCTGCGCTTCGCGAGCGCGGTGTTCAGGCGATAGACGCCCTCGCCGAGGCCGGGGACGCGGGCGAGGAGGGAGGTGACGGGCATCCAGCGCGGGATGTCGCGGAAGGAGGTGTAGCCGCCGAACAGCTCGTCGCCGCCCGTGCCGCTCATCGCCACTTTCAGGCCGAGGTCCGCGGCGGCTTTGCTGATGAAGTAGCTGTTGAGGCCATCGACCGTCGGCTGGTCCATCGCCGCGAAGATGCGCGGGAGCTCGGCGCGGAAGTCGTCCAGCGTCAGCTCGCGGATCGTGTGGCGGACGCCGTACTGTCGCGCGACGAGCGTGGCCAGCGGCGCCTCGTCGTTGTCGCGGCCGCGGTACTCCTCGAAGCGGAGGGTCATGGTCTGCAGGTCCGTCGCGCCGGACTCGCGCGCGAACGCGACGATCGCGCTGGAGTCGATGCCCGCGGAGAGGAAGGCGCCGACCGGGACGTCCGCGACCATGTGGTAGCGGACGGACTCGAGCACCGCGTCGTGGACGAGCTCTTCGCGCTCGCGGTCATTCACGCGCCGGGCGCTCTCGACGGCGTCGCGCAGCGTGGCGGCGATCGAGAAGTACTGGCGCGGCTCGCCGGGGCCGTTCGCGTCGACGTAGCAGTACGAGCCGGCAGGGAGCGCGCGGATGGCCCGGTACATCGTGAACGGCTCCGGCACCGTCCCGCGGAGAAAGAACCCCGCCGCGGCCGCGGGATCGAAGCGCCTGTCGACGCGGCCTCCGGCGATGAGCGCCTTCACCTGCGACGCGACGCGCACCGTGCCGCCGTCGTTTGCGTAGTACAGCGGCTTGATGCCGTACGGATCGCGCGCGAGGAGCAGCCGCCGCTTCGCGCCGTCCCAGATGGCGATGGCGAACATCCCGCGCAGCTCGCCGAGCATCGCCTCCCCCAGCTCGTCGTACAGCTCGAGCAGCACCTCGGTGTCCGAATGCGACGTGAACCTGCGCCCTTTCGCCTCGAGCCGCGCGCGGAGCTCGCGAAAGTTGTAGATCTCGCCGTTGAAGATGATCACCCGCTCACCGCGCCGCATCGGCTGCGCGCCGCCGGGCGAGAGGTCGATGATCGCCAGCCGCCGGTGCCCCAGCCCCACGCGGCCGTCGTCGGAGACCCACACGTCCGCCGCATCCGGCCCGCGCAAGCGCATGCACTCGCGGGAGCGCTCCAGCTCTTCCCGGTCGACCGGCGGCGCGTCCTCGCGCCAGGCGAAGATTCCGTTGATCCCGCACATGGGGAGGGGAGTGTAGCGTAGGGCGTAGCGCTGTCATCCTGAGCCGCGTAGACGGCGAAGGACCCCCTGATTGAGGCGTGGGCGGGGCGAATCGCCGGGGATCCTTCGCCGTCTACGCGGCTCAGGATGACAGGGACGGCCTCACTCGATCCGCTTCGCCTTCATCTCCCGGCCGCCCTGAAACAGCGTGACCGCCTTCGCTTTCGTGCCGTCCATCTCGAACGACACGCGGGCCGGGACGCCCACCACCGCGAACTCGGTCGCGGATTCGGCGGTGAGGCTCAGCTTCGGCTGGCCGGTGGCCTGGGTCATCAGCTTCCCGTCTTCGATGAAGAAGGAGAGGATGAACGACGGGGCGAGCTCGTAGCGGCCGACGAATGCGTCGAGCGGGTGCTTCGTCTCGACGGCGCCGGCGGGCTTCTCGAGGCGCTTGATGGCCTCGAGGGCGTTGTTGTTGCCCGCGTTCAGCTCGTAGGACTTGCGGTAGTTGCGAATGGCTTGTTCCTTGTCGCCCTTCGCGGCGTACGCCTCGGCGAGGCTGTCGTATGGGTTCCAGGCCTGCGGGTACATCTCGACGTTCAGCTTGAAGAGCTCGATCGCGTCGTCGACGCGCCCTTGCGACAGCATCGAATAGCCGAGCGTGTTCAGGTCGGATTCCTGGAAGTCGAATTCATCGGGATGTGACTTCCGCAGCTCGCGGTACTTCGCGGCAATCGCGGCGCCGCTGGTGCCCTGCTGGAGCTCGTCGACGATCGACTTCCGCGGCATGCGCGGCTCGACGCCGTGAAGGACGCTGAGCATGCTCGCCGCCAGTTTGTCGAGCGTGTCGCCGCGCGAGGTGTTGTCGAGCAGCACGACCAGTTCTTTCTTCTCCGGCACGCGGAGAAGAACGGTGTTGAACCCGTGGATCCCGCCGTTGTGGCCGACCGTCTCGACCTCGGTCTTCCCGTCGTCGAGCTGCGTTTTCCTGATGCCCCAGCCGAATCCGTAGTTCTGCAGGCCGGGCGTGAAGAGCTGCTTCTTCAGATCGTCGCGCAGCAGCTTGTCGGTGTAGAGCGCGCGGTCCCAGAGATAGAGGTCGTCGACGGTGGAGTAGAGCGAGCCGGCGGCGTAGGGGATGCTCATGTCGAGATACGGCGCGTTGACGTACGTCCCGCCCGCGAGCTGATAGCCGCTGGCGCGCTTCGGCAGAAGCGGCCCCGAGAGGTCGTAGCCGGACGACTTCATGCCGAGAGGCGTGAAGATCCGCTCCTGCACGACGTCCGCGTACTTCTTGCCCGTCACCTTCTCGATGATGGCGCCGAGGAGGAAATAGCCGGAGTTGTTGTACGACCACTTCGTGCCGGGCTCGAACTCGAAATCGCCGCTCGCATACTTCTTCACGAACTCCTCGACGCCGAAGGGGTCGCGCGACACTTCCGCGAAGAAGCCGGGCTGCGACGTGTAGCTCGGGATGCCGCTGGTGTGGTTGAGCAACTGCGCGATCGTGACGCGGTCGCCGGTGTCCTTGCGGTAGTCGGGCAGGTAATCCGTGATCTTCCCATCGAGCTTGATCTTCCCCTCGGACACGAGCTGCATGATCACCATGGAGGTGAACTGCTTGGTGATCGAGCCGAGGCGGAAGCGGACGTCGGGCGCGTTCGGGATCTGCCACTCGAAGTTGGCGTAGCCGTAGCCCTTCCTGAGGAGGACGCCCGACGAATCGGCGACGAGCGCGGTGCCGTTGAACTGGCGCAGCTCGTGCGCTTTCGTCAGCAGAGCATCGATCCGTTCTGCCTTCGTGGCGGCTGCAACCTGCGCCGCGACGAACAACAGCAATCCCGCAAACACCGCACGAACCTTCATCGAACCCTCCGGTAGAATCGCCCGACTTATGCGCCGACTGACCGCCGCCGCACTTCTTTTCACGACCATCATCCTCACCGCACAACCTGCTCCGCAACCGATTTTCGGCTTCCGCGATCCGGCGAAGCAGCATGCGCTGGAGCGGCAGTTCGACGCGAAGCTGAACCGCGACAACCTCCGCACGTGGATGAAACGGATGACCGCCCGGCCGCATCACCTGGGCTCCGTATACGGAAAAGAGAACGCGGAGTTCATGGCCGGGCTGTTCAAGTCGTGGGGCTACGAGACGGCCATCGAACGGTTCGACGTGCTGTTCCCGACACCGGTGACGCGTGTGGTCGAGCTGCTCGCGCCGGAGCGCTACACGGCGAAGCTGGGCGAGCCGGCGATGAAGGAGGACGCGACGTCCGGGCAGGCGGACGAGATCCTCCCGCCGTACAACGCGTACTCGATCGACGGGGACGTCACGGGCGAGCTGGTTTACGTGAACTACGGCGTGCCGAAGGACTACGAGGTTCTCGCGGAGAACGGCGTGGACGTGAAGGGCAAGATCGTCATCGCGCGCTACGGCGGCTCGTGGCGCGGCATCAAGCCGAAGGTCGCGGCGGAGCACGGCGCGATCGGCTGCATCATCTACTCCGACCCTCGCGACGACGGCTATTTCGCCGGCGACGTCTACCCGGCCGGCGCGTACCGCAGCGATCAGAGCGTGCAGCGCGGCTCGGTGGCGGACATGCCCGTGTACTCGGGCGATCCGCTCACGCCGGGCGTCGGCGCGACGAAGGACGCGAAGCGTCTCGACCGCAGCGAGGCGGTGACGCTGACGAAGATCCCGGTGCTCCCGATCTCCTACGGCGACGCGCTCCCGCTCCTCCGCCACCTGGGCGGCCCGCGCGTCCCGGAGGAGTGGCGCGGCGCGCTGCCGATGACGTACCACATGGGCCCCGGTCCCGCGCGCGTGCACCTGAAGGTGGCCTTCGACTGGAAGCTCGTGCCCGCGTACGACGTGATCGCGCGCCTGCGGGGGACCGATCTCGCGGACCAGTGGATCATCCGCGGGAACCATCACGACGCCTGGGTGCACGGCGCGAACGACCCGGTCAGCGGCATGGTCGCGCTGATGGAAGAAGCGCGCGCGATCGGCGAGCTGGCGAAGAGCGGCTGGCGCCCGCGCCGGACGCTGGTCTATGCCGCGTGGGACGGCGAGGAGCAGGGCCTGCTCGGCTCGACCGAATGGGTCGAGGCGCACCTGGCCGAGCTGCGCGAGCACGCCGTGGCGTACATCAACTCCGACTCGACCGACCGCGGGTTCCTCGAGGCCTCTGGATCGCACACGCTGGAGCGGTTCGTGACCGAGGTCGCGCGCGACGTGGAGGACCCGGAGCGGCGCGTGTCGGTACTGGAGCGCTCCCGCGCGCGGAAGCTCGTCGACGCCGACGATGCGGACGAGCGGAAGAAGATCCGCGAGCGGGAGCTGGTCGAGCTCGGCGCGCTCGGCTCGGGCTCGGACTTCACGCCCTTCCTGCAGCACGCCGGCATCGCGTCGCTGAACATCAGCTACGGCGGCGAAGGGGAGTACGGCGTCTATCACTCCGGGTACGACTCGTTCGACCACTACACGCGCTTCGTCGATCCGACCTTCGAGTACGGGGTGGTCCAGGCGAAGACGACCGGCCGGATGATGCTGCGCCTCGCGAACGCGGACTTTCTGCCGTTCGAGGCGTCCACGCTGGCGCGCACGGCGTCGAAGTACCTCGACGAGGTCACGAAGCTCGCGGAGACGACGCGGGAGGAGATCGAAGACCACAACCGGATGCTCCGCGAGCGGACGATGGAGCTCGCCGCCGACCCGACGAAGCCGTTCGTGGCGCCGCGGGCGCAGGAGCCCGCGCCGCATCTCGAGTTCGCGCCGTTGCGGAACGCGCTCGAGCGCCTGCAGAAGGCGGCGACCGCGTACGACCGCGGCTCGTCGCACGACGACCGCATTGCCATGGGCCTCGAGCGCGCCCTGACCCGCGATCAGGGGCTGCCGGGACGTCCCTGGTACCGCCATCACGTGTACGCCCCGGGCGCGTACACCGGCTACGGCGTGAAGACGTTTCCCGCGGTGCGCGAGGCCATCGAATTGAAGAAGTGGAGCGAGGCGAACGCGCAGATCGCCGTACTGGCGAACGTGATCAACGGGTATGCGTCGCTGCTGGAGCGGAAGTAGGGAGCATGTAGACCGTTTCCCCCTTCTTCGACATCCCCAGGTCCTCCCGCGCGATGCGCTCGATCGCGTAGGAGGACTTTTTCACGCTCTCGATCTCCGCGCGCAGCCGCGCGTTCTCCGACTGCAGCCGCGTGATGTCCGCGTGCAGCGCGCCCACCCGCGTCCGCGCGCTCTGCAGCTCCGGCAGCCCGCGATCGGAGAAGACGAACGAGATCGCGAACACGACGCACAGCACGCTGGCGAGCAGAACCACGGCCTTCAGCGTGACCTGAGACGTACGGCGCGACTCGTGAGTAGAGACGGAGGAAGACACTGGCCGCCATTCTACGCACCTTTGGGTTCCTCGGGTTCCTCGGAGTTCCTCGGAGGAACCGAGGAACCGAGGAACCCGAGAAACCGACGTCCCTCATATAATCCCTCCGTGAAGCACGACAGAGCCTCCAACCCGTTGACGGAGCGGTATGCGTCGCGGGAGATGTCCTACCTCTTCTCGCCTGAATTCAAGTTCCGTACGTGGCGGCGTCTGTGGGTGGCGCTGGCCGAGGCGGAGCAGGAGCTGGGGCTGGCGATCACGGATGCGCAGATCGCGGACCTGAAGGCGAACGTCGACGACATCAACTTCGCGGACGCCGAGCGCCGCGAGCGCGAGGTGCGGCACGACGTGATGTCGCACGTCTACGCCTACGGGCTGCAGGCCACGAGCGCGAAGGGGATCATCCACCTCGGCGCGACGTCGGCGTACGTCACGGACAACACGGAGATCCTGCAGATGGCCGAGGGGCTGCGCATGGTGCGCGGCCGGATCGTGAACCTGATGGCCAAGCTGCGCGACTTCGCGTGGCAGTGGCGGACGACGCCGGCGCTGGCGTTCACGCACTTCCAGCCGGCGCAGCTCACTACCGTGGGCAAGCGCGCCACGCTGTGGCTGCACGACCTGCTCCTCGACTACCGCGAGCTCGAGTTCCGCGAGTCGCAGCTCGCCCTCCTCGGCGTCAAGGGCGCCACGGGGACGCAGGCGTCGTTCCTCAGCCTCTTCGGCGGCGACGAGACGAAGGTGCACCGGCTGGAGCAGCTCGTCGCGGAGAAGATGGGGCTGCGGCGCGCCTACCCGGTGTCGGGCCAGACCTATTCGAGAAAAGTCGACGCGCAGGTGGTCGGCGCGCTGTCGGGCTTCGCCCAGTCGGCGTCGAAGTTCGGGTACGACATGCGCCTGCTGCAGCACCTCCGCGAGATCGAGGAGCCGTTCGAGGAGGAGCAGATCGGCTCGTCCGCGATGCCGTACAAGCGCAACCCGATGCGCGCGGAGCGCATCGACGCGCTGGCGCGGCATCTCATCGTGAACTCGCTGAATCCGGCGTTCACCGCGGCCACGCAGTGGTTCGAGCGGACGCTGGACGACTCGGCGAACCGCCGCATCGCCATCCCCGAGGCGTTCCTGGCGGCGGATGCGATCGCGCTGATCTACGACAACATCGTGGGCGGCATCGTCGTGCACGAGGACGTGATCTCGTCGAACGTCCGCCGCGAGCTGCCGTTCCTCATGACCGAGAATCTGATGATGGAAGGCGCGGCGCGCGGCGGCGACCGCCAGGTGCTGCACGAGCGCTTCCGCATCCACGCGCGCGACGCCGCCAACGCGCTCAAAGCCGGCGCCGCGCAGAACGACCTGTTCGACCGCATCGCCGCCGACCCGCTGTTCGGCATCGACCGCGCATCCATCGAGCGCATGGCCAATCCCGACGACTACACGGGACTCTCGCGACAGCAGACGGAGCGCTTCCTGGCCGAGGACGTAGATCCCATCCTGCAGGCGGAGCGCGAGCAGATCCGCGCGGAAGTGGGGGAGGTACGGGTATGAGTCTTCGAGTCTTCGAGTCTCCGAGTCTTCAAGATGGAACGCGGCGGATGGCTCGACGGCTCGACGACTCGACGACTCGACGGCTCGTTCCGGTCTTCGTCGTCGCGCTGATCCTCGTTCACGGCTGCCGCACGACCGCGCCGACGGCCGTCCCCACGGTGCCCGAGTCGTTGCACGGCGTGGCGAGCTGGTACGGAGAGGAGTTTGCGGGCCGCACGACGGCGAACGGCGAGATCTTCGATCCCGCGCAGCTCACCGCGGCGCACCGGACGCTCCCGTTCGGGACCGTCCTGGACATCACCAATCCGAAGACGCAGCAGACCGTGCGCGTGCGGGTGAACGACCGCGGGCCGTTCATCGGCGGACGGATCATCGACCTCTCGTACGCCGCCGCCCGGCAGATCGGTCTGATCGAGCCGGGGATCGGCGAGGTGGACATCAAGCTGGTGCGCATGGGCAGCGGCGAGCGCGAGCCGCCGGTGCCGTTCGAGGCGACCGTCGCCGAGGCGCCGAGAGTCGTCCCCATCGTCCCGGCGGCCCCGGCGAGTGACGCGCCGAAGGTCGACGTCGTGCCGCAGGAAGTGGTCGTCGACCGCATCGAAGTGCAGACCGAGCGCGCGGGTGTGGTCACGCGCACGCAGGTCGCGGCGGACGGCCGGACGCTGGAGGAAGTGCCCGCGTCGGGCGAAGCCACGCCGTCCGCGGCGCGGTTCGACGCCTCGCGGCGCGAGCGTCCCGCACCGCGGGTCCAGAAGGGGCAGTTCGTGGTGCAGGTGGGCGCGTTCTCCGTCGAGGCGAACGCGAAATTGCTGCAGGAACGGCTGACGGCCATCGGCCAGCGCGCCTGGATCGACCGCGAGGATCTCTACCGCGTGCGCCTGGGCCCGTTCGCCAATCGCGATGCGGCTGTGGCGGCGAGGTCTTCGCTCGAAGCGAACGGGATCTCCGCGATCATCCTCGCGGAGTGAATGTAGGGCGTGGCCTCAGCCCGCCCCCTTCGTGGGTGGGAGGCTCCCCCCGCCCCGCCCTGGAGGCGGGCTGAAGCCACGCCCTACATTTTGTTAAATCAGCTCGCTCTCGGCGAAGAAGAACGAGATCTCGTTCTTCGCGTTCTCGTCCGAGTCGGAGCCGTGGATGGCGTTCTGCTCGATCGACTCGCCGAACTCCTTGCGGATCGTGCCTTCGTCGGCCTTGGCCGGATCGGTGGCGCCCATCAGTTTGCGCAGGCTGGCGACAGCGTCGTTGCCTTCGAGGGCGGCGACGTACACCGGCCCCGAGGTCATGTACTCGACCAGACTGCCGTAGAACGGCCGCTCTTTGTGGACGGCGTAAAACGCCTCGGCCTGCCGCTGGGAAAGGCCGATCTTCTTGACGCCGAGGACGCGGAAGCCGGCGGCTTCGATGCGGCTGATGATCTTCCCGAAGTTCCCCTTGCGGACGGAGTCGGGCTTGACGATGGTGAACGTACGATTGGACATCTGAGGATTTCCTTTGCGTGGCGCCCGAGGGGCGCGGAGTGTTGGGGCGCGGATTATTGCACAGAGGCCCGCACCACGGCGCCGCCCGAAGCGACCGCCACCGCCACCGTGAAATCCACCGGCAGGTAGAGCGTGAACGTCGATCCCTGCCCCGGCTTCGACTGCACGTCGATGCGCCCGTGATGCAGCTCGACGAAGTTGCGCGTCAGCGACAGCCCCAGGCCCGTTCCGCCCTTGCGCGCGCGGCGTCCGTTCTCGGTCTGGTAGAACTCGTCGAAGATCCGCTGGAGCTCGTCCGGCGGGATGCCGATGCCCTGGTCGGTGACGTCGATGCGCACCGTCTCGAGGTGCAGCGGCGACTGCTCCTCGGGCACGTGACGGCAAATGATGGCCACGATGCCGCCGGCAGGCGAGAATTTCACGGCGTTGGACAGCAGGTTGAAGAGGATCTGCTTGAGCCGGCCCTCGTCGAGGCGCACCTTCGGCAGCGCGGGATCGAGTTTGGAGAGGATCTGGACCTTCGCCTCGGCCGCCACGCCCTTCATCACGCGCTCGACGGCGGCGATGGTCTCGTGCAGGTCGAAGTGATCGGCGCGCAGCTCCATCTTGCCGGCCTCGATCTTGGACAGGTCGAGGATGTCGTTGATCAGCTCGAGCAGGTGATTGCCGGCGGCGTGGATGTTCTCCAGGAAGCGGTGCAGCCGCGGCGAGAGCGCGCCGCGCGTGGCCTCGATCAGCACGCTGGAGAAGCCGATGATCGAGTTCAGGGGCGTGCGCAGCTCGTGGGACATGTTCGCCAGGAACTGGTTCTTCGAGCGGTCGGCGGCGAGGAGGCGGAGGTTGGCCTCGTGCAGCTCGTTCGTCCGCTCCGTCACGCGCGCTTCCAGCGCGTAGGTGAGCCCCTCGAGGTCGCGGTAGAGGTGCGCGTTCTCGATCGCCACCGCGGCCTGGTTCGCGATCGCGGTGAGGAGGATCAGGTCGTCCGCCGTGAACGCGTTCTTCCGGTAGCTCTCGATGGCGATGACGCCGACGACGCGGTCGCGCGCGATCATCGGCACGCCCAGCCACGACTCCGTTGCCTTCGTGTCCTTGACCGCCTTCACCCCGAATCTCCGCTCTTCCGCGGTGCTACCGAGGAGGAGGGGCTGGTGGTGCTGGACGACCCAGGAGTTGAGGCCTTCGCCCAGCGGGATCCGGTCTTTGGCGAGGATCTGCCCTTCGCGCACGTCGAGCTCGAACGACAGCTCGTTGGTGGCCTCGTTGAGGAGTGCGATCGAGAACAGCGAGCAGTCGATGGCCGTGCGGCACTCGGTGTAGACGGCCATCAGCAGCTCGTCCGTGGTGTAGCGGAGCGAGATGGTCTTGCCGACGTTGGTCAGCGACGCGAGGCGCTGCAGAAGGTCGTTGGTCTTCGAGCGGGTGAGGGCCAGCTTGCGGGCGATCCAGTTCGCGACCGTGCCGGTGAACGCGAGCGCGACCACGCCGCCCCAGCCGATGGTGCCGAACGAGAGCGCCGTGACCACCGCGTACGGCAGCGCGATCAGCGAGATCCCGCCGTCGATGACGTAGACCTTCCCGATCTTGTCCAGCGCATAGCCGTACGCGCGCTGCGGCCAGAACATCAGCAGGCTGTTCGTGGCCACGAGCGCGACACCGCCGGCGACGATGCGCGCCGCGTTCGCGGGCGTGGCCTCCAGCACCGGGAACGTGCCGCCGAGGTATTCGTAGACCGTCGCGGCGACGACCACGGGGATCCCGTAGGTCCCGAAGAGGCCGAAGGCCTTCACCCAGTCGGTGACGGGGTCCTGTCGCGCCATCTTCGTCGGGCCGATCTGCTTGAGGCCGAGGAAGCGCGTCCCGACGGCGACCCCCACCGCGATCCACGACGACAGCACGATGCCGAGGAGGGGGAACATGGCCATGTAGGCCGTGATGACCAGGGAGATGTACACCAGCTCGGTCAGCTCGAACTTCAAGAGGGCGAGCGTCGTGGCGAAGACGATGAAGATGCCGATGAGGATCGGCGCGTCCCCGCCGAGGGTGTGGAGGATCGCGGCCGTCTGGTCCTGACGGAGCCAGGTGAGCCAGCACATGAGGAACAGCCCGGCCAGACCCTGGATGAGAAAGACCGAGATGACACGCCGGCGCGCGAGCTGGAGGTCGACCTGTGCTGCCATGGGGTTGCACGATGGTACACCCGGAATCAGGGCGCGGGGGACAGGGCGCAGGGGGCAGAAGCGATCTACTGTGCCCTGCCCCCTGTGCCCTGTCCCCTGATTTTCAGACCAGCACTTCGTCGCGGTGGGTGCCGGTCACGTGCACCCCGTGGGCGACGATGCAGCGCTCGAGGTCGCCGTCGACTACGCAGCCATCCCAGATGATGCTGTCGCGGACGTTCCCGCGGACGGTGCTCCGCGCGCCGACGATCGAGCGCGTCGCCTGGCTGTCCGACGTCTCGTGCACGAGCGAGTCGCCGTCGATGTGCGACCCCGCGGGCGGGGCGAGCTCGCCGCGCATCATGGCCTCGCGTAGCGCGTGGGACGCGGAGAGATACCGCTGCGGCGTCCCGATGTCGAACCACAGGCCGTCGTCCACGATCCCGGCGACGGTCTCGCGGCCGGAGTCGAGCAGCGGCTGATAGACCGCGTCCACGATCCCGAACTCTTCCTTCTCCGGTAGATACTCGAAGATCCGCGTGCTGATCAGGTGCGAGCCCGCGAACATCAGCGCCTCGCCGGTCCCCTGGCCGAAGCCGGTGACGCGGCCGTCCGCGAGGTACACGGGCGTGAACCGGTCGTTCTCCGGCGGATGGCGCAGCGTCAGTGCGGCGATGCTGTTTCCGAGCGTCTCGCGCAGCGCGCTCCAGCGCGGGAACTGTACCGTGTCGCCGTTGACGAGGAAGAAGGCCTCTTCGTTCTCCAGCAGCGGGCGCACCCGGCGGATCGCGCCGCCGGTGCCGAGGATGTCTTCCTCGTGGGAGATCTCCACGCGATCGAACCGCTCCCGCAGATACCGCACGATCACCTCGGGCAGGTGATGCACGTTCACGATCAGGTCGTGCACGCCGGCGGCGGCGTAGGACTCGACCGCCCACTCGATCAGCGTCCTGTTGCACAGCGGCACCATGGGCTTGGGGAGCGTGTGCGTGATCGGCCGGAGCCGCGTGCCGAAGCCCGCGGCGAGGATCATCCCTTTCATGCGGAGGGCAACTGCTCCGGCGGAAAGACCATGTTCTCCGGCAGGTCCGCGCGCGTGCGGCGGTGCTGCCGGTAGAGATCGGCGTAGCTCTGGCGGATCCCCTGCTCGGGGTTCATCCCCAGCTCCTCGGCCACCGCCCGGATGACCTCGAGCTGCCCCTCGATCTCGAAGTAGTCGCCGATGGGCGTGCGGTCGAGGACGACTTCCGTCTCGCGCACGCGCCAGACCTCGCGGAACTTCTGATAGCGAAACGTCGGCTTGAAGCCGAGAGAGTCGAAGAGCGCAATGGCCAGCTCGAAGCTCTCGACGCCGGTCTGCACCTCTTCGCGGGTCTTCACGTTCCCGTCGAACGCCACCGGCCCCTTGAACGTGGCGATGGCGTAGCGGCCGAACTTCCGCACGCGCAGCAGGGAGCCTTTCGTGCGCAATTCACCGCGGCGGTCGAGGACGATGTTGTCCTCGAACGTCTCCGCGTAGAGGCGTTGCGCACCGATCTCATGCAACCGCCGCACGAGCGCGTTGCGATCCTTGAGCGCGAACTTGATCTCGATTTCCTGAGCCAACTAAGTCCTTAGGACCTCAACTCCAGGTAATGATGCACCGGAAATGAATTCAAGGCTCGCGCCGCCTCCCGTGGAGATGTGCGTGATCTTGTCCGCGAACCCCGACGCCTTGATCGCCTCGACCGACTCGCCGCCGCCGACGACGGTCACGGCATCCACGTTCGCCACGGCGCGGGCCATGGCCATGGTGCCTTTCGCGAAGACCTCCTTCTCGAACACGCCCATGGGGCCGTTCCAGAAGACGAGCTTCGCGTCGCGCAGCTCGGCCTCGTAGGTGGCGATCGTCTTCGGGCCGATGTCGAACGCCTTCTCCTCGTCGGTGTAGCCGTCCGCGACGTCGGCGTCGTAGTCGATCTCCTGCGGGTCGTCGAGCGAGTCCGCGACCACGAGGTCGAACGGCAGGATGATCTCCGCCCGGTGGTCGCTCTCCATGATCCGCTGCGCGACCTCGAGCGACTCCTTGTCCACGAGCGAGCCGCCCATCGGCACGCCGCGCGCGGCCAGGAAGGTGTTGGCCATGCCGCCGCCGATGAGCACCTTGTCGGCGAGCTTCACCAGCGCCTCGAGCGGCTCGATCTTGCCGGCGATCTTCGCGCCGCCCATCAGCGCGACGAACGGGCGCTCCTCGATGTCCGTCACCTTCTGCAGGAACTCGATCTCCTTTGCCAGCAGGAAGCCGCCGGCGATGTTCTCCTTCGGGAAGAGCCGTGGCAGGGCGTCGATGGAGCCGTGGGCGCGATGCGACGCGCCGAACGCGTCGTTGACGTAGAAATCCGCGAGCTTCTTCAACTGCTCGGCGAAGGCGGCGTTGTTCTTCTCCTCCCCCTCGTGGAAACGGAGGTTCTCGAGCAGCAGCACCTCGCCCGGGCCCAGCTTCGACGCCTTCTCCTCCGCCTCCGCACCGACGCAGTCATCGGCCCACTGCACGTCGATCCCGCCGAGCAGCTCCGCGAGCTTCGCTCGCACCGGCGCGAGCGAGTACTTCGCGTTGCGCGTACCTTTCGGGCGGCCGAGGTGACTGGCGATGACGATGGCGGCGCCGCGGCCGCGGAGGAACTGCAGCGTCTGCACCGTCTCTTCGATGCGCGTGGCATCGGAGATCTCCACGCCCTCCAGCGGCACGTTGTAATCGACACGGTAGAAAACGCGGGACCCCTCGGTGAGCGGGAGCTGGTCGACCTTGCGGATGTTGATCATCGCGCCGCCAGCGCCTCCTTCTTCACCCGCGCCACGTGCGCGATGAGGTCGAGGATGCGGTTCGAGTAGCCCCACTCGTTGTCGTACCACGCCAGGATCTTGTGCATCTTCGGATGGACCGAGCGCGTGAACGTGGTGTCGACGATCGACGAGTGGGCGTTGTGGTTGAAGTCGATCGAGACGAGCTGCTCGTCCGAGTAGGCGAGGATGCCTTTCAGCTCGCCGTCCGCGGCCTCGCGGACGACCTGGTTGATCTCCTCGACGCTGGTCTCCTTCTCGGTCTCGAACGTGAGGTCCACCAGCGAGACGTTGGGCGTCGGCACGCGCACGGAGATGCCGTCGAACTTGCCCTTCAGCTCCGGCAGCACCAGGCCCACCGCCTGCGCGGCGCCGGTGCTGGTGGGGATCATCGACAGCGCGGCGGCGCGCCCGCGGCGGAGGTCCTTGTGCGGGAGGTCGAGGATCTCCTGGTCGTTCGTGTACGAGTGGATCGTGGTCATGATGCCCATGGTGATGCCGAACTTCCGATGGAGCACCTTCGCCACCGGCGCGAGGCAGTTCGTCGTGCACGAGGCGTTCGAGATGATCTTGTGCTTCGCGGGGTCGTACTCGTTCTCGTTGACGCCCATGCAGAACGTGCCGTCGGCGTCCTTGGACGGCGCGGAGATGATCACCGTCTCGACGCTCTTTTTGAGATGCCGCGAGGCCTTGGCTTTTTCGGTGAACCGTCCCGACGACTCCACCACGATCTCGGCTCCGACCTCGTCCCAGGGGATCTCCGCCGGGTCGGGACTGGAGAAGACGCGCAGCTCCCTGCCGTCGACGCTGATGCTGGTCTCGCCGTGCGTGACCTGATTCGGGATCGTCTTGTGGACCGAGTCGTATTTGAGGAGATACGCGAGCGTCGAGGCGCCCGTCAGATCGTTCACTCCCACGAACTCGATGTCATGCTTCTTCTCGAGCGCGGCCCGCAGGACGTTGCGTCCGATGCGGCCGAACCCGTTTATTCCAACCTTGACCATGAGACAGCCTCCAACGGGGCGGTAGTATATCGAGGTGAATCCGACTGCGAAGTCCGTGCAACCTTCGGCTGTGCCCGGGTCGGGCGTCACGCCTTTGTCGTGGCGCGGGGACACTCTTTCTCTCCTCGATCAGAGGCTGCTCCCGCGCGAGGAGACGTGGATCGAGTGCCGCACGGCGTCGGAGGTGGCTGAGGCCATCAGGACCATGGTCGTGCGCGGCGCGCCGGCGATCGGCGTGTCGGCCGCGTACGGCATGGCCATGGCCGCAAGGACCGGAGAGGACCTGCAGGAAGCCGCGCGCATCCTGAAGGCGGCCCGGCCGACGGCGGTGAATCTCGCGTGGGCCGTCGACCGGATGCTGGCCGTGAACGGGGAGCTGTCCGAGGCGCAGCGGATTCATCGCGAGGACGTCGAGGGAAACATGCGCATGGGCCGCTACGGCGCCGAGCTCCTCGGTGAGCGCACGACGGTGCTCACGCACTGTAACGCCGGCGCCCTCGCCACCGCCGGGTACGGCACGGCCCTCGGCGTCATCAGGGCGGCGATCGACGGCGGCAAGCGTGTGGCGGTGTTCGCGGACGAGACCCGGCCGTATCTCCAGGGCGCGCGCCTGACCGCGTGGGAGCTGCAACGCGACGGGATCGACGTCACGCTCATCACCGACAACATGTCGGGGCACTTCTTCCAGCAGGGGAAGTTCGACGCCGTGATCGTCGGCGCGGACCGCATCGCCGCGAACGGCGACGCGGCGAACAAGATCGGCACGTACACCGTGGCCGTGCTGGCGCAGGCGCACGGGGTGCCGTTCTACATCGCGGCGCCGGTGTCGACCATCGACCCTGCCTGCCCGAGCGGGGATCAAATCCCGATCGAGGAGCGGAGCGCCGAGGAGGTGGTGGACATCTTCGGCGCGCGGGTCGCGCCGGAGGGGATCCAGGTGCGCCATCCGGCCTTCGACGTGACGCCGGCGCGGCTGATCACGGCCATCATCACCGAGCGCGGCGTGTTGCGTCCGCCATACGGGGAGGCGATACGAGCGCTGTACAACGACTGATCGCCGCGCTGTGGCTCGGCAGCGGGTTCTTCCTCATGCTCGCGGCCTCGGCCGCGTTCCGCATCGCGCCGAACCCGACCGTGGCCGCGGACGTGGTCGGTTCCATGCTCGCGCGCTGGCACTACATCGCCCTCGCCGCGCCGCTGGTCCTGTTCGCGCTGGAGCTGCGGCGCGTCCGGCGGCTCGTGCTGATCGCGCTGTTCGTGGCGGTGATGCTCGCGGCCGCGCAGGCGCTCGTCGACCTGCGCATCCGCACCATGCGGGTCCTGTCGCCCGTGGCGATCTCATCTCTCGACCGCACGCATCCGGTGCGGAAAACGTTCGGCGCGCTGCATGGGGCATCGATGCTGCTCCTGCTCCTGCAGACCGTCGCCGCGGCCGGGGTCGTCGCGGCGAAACCGAAGAGAGACGAGGAACCGGTGATGGCGAACATCGATCAGGAAGACACCACGACCTACCGGGTCGTGCGGAACGAAGAAGGGCAGTACTCCATCTGGCCCGCGGACCGCGAGAACCCCGCCGGCTGGACCGACGGGGGATTTCAAGGGTCGAAGCAGGAGTCCCTCGCGTACATCCGCGAAGTGTGGACCGACCGCCGCCCGACCCGCCTGACGGACGCGGACACGTCCGGCGGCGGGCCGTAGCGAGCAATGTAGGGCGCGGCTTCAGGCCGCCCCCACCCACGAGAGGGGCGGGCTGAAGCCGCGCCCTACATTGTCTGGAACTCCGCGGGCGTGTCCGTCCATAGCGAGCGGGAGGAAGCGTCATGCTTCGTAACATCGTCCCGTTGTTCGCGCTCGCGATCGCCTTGCCCCTGTCCGCGCAGGAGCGCTGCCGTCCGACGGACACGCCGCGCGAGTGTTTCGAGCGCTGGGTCGCGGTTTCGGTGAAGAACCCGGAGGCCCCCGCCGCGGAGGCGGTGAAAACGGCGCTGGCGTCGGTGAACGACGGCATATCGGACCTCAACGCGCCCGTCCAGGCCACGCTCAAGGACTTCCTGACCACCCTCTCCGGATCGCTCGACACCGCGGTGGTGGGCGACGACGCGACGGGCGTTGCTTTCGGCTACAGGCCGCCCATCGACGTCTACGGCCATCTGCGGCTGGAGACGAAGTTCACGAAGCCGGCGCTCAGCACGCAGGCGGGGTCGAGCCTCAGCGAAGCGGACAGGAAGAAGCTGGAGGGGACGCTGAGCGCGCTCGACGACGTCAAGTGGGCGCTGTCGTACGACTGGACCACGCGGCTCGTCGGACGCGACGTCGCGCGCCATCGCGCGCTTCTTGCCGCGCTCGTGCCGCCGCCGGCCGATGCGCAGAGCGCGTTCCTGCAGGCGCTCGCGGCCAGTGGCATCGCCGCCGCCGACGCTGGGAAATCGTTCCAGCGCGAAGAGAGCGCACTGGCGTTCGAGAACGCCGTGCGTGGCGCCGGCACGCCGTCGCCGATCGAAACCGATTTCGCGTCCGTGCTGAACAATCAGCCCCAGGTCTACATCACGGGCTTCTACACCGCGCGGCGCGACATCGTCGGCCCGTGGGAGCTCGGCGGCACCGCGACGCTGGAGCTGGCGGGGCGCAATCTGAACGGCTTCTATCGTCACGAGGGACGCGACTGCGGCACCGACTGCCCGCGGGCGTTGAGCGCCTACCTCGCGCGCATCCGCGATCCGCGCAAGGCGCCGCGCATCGCACTGACGGTCGGCTACAAGCGCGTAGAGTCCACGCCCAACGACATCGGGAGCCTCACCTACGGTTTCACCGCCGGCGTTCCGTTCGCGTCGATTTTCAGCGGCAAGGAAGGCCGCCTGGAAGCCGGCGTGACCTACGACGGGACGACGAGCAAGCGCGAGTTGTTTCACATCGCCGCAGGCACGAGGCCGGCCTTTCCGGCGACCGACATCGTGTCGCCCCCCTACGAGCGCGGCGACGTCGCGTCACCCACCTACGAGCGTGGCCGGGCCGCGGTGACGTTCACCCAATCGCTCTCCGAGCGCGTCTCCGTCCCGGTCTCGTTCGTCTATCGTGAGGTCGAGTACTCGGTGCGGTTCCGCCAGGAGCTCTTCGTCGTCCGCGACCGCGAAAGCGCCGTCCACGTCGCCCTGCGCTATCGCATCGTGCCGCCGCGGCCCCGGCGTAGCTGCTGCTGTTGACGCTAGCCCACCGCCAGCATGTTCCCGTCGATGTCCAGCTCGTGCACCGGCATGCCCAGCGTGCCGAGGGGCTCGCGGATCTCCCTGGCGTTGCCGACGATGACGATGAGGACGCGATCGGGGTCGAGGTACTTGTTCGCCACGTGCTCGACGTCCTCCTTCGACACCTTCGCGATGTTTTCGCGGTAGTGGTCGAAGTAGTCCTCGGGCAGACCGTACAGCTCCATGTCCACCAGGCGGCTGGCGATGTCCGACGCGGTCTGCACCGTCGCCGGGAAGACGCCCATGAGGTAGCTCTTCACGTCGTCCAGCTCGCGCGTGTCGATGTCTCCCGTCCGGATGCGCCGCAGCTCCGCGAGCAGCTCGTTCACCGACTGCAGCGTGACCTCGTTGCGCACCGGTGCCGCCACGACGAACGGCCCCGCGTGACGGCGGAACGCGAACTGCGAGCGCGCGCCGTACGTGTAGCCGTGCCGCTCGCGCAGGTTCATGTTGATGCGCGAGTTGAACACGCCGCCGAAGATCGCGTTCATCACCGACAGCGGGAAGTAGTCCTCACACGACCGCGGCACGCCGAGGTGGCCGACGCGGATCTCCGACTGCACGGCCTGCGGGCGGTCGACCACGTACACGCGGCTCGCGTCGATCGGGCGCGGCTGCACCACCGGCCGGGGCGGCTCCGCGCCCCGTGCCCAGCCGCCGAAGACGCGCTGGACCACCTCGACGGCGTGCGCGGGCGAGATGTCGCCCGAGACCACCACCGCGCTGTTGTTCGGCACGTAGTGCTGGGCGTAGAAAGCCCGCACGTCGTCGAGGGTGATGCGTCCGACGGAGTCCGGGTTCCCGCCGATCGAGTTCCCGTACGCGCCCGTGCCGTAGAGCAGGTGGGAGAAGCGCTTGCCCGCGATCGCGGACGGCTCGTTGCGCTGCTGCAGGAGCTCGTTCAGGCGCTCGGCCCGCACGCGCTCGAGCCCGTCCTCCGGCAGCGTCGCGCGCGCGGTGACGTCGCCGACGATCTCCAGCGCCGCCTCGCCGTTGCGCGCGAGGACGTCCGCGGACACGTACGACGCGTCCCAGTCCGCGCCGGTCCCCAGCGCCGCGCCCAGGAGGCCGAGGGCCTCGGCCAGCCGGATCGCGTCGCGGTTGCCGGCGCCTTCGTCGAGGAGGTCCGCGGTGATGGCCGCGAGTCCCGCGGTGGCGTGCGTGTCGTGATCCGCGCCCGAGCGGATCAGCGTGCGGAACGACACCAGCGGCGCGTTGTGGTTCTCGGCCACGAGCACGCGCAGCCCGTTCGGGAGCGTCTCGCGCGTGATGTGCGGGAAGTGATACGGGCGCGGCTCCGTCGGAGCGGGCGCGGTGGTGCGGTCGATGGTCATGCGGCGCTCCGGTCGGACGACGACGTCGGGATGAACAGGCTCGTCACGCGGTTCTCCGGGATGAGGTACTTGCGCGCGATGTGCGCGAGGTCCTCGGCCGTGGCGCCGCGGTACGGATCGAGCCACCGGTGGATCCTGGACGGGTCGCCGAAATACGTCGACATCATGCCCAGGAGGTCGGCGCGCGCGTCGAAGGTCTCGATCTGGTGCGCGAACTCCATCTCCGCGCGGTTGCGCGCGCGCGTCAGCTCGTCTTCCGTGATGCCGCCGACCGCGATCCGCGCCACCTCCTCGTCGATCGCGCTCTCGATCTCGTCGATGGCTATGCCCTCGCGCGCCGTCGCGTGCAGCATCATCATCCCGGTCGCCTCGGTCGACAGCACGTACGCGGAGACGTCCTGCGCGATCTGCCGCTCGTGCACGAGCACGCGGTCCAGGCGGCTGGCCTTGTCCGAGGCCAGAATGGTGGTGAGGAGATCCGCGGCGACCCACTCGGCGTCGCCCATCTTCGGGATGTGGTAGAGCCGGTACAGACGCGGGAGCTGCACGTGCGACGCGAACGTCTCCCGCACCTCATGCCCCGGCGGCACGCGCTGCGCCTCGAACTTCGGGAACGAGCCGCCCGGCTGGATCTCGCCGAAGTACTGCTCCACGAGGCGCTTCGCCTCGTCCGGCACGAAGTCCCCGACGATCGTCAGCGTCGCGTTGTCCGGGCGGTACCAGGTGGCGAAGAAGTCGCGGATGTCGTCGAGCGACGCCGCCTCGAGGTCCTCCATCGAGCCGATGGTCGGCCAGTGGTACGGGTACTCGGGGTTGTACCCCAGGTGCAGCAGGCGCTCGAAGGCCGTGCCGTACGGCACGTTGTCGTAGCGCTGCCGGCGCTCTTCCTTGACCACCTCGCGCTGGATGTCCAGCTTCTCCTGCGTCAGCGCGGGGAGGAACCAGCCCATGCGGTCCGACTCCAGCCACAGGCCGAGGGCCAGGTAGTTGGAGGGCAGGGTCTCGAAGTAGTTGGTGCGGTCGAAGAACGTCGTGCCGTTCAGCACGCCGCCGACCGACTGGACGTGGCGGATGTGCTCGTTGTTGCCGACGTGCTCCGACCCGGAGAAGAGCATGTGCTCAAAGAGGTGCGCGAAGCCCGTGCGGCCGATCCGCTCGTTCTTCGAGCCGACGTGGTACCAGACGTTGACGGCCACGAGCGGCGCGGAGTGATCTTCGTTGAGGACGACCCGGAGACCGTTGCCGAGCCGGTAGTCTTCGATCGATAACATGCCGCGCGTTCTATCACGAACGATGAACGCGGAACGATGAACGATGAACCGCTCCTCTGGCTCCGTCCCGGCCTCTGTTCATCGTTCATCGTTCATCGTTCATCGTTTATTCTTGCGCCCGCATGTCCACCCTCCCGTGGCGTCACATCGCCATCGAAGGCCCGATCGGGGTCGGCAAGACTTCGCTGACGAGCCTTCTGGCGAAGCGTTTCCGGGCCACGAAGGTCCTGGAGGACGCGGACAACCCGTTCCTGGACGACTTCTACAAGGACAAACGCGGCGCCGCGTTCCGGACGGAACTGTTTTTCCTGCTCTCGCGTTTCGATCAGATGCGGCAGTTCGCCCAGCGGGATCTCTTCACGGAGCTCATCCTGACGGACTACACGTTCGCCCGTAGCAAGGTTTTTGCGTATCTGACACTGGACGACTCAGAGCTGATGATCTACAACCGGTTGTACGACCTGCTGTACGAGCAGGTCCCCAAGCCGGACCTGGTCATTTACCTCCAGGCCAGTCTTGATACACTGTTGAAGCGCATTAAAAAGCGTGGGCGGGCTTACGAGAAAGCGATCTCCTCGTCGTATTTGCAGGAGCTCAGCGAGGCGTACTCTCACTACTTTTACCGGTACGACGAGACGCCGTTGCTGGTGGTGAATTCGACCGAGATCGACTTCGTGAACACGCCCGAGCATTTCGAACAGCTCGTCGAGCAGGTCCGGAATGCCCAAAAGGGAACTCAGTACTACGTACCGCTTGGATCCTGAGTGTACGGACCGAGACGCCAGAACGTAGTGATGAGGGATGAGCGATGAGTGATGAGTCAGTCATCAGTCATCGCTCATCACTCATCTCTCGTACCGCGCCTCCGGTCCCATGGAGGCGAGAGATGAACGAGCAGCGCAAAAAAGTCACCGTCCCGATGGTCCGCGCGATGAAGGGCAAGTCGCGCGTGGGCATGCTCACCGCCTACGACTACCCCAGCGCGAAAGTCGCTGACGCCGCGGGCGCGGACATCCTCCTGGTCGGCGACTCCCTCGGCATGGTCGTCCTCGGCTATCCGGACACGCTCAGCGTGACGGTCGACGACATGCTCCACCACACGCGCGCCGTCGCGCGGGGGACCAAGTCCGCCCTGATCGTCGGCGACATGCCCTATCTCTCGTACCACCTGTCCGTGGAGGAGTCCGTCCGCAACGCCGGACGCTTCATCCAGGCGGGCGCGCACGCGGTGAAGATCGAGGGCGCGAAGCCGTCGCGCATCCAGGTCATCGAGGCGCTCCTCGACGCGGAGATCCCGGTCATGGGCCACATCGGCCTGACCCCGCAGTCGGTCAACGCCCTCGGCGGCTTCAAGCTGCAGGGGAAGAACGCGGACGACGCGCGGCGGATGATCGACGAGGCCGTGGCCCTCGAGCGCGCGGGCTGCTTCTCGCTCGTCCTCGAATGCGTTCCGTCCGAGCTCGCGGCGATCATCACCGAGCAGATCACCATCCCGACCATCGGCATCGGCGCCGGCCCGTCGTGCGACGGACAGGTGCTGGTCTTCCACGACGTCCTGGGCATCTACGACGGCCACACGCCGAAATTCGTCCGCCAGTACGCGCACATCGCGCAGGACATGCAGGCCGCGCTGGAGGGCTATCTCGCGGACGTGCGCAGCGGCGCGTTCCCCGACGAGCAGAAAGAGTCCTTCCACATGGCCTCGGACGAGGAGCTGAAGCGCCTCTACGCCGCCCGCGATGACGGTGGCGTGGTGATCGAGATGCCGCGCTGACGATGCAAGTCGTAAAAACGATCGAAGAAGTCCGCGAAGCCGTTCGCGCCGCGCGCATGCACGGCGCGACGATCGGCTTCGTGCCGACGATGGGCTTCCTCCACGCGGGCCACCTCTCGCTCGTCGAGACCGCGCGCGAGGCCGGCGCGACGTACGTCGTGGTGTCGATCTTCGTGAACCCGAAGCAGTTCGGGCCCACCGAGGACCTGGCGCGCTACCCGCGCGACGAGAAGCGCGACCGCGAGCTGCTCGAGCAGATCGGCGTCGACCTGCTGTTCCTGCCCGGGGTCGAGATCATGTATCCGCCGGGGGCGTCGACCGCGGTGGCCGTCGGCGGGGTCTCCGGCCCGCTTGAGGGCGAGCGCCGCCCGGGACACTTCGACGGCGTGGCCACGGTGGTGGCGAAGCTGTTCAACATCGTGCAGCCGGATCTGGCCGCCTTCGGCCGCAAGGACGCGCAGCAATGCGCGGTCATCGACAGGATGGTGCGCGACCTCGACATCCCCGTGCGCCTCGTCTTCGGCGAGACCATGCGCGAGCCCGACGCGCTGGCGATGTCGTCGCGGAACTCGTATCTGTCCGAGGCGGAGCGCGCCAAGGCACCCGTGCTCCACCGCGCGCTCCGCGCAGGTGAGGAGGCCATCACCCACGGCATCCACGACGTCGCGGGCGTCGAGAAGCTGATGCGCCGGGTCGTCGAGGAGGAAGGTGGCGTCGACGTCGACTACCTCGTCGTCGTCGACCCCTCCACGTTCGAGCCGCCCGAGGACTTCCGGCGCGAGGTCCTGCTCGCGGGGGCGGTGCGCATCGGGAAGACGCGCCTGATCGACAACGTGAGGGTGCCTCGCCCATGATGCGCCGTCTCGTTCGCGCCGCGGTCCGCAACGCTACCGTCACGCGTGCCGAGGGGGTGACGCTGAAGGCCGATCCGCTCATTCTCACCGCGGCGAACATCCTGCCGCTGGAGGAAGTCGAAGTCGTGAACCACGCCACCGGCGAGCGCGTGACCACCTTCGCGGAGGCCGGCGCGTCGGGGGAGATCAGCGCACCGGGCATGCGCGCGGGTGACGTCGTGAGCGTGCTCTCCTGGGGCGTCCTGCACGACGGCCAGACGCTGAACCACACGGCGAAGCTGGTCACGCTCGACGCCTCCAACCGCGTCGTCGCCGTCAGCGACCTGCAGGCCGGGAGTTAAGTAGTGTCAGAGCCGGAAACTTAACTTAAGCCGCCTTCGCTACCACCGCTTAAGTTAAGTTTCCGGCTCTGACACTACTTAACTAAGCTCGTGCTTCGTTGAAGCACCTCGCGAACGCGCTCGTCTTCGCCTCCGTCCTCGCGGCGGCCCTGCCGAGCCTCGTCCCGCTGTTGCGCCGCGCGGTCGTGCTGGCGCCGATGAGCGTCGAAGAGCGGCGCGCGCACGTGATGCCGGACTTTTACCCGTCGCTGCGGACCATCCCTCGCGGCCGGCCCGCGGCCATCCTGCTCCTCGGCGACAACGCGATCGATCGCGGCGTCTTCGTCAACTACTACCTCTATGCCGCGATCGTGCTCGCCGCGCAGAAGCGCTGGCGTCCCCTCGCGCTCGCGGGCGCGATGATCGTCCCGATGCTGCTGCTCTACGCCGCGGTGTACGCCGTCTCGCCGTGGGAGCTGCGCGGCCTCACGGAGCATCTCGCCCCGCGCGTCCTCACGCACCTCCTCGGCCCGGCGTTCTTTCTCTGGAGCGCGATGCTCGACCGAAGTCCTATGCTCGGCCGAAATCGATGAACCCGCGCTCGATGTCGACGTCGAGGAGCTTCACCCGCACGCGGTCGCCGATGTCCAGACCGTCCCAGCCGCGGACGACCTTCCCTTCGATCGGCGGACGGAAGATGCGCACCCACGTGCCCTTCTGCGAGGCGCCGGTGACCACGCCGTCGAAGTGCTCGCCCTCGCGGCCGGAGAGCATGCACGCCGCGGCCGCTTTGCGCACGGTGCGCTCGACCTTGTTGGCCGCGTCTTCCTGATTCGTGCAGTGCTCCGCGAGCTCGGCCAGCTCGTCGGCGGTGTACGCCGGCTTGCGCCCGTCCAGCGCGGACTTCACCAGGCGGTGGGTGATGAGGTCCGGATAGCGGCGGTTCGGCGCCGTCGAGTGCGTGTAGTCCTTCACCGCAAGGCCGAAGTGTCCCATCGGCGTGTCGCCCGGCTCCTCGACCACGTACTCGCCCGCGCCCATGGCCTTGACGATGGATAGTGAGAGGTCGGGGAAGCGCATCGGATCGGCTTTCCTGCGGCGCCGGAGGAACTGCTCCAGCGCGATCGGATCCGGCTCGGGCGGCAGCCGGTCCCCCGCGTCCTCGGCGATGCGCTCGATGCGGTCCCACCGTTCCGGGGAGCGCACCACGCGGCGGATGCTGGGCAGCTTGTGCGCGGCCAGGAAGCGCGCGGTCACGCCGTTCGCGGCGATCATGAAGTCCTCGATGAGCAGGCGGGCGTTGTTCCGCTGCGCCTGGCGCAGGTCGACGACCTTGCCGTCGCGGATGACGGGACGGGCCTCGATGGTCTCGAGGTCGAGCGCGCCGTTCTGGTGCCGCAGGTCGCGCATGCGATCGGCGACTTTGTCCTGCAGGCGGAGCGTCTCGGCGAGGCCTTCGACGCGGCCCACGCCCTCCGGCTCGTCGTCCTTGCCGTCGAGCCACGCCGCGACGCGGTCGTACGCGAGCTTGAGGTGGTTGTGCACCAGGCCCCGGTACACGTCGCCCTGCGCGATCGAGCCGTCCTCGTGGACGGTCATCTCGATGACCAGGGCCATCCGGTCCTCGCCGGGATTGAGGGAGGTGAGGTCGGTGGAGAGCTTCTCCGGCAGCATGGAGAAGACCTTCGCCGCGGTGTAGACGGAGGTGGTGTTGTGGCGGGCGTGCTTGTCGATGGGCGTGCCCTTGCGCACGAGCGCGTCGACGTCGGCAACGGCGATCAGGATGCGCGTGTCGCCGTCCCCGCGGTCCTCGGCCCAGGTGAGCTGGTCGAGGTCGCGCGAGTCGTCGTTGTCGATCGAGCACCACGGCAGCGCGCGGAGGTCTTTGACGTCCTCGCCACCGCGCGCGGGCGCGTGGATGTCGTCGAGCTGGTCGAGCACGGACTGGTCGAACTCGGGCTTGAGGCCGCGCTCGATCATCGCGTCGTACGCAATCCCGTCGAGAAGGTCTTCGTGCTTGCGATTCATGGCCGGGCAGGCTATCACCAAGCGATGCAGATCGCGCCCGCCGGCGACCGCGCCGTCCTGATCGACCTCGGCGACGTGACGGCGGAAGAGCTGCACTCCGCGAACGCGTATGTCCGGACGCTGCCGGACGTGGTGCGCTCGATCCCGGGACACTCGTCGCTATACGTGATCTTCGAAGGGGCGCCGGACATCTCCGCGCTCACCCGCTGTCATCCCGAGCGTAGCGAGGGACCTGGGCGGGCGGGGCGCGTCCACACGATCCCCATCGCCTTCGACGGCCCCGATCTCCCCGAATTCCTCTCCCACGCGAACCTCACCCGCGAAAACCTCCTCGCCCGCATCCCCGACATCCGCCTGATCGCCCGCTACCTCGGCTTCCGCGGGGGCTTCGCCTACCTCGACGGCTGGCCCGCGGAGTGGTCGATGCCGCGCCGCCCGACCTCCCGCCCCGTCGCAGCCGGATCGTTCGCCATCGCAGGCAACGTGGCCGCGTTCTACCCGATCGACACCCCGGGCGGATGGAACGTGCTGGGGAGAACGGACGTGGATCTCGAGAACGCGATCACCGCGGGAGACGGGCTGAGTCTTCGAGTCGTCGAGCCGTCCAGTCTTCGAGCAGCTCCTCGGCGACTCGACGACTCGAAGACTCGAAGACCGCCCTTCGACCTCACCGCGCCGCTCGCGACCTGGACGGATCGCCCCTTCGACGACATCGCCGCCGCCCTCGCCAACGAAGCTGTGGGCAACGATCCGAACGCGCCCGTCCTCGAATGCCCGCTGGTCGGTCCGCGCATCCGCTTCCCCTCGGATGCCTCGATCGCGTGGTGCACGCCCGATCTCGCCATCGCCGTCGAGTCCGTGCACGCAGGCGAGGAGCACACCTTCGGCCGCGTCACCGGCGGCCTCCGCGCCTACCTCGCTTTCGGCCCGCGCTTGCAAAGCGGCGGCAACGGCCGCCGCACTCCGAACGACCGCGCCACCATCCGGGCCATGAACGGACCCCACGACCTCGGCCTCACGCGCGTCGAATGCGAAGTCACCCCGCAGCTCGATCGCGTGGGCATTCGCCTGCGTCCCCTGCAGCCGCTGCGCGTGGATATCCCCTCCGACCTGAAGAGCATCGGCATGCAGTGCGGCACCGTGCAGCTCCACCCGGACGGGAGCCTCGTGGCCATGGGGCCGGATCATCCGGTCACCGGCGGCTACCTGCAGCCGATGACCGTGCTCGCGGCGGAGCGGTGGAAGCTCGCCCAGCTCGTGCCGGGCGAGCGCGTCACCTTCACCTGTCATCCTGAGCCGGCGTAGCGCGGCGAAGGATCCCCTGCGATAGCACGTGACGCGCGCGAATCGGGGGTTCCTTCGCCGTCTACGCGGCTCAGGATGACAGCATCAGCCGCCGAACTCGTAGCCCGAGCGGGCCACGACCTTGAGCCCGGGGCTCTTCAGCGACACGTCCACCTTCTGGAAGCCCTTCTCGCCGCGCGGCTTGCGCGAGCGATAGGTCACCAGGTAGTAGCCCGCGTTGGTGCGGTCGACCTTCCGCAGCACCGGCCGGAAGCTCGCGCCGGACTGGAAGTACTCGCCGCCGGTCTCGCTCGCGAGCTCGGTCAGGCGCTGGTGGAACAGCGGGGTCGTGTTCACCTCGGTGTCCGTCGGGCGCTGGAGCTGGGCGCTGTACACCGACACGTTCGCGGCGTTGAGCGACCGCAGCGCGGGATCGAGATGCCGGCTGCGGTTCACGACCATCCCCGCGCGCACGGTCTCGTCGATGTCGACGATGCCCGGCGAGAAGAGCACGAGGTTCTTCCGCGCGCGGATCGGCCGCACGGCCTCGGCCAGCACGTCCAGCGCCTCGTACACGCTGCCCGTGCCGCCCAGCATGGACGCCTGGTCGACGTTCCGCAGGATCGACGGGCCCTCGCCCGCGGGCGTATTCACCTCACCCTTGCCGAACCGCGCCGAGTCCTCCAGCGCCTTCTCCAGCTTCGCCTTGTCGCTGGTGAAGTCGCTCCACACCTTCAGCCGCACGTCGTGACCGGCGATGGCCACCAGGTCGGTCGGCTTCATGTCGTCGCGGATGAACTGCCGCACGGCCGACCGGGCCTGCGAGAGCTGGTCGAACAGCACGCCCGGATCTTCGGGCTTGTCGAAGAAGAAGACGAAGTAGCGGTCCTCGCGGACCTTCTCGACCTTGAACGGCGCGTTCTCCTCGCGCGCGTCGAGGTTCTGCCGGTTGGTGAAGTAGTCGACCGAGTCGACTTCCTGCGCCACCCCGTTCTCCTTGACCACGAAGTCGTCCTTGGTCAGGCCGAGGATCTGATTGCCTTTGTTGTCGGTGACGATGACGTCGAGCAGCACGGCGTTGACGTCGATCTTCTCTTCGAACTGCTGCGCGAGTCCCGGCAGTGCCAGCGCGAGCAGTGTCAGAAAGGTTGCGATGCGTTTCATAGTTGGTGCTCCTGCAAAGGCCAACGGGAGGCGCGCGGGCGCGATTCCGGGCGTCACCGGAATGAAACCCAGGGGGGCGCCGTTAGTTTGACCGCTCGGCGGGATTCGCCTAGAATCCGCGCCTCTCGCCCGCGACCCCCCTGTCGCGGCTCGTGGAATCAATCGGGGCATAGCTCAGCCTGGTAGAGCGCACGGTTCGGGACCGTGAGGTCGGAGGTTCAAGTCCTCTTGCCCCGACCACTTTTAAGTGGTCTTCCTTCTGTAAGTTACGCGTCGAGCCCTCGGTTCCGTGTCCCTGTGATGTACCCCAGGTTGCTGCTGACGTGCGTCGAGGAGGAGAGATAGACTTCCCGCGCCTCGCGGAAGCGCTTCAGCCGCTGCAGGAGAACGCCCTCGCCGAGTGCACAGTAAATCGCGTTCCTGGTGTCATCGTGGTCTTTGAACACCTGTTTTGCTTCGGAAAGCAAAGCTCGCGATTCGTCGTATCGATCCAACTCCTGAAGTGAGACTGCCAGGTTGAATCGGACGATGGCGAGATCATGGGCGAGAGCAGCGGGGCCGACTTCCAGTCGCTGTTCGGCAGTCGCGAAAGCCTCGACAGATTCTTCGTTCTTGCCGAGAAATCGAAGGGCTTTGCCCAGGTCTTTCCAGGCGTGCGCCCGGAGCTGACCGATGACGACGGCGGGGTACAAGTGCTCGGGCATCGCCTCGGCTGCCGAGACAGCGAGGTCCGCGATCGCCTTCGCATGCACAGCGTCCTGCGTGAGCCGCTCGGCGAAGAGGTTTCCCAAACGTTCGAGAGCTCCGGCAGTCTGGAGCTCAGGGCGCTCGGCAAGAGCCGGCCAATTCGTTCGGGCAGTTTTCTGAAGCAGCGGATCGACGATCCCCGGAGCTGCCTTTCGCTCCTGGGTCAAGCGTCGCCCGGTTTCAGCAAATTCACGGGTACGATTGCGGTCGATCCGGCGTCGGAAACTCACGATACTCGCCCTCCACGCTGACTCACGGCGGAAGTGAATGCTGCGGCTACCCAGGTATCGATGTCGGTGATGTTCCGCTTGACGAGGGTACTCAGGAGGACATCGTTGATGAGGCCTTCGGCTTCGTCGAGCGGGATGTCGAGGTCTTCCGCAAGTTCAGCCAGAGCGTCGAAGAGACGGTCGTACTCCTCTTCCACGGAGCCGCCGTCGCGGAAGCCTGCCATGGTGCGGAAACACTAGCACCAGGAAGGATGGCAGTAATAAGTAGCGGAAAGGTGTCTCGGATGGATGTCCCGATCGCGACGCCGGCAGTCCCAGGACTCCTCGCGGAGACCGTTCAGAATGCCGTTCTGCTGGCGAGAGGTCGATTCTTCGTAGCCGGCCTCGAGCATCATCTCAAGGAGCGTCTTCGGCTTCGGTAATCCGACATTTCTCCGGAATCAGCTTTACGAGCCCAGACGCCGAAAGGGCTCGCGGCACTCGTCGTGACAAGCCTTTTGGTCAGTGCCGCCTCACTTATCATCACGGTGATCCGCCGGGCTTTGCCCGGGCCTACAATTGGACGGTGCGCCTTCGCGCGCCACGTCATCGCCCTCAGTTGCAGGAGCCGGTGATTTCGTAATTCAGCGTGAAGCGGTTGTTCTCCCGGTTGCGCTCGTCGAGACGGATGCTCTGCGGCGGGTCGATGTGCAGCACCGCGAACCGCGGTTCGGTGCGTTTGCAGCACCGCAGCCACACCTGTCCGGTCACCGGCGCCTGCCCTCCCGCCGGAATCGAGGGGATCGTTTGCGCCGGCATGCCGTCGCGCTGGTTCTCGACGATGACCACCGAGAACGGTGTCGTCACCGCGCGCCGGTCGGCTTCGACGATCGTGAAGGCGATCGGAAATCGGCAGTAGCCGTCGCGCCGCGCGTTCGCCTGCGACGAGCGCAGCGTCAGGGGCCGCGGGTTGTTCCATTGCACATTGAGTGCGGCCACACGCAATGTGGGTGCGGCCGTCACGTCGATCTTCGGTCCGGTGACGCCGCAGGCGACGGTGTACGTGATCGTCTGGCGGTTGTTCGCCTCATCGCGTTCCGCGATGGCGTTCCCGGCGTCGAGCACGAGCTGAAACTGATGCTGTCCTGCCGGCAGGTCGAGCGTCTCCGTGAATCGCTCGCCGCCGCGGCTGCCCGCCGCCACGGCGCGCGATCCGACCTGCGCGCCGTCGACGAGATAGCGGTTGAGATAGGCGGCCCGCGTGGCCTGCCCCTGATTCACGGTCATGTACTCGAGCGTCACCCGGCAGCGGTTCCCCGCTCCCGGCGCTACTTTTCCCAACTGTGCCTGTGCGCCCCACTGGAACTGCGCACCGTTGAATCGCACGTTCTTCTGCGGCTGAATGTCGACGTTTCCGGTCTGCGCGGCCACCGGTAGACACACCACGAGCGCACTGACTGCCAGCATCCTTCGCATTTGCCACCTCGTGCCGTCAAGATGGATCTGCGCCTCGCCGCACGCAAGAGACAAAAAGCGCGCCTCGGTTTTCGTATTCGGTAGCCTCAGCGCGCGAACGTGCGAATCCGAAAGCGGAGGCAATTGGAGGCTGTCTCAGAACCCGGACCGCCGCCGTCCCGGCGGCTGAGCGGGCGGCGTCCCGCCGCCCGCATTCTGGGGAGGCCGAAGCCTCTCGCCACGTGGCGCGCTCCACCCGCCCGGGGGTGGCGGCGCGGGACGCCGCC